>CABQAQ010000004.1 GCA_902462155.1 uncultured bacterium | reverse complement strand
AACTGGGGGATAAAAGCTTTGCAGGCTTCTGCCTTACCACTTGGCCATGTCGCCATAAATAAAAAATGGAGCGGAAGACGAGGCTCGAACTCGCAACAGCCTGCTTGGAAGGCAGGTACTCTACCAATTGAGTTACTTCCGCAATAAATTGTTTTAACAACTTTCATATAATAACATAAGGAAAAATTTTTCGCAAGACACTTTTAAAAAAAATAAATAAAAAATTTTTGAAAATAAAAAAAAAGGAAGATGTTATAATAAAATTTTAGTAAAAATAGCTAGAATAAATATTTTAATTGAGATATATTAAATTTTGTTAAGCAAATTATAATAATAAATAAAATTTGAGTTATAATAAAATCTAATAAAAAAGATGTGAGAAAGAAGAAAGAAGAAAAACAATGGTAGAATCAAAAAAAACACAAGTAATTATTGGAAATAAAGTTGTAGAAATAGAAACCGGAAAGTATGCAAAAAGTGCAAGCGGATCGGTAACAGTAAGATGCGGAGATACTATGCTTTTTGTTCACGCCACTGTATCTCCGGAACCTAGAGTAGGTATAGATTTTTTCCCATTGCTAATAGATTATGAAGAAAGAATGTCAAGTATTGGTAAAATTCCTGGGGGTTATACAAAAACAGAAGGGAAACCATCTGAAAAAGCTATACTTATTTCAAGATTAATAGATCGTCCAATAAGACCATTGTTTCCAAAAGGATATAGAAATGATGTACAGATAGTAGCACAATTAATGAGTTATGATCAGGTAAATCAACCTGATACATTAGCAATGTTAGGTGCATCATTTGCGTTAAGTTTAACAGAAGCACCTTTTGAAGGACCTATAGGTGCAGTTAGAGTTTCTAAATTAGATGGAAAATTAATAGCTAATCCAACACACGAAGAAGCTGCAAAATCAGATTTAGATATTGTTGTTGCAGGAACTGAAGATAGTGTAATAATGGTCGAAGCAGGATGCAATTTTGTAACTGAAGAAGATATTATTGAAGCTGTACAATTTGCACAAATTGAAATAAAAAATCAAGTAGAAGCTCAAAGAAAATTTGTAGAAGAGTGTCAAATAGTAAAGAAAGAATTTATAGATCCATACGATACAAGTGAACTAAAAGAACTTATTCAAAATATAGCATACGATGCTGTATATGATGCATATCATAATTTTGATAGAGATTATAGAAAAAATAAATTAGATGAAACAAAAAAACTTGTAAAAGAGAAAATAGAAGAACTTGGAGAAGACCATCCTATTAATTTAATGATAAAAGAGTCAGGTGTTGATTTTATTTCAGAAGAATTTAAATATTTAGAAAAGCGCATAATGAGAAGGATGATAGTAGACGAATCAGTAAGAGCTGATGGAAGAAAAATAACAGAAGTAAGACCAATATGGTGTGAAGTAGGAGTAATACCAAGAGCACACGGATCAGCAGTATTTACAAGAGGACAGACTCAAGTTTTATCAGTAGCGACTTTAGCAGGACCTGGGATGGCACAGGAATTAGACGGTGTAGATCCATTAACAAAGAAATCATATATGCATAAATATATATTCCCTGGATTTTCAGTTGGTGAAGTAAGACCATTAAGAGGACCAGGCAGAAGAGAAATAGGACATGGTAATTTGGCAGAGCGAGCTAATGTTCCTGCATTACCAAATATGGATGAATATGGGTATACAATTAGGGTAACTTCTGATGTTTTAGAGTCAAACGGATCAACTTCAATGGCTTCTACCTGTGGAAGTTCGATGGCCTTAATGGATGCCGGTGTGCCTGTAAAATGTATGATAGGTGGTGTTGCGATGGGTCTTATAAAGGAAGAAGATAAGACTGTCGTATTAACTGATATTCAAGGTATAGAAGATTTTCTTGGTGATATGGATTTTAAAGTTACCGGAAATGATGAGGCCATTACTGCATTACAAATGGATATGAAGGTAAAAGGTATATCAATTGAAACATTAAAGCAAGCCTTGGCACAAGCAAAAGAGGGACGTTTACATATCTTAGGTAAAATGAGAGAGGTAATAACAAAACCAAGGGAAGAAATGTCACCTTATGCACCTAGAATTCATACAATGTATATACCTGTAGAAGATATAGGAACAGTAATCGGACCTGGAGGAAAAAATATAAGAAGTATTATAGATCAATCAGGAGTAGAGATAGATATTCAAGATGATGGTAAAGTTACAATTACTTCATTAGATCAAAATGGAGCAGATATAGCAATAAAATTAATAGAATCAGCTACGTTTAGACCTGTTGAAGGTATGGTAAGAAAGGGTAAAGTTGTAAGAATAATACCTATTGGTGCATTTGTAGAATTAGCTTCTGGAAAAGATGGAATGGTTCATATATCTCAAATAAGTAAAGAAAGAGTAGAAACTGTAGAATCAGCATTATCTGTTGGAGATGAAGTAATTGTAAAAGTTATAAAAATTGATGATAAAGGTAGAGTAAATTTAACAATCAAAGGTGTTACAGAAGAAGAAAAATCCAGAATTAATTAAGATATTTTTATAAAAAGATTAGATTTACAAAAATTTATTAAGGAATTTTTATAAATGAGCGATAATAATTTGAAATATAAGCGAATATTATTAAAAGTCAGCGGAGAGGCACTTTTAGGTAATCAAGAGTTTGGTATATCCTATGATCCTGTAGCAATGATAGCAAACGAGATAAAGAAAGCAAAGAATCTTGGTGCACAGATTGCTGTAGTGGTAGGTGGTGGAAATATTTTTCGAGGAATGAAAAATAGTGCAAAATTAGGATTAGACCAAGCAAGTGGTGATTATATGGGAATGCTAGCAACGGTTATGAATGCTATTGCAATTCAGAGTGCATTAAGAAAGATAGATGTATCAACAAGAGTTCAGACGGCAATAGCAATGAATCAGATAGCAGAACCGTATGTAAGATTTAGAGCAATAAGACATCTGGAAAAAGATCGTGTAGTAATTTTTGCAGCAGGAACCGGAAATCCATTTTTTACAACGGATACAGCCGCAGCATTAAGAGCATCTGAAATAGGTGCAGAAGTAATGTTGATGGCTAAAAATGGAGTAGATGGTGTATATTCGGATGATCCAAGAGTAAATTTAGATGCAAAGAAGTATGAATATATTACTTATGATGATATAATACATAAAGAATTAAAAGTTATGGATACAGCTTCTTGTGATTTATGCAAAAGAAACAGTGTACCAATTGTTGTGTTTGATTTTAAATTAGAAGACAGTATTTGTAAAATATTAAAAGGCGAAAAAGTAGGTACTTTTGTAGGAGAATAATTGTATGATGTTAGAAGAATTATTTAAAAATGGCAAAGAAAAAATGGAAAAAGCTATAACTCAATTAAAGAAAGAGTTTGCACAAGTAAGAACAGGAAGGGCAAATCCTATAATGCTTGATAAGGTAATGATTGATTATTATTCTGTACCTACACCATTAAGACAGATATCTCAAGTATCAGTACAAGACGGTACTATTTTGGTAATTTCGCCTTATGACAAAACTATAATAAAAGAGATAGAAAAAGCATTAATTAAAGCGGATTTAGGTGTACAACCAAATAGTGATGGAATGGTTGTAAGATTATCATTTCCACCTTTGACTGCAGAAAAAAGAAAAGAAACAACAAAAGAAGTTAAGAAAATAGCAGAAGAGTCAAAAGTTGCTATTCGTAATATTCGTCGTGACATGACAGATGACTTAAAGAAAATAGAAAAAGATGAGAATTTATCAGAAGATGTTGTTAAAGATAATCAAGATAAGATTCAAAAATTAACAGATAGTTACATAAAAAATATAGATACTTTAGCTAGTGAAAAAGAGAAAGAAGTATTAACAGTATAGAATGATGGGAATACTGGATAGCTTAAAGCCAAATAAAATGAGAGTAATAACAGGATGGGTTATAGGTTTTCTGGCACTTTTCTGTGTAATAGCAGGCGGATTACCTATAATGTTTCTTGTTGGAATTATTGTATTTTTAGGGACAAAAGAATATTTAAAAATATTAGGTTGTAAAGGATTTTTTCCTTCTCCTAGTATTTTATTTATAACCCAAATAGCTTTTGTAATTTTAGCAGGATTTCAAAGACATGATTTAATTCCTATAGTATTGGTTGGTAGTACAATAGGTGCTTTTTGTGCGATATTATTTAAAGGAAGACAGCCATACATAGCAAATGTTGCAACTACTGTTTTAGGATCAATATATTGTGGATGGCTTCCTTGTCATTTTATATTAATGAGGCAATTAAGTTCTGAGTCTTTAGGTATGCTAAAAATTTCAAATAATCCTGGATTAGGATTTTTAATTTTGACGTTTTTTGTAGTAATAGCTACTGATGTTGGAGGTTATTATTTTGGTAGAAAATTTGGGAAAAATCTTTTAGCACCTATAGTAAGTCCTAAAAAGACTAGGGAAGGGGCTATTGGTGGAACTTTATTTGCGGTTGTTGTTTCGATTATTATAGGATTTATAATAAAATTACCAATTTATCATAGTATTATTATAGGTATAATTATTACAATATCTTCTCAACTAGGTGATTTATCAGAATCATTGATAAAAAGAGATGCCGGAGTAAAAGATTCTGGTAACACTTTGCCTGGTCATGGGGGATTTTTAGATAGAACTGATGGGTATATTTTTGCTGTACCTATTGCGTATTATTATTTTAAATTTTTTGTATTGTATAATCCTATCTGGTCTGATTTTTATTTATTTTATGATAAGTTATGTAATTTATTAGTATTTAATTAGGTTATTAATTTAATGAGTAGGAACAAAGAAAATAGATATAAAGAGCTTGAAAATTTTATTAATAAACTGGGATTAAAATTAAAGAATTTAGAAAATTTGGATATAGCTTTAACACATAGTTCTTATGTCAAAGAGAATAATTTACAAGATGTAGAATTTAATGAAAGACTTGAATTTTTAGGTGATTCTATAATAAAAAGTTGTTCAAGTGAGTATTTATATAAAAGATTTCCAAACTATTCTGAAGGGGAATTAAGTAATATTCGTTCTATTTTAGTAAGTGATCAGCAATTAGAAAAATATGCAAGAACATTTAATCTCGGATTTTATTTAAAGCTAGGTTTAAATGAAGAAAATCAAGGTGGAAGGACACGAGGATCTAATTTAGCGTGTGCTTTTGAAGCATTTATTGGAGCATTATATTTAGATATAGGGATTAAAGAAGTATATGATATTCTTAAAAATTTTTATATAAATGATGTAGTAGAAATAGAAAAGAATATAGTAAAATATAATGCAAAAGCAGCTTTACAAGAATATACTCAGAGTATTGATAAAACTTTACCAGAATATAAATTAGTAAAAACTGAAGGTCAACCTCATCAAAGAGTTTTTACAACAGAAGTATATTACCAAAATAAGCAATTAGCTATTGGAACAGGTTTATCTAAGAAAGAATCAGAACAAAATGCTGCATTACAAGCTTGTATAGCTTTAGGTTTATATAATGATAAAAAATAAGTTTAAAATAAAGGATATAATTTAATGAGCAATATAATAGTATCACCTTCAATTTTGTCGTGTAATTTTTCTAATTTAGAATCTGAGTTGAAAAAAATTAAGGATTCTAAGGCTAAATGGATACATATAGATGTTATGGATGGTCATTTTGTTAATAACATTACAATTGGTCCTTGTGTAGTAAAATCTTTAAGGAATAAAAGTGATTTATTTTTTGATGTTCATTTAATGATAACTGATCCGGAAAAATATATTAAAGATTTTGTAGAAGCTGGAGCAGATTTAATAACAGTGCATTATGAGGCTACTTTAGTGGATACTTTAAAAACATTAAAATTAATAAAATCTTATAATGTAAAATCCGGATTGAGTATAAAGCCAAATACAGATATAAAAGTAATTAAAGAATATTTACCATATATAGATTTACTGTTAATTATGACTGTAGAGCCTGGATTTTCCGGTCAAGGATTTATTTTTGAAGCAGCGGAAAAAATAAAAATTGCAAAAGAAATGGTAGGAAATAAGGATATACATATTCAAGTTGATGGTGGAATAAATGATAAAACAGCAAAAATTTGTAAAAATCTGGGAGCTAATGTACTTGTAAGTGGAAATTATGTATTTAAATCATCAGATTTTAATTTAGCAGTAGATTCTTTAATCTATAATTAATACCTTGTATATGTTTTTTTAAGATTTTGAATATATCTTTAAATATTAGATATCAAACCATTTTTTGATGTTTTTAGCAATAAAATCAAAACCAAAAATTTCACCTAGATTTTTTCCTGATTGCATTTTATTGTAAATTAATACAGGTACTTTTTCTCTTGTATGATCAGTTCCTGGCACTGTTGGATCACATCCGTGATCTGCTGTAATAATTAAAAGATCCTCATTAGAAAGATTATTAATAATTTCCGGTAAATAAGAATCAATTTCTTCAATGGCTTTAGCATAACCTATAGGATCATTTCTATGCCCGTATAACATATCAGTGTCTACAAGGTTTGTAAATATCAGTTTATATGCAGGATTTATAGATATATTAATATCTGTATCTATTTTAAGTTTATCTAGATTAAGTTCATTTTTAAGAGCTTTAATAGTTAATTCAAGTCCTTCTTTGTTTGAACCTGTATGAATTGCGTGAGATATTCCTTTTTTAACAAAAATATCCTCAATTTTTCCAATTCCTAAAACAATACCATTATTTTTTAGTACATCATCTAAAATAGTATCTTTGAAAGGTGCTACAGAAAAATCTCTTCTTAAAGAAGATATCCTAACCGGTTTATTATTTTGCATTTTAAATGGTCTAGCTATAACTCGAGATACATTATTATCATTGATTAAGATTTTTCTTGCTTTTATACACCAATCATATAAAGTATCAATAGGTATAATATCAATATCTACAGCTATTTGAAAAACACTGTCAGCACTTGTATAGATTATCGGGTATTTTGTTTTTTGGTGATCTAAATATAGATCTTCTATGATTTTTGTTCCAGAGGCAGGATAATTTCCTAAAATACCTTTACAGCCGGTATTATTTATAAATTCATTAATAATTTCAGAATCGAATCCTTGAGGATAAGTTTTAAATGGTTTATCAAGTATAATACCTGCCATTTCCCAATGTCCTGTGGTTGTACATTTGCCTTTAGATTTTTCTATCATTATTCCATATTGACTATTTTCTATCTCATTAGGTTTCACACCTTGTATTTTACATAAATTTCCAAGATTAAGTTTTTCTAAAGTCGGAACGTTTAAGCCATTAACATATTTTGCTACATTACATAAAGTATTACATTGTTTAATGTCATTATATTCAAGACAGTCATCCATAGCACCTATTCCCATAGAATCAATTACTAAAATTATTACTTTTTTCATTATATTCACTCCAATTATTTTTTATGTATAATAATTATATGAGAAAAATTAAAGTTTTAACAGTATTTGGTACAAGACCAGAAGCTATAAAGATGGCTCCTTTAGTATTAGAGCTGGAAAAGAATAAAGATATTTTTGAATCAACTGTATGTATAACAGCACAACACAGAGAAATGTTGGATCAAGTTTTACATTTATTTAATATTATTCCGGATTATGATCTTAACATAATGAAACCAAATCAAAATTTATGGAGTTTAACTTCTGATGTAATAATGAAGATGAAAGATGTTTATGAAGAAGTAAAACCTGATATAGTTCTTGTCCATGGAGATACAACAACATCTATGGCAGCAGCATTAAGTGCTTATTATGCAAAAATAAAAGTTGGTCATGTTGAAGCCGGATTACGTACTTTTAATAAATATTATCCATTTCCTGAGGAAATAAATAGAATATTTGTTGATGCGCTTTGTGAGTATCATTTTGCCCCAACGGATGAATCTGTAGATAATTTAATTAAGTCTAGTATATCCGATAAACATATATATAAAACAGGAAATACCGTTATAGATGCTTTACTATATACTGTTAATAATAATTTATCTGATTTATCATTTTTAAATCTAGATCAGAATTTAAAGACTATATTATTGACTTCACATAGAAGAGAAAATTTTGGCAAACCTTTAGAAAATATATGTAGTGCTATATTAAGGTTAGTAGAAAAGAATAAAGATATACAGGTTGTGTATCCTGTTCATTTAAACCCTAACGTGAGGAAGACAGTTTATTCTAAATTAGAAGGAAAAGATAGAATAAAACTTATAGAACCATTAGATTATGCACCATTTGCAAGTTTAATGAAACAATCATATTTAATACTTACAGATTCAGGTGGAGTGCAAGAGGAGGCACCATCATTAGGTAAACCTGTATTTGTATTAAGAGATACAACAGAAAGACCAGAGGCTGTTAAATATGGTACAGTAAAGTTGGTTGGTACAGATGAAGAAAAAATTGTAAAAGAGGTTCAGATATTATTGGAAGATCAAACGGAATACAAACGAATGTCTGAGTCTATCAATCCATATGGAGATGGATTATCATCAAAAAGGATAGTAGACATTCTTAGAAGTGTCGATGTAGATATCTAAAAAAGTTTGATTTTTTTTCGATATTATCGCAATGAATTAATTTTCCACATTTAGTACAAGCAAATGTTTTGTTTGTACTATCAATAGGCATAAAAAGGTGTTGGCAATCTTGATCAGAAATATCGTTTTCTAAATTAATAGTTTTATTTTTTTTGTTAGATTTATTTATTTTTTGTTTTAAATTGTTTATTCCATTGAATATTAATTCAATAATATACATTTGAAGTATTACCTTAATAAAATGATTTTTATTTTTTATTCATTATAATATAATATTATACAATTTATTGAAATTAAAAAGTATAAAAAAAACAACCTTTTGTGGAGGTTGTATAAAGTTTGAGTGTTGAATCATATCAAAGTGTGTGTATCAATATAAGGAAAAATAATAGATAAAAAAGCTCCTCTTAACTTATTATGTAATACTTATATACTTATAAACGACATAAGTAATAAAAAATTTAGTGTTTTGGAGTAAATATTAAGAAATTGTTACAAATGATATATAAATGTATTCAAAGGATATAAAGCTGAATAAAAAAAACAACCTTTTGTGGAGGTTGCGTAAAGATTGAGTGTTGAATCATATCAAAGTGTGTGTATCAATATAAGGAAAAAATAAATAGATAAAAAAGCTCCTCTTAACTCATTATGTAATACTTATATACTTATAAACGACATAAGTAATAAAAAATTTAGTGTTTTGGAGTAAATATTAAGAAATTGTTACAAATAGTATATATTTTATCTATCTTCAAAAACGCTTATTTGTGCGAAGTTACATGGTTGCTTTTTTTTAAAAATTATTGTCTAATAAAGTTTATGGATGTGAAAATTAAAAAAATAAAAAAATTAAGTGGAGAAATTACAATTCCTTCTGATAAGTCAATAAGTCATAGAGCTGTGATTATATCAGGTCTTACAGGTGGAAGTTTAAATATTAATAACTTTTCTTTAGGTGCGGATTGTCATTCTTCTTTAAATATTATGAAAAATTTAGGTTGTGAAATAGAATTTAAAGAAGCTCAAAAGTTATCATTTAAAGCACCTAAAAAATTAATGAATCATAATAATGTAAATTTGGATTGTGGTAATTCTGGAACCTCGATGCGTTTATTAAGTGGAGTATTAGCTGCCCAAGATTTTGATTCGGTTTTAGTGGGAGATTCAAGTTTATCAAAACGCCCAATGAAAAGAATAATTGAACCTTTGGAACTTATGGGAGCAAAAATTGATCATAATAATTTTAAAGCACCATTAAAAATATGGGGATCAGTATCCGAGTTGCAAGGTATAACATATCATTCAAAGTTAGCTTCAGCACAGGTGAAGTCAGCTATACTGTTAGCAGGATTAAATGCTAAAGGATCTACAGTCTTTTCTGAACCTTATAAATCACGTAATCATACAGAAAACTTGCTTACATATTTTGGAGCTGATTTGAAAATAGATAAAAATATTGTAAAAATATCAAAATCAGAGCTTATTCCTAAAGATATTGATATCTGTGGTGATATATCATCAGCAGCATTCTTTTTAGTAGCAGCATGCATAATACCAAACTCCTCTATAATTATAAGAAATGTTGGTGCTAATGAAACAAGAGGCGGGATTTTAGAAATATTAGAAAAAATGGGTGCTAATATAGAATATCTTAATAAATATGAAAAATCTAATGAGTCAGTATGCGATATAAAAATTTCATATTCAGATCTAAAAGCAATTACAATAGAAGGAGAAATTATTCCGAGATTGATAGATGAAATACCTGTTATATGTGTATTAGCAACTCAAGCAAATGGTACTACCTATATTAAAGATGCTCAAGATTTGAGAAATAAAGAAGCTGATAGAATCAAATCAATGGTTGTAGAATTGAAAAAAATAGGAGCTGATATTCAAGAAACTCAAGACGGATTCATTATTAACGGTAAAACAATGCTAAAAGGTGATGCTATTATTAATTGTTATGGTGATCATCGTATAGCAATGAGTTTATATATAGCAGGATTAATATGTAATAAACCTATACAAATTAAGGATTTTCATTGGGTTGATATATCTTTTCCTGAATTTTTAAATTTAATGGATAAATTAAAAAATTAAATTTAAATTATGTTATAGTGTGATTTATTAAGAGATAATTTTAATAATACCATCTTTAGAATTGAAGTAAGATCTAGAAGCAAAAGGTAATGTAATTTTAGTTTTACCATGTGTAATTTTGAATCCGGATGATATAGGGATTTTTAAACTATTTGCTATTTCATATATTCTCTGTTCAAAATATTTTTCATTATCAATGCTTAAAAATTCACCTAAAATAAGTCCTTTAATATTTTGATGGAATTGTTTTATATTTAAAAGTTGAGTAAGCATTCTATCAATTTTGTATGCAGGATCGTGCCAATCTTCAAGAAATAGTATGAATGGTTCATTAGGTATGAAATCTAAACCACATAATGAGGCTAAAGTTGATAAGTTTCCACCAAATAAAGTTCCAACTGCCTCTGCTGAGTAATATACTTTACCATTTTCCGAAAAGTAAGTATCTGTTTTATTCTCTAAGGTATTAAAGAAACTTTTTTCTGTAAAAGAATCAATATTTGAAGAAAAATCAACATAAGGCATAGGCGAATAATAAGTAATAATATTAGCTTTTTTATAAAACATAGCTAAAAATGCGGTGATATCAGAAAAACCACAAAATATTTTAGGATTATTTTTAATCAAAATATAGTCAATATTGTTAATTATTCTAATAGCGCCATAACCGCCTCTTATACAAAATATTGCGTTTATTTCATCATCTTCAAAAAAATTATGCAAAGCTTTTAATCTATCAGAATCGCTACCGGCCAATCCATAAAAGTTCTTATAGATGTTTTCGGAATATTTAACTTTATACCCTTTAGATTCAAAATATATTTTTGCATTTTCAAGTAAAGCAAAATCATCAATAGCACCTGAAGCAGCTAAAAATCCTATTGTATCACCATCTTTTAATTTATTTGGAATTAGTTTTTTATTTTTAGAATCCATTTTTAACACAATTTCTTTTTTATTATAAATCTATTATTTATTTTAAAACTTTATGCGAAATAATCAAATAAAATAATTAGGTAAAGAATTATTTATAGTATAATTTTGTTATTAATTAAT
The DNA here is from genome assembly GCA_902462155.1 of uncultured bacterium. Taxonomy (GTDB): domain Bacteria; phylum Cyanobacteriota; class Vampirovibrionia; order Gastranaerophilales; family Gastranaerophilaceae; genus CABQAQ01. The sequence continues at coordinate 194,369 of CABQAQ010000004.1, read as the reverse complement.
GTTTTAGTGTTAAATGAAAAAATGTTAAATATGGAGAATGAATAGCTTGAATCAAAAGTATGTTCCGTTATATAGAAAATATAGACCCCAGATATTTAAAGATGTAGTAGGTCAAAAGCATATTATTAAGCCGTTGATGAATGCAATAAAATTAAATAAAATAGCCCACGCATTTTTATTTTGTGGTCCTAGAGGAACCGGTAAAACATCAATGGCTAGAATTCTTGCAAAATCATTAAATTGTATTAATGGCCCAACTATAGAACCTTGTGGTAAATGTGCGGCTTGTATGGATGTTAATTCCAGTTTATCTATTGATGTAATAGAAATAGATGCAGCTAGCAATAGAAACGTAGAAGATACCCAAAATATTTTAGATAAGATCCAATATGCTCCTGTGAATGGAAAATATAAGATATATATTATTGATGAAGTTCATATGCTTTCAAATCACGCTTTTAATGCATTATTAAAAACATTAGAAGAGCCACCTTCAAATGTTATATTTATTCTTGCAACTACAGAAGTTCAAAAGGTACTTGAAACAATTATTTCAAGATGTCAGCGTTATGACTTTAGAAGAATTGTGTTGGAGGATATATTTTTAAGACTTAAATACATAGCAGAGCAGGAAGGTATAAAAATAAACGATGAAGCTTTATATGAGATAGCTAAGAGTTCTCAAGGTGGTATGAGAGATTCATTAAGCCTTCTTGATCAGGTTAGTATTTTAGATAAGCAAAGAGAAGTAATAATAGATGATGTAAATGAGCTTTTAGGGAAAATATCTTTTGATAACCTGCTTAAATTTGCTAATTTTATTATAGATTCTAAAACCTTAGAAGTTATTAATCTGGTTAATGATATATTTAATAAGGGGAATGAGCCTTTACAGATTATTAATAACCTTATTGAATTTTATAGAAATATACTTATTTTAAAAAATTGTAATGATATAGAAGTACAAAAAAATCTTACAAATTTTAACCAAGATCAGATAAATGCTATTAAAACTAATTGTCTAGATAAATACACATCAGAATCATTAGTGTATACTATTGAAAGATTATCTGATTATTCTCGAGAAGTAAAGGTAACTACAAATAGATATTTATGGCTAGAGCTATGTTTAATAGAGCTTTGTAATTTACAGTTTAGATCTATAAAGGAACTAATGGCAAAAATAGATAAATTAGAAGCTGTTATATTGAACAATAATATTAATAATACAGAATTAAGCATTGAAAATAGAAATAATAAAGTAAATTTAAATAATGAAAAGATAATAATAAAAGAAAAAATAGAGTCAGAAAATAGCTTTAAGTCTGGCGAGAAAGAAAAAGAAGAAAAGTTTTTTATAGATGAGGATCAAAATTTAAAAAATAATGATAAAAATATTGAAAATAAAAATATAATATCAGTAAATGTTATTGATAAAAAGAAAGAGCCTTTGGAAGAAGAAATAAGTAAAGCCGAGATAAAGAGCGTTAAAGAAGAAATAACATTAACTCCAAAAGGAAAAAATAATTATGATTGGAAAACATTGCTTGGGTATATAGAAAGTATACCAACACGTACTTTTTATTCTAATTTAGCAAAACCGGTTTTATTATCTGAAGAGAAGGTAATTATAGCATTTGGAAAAGATATTTTTGTAAAACAAGCAAGAGATAAGCATAAAGGAGAACCGTTTGTAAATGCGGTAAAAAGATATTTTAAGTCTGAAGATGTTATTATTGAAGTAAAATTAAAAAGTGATATAACGATTAATAGAGTTATAAATTCAGATAATAACTTGTCAAAAGAACAAGATAATAAAATAGTAGAAAATAAAAAAGAAAATAGTCATAATAAACCTAACTTTACAATTGATGAAGATAATAAAAATCAGAATTTTAGAAATGATGAAAAAGATAGTATAAATAAAGATATTAATAAAGATGAAAGAAAGAATTACATAAAAGAGAATATATCAGATCAGGAAAAAATGATAATAGATTTATTTGACGGTAAAGTAATAGAATAGAAAAGATAAAAACATGTTAATAATGGGTATAGATCCTGGTATTGCTATAGTAGGTTATGGATTTATTGAATATAATAAAAAAGATCAATACAAATTGATTGCATCAGGATCGATTCAGACATCAAAAAATGAAAGAGAATCTTTAAGACTTTTAGAAATTTATGAAGATATAGAAACGTTAATAGAGAAATTTAAACCGAATGTAGCAAGTATTGAGAAATTGTTTTATTTTAAAAATCAAAAAACAGTAATGTCGGTATCACAAGCAAGAGGGGTTATATTAACAGCACTAGAGAAGCAAAAATTACCGATATATGAATATACTCCAATAGAAGTAAAGCAAGTATTAACAGGTTATGGTAGAGCCAGTAAAAATGAAGTAAAGCAATATGTAGAGATTTTTTTAAAAGAAAATAACCAGCAAAAGAATCTATCCCAATTAGATGATACAGTAGATGCAATAGGATTGGCTATTTGCCATTGTAGAAATATTATTTAATTAAAACAGACTTAAGTAATAAATATTGAAATGGATTAAAAAGAGAAGTATCAAAAAATATATAAAATAGGAATAAGAACCATGAGTGTATATAAAAACAAATATATAGAAATAATAAGGGGTGACATAATAGGAGCAATAGTATCAAGTATAATAACGTTACCGCAAGCTTTAGCCTTTGGAGTAGCAACAGGTCTTGGGGCAATAGCAGGTATTTGGGGCTCAATAATATTGTGTATAACAGCAGGTATATTAGGAGGTAAGATACCACTTATATCAGGTCCAACCGGGCCGACTGCTGTAATTTTAGCATCTATTATGACAACAAAAGGGATGGATATTGAAAGTGTAATGTTAGTAATAATACTGGCAGGAATAATACAGATAATAATAGCATATACAAGTTTACCATCGATAGTAAAATATGTGCCATATCCTGTGATATCAGGATTTATGAATGGAGTCGGTATATTAATAATAATATTACAGCTAAATCCACTATTAGGATTTAAAACCTTAGCATCGCCTATAGAAACATTTATAAATATAGTAAAAAATTTTGGTAATATAAATAATGAAGCACTATATTTAGGATTACTTACGCTTATAATAGTATTTTTTATCCCGAAAAAAATAAACAGATATGTTCCATCCCAGATAATAGCTTTAATAATATGTACAATACTATCAGTAAAGTTCGGTATGAATATAGAAAGGATAGCAGAAATAAATTTTTCTGTGCCGGAAATATATGTACCTAGATTAGAAATAAATAAAATATTAGATTTAATACCATATGCGTTAACAATAGGAATAGTATGTTCAAGTGAGAGTTTATTAACGGGTTTAGTAGTAGATTCAATAACAAAAACAAGAAATGAAAGTAAGTATTTACTAAGAGGTCAAGGAATAGGGAATATATTGTGTGGATTAACAGGATCATTAATAGGAGCAGCAGCAACCATGAGAAGTGTAGCAGCAATAAAATCAGGAGCAGCTACAAAATTTGTTACAATATTAAATCCGATAATATTAATAATATTAATGATGAATTTTATAAAATATGTAGAGCAGATACCTCTTTGTGTATTAGCAGGAATATTGATAAAAATAGGTTATGATATTATTGATTTTAAGTTATTAAAAGTAATAAAATATGCACCTAGAGATGATTTATATGTATTAGCTACAGTATTTTTATTAACAGTATTTTATAATTTAATATTTGCAGTAAGTATAGGAATAATATTAGCCTCATTGTTATATTCAAAGAGAATAGCAGATAAAACAAATATAGAAGTAAAAGCAATATATGATGAGGAAATAATGAAGCTGGAAAAAGCATTAGAAAAAGATTATAAATATAAAATAAGAGTAGTGCATATAGAAGGACAATTTTTCTTTGGATCAGCAACACAGATAGTATCTCAATTTGATGAATTTTTGGGAACAAGGTATTTAATATTGAATTATGAATCGAACGATTTATTAGATATTTCAGCAGTATTTGCATTAGAAGATATAATTGTCAGATTACAGAATCAGAAGATAATAGTTTTATTGGTAGTAAAGAATGATAAGATAAGGAATCAGTTAAAAGAGTTAAAGATTTTTGATCAGATAGGGGAAGAGAATATTCATTATAATGAGTATGAGGCTGTTAATTTAGCGAAATCATGTATGTTAAAGAAGATAAATCGTAGAAAATTTGGATAAGGAATGATAAAATGTTAAATTATAAAAAATGAGGCATTAAGATTATGAGAAATATAGTGTTAATATGTTTAATATTTTTGTTATTAATGGCATCAATAATAAACTTAATAATGAATATAAATCAGTTATTTTCAATAATATTATTAATAAGCACACATGTATTAATGATAATAATATTATCAGGAGATATAAATAAAATAAAAAGATCATGTTATAATGAAGAAATGATAAGAACAAATAGGAGAAGAAATATTGGAAAGAGATAATATAGAATCTAGCAAATTTGCAAGTGTGATAGCACGTGTAATAGATGATAAATTAGGTAAAGATATAGTAATATTAAATATAAAGAACGTATCAGTATTAGGAGATTATTTTGTAATAGGAACAGGAGAAAGTTCGACCCAAGTAAGAGCAATAACAGAATATATAAGAGATTTTGTAAAAAAGAAGTTTAATAGAATACCATTAGGAGATGAAAATGATAAAAAGAATCGTTGGAATTTACTTGATTATGGTGATGTAATAGTGCATATATTACATAAAGAGGAAAGAGAAACATATGCAATAGAGAAATTTTGGAATCACGCATTGAGAATAGAGAGAGAAGAATGGTTAGAAGAATCAAAAGAGTATTCTCAGTATGAAAATTAATGAAAAAAGGAGGGCTTTTAAATAAAAAGGTACCTTCTTTTTTATAATATGTAAAGTATTATAAAAAAAAGAATAAAAAGATATTAATTTAAGTATTTTTATGTCAATATAAGAAGTAGAATCAGTTGAGAAAGTTAAATGAGAAAAGAAGAAGAAATAAGAGTAATAATCTTAGCAGCAGGCCAAGGGAAACGAATGAGGTCTGAGATCCCGAAAGTATTACATAAACTTTTTGAAAAAGAGATATTATCCTATGTTATAGAATCAGTAATAGATGTAGCAACAAAAGTATATGTAATAGTAGGTCATAAAGCAGAACTAGTAAAATCTTTTGCAGAGAAGAATTATCCAAAAGTAAAATGTATACTGCAAGCTCCCCAATTAGGAACAGGAGATGCTGTAAATAAGGCCTATAGTGAGCTGGAAGATTTTAAGGGTGATGTATTAGTTCTTAATGGAGATATTCCATTAATAGAAAGAGATACAATAGAAAAATTTATAGAATACCATAAAAAAAATAAATCAGATTTAACGGTATTATCAACAGAATTTGATGATCCAACAAACTATGGAAGGATAGTTAGAGAAAATACAGGCTTATTAAAAGAAGTAGTAGAAGAAAAAGATACAGACGAAATACAAAAAAGAATAAAAGAAGTAAATGCAGGTATATACTGTTTTAATTGGGAAAAGTTAAAGCAAGCATTAAATAGTTTAACTTGTAATAATGCACAAAAAGAATATTATTTAACAGATATAATAAAATATGCAGTAGATAAAAAATTAAATGTAAATGCATATAAAATAGAAGATAATACGCAAATATTTGGAATAAATTCAAAAGAACAATTAATGGAAGCAAATAAAATATTAAATGAGAGAACAATAAAAAGATTGTTAGATAAAGGTGTAACAATATATGATCCCAAAACAACGTGGATTTCACCGGATACAGAAATAGAACCAGATAGTATTATTTATCCAAGTGTGTATATAGAAGGTAAAAATTATATAGGAAATAAGTGTAAAATTGGTCCATTTGCTCATATAAGAGGGAATGTTGTTTTAGGAAGTAATGTAAAAATAGGTAATTTTGTTGAATTAAAGAATACTCAAGTAGGAAATAATACAAAGATCTGCCATTTAAGCTATATAGGAGATAGCCAATTAGGATCAGAAATAAACATAGGAGCCGGAACAATAACAGCAAATTATAATTCAATAAGCAAAGAAAAGAATAAAACAATAGTAGAAGATGGAGTGAGTGTAGGAGCAAATAGTGTGTTAATTGCACCGGTAAAAATAAATGATAATGCATTTATAGCAGCTGGTAGTATAGTAACGCAAGAGATAGAGTCAAATGCACTTGCAATATCACGTTCCCAATTGGTAGTAATAAAAGATTGGGTAAAAAAACAATTAGAAAAGTTGGTAAATAAAAGAGTAAAAATAAACAAATAAAGATAGAAAGAAAACATAAGGAAGAAAGGTTAAGATAGAATGGAACTTGAAGTATTTTTACCAAAGAGTGAAGAAAAAATAAGTCCTACACACGATATAAAATTATTTGCAGGAAGATCAAATCCAGAGTTAGCACAGCAAATAGCAAGTTATTTGGGGACCTCAATAGCCCCAATGATAGTAAAGAATTTTGCAGATGGTGAAATATATGTGCAAGTACAAGAAAGTATAAGAGGCGATGATGTTTTTGTAATACAACCATTATGTAATCCTGTTAATGAGAATCTAATGGAACTACTTATAATAATAGATGCATTTAAAAGAGCTAGTGCAAAGACAATAACAGCAGTAATACCATATTACGGATATGCAAGACAAGATAGAAAAACATCAGGAAGAGAAGCAATAACAGCGAAATTAGTGGCGGATTTATTAACGACAGCAGGTACAGATAGAATACTGGCAATGGATTTACATACAGGCCAGATACAAGGATTTTTTAATATATTAGTTGATCATATTTATGCAACCCCGGTATTAGTAGATTATATAAAGAGTTTAAATATTCCTAGTTCAGAAATAGTAGCAGTAAGTCCTGATACTGGAGGAGTCGCAAGGACACGTCATTTTGCAAAAGATATAAATGCATTGATGGCAATAATAGATAAGAGAAGAGATCGTCATAATGAAGCAATAGCAGCACATGTAATAGGTGATGTAAAAGATAAGATATGTATAATGTTTGATGATATAATAGACACAGCAGGTACAATTTGTGAGGCGGCTAAATTATTGAAAGCTCAGGGAGCAAAAGATGTTTATGTTTGTGCTGCACATCCTGTATTTTCCGGACCGGCTTTACAAAGATTAGAAAATGCACCTATTAAAGAAGTTATAGTCACAAATTCTATTCCATTTTCTAATAAGGAATTAATTCCAGATAAAATAAAACAGTTAAGTGTAGCTCCATTATTAGGAGAAGCTATATCAAGAATTCATGATGATGAATCTGTAAGTTCTTTATTTGGATTTGAAAAAGAATATAAATCATAAAAAGTAAATAATTAATAAAAAAATAGGAGCCGCAAATTTAATATTTGCGGCTCCTATTTTAAAATTTATACATAAAGATTATTCTTATTGATTAACTTGATAATATTTATTTTGGCCATTAGAGTAATGTTTAACAACATAGTTGCAAGATTGATCTATGCCTGTTTCAGGGTCTAAACTCATAAATTTTATATTATCAGGTTTCGATATTTCTTTTAAATTAGACATATTTACAATATCCATAGGTTGAGATTTTTGATCTCGAGGTCTATGAAGTTCAATATCTGCAATCTTTAGTGTTGATATTTGCAAAGGTGGATAGCACGAAGTATTGAAATCTATATTATACATATAATGAGGTTCTAAATTACAATGGAGTTTTAAACCTGTATCGAAATTTAATTGAGCTTGAAATCCTTGATAACCATTGCTATAGAAATGAGGTTTATATAAATTTAATTGAGTATCTTGAGTTGTAACTTCAGTTCCGTTTTTGTGTAAAATATCTATTAAATTTTTAGATAAGCTAGTTTTAGGGGAAGTATGTAGTGTACTTACATCAAGATATTTTCGTCCTTGAAGCATAGTTTTTTTGTTAACATTGTGTAATACAGTTTGAGGTGATGAATCAGATACTACAAGGTGATTAATTGGTTGCATATATAAATTCCCTTTCTAATTTTATATTTTTATAAAGTATTGTCAAAATAAATTATTGATATTAATAGATAAAATATAAATTTATGTTAACAAGGATATATAAAAAAGAAGAGAAAAATTTTTTATGTTAAAATTGAATAATCATGAAAGAAATAAAAGAAAAATTAAGAATATTAAGGAAAAGATTTTTAGGTGATTTTTTAGGTGGAGATATTTTAACCGGTTTAGTGTCTATATTATTTAAGATATCTTCAAAAACAATAGTATTTAAGCCTATTAATTATCCCAAAATAGATAATTATATAATAGCATTATTGCACGCCCATCAATGTTGTTTGTATACAATAAAAGATCGAAGTAGAGTACATGTTATGATATCAAACTCTAAAGATGGAGATATAATAGCTGGAGCAACCGAAGTAATGGGTTTAAAAGTTATAAGGGGATCAAAAAGTAAGCACGGTGTATCTGCAGCAATGAAAATGATAGAAGTTTTAAGGGAAGGTGAAATAGGTGCTATTACAATAGATGGACCAAGAGGTCCAAGAGGAACAGTACATAAAGGTATAATTTCGATAGCAAAAAGTGCTAATGTTCCAATTATTCCTATGGCATATTATTCTCCGGAATGGAATTTCCTTAAATTTAACACTTGGGATGAGTTTAGATTTCCATTAGGATTTTGTAATACTGTAGTAAAATTTGGAGATCCTATTTATATTGTTGAGGACGAACTTACAAAAGAGGATATTGAAAAATATAAAAATTTACTTTCTATGAATATAAATCAATTGTATGACGATATAAAATTAAATTATAAAGAGTATATAAAACAAAAAGATTAATAAAAAAACTTTTTTAAAATATTTTCTAAATGAGGTAATATAATTTTTTATAGAGAAATAATTATATTATTATGTTAAGAAATGTATATATAATGTATAGAAATAATCAATTTTTATAAAAAGAATGTTTTTATAAAATAGTATATGTGTAAATAAAAAAGTGGGTGTAATATAAAATGGCAAATCCAATAATATCCGGAGTATATGCTTATAGAAACGGAGAAAAGGTTTTAAATGGAGATACAGGAAGATTATTAGTTGTAGGAGGCCAAGCAAAGAATGCTTTAATGGCAGCCTCAAAGTTAGATGGGATGATAGGCAAAGGTGCCTCTGTCGCAGTAGATGCTATGAGTGCACTTAGCAATTCTAATTCTATATTTAAAGAAGCATCAAAATTTATTAATTGGAGTTCTCAACATATAAATCCTTTATTAACAGTAGCAGCAGGTGTAAGAGTTATTAAATCTGATGATAAAAAATCCGCCTTAATAAAGGAAGGATTAAGTATGTCTACAATGTTTTTAGGAGAAGAAGTAACAAAAAATCTGATTAATAAATCAGGAATAAAAAAATTACGAGAAAATTCTAAAAATAAATTTGTAAAATTTGGACTATTAGCTGTAGAAGCTGCAATACAAATATTTACATCAATTAAGTCTTATGATCTTGGAGCTAAAATAGCTGAAAAAATAAATAAAAAATAGAATAATTAATATATTATATTAATTATTCTATTTCTAAAATTTATAGTCATTTAGTTCTATAATTATTTAGTTCTAAAGTAAGGTGTATCTGTTTTAATACACTTAATTAAATACTCTGCTTTTTTGATACCCCTTTCATTATAATTCTTTTTATATAAAACTAAGGATGTATTTGCATCACTTAAAGCAGCATTTTTGATATTATAATTATATCTGGCAACAGAACGATTAAAGTAAGCATCTGGATTTTTAGGATTAGATTTTATTTTATAATCATAATATCTAAGCTTATTTTGGTTTATAATTAAAGCTTTTTTTTCATTAATTAAAGATTCTTTATTTTGCATATAATGAGATCTAACAATATGTCCTTTATATTCATAAACATTATCAAGTAAAATAAGATTATAATTATAAGTAGCTGTATTTTCAGTAGCTTTATTAGAATTATCAATTGTTTTAAACTGAGCTTTTATAGGATATTCAATATTATTGATTACAATTGATTTAAAATTCATTTGAAGTTTATCTACATTTGAACTTCTGGCTATAGAATATTCATTTGTAACATCAAAAACTTTTCCTATAATATATGGAGGATTATCCAATGAAACAGCTAAAGAATTCCATTTAATTTTTTTTGATCTTAATGTACGAGGATTAATAACTAAGTTTTTTTCATCACCTATTTTAAGGTTAGAGAAATTATCTTTAAGTTTAACGCTAAGAATTGTTCCTTTTTTTAATATAATTTCCGGATCGTCATTTGTAGCGGATATTGCAAAGTTGATGGTATTAAACAAATAAATAATAAAAATTAAAATAAAAGTATGAATTTTTTTCATAATAAATTCCTCCATATAATTAGTTAATATATCATAAAAACTATACAAAAAAAATAAAAAATTATGGTTAAAAATTTAATTTACAATTTCAAAATGCCAATACTCATCAATAGTATTTCCACCCCAAACGCCACCTAAGGATTCCCATATTTTGCCTAAGTATTTATATTTTGCATGATAAGATAAATTATTTCCAACTGTGATATCAATAGCTAAACCACGTTCGTGTTCACTATATCCAGGAATACTTACTTTTTTCGGACCATATATGTGAAAATATTTATCAAATAGTTCTTTTTGTTCTGAATATGTTCTTAATCCACTTGCTATATTAAATTTAATATTTTTCTTTTTTGCTATTTTATAAAGTTTTATAGTTTTTTTTTGCATTTTGTCTGATAATTTAGATATTTTTAATAAATTATCTTCACCTATGAATTTTTCTAGATTTTTCTCCATAAAAAAATTATAAAATAAAAACGTATAGTTTATATGTAAATAAAAATAATCTTATGGAATCGCAACATTAAGATAAAAAAGTTTTTAATTTAGTTTTACTTTATAAAAGTTTAATTAAAATAATATGGAGAGTAAAAAAGAAATGAGTCAACTATTAAAAAGTTTTATTAATGGAGAATTTGTAATTCCAAAAGGAGATAAGAAGTTTAATTGTATAGATCCATCAAATGAGGAAGTTTATGCACAGTTACAATTAGCAAATGAACAAGATGTGGATATAGCAGTAGAGTTTGCCCAAAAAGCTTTTAAAGCATATCAATATACAAAGATAGAAGAAAGATTAAAGATTCTAAAATCAATAAAAAAGAATTACGAAGAAAGACAGGATGACTTAGTAGAAGCAATAATAAAAGAATTAGGTTGTCCATATAATTTAGCAAAAGAGGCTCAGATTCCATTAGGGTTAGAGCATTTAAATAGCAGTATAACTAATTTAAAAAATTATAAATTTGAAATTGATTATAAAAAGAGTAAAATAAAAAAGGTTCCAATAGGAGTATGTGGAATAATTACGCCTTGGAATTGGCCAATTGGTGTATTTATGACAAAATTTTTACCTGCTATAGCAACAGGATGCACGATAGTATGGAAACCTTCAGAGTATTCACCATTGACATCAAAGGTTTTAGCTGAAATCATAGGGAAGTCAGATCTTCCAGCCGGAGTATTTAACATGTTGTATGGAGATGGAGAGGTAGTTGGGAATGCAATAAGTAAACATAAAGATATTCAAATGATATCTTTTACAGGTTCAAAAAGAGCAGGAGTTCTTGTTCAGAAAAATGGAGCAGATAATATAAAAAGAATTGTCCAAGAGTTAGGCGGAAAGAGTCCCAATATAGTTTTACCGTCAGCAGATGTTAGATTATGTACAAAGAGTTGTATAAGAAATCTCATGTTAAATTCCGGTCAAACTTGTGCTGCGCCTTCAAGATTAATTGTTGAAAATTCAAAAATGGGAATAGTAAAAGAATCAGTAAAAGAAGTAGAAAAAGAAATAACCGTAGGCAATCCGTATAGTGGCGCATATATAGGTCCGGTTGTGAATAAAGAACAATTTAAGCGTGTAGAAAATTATATAAAAAAAGGTATAGAAGAAGGAGCAGAAGTTGTAATAGGCGGTTTAGGAAAGCCTGACGGACTAGAAAAAGGCTATTATGTGAAACCTACAGTGTTTATAAATACAAAAGAGGATATGAAAATAGTAAAAGAAGAAATTTTTGGACCAGTTCTTGTAATACAAGGATATGATACAATTGAAGAGAGTATAGAGCTTGCTTGTAATACAGATTACGGCTTAGCAGCATATATTCAAGAAACTGATACAGAAGAATTAAAAAAAGTAGCAGATAAGATTCCAGCCGGTCAAATATATTTTAATAGCGCATATAGAGAAAACGACGAAATAGATGTAAATTTACCATTTGGAGGTTTTAAACAGTCTGGTAATGGAAGAGAATGGGGTGAGTTTGGATTTGATGAATATATAGAATATAAAGCACTTGTTGGATACTATAACTAGAAGAATAAAAAAGCCGGTTTAAATAAATAACCGGCTTTTTTATATAAATATTATAAAAGTCAATTAATGTAATATTTTAAATTTTTGTTAGAATTACAATTTTTACACATTTTTTTAAGTTTAGACAAAGCTCTATTTTCGATCTGTCGTATACGTTCTCTGGATACACCATATCTAGATCCTATTTCTTCTAAAGTTTTTTTATCGCCATCATCATTAAGTCCGTATCTCATAATAAGAACATCACGTTCTTTTTGACTTAATTTATTTAAAATTTTTCTAATATCTCCAAATAAATTTTCTTGAGTAACTTTTGTGTCAGGAGATAATGAATCCTCGTCTACAATAAAATCGCCAATAATAGTTGATTCTTCTTTATGGTTAGTTGGAGTCTCAATACTTATAGTTTCTTGAGCAGAGGATATAAGTTGTCCCAGTTTACTTAAAGTAATACCCAATCGATAGGCAATTTCTTCTTTAGTGGCTGGTCTACCAAGCTCGGACGATAACTCTGAAGCGGCTTTTTTAATTTTATTTAAAGTTTCAATCATATGAACAGGTAATCTTATTAATCTTGATTTATCAGCAATAGCCCTACTGATTGACTGCTGAATCCACCAAGTAGCATAAGTAGAAAACTTATACCCTTTAGAATAGTCAAAACGTTCAGCAGCTTTCATTAAGCCTAGATTGCCTTCTTGTATTAAATCAAGAAAAGATAATCCTCGACCTATATACTTTTTAGCAATACTAACAACAAGTCTTAAGTTAGAATTTACAAGCTTTTCTTTAGCAGACTCATCATTATTATTTTTAATTCTTTTAGCCAATTCAAGTTCTTCATCAGACTTTAGAAGTTTTATTTTCCCAATTTGTTGAAGATAAATTCTTACAGAATCATCAGAGTTAATGCTGGTTAAATTTTCGTGTATTTTAGGTTCTTCTAAATTAATACACTCTTCTGATTCAAGATTATTAGAAGAAATATCTTCTTCGATAATATCAACACTTTTATGACGAGTATTTTGCACTATAAATCATCTCCATTCTAAATTATGCTAATAAAACTATTGATTTTTAATACAGATTTGTCTTACAGCTTCATAAATAACAATAGAAGCAGCATTTGAAACGTTTAAAGAATCAAATTTATTAAAAATAGGTATTTTAATTTTAAAATCGGATTTATTAAGCATTGTTTTAGTAGCTCCTTTACCTTCTGACCCCAAAATTAAAGCAAAATTCATATCTGTAAAATCAATTTCAAAATAATTATTATTTGCTTTAATATCAGTTGCAATTATCCAGTAGTGGTTATTCTTTAGAGTATCAATAGCGTAAGATAGGCTATTGACTTTTATAATCGGGATATGATTAACCGCCCCGGCACTGGTTTTTTCGACAATAGAGCTTAGCTTAGCATTTCTATGGTCAGAAATAATAATAGCATCAAAACCGGCACAAGCAGAAGTACGGATAATAGCTCCGAGATTGTGTGGATCTGTAACACCATCAAGAATGATAATTTTTGACTGATTTTGTTTAATTTTATCAAATTGTATATCTAAAAAGCTATGAAGATCCAGATACTCAATAGGCGAAACAAAAGCCAAGACTCCCTGATGAGAAAGCGTGTTAAATTTATTAAAATATTCTTTATTATAAAATTCGAAAAGTATTTTTTTTTCTTTAGCTAAGTCAAGGATATGGTCTATTTTTTGATCTCTATGAAGACCTTTTTGTATAATAATTTTATTTAACTTTCTACAATTATTAGATAGTGCCTCAATAATAGTATTTTTGCCAAAAATAATATCATCTGAGTTAGCTGGATTTTGTTGATTTTGTTTCATAAAAATTTATTCCTTTTTATAATAATTATATATTAATTTAATAAAATTATACAAGTATAAAAAGTAGATAACAGTAAGAAAAATACAGATCATATAAAAATATTAGATTGAATTAAATTAATTGATAAAAAATATAATCTATGATAATATATAAAATTATAAAATATAGTATTTATAAAGTGAGTTTGTGAGAAGAAATAATGAGTTTTTTAAGTGACATAGGGATAGCAACGAAAATATTTGTAGGGATAAATATTTCACACCATGGTTATATAGAAATGTTACAGATTGATAAATCAAGCTGGGAAGTGAAAAAATATTCTAGACGTAATTTATCTTATAATATAGTTTCAAGAGAAATTGATGATTATTTTTCATTACCTGAAGTAATAAATAGTTTGTTTGCAGAATTTAAGCTAAGACCAAGAGAGTGCGATGTTGTAATATGTTTACCAAATGTTTATTGCTCTTTCTTAAGTTTTCCATCTTCAATGTCGAAAGATGAATTGTTGTTAGCAGCAATGTCAGAAGCAGAACAACATTATATTTTTAGAAAAAATACTCCGACAGTGTCTTGGATGCCTGTCATAGGAAGAAAAGCAAAAGGCGATGATAAGTTGATTGTAGCCGAGGCTGTACAAGAAAATGTAGTACTTCAACTTGTAGATATAGTAGAAGAAATAGGATGCAAATTACACGCTATTGAAACTTCGACATCAGCTTTTATACGAGGTATAATTTTTGCTAATTTTTTCCCGGAAAAAAGTAAAAATAATGATCCTTGGAGTATTCTTTTAGTTTCTCCAAATAATTGTACATTATATTCAATAAAAGGTTCAAACTGGGTGAACTATTATGAAATGCCAATGCCAATACAATCTTTCGAAGAGTCAGAAATATACGATTCAATAATAGAAGTTGTAAATCCATCATTAGAAAATTTTCAAGCAGAAGCATTACTTGTAGTAAGTGAGGTTAATTCTGTAAGTGCAGAGAAATTAGCATCAAACTTAATCTTTGAAGGAGAAATTAAGTATCTTGATAGAAATAAATATGCTAATGGACCATTTGTTCCGGTAGGTAGTGAGGTCGCTGAGGAATTTGTAAATAAAATAAGTATAGAATCTGTAGGTACGGCTCTTTATCCTAGTGTTAATTTTTCTTATAAATTTAATTTAGTCAAAACTGCTTCTGGTGAAGATGATTTTTCAGAAATAGTAAATCTTTTTGGAAAAGACGTTGAAATTAATACAAAACTTGTACAAATGTTTACAGGTATAATTGTTGTAATAATTTTTATTTTCTTTGGATTAATAGGTATAATTTCATCTCAATTTAATAAATATAATGTTAATAAAGTGATGGAGTTAGAGCAAAAAGAAAAAGAATATAATGAGTTTATAGAAAAAAATAGTAAAGGGCAACCAAAAATTGATATAAATCAAGCTGTACCACTTATTATTGCCGGAAATAAAAAACAAGTACTGTATTATGATGCAATATCTGTAGAAGTACCTCATAATTTATGGCTAACATATTTTTATTCTGATGCATCAGGAGCAATAGCTATTAAAGGAGAATCAACTTCTATAAGCCTTATATATAAATTTTTTAAGAGCATAAAGGTTATGATTACCGAATCGGATTTATCGTTAACTAAATTAAGAGCTAAAGAGGCTCAAGAAGTTCAAAATTTTGTTTTAAATGAAGATACTAATTTATACGAATTTCAATTATCAAATTCAAATTATTTAGCTAAAGAAGCAGCAACTCAAGCTGTAGAGTCATCAGAAAATTCCGCTTCATCTTCTACAAATAATACGAATAGTAATACAAATAACAATACGAATAATAATAACAATAACAATAATAATAGTACAAATAATAATGCTAATAACAATAGCAATAATACTGATAATGCCAGTCAGTTACAATATAATCCAAATATAAATAATGTAGTTAAGCCAACTTTACCATTAGAACCTATATCAGCTACAAATTAGTTTATTGAAAATATAAGAAGGAAGTTATATAGTGCAACATTTATCGTTAATTAAAAGATATTTTTTATATATTATATTGATACTTATAGTAGTTTTTGCAGGTATTTATTATACTTTACCAGAGCTAAAAAAAATAATACCATCTAGATCTATTGTTGTAGAAAAACAAGCTAATGTAGATCAATTACAAATGCAGGTAGATGAATTCAAAAAAAGAAATCAAATATTACAAGAAAGAGGTAGACATCTAGATAGGCAAGTTTATAAACCGGAATATAATACAACAAGTCCAATTGTAGCTCTAAGTAGTGTTATGGAAGACATTACAAAATTTTTAGAGTTTAATAATTTAAGAATAATTTCTATAAATTATACAGAAAATCCTTCAGATGATATTCTTGTTCAGAATGATCCGATTAAATATAACGTATGTTCTGTTGATTTATCTTTGGTTGGTACTTATAATAATTTACAAGGCTTCTTAAAAGATATATTTAAATATCCTTATTTGCTTAATATAGTAAAATTAGAAGTTACTCCATATTATGCAAATAAAACTTTATTAATAATTAATATAAAAATTAATTTATATTCTAGTAAATAAACTAATAAAATATAATTGTAAAATTATTAATATCCTTATAAAATTTAAAATTTTTGAGGATATTTTTATTTATTATATAAAACTTTTTCATAAGAAATTTTTATAGTAAAATTTTATAGTAGATAAAATAGATTAATAAGGCAATAATGAAGTATGGAAAAATTAACAGGAAATCAAATAAGAGAAAAATTTTTAAAATTTTTTAATGAAAAACATCAATGTACAATAGAAAAGAGTTCAAGTTTAATACCTGACAATCCGACAGTATTACTTACAACTGCGGGGATGTTACAATTTGTCCCAATATTTTTAGGTTACGAAAAGCCGAAATATAATCCTCCAAGAGCAACAACTTGCCAAAAATGTGCAAGAGCAGGAGGTAAAGATTCTGATATAGAAAATGTTGGAAGAACACCTAGACATCATACTTTTTTTGAAATGTTAGGAAATTTTAGTTTTGGTGATTATTTTAAAAAAGATGTGATTCCTTGGGCTTGGGATTTTGTTACTAATTATTTAAAGCTAGATAAAAATAGATTATGGATAACAATTTATAATGATGACGATGAAGCCTTTGAAATATGGAATAAAGATGTAGGAATAAGTAAAGATAGAATAATAAGAAAAGGAAAGAAAGATAATTTTTGGGGACCTCCTGGAGTTACAGGGCCTTGTGGACCTTGTACAGAGATACACTATGATTTAGGAGAAGAATATAAATGTAGTGATGATTGTTCAATAACTACTTGCGAATGTGACAGATGGGTTGAAATTTGGAATCTTGTATTTATGCAATATTTTCAAGATGAACAAGGTAATCTTACTCCATTGGAAAAGAAAAATGTAGATACAGGTATGGGACTAGAGCGTATTGCTATGGTTTGTCAAAATAAAAATTCTACATTTGAAACGGATTTATTGTTTCCTATTTTAAATCAAGTATCAAAGATTGCAAATGTAGAGTACTTATCAGATAAAAAGAAAGATGTTTCATTAAGAATTATTACAGATCATATAAGATGCTCAGTATTTATGATCTCTGATGGAATAATACCGGGCAATGAAGGTCGGAATTATGTATTAAGAATGATCTTAAGAAGAGCTTTAAGACATGGTAGAATTTTAAATATAGAGTTACCATTCTTGTCAAGTCTTGTGGATGTTGTAATTGATAATTATAACACTGCATATCCTGAACTTGATTCTAATAGAGAAAAAATTAAAGAAATAATAAAAGAAGAAGAACTTAAATTTAAGCAAACTTTATCTCGTGGAGAAAAATTATTAAATGAATTATTATCAAATAACAAACTTATTAGTGGAGAAGAAGCATTTAAGTTATATGATACATTTGGATTTCCTCTTGAATTAACTTGTGAAATTGCAAAAGAAAAAGGAATAGATGTAGATGTAAAAGCTTTTGAAGTTGAAATGGAAAAACAAAAACAGAGAGCTAGAGAAGCTGTTCAGAAAATTATTCTTACTGATGATCTTGTTTATGTAAAGATAGAAGATAAGTTTGGATCAACTAATTTTGTTGGTTATGAATCTTTAAGTACTATTGATTCTAAAATACTTGATTTTATAAAATTAGATGAAAAAGAAGAAAATATTTATGATGTTATTTTAGATAAAACTCCATTTTATGCACAAAGTGGTGGACAAAGTTCGGATATGGGGATAATAAGCTCTGGTAAATTATCTTTAGAAGTTCTTAGCGTTTTTAAGGTAAACAAATTATTTGTACATAGAGTAAAACTTTTAAGTGGAGAATTAAAGAAAGATATAATAGTTACAGCTAAAGTAAATGAAGAACGTCGTAAAAATTTATCATCACATCATACGGCGTGTCATTTATTGCAAGCAGCATTAATAAAAGTGTTAGGTGATGAAGTAAGACAACAAGGTTCACAAGTCGATGAAAATAGAACCAGATTTGATTTTTCTTATTCAAAACCTTTAACAGATGAGCAGCTTACAAAAGTAGAATCATATATAAACACTTGGATAAAAGATTCTTTAGATCAGAAAACAATAATAATGAATATAGAAGAAGCAAAAAATACAGGTGCTATGGCATTATTTGACGAAAAATATGAAGATAATGTAAGAGTAGTAACAATAGGTGATATATCAAAAGAGCTTTGTGGAGGTACACACATTAAAAATACATCAGAATTGAAGCTTGTAAAAATCCTATCAGAATTTGCTATATCAAGCGGTGTTAGAAGAATAGAGTTAATATGCTCTGAATTTGCAATTAAATATTTAGATGAAAAAGCCTTTATTTTAGATAAGGTAGCATATAACTTAAAATGTTTGCCATCAGAAGTAACATCAAGATTGAATAAATTATTAGATGAAAATAAGAATCTACAAAAGCATTTATCAGATTTAAAAATTCAAGTAGCAGAATCTAAAATATTTGCACAATTAAGTTCTTCAAAAGAAATAAAAGATGGCAAATTATCAATAATAAAAGTTAAAAATATTGAACCATCTATCATAAAAAATATCTATCCTATGATTATAGAGAAATTAGCTAATTCAGTTTTAATAATTACATCACAAATTGATAGAGATAATAATTTTATATTTGTTAGTGTAACAGATAATTATATAGAAAAGGGTATACAAGCGAATAACATTCTAAGTGAAATTTTGTCTGTAGCCGAAGGAAAAGGCGGTGGAAAGAAGAATATATCACAAGGGTCTTTTAAGAATTTAGATAAATTTAATGAGGTGATCTTAGACGTTGAAAAAAATATTCTAACAAAATTATCTTAGAAGAAAGTTATAAAATATAAAAAATGTGTAGTTGAAATTTCAGCTACACATTTTTATAAATTATTTTTATATATGATATTTAAATATAAAAAATTTTATTATCTATCTTCATATATAGATAAATTAATTTTTTTAGTATCATTTTGGAGTAATTTATTATCAGAAGTTATATCGATATTTTTAATAATATCAGCACGTTTTTTTCTAAATAACATATCAACAAAAGCTTCAATTCTTGTGATAAAACCAGCTTCACCAGTTTGTTCATCAATAGTTAAGTTAAGAATATGTTTATTAAATTTCTTAACAGATTTATTAATTTTAGAAATCATCATAGAATCAGGTCCACACCCAAAAGCAGTTATAGTGATCAAGCCGTCAATTTTATTATCTTGAAGGAAATGTCCGGCAGCACCTGTCATTTCATATTCATTAGCCCAATATAAAGTACCATCAAGAGCATTTATCCCTTCTTTCATTTGTTGAATAGATAAATTTTCAGCTGTGTATACTTTTACATCCAGATTATCTAATTTATCAAAGATTTTCATTGAAGTACGATCATCATAAATATTATAGCCATGAGAAATAAGAGCTATGTTAATAGGATATTCTTTTTCGCAGCTAGGAATAATTACTCTACCATCAATAGCATATTTTAAAGCTTGTTTAAAATTAACCCCGGATCTTCTCATAACATGAAAATTATTAAATATTTGCCAACCGTGTTTAGAAGCCTCTTTAATTTTTTTTATATCTTGAATACCAAAAGGTTTAACAGATTCTATTAAAAATTCATATAAACCTTGATTAGCTTCTGATTTATCTAATGTTGGATCAATTATAGTTATAGGTTTTTTAATAACATTTTTTATTAGATCAGGTAAACCTCTTATCTTTGAACAATTATAGATTTTAGGAGCAATTGATTGAATTGAAGGTACAAAAATTTTATCGACACCTTTGTCAATAAGATTTATGATATGTCCTACATAAACTTTTATAGGTAAACACGTTTCAGAAACAACAAGTAAAGCACCATCTGAAAGAGTTTTTTTTGTTGTATTATCTGATAATATTATTTTAATTCCCAGATATTCAAAGAAACCATGCCAAAACGGGTAATAATTGTAATATATTAATGCTTTCGGCATACCTATTTCCATGAAATACTCCTTTTTTCAATTATTTATAATTTACTTAAATTATAATACAAAGGTATAAAAAAAAAGCGATTATTAACAAAGATTAAGTTTTATTAAATAAATTAATGGTAGTAAATAATTCTTATTTGTTTTAAAATAAAAATTATGAATAAAAAAGTAGAATTATTGTTACCGGCAGGAAGTATAGAAAAATTAGAATATGCAATAAGGTATGGAGCCGATGCTGTATATTTAGGTATTGTAGATTTTAGCTTACGATCAATGAGAAAAGGTAAGCTAATTACTTCGGATAATCTCAAAACTGCTGTAGATTTGGCTCATAGTCTTAATGCAAAAACTTATCTTACTTTAAATATTTTTGCTTATGATGATGATATAAAAAATTTAGAAAAGCAAATAGAAAAAATATCTCAAGCTAATGTTGATGCTGTAATTGTGTCTGACTTTGGTATTTTGAATCTTGTAAAAAAATATATGCCTAAAACAGATATACATATAAGTACTCAGACAAATATTTTGAATTCTGAGGCTGTAAAATTCTGGAAAGACCAAGGTGCAACAAGAGTTATTTTAGCAAGAGAACTTTCACTTTTACAAATTGAAAATATAAGAAAAAATGTACCGGATATAGAACTTGAAGTTTTTGTCCATGGCTCACAATGTATGTCTTACTCAGGTAGATGTTTATTAAGTGATTATATGACCGATGGTGAGAGAAAAGCTAATCTTGGTAATTGTGCTCAACCTTGTCGATGGAGTTATAAGTTAGTTGAGGAAACTCGTCCTAATCAATATTATGAAATTGTTCAGGATAATCGTGGATCTCATATACTTTCTACAAAAGATTTAGCGTTAATTAACTATATACCAAAATTAATTGATATAGGTGTAGATTCTTTTAAAATAGAAGGAAGAACTAAAAGCCTTTATTATGTATCAGCTATAGCACGAGCTTATCGTATGGCTATTGATTCTTATTTAAAAGGTTTAGGTATTGAGCAAAAATATTTAACGGATGAAATATTAAAAATAGGTAATAGAGGTTATACTACAGGATTTTATATTGAGGATAACAACTCTCAAGGGTATAGTTATGATATTTCAAAAGGTCTTGCCGGGGCTGATTTCCTTTGCGAATTTATCGAACAAAAAGATAATTTACATAAAGTTGTAATAAAAAATAAAATTTTGAAGAACGATAAAATAGAAGTAATTACGCCTTCGAATTCTTTTTTAGTAACTGTTAAAAATATACTAAATGATAAAAATGAATATGTTGAGGTTGCTAATACAAATGATGTTGTTTATTTAGAATTTGATCCTGATATAGAAAATTCTAAATATGGGCTTGGAAGAACTATAGGTATAAAAAATAATGATACTTAAACCTGATTTTATTTATGAATGTGTATATGATATTAATTATGAGTTGTTATATCAAGAGAATATAAAACTTTTAATATTTGATTTAGACAGCACAATTATGACATCTAAAAGTGGGTGCTATACTGATAAAACATTAGATCTTTTGAATAAAATTAATCAAAAGTTTAAAATCTGTGTTATGAGTAATAATAAATCAGAAGATTATATAAAAAAAGTTCAAAATATATCTTTTTTTGAAGTATATGGAAATGCAAATAAACCATCTCCAAAATTTATAAAAGAATATTTAGAAAATAATAATATAAAAAAGTCAGAAGCTGTGATAATAGGTGATAGACCATTAACAGATATTTTAGTTGGTAAGTTACTAGGAATTAGAACTATTTTAGTAGATTCAATAAATAAAGAAAATGAAAATAAAATAGTTCGTATTGTAAGATGGCTTGAGCGATTAACTATATGTAAATAAATATTAATATATGTGGTAAAACTATCAATTTAATAAATTTTTAATTTTTATAATAATGTGAAAACAGAAAAGAGACATTTAAGCTAAATGACTTTATTAAGTGTAGATTATAATATTAATAATTATCGCTATAATAATGATAAAAAAGATTATTATAAAAATAATTCTTATTTTAATAGTAAAAATGTAAGTTTTGCAAATAGAGAAGATAAAAATTCGAAAAAAGAATTAAAATATAAATCTCCGAGTATAGGGAAGATTATTTTAGGTGTAATGGCAGGTTTAACAGTAAATGCTTATATAAATAAACAAGCCAAATTAATTTCCTCTATAATTGTACAAAGAATGAGAAATATTAGTAAAAATTTATCTAGAGATGAAAAACTTCAAATAGATAAAGCAACAATTGAAACGATGAAAAAAACAGGGCTAGAAAATAAAGGTGTTTCTATTATAAAATCAACTTCTGAAAATTATTCAGATATTTTTGACATAATGTTAAAAGAAATAGATAATAGTATTTTAAAATATTTGCCAAAACCTTTAAAAAAAGGTATTGCAGCTAGTAATGCAAATCAATTTAAATTTGGTTTAAATGCTTGTTACACTAATTATAGCAAAAAAATCATATTACCTGAAAAAGATTTAAGCTTATCAGTATTCCATGAATCAGGACATGCTATAAATGATAATTTTACAAATGTTGGAAGATTCCTTCAAAAATCAAGGCGATTATCAATGCTTGCTTTGCCGTTGGCTGTTATTGCATTATTTAAAACTAAAAAAGGTGTTAATGAAAAAAATAAAAATTTTTTAGATAAAATAACTACATTTATTAAAGAAAATGTTGGTAAACTAACTTTTATAGCATTTTTACCAATGCTTCTTGAAGAAGGTTTAGCTACATTAAGAGGTAATAAGTTTGCAAAAGAATTCTTAAATCCGGATTTAGCTAAAAAAGTTGCAAAATCAAATGCACTTGGATTTTTAACATATTTCTTAACCGCAACATTAAGCTCTATAGGAGTTTATTTAGCAAATAAAGTTAAAGACTCAATTGTAAAACCTAGAGTAGTAATCGAAAATAGAAATAAATAAAAAAGATACTAATTAATTTATCTTTTAGACATAGAAAAATAAATTAATAATAAAATCTGCAATAAGAAGATAGATAGTAGATTTTATAGCAGCTTTTGTAGTAGATTCTCCTATATCTTTGGCTCCACCAGAAGTCAAGTATCCTTGAGTAGCACATACTAAAGCAATGATAATTCCAAATATAAAGCCTTTAAAAATGCTTATATAAATATCTCTTGCAGAAATTAATAACCAAACAGAGTTAATATACCTATAAGGATGAAGTTCAATAGTAAAGTAAGATACAATCATACCGCCAAGAATACCTACAAGTTCACCAATGATAACGACCATAGGAACAGATATAGCAGCTGCAATGATTCTGGGAGAAAAATAATATCCAATAGGATTTACATGTAATGTTTTTATAGCATCAACCTGTTCAGTAACTTGCATATTAGCTATTTCAGCACAAATAGCAGTACCGGCTCTAGCACTTATAGCTAAGGCAGCAAAACCAGGTGCTATTTCTCTTATAAGAGCTACAGATAAGAATCCACCAACATAACTTTCAGCTCCGGAAATTAAAAATTGCTTTGATACCTGAAGTGCTATAACTGTTGCTGCTATAAAAATTATAGTTAAAGATATTGAAAGAGAATCATAACTTATAGATGCAATCTGTTGAATAATTTTACATATCGTTAGATTCCCTTCCTTTATATATTTAAATACTTTGTTTAAAAATTGTATACACTTTCCAAGAAAACTAATCATATACAGGAGTACACCATTTTTTAAAGTCGTTATTATTAGCTCTTACAACGTCAAAATAAAGATTTTGTAATTCAGTTGTAATTTTACCTAAAGTACCATCACCTAAAGTTCTATTATCAATTTTAGTAATAGGACTGATCTGAGCACCAGTACCGCAATAAAAAGCTTCGTCTGAAATATATAATTCTGTTCTATCAATTTCTCTTTCAACTACTTCAATACCTAACTTTTTAGCTAATTCTATTACAGTATTTCTAGTAATACCAACAAGAATATTATCAGTAGTTTTAGAAGTAATTAATTTATTATTTTGTACTAAGAATAAATTCATAGCAGATCCTTCAGTAACGTGTCCATCAGGACTTAAAACAACTGCATCATCAAAACCGGCTAGTCGTGCATCGGTAACTATTAATGCAGTATTTGCATAACATCCGCTTATTTTAGCTCTAGGTGGTATTGCATTGTCATCAGATCTTTTCCAACTTGAAACACAAACACTTAAGCCCTTTGATGTGTCTATATAATCACCTAATTCTAAAGTAAACATCATTGTTGAATCTTCAATACCATTTAAGTAAGGTCCAATTTTATAAGCTGATGATTTATATATTGTTGGTCTTATATATGTATCTGTTTTATGTTCATTTTTTTTGATAAGTTCTTTAGTAAAATTACATAATTCTTCAACAGAATAAGGACAATTCATATGCATAATTTTTGCACTTCTTAATATTCTTTCAAAATGTTCTTTCATTCTAAAAATATATAACTGATTATCATTTTTATTAAGATAAGCTCTTATACCTTCAAATACAGAAGTCCCATACAAAAAGGCATGCGTTTTTACCGATAACTTTGCATCGTTTATATCACTAAAGTTTCCATTTAAAAATACATACTCTTTTTTCATAATAAAATCTCCTTAAAACTTTTTTTATACTTTATCATATTTTTTAAAATTTTACAAAGATTATTAATTTTATTAAAAGAATATGAATATATGTCAAAAATAAAACAAGGCTAGAAATTATATTCTAACCTTGTTTGTTTTATTTCGGCTTACAAATTTAAATTTGTATTAAGCAACAAAAGCTAATTTATTAGATTCTTTTTCTTCATGTTTAGAAGATTTAGTAGCAACTAAAGCACCAAAAGGATTAGAAGAAGAACCTTTTTTATCTTTATTTAAATTATTAGCTTGTTTTAATCCTAGAGATTCAGAAATTTGATTTTTCATATTATTTAATTCAACTTCTTCTCTTATAATAGAGTCAACTTGAGAATGGTTAATTTTATTAGCTTGGAAGTTATTTAAAGCAGCTTGAGCAGAAAGTAATCTAACAGTATTTTGAAGATTTTGAGAAGCAATAAAATCAATACCTGAATTAACACGGCTTAAATTTCTTAAATCACTTGAAGCTGTTTTACCATAGAATGTTTGACCATTATCTACTCTATGAAATTTACTTAAGTTAGATTCAGATAAATTAACCCCATTAGTATTTGAAGATTTATTACCTGTAACGTTACTTTTTGAGAAAATATTGTTAACAGTAGCTTGAACAGCTTGTCTATCAATAGAATTACTTAATACGATACTCATTTTTGCGATGCTCCTAATCCGGTTATGTTTATATTTACGACTATATTCGTAAAAACTTTAGGCTTTGAACCGGTGTTTTTTACAAAAGTTTACATTAATTTATTAACAAATAATAAAAAATAATAAAAAGTCTATTGACTCGGATTTATTTGTTGTACAATACTCCAAGGGGATTTTTAGTTTTTATGTCGTTAAAAAAAAGTTTAATATTAATTTTTATAATAAGTTT
The DNA here is from genome assembly GCA_902462155.1 of uncultured bacterium. Classification (GTDB taxonomy): domain Bacteria; phylum Cyanobacteriota; class Vampirovibrionia; order Gastranaerophilales; family Gastranaerophilaceae; genus CABQAQ01. The sequence goes on along the minus strand of CABQAQ010000004.1, from coordinate 167,908 downwards.
ATTTATATGTAATAAAGCATTTGCAATAAATCTTAATTCAAGCTCAAAACCATTAATAAGAGTAGGAATATCAGACAATTCGTTTAAAAAATTATTTTATAATGATATTACAATAGGAGCTACATCAGAATATAAAGTTTACAATTCAGAAACAAAAAAAGTTATTTCTAATTTAGGAGCAACAGATTTATTAACAATAAAATATCAAAATAGAAAATATAAATTATACAAAAATTCAGAGCCATTGGAAGGCGAATATCAATCTAGAATTAAGATAGAGCCTATTTCTAGAAATGGATTATTAAAAATATCAGGTTTAAAAAGAAAAGGAAAAGAAGCTTTATATAAAGGCATTTTTGAAATAATCCCCTCAAATGATGTAAAAAAAGATGAATTTGCAATTGTAAATATTCTTAATATACAAGATTATCTAAAAGCTGTAGTACCAAATGAAATGCCGGTAAGATTTGGAAAAGAAGCTTTAAAAGCACAGTCTATAGCAGCCAGAAATTATGTACTTAAACCAAGAGTAAAATATTATACTCAATTTGATGTATGTGATTCTACATCTTCGCAGGTCTATTTTGGAGCGAACACACAAAATACTTTGTCAGATGCAGCTGTAGATGAAACAGAATCAATAGTAGCTTTATATAATGATGAACTTATTTTAGCTTTATATTGTTCAACAAATGGAGGCTATAGTGAAAGTTACCATAATGCATTTTCTCAAGATAAACCTGTATTTCTATTTCCATCTATACCTATACCATATTTAAAAGCTGTAAGTGATAATCCATATGTTCCAAAATTAGATTATGAAGGTTATGCAAAATGGTTCTATACAAATGCACCGGAATCATTTGATGTTAATTCTCCATTATATCGTTGGGAAAGGTCTTGGAATATTGTAGAACTGGAAGATATTTTAAAGAAAAGAATAAAAACAGTTTTTAATACAAAATTTATAAGTCCGATAATAGAAGATGAAAATTTTGATTATGGAAAGTTAAAGAATATAAATGTTTTAAAAAGAGGTGAATCAGGGAAAATAATAGAGCTTGAAGTCGAGTTTGAGAATGTAAAATTTAAAATAAAAAAAGAGTTAATAATAAGAAAAGTATTTATAAATAATAACAAAATGTTACCAAGTGCAAACTTAATATTTGAAATGGAAAGAGATGAAAAAGGAAATTTAAAACAAGTTAGAGCTATAGGTGGCGGATTTGGACATGGAGTCGGAATGAGCCAATATGGAGCCGGTTTTATGGCTCAACATAATTATTTATTTGATAAAATACTAAAGCATTATTATACGGGAATTACTTTAGGCACTTACCCTATTGAGATTGATAATAGTCTTAATCATTTAAATTCAACAGAGGATGGTAAGATATATTCTCAAAGGTTTTATTCAGGTGCAAAAAAAGGTATTCTACATATTATAGGTAGTATGAATTTTTTAAAGATTGAAATAAATTTAAACGGTCATATTGAGGTTTATAATTTAACTCCTTTAGATATAAAATTCAGAGATGATATAAGTCGATATTTAAAATCTGGAGAAAATAATGTATCTTATAAAATTATAGGAGATAATAAGAACAAAAAAGTAAAAATATATATAGAGTTGGATGAATTTAATTAAACAATATATAAAAACTTAAAAGATTAAATAATTAGTATGAAAAGAGCAAATAGTTTGGGAAATGGTATATAATTCGGTAAAAATGGAAAAGAAAGAAGTTGCAAAAGAAAATATAAAAGATAAAAATAACCAGAGTTTAATGAAAGCAGCGTGGTTAATAGCAGTAGTAATAGTTTTTAGTAAAATTATCGGATTTTTTCGGGATATAATAATAGCGAATTTCTATGGAGCATCATTGGTATCAGATGCTTATTTTTATGCGTATCAAATTCCATCGTTTGCTATAATTCTTTTAGGTGGAGTAGGAGGACCTTTTCATAGTGCTATTGTAAGTATATTTTCGAAGATAATGGCTCAAGATAGTTTAGAATCAAGAATGTATTCTAAGAAGTTATTTAATACAATAGTTACAGTTACACTGATAATATTTGTAAGCTTAAGTTTATTTATATTTATGTTTTCAGATATTATCATGAGAATAATAATATCCGGAGCTTCAAATGATCTTATAAATTTAGCTTCATTACATTTAAAGATAATGTCACCGATATTAATAGCAGGTGGTTTAGTCGGTATTTATTATGGAATTTTAGTTACCTTTAAAGAGTTTCTAATTCCAAATATATCACCGACATTAGTAAGTCTTTCAATAATATTAATAATAAGTTTAACAAAATCAGACGAATCAGGAGTAATTTTAGCTATAGCGACAACAATAGGAGCTATTTTACAATTTTTATTTCAGATACCTAAGGCAAAAAAACTAGGTTATAAATTAAGATTTAGTATAAGTGAGATAAAAAGTAAAGATTATAAAAATTTTTTAGAATTATTATTTCCTGCAATTTTAAGTTCAACAATAGGACAGGTATACATATATGTAGATATGTTTTTCTCTTCTCAACTAGAAACCGGAGCTTGGACAGCTATAGGTTATGCAAATAGAGTTTTTCAATTTCCAGTAGGGATTTTAGTTACAGCATTTTTAGTACCATTATTTCCATTATTTTCACGACTTGTAGCACAAAATGATATAAATGGAATACGGTATTATTTTAATAGAGGAGTTGGTCTTTTAAATTATGTAGGTTTTCCAATATTGTTAGCTATTTTATTATTTTCTAATGATATAGTAAGTTTAATATTTGAAAGAGGTGCTTTTAATAATCAAGCAACGAGTATGGTGGTTCAAGCATTAATTTATTTATCTGTAGCATTATTACCGTATATATTTAGGGATTCATTAACACGTATTTATTATGCATTTAATGATTCAAAAACACCATTTTATATAGCAATGTTTTCAATAATAGTAAAAATAATATTAAATTTAATATTTGTAGAAAAATTAGGAATAGGTGGAATTACTTTATCAACATCTTTAGTAACATTTGTAAATGCGTTATTGTTAGGTATATTTATTCGTAAAAAGATAAGAATAGGTTATAGTATATATTTAAAAAATTTTATAAAAATGTTGATAGGAGCAATGATAGCATTTATGATAGGTTATTATTTAAATAGTAAATGGATTTTTGAATTAAATTTACTAACAACAATAATAAAATGTAGTAGTATTTTTGCTATTGTTTGTGTAATATATGCTTTAACTACAAATTTATTAGGATTAGAATATACGTTGGAATTATATAATAGAATAAAATTAAAAATAATAAATAGAAAATAATGAATAAAAAGATGTAAGAAAGAGTTATATGAATTTTATAATAGAAGAGAGAATAAAAAAACAAATAAATGAAATACTTGAGAAAGATGGAGTAATAGCATTTGTAACAGACACAGTATGGGGTATAGGATGTTTACCGTCAAAAGAGAAAGCTGTAGAAAAGATTTATGAGATAAAAGGAAGAGATAGAAGTAAGCCATTAATATTAATGTCAAGTGATTTTAAAAATTTAGAAAGATATGTAGAAGAAGATATACCATTAAAGGCAAGAAGTTTAAAAGAGAAATATTTACCCGGAGCTTTAACGATAGTATTAAAGAAATCAAAAGAGAATACACCTGATTATATAACTTCAGGAATGTCAACAGTTGGTTTAAGGGTACCGGATAATATAGTATTTAGGAGTATTTGTGAATTAATAAAAGATAAAGTTTTAGCAACAACAAGTGCAAATTTATCAAACCAAGCAAGTTCAAAGAATTATAAAGAAGTAATAAAAATGTTAGGAGATAAAGTAGATTTAATAATAGATGATTATGGTTATAAAGCAAAAGGTTTAGAATCAACAGTAGTAAAAGTTAATCAAGATAATACAATAGAAGTATTAAGAAATGGAGCTATTAATATTAGAGATTAAAACTTATAATTATAATATTTATTATAATTTAATACTTTGAAATATTTTATAATTATGGTTAAAATTATAAAATAGAAAATAGAATAAAATAAAATAAAATAAAATAAAATGTAAATAAATCATAAAAGGAGAGAATTAGAGATGAGATCCTATACAGTTGAGCAAATTACAGAAATAGTAGGCGGAATAGTTACAAAAATAGAAGAGGCAGATATAAAGAGATTGGCACCTCCATTATTAGCTGATGAAAATACATTAGCATTAGCATTAGCGGAAGAAGAGATAGAAAATTTAGAGAGAACAAAAGCAAAAGTAGCGTTAGTGCCATTAGGAGTAAGCTCTGAATTTGTAACAACAATAGAAGTAGAAAGACCAAAATTAGCAATGATGAAACTGCTACATTTATTTTATGTAGGTCCCGATTATTATCATGGTATACATCCAAGTGCTTGTGTGGATCCAGAAGCAAAGATAGGAGAGAATGTATCAATAGGTGCAAATGTATATGTATCAAGAGGAGCAATAATCGGAAATAATACTAAAATAATGCCAAATTGTTATATAGGAAGAGATGTAAAAATAGGAGAGAATTGTTTATTTCATCCGTCAGTAAATATAGGAGATGAAGTAAAAATAGGAAATCGAGTAATAATTCAACACGGAGCGAGTATAGGAGCAGATGGCTTTAGTTTTGTAACAGAGAATCCGGATAATATAGAACAAGCAAGGAAAGATGGAGAAATAAAAACAGAAAATGTAGGACAGAAAATATTTAAGATTCCATCAGTAGGTTCAGTAACAATAGAGGATGATGTAGAAATAGGAGCAAATACTTGTATAGATAGAGGAACAATAGAAAATACAGTAATAGGCGAAATGACAAAAGTAGATAATCTTGTACAGATAGGCCATAACTGTAAAATAGGGAAAGCGTGTATGATAGTATCTCAAGTGGGAATAGCAGGTAGTTGCAAAATAGGAGATAGAGTAGTAATAGCAGGTCAAGCAGGATTAGCAGACCATTTAGATATAGGAAATGATTCAATAATAATGGCAAGTGCAGGAGTAACAAAAAGTTTTCCACCAAAATCAATAATAGTAGGAGCCCCTGCTGTACCGAGAAAAGAGTTTATTAAACAATTAAAAGCTGCAAAAGATCTTATCCCAATGGTTAAAAAGTTTAAGAAATATGAGTCTTTATTAGATCAATTTGAAAACAATCAAGAGAATGAATAAAGGAAATAGATTAAATGAAAACAATAAATAAAGAATTTACAGTTGGGTCAAAAGGTCTTATGACAGGACAAGATAGTATGGTGAGATGTGTACCGTCAAATGAGTCTGGTATTCGTTTCCATTTTATGGATCAGACAGTTGAGGCTCATGTAGATAATATATTATCAACAGATCATTGTACCGTAATAGGTAATGAACAAGTAAAGATAATGTTGATAGAGCATTTTATGGCAGCGGTATCATTTTTTGATATAGATGCATTAGATGTATATTTAAGTCATTATGAACTTCCAATATTGGATGGAGGATCAAAAGTTTGGGTGGATAATTTTTCACAAGTATGTGAAAGAGGTATAAATCAGGATCGTTATAGAGTATTAGAATCAATGTGTTATGAAAATAAAAAGACACAGTTAGCGGTGTATCCGTCAGAGGATTTTAAGGTAACGTACTGTGTTAACTTCAAGCATCCGGAGTTAAGAAATAGATGGGTAAGCTTTAATTGTGATGAAAATGATCAAATAGAAGAAGACATAATAAAAGCGAGGACATTTGGGTATTTAAAGGATCTTGAAGACTTACAAAAGGCAGGATTTGCTCGAGGTGTAAGTATAGAGAATACAGTAGGTTTGACAGAGAACGGATATACAACAGAATTAAATTCTGAATTAGAACCAATAAAGCATAAAATATTAGATTTAATAGGCGATTTTAGATTATCCGGTTATAATCCATTAAAGATAAGAGCAAATATAATAGTAAAAGAAGCCGGACATGGAGTTCATATAAGGATGGCAAAGCTATTAAAAGATAATCTGATAAAAGAAAAGATAGAGATGTAGATAAAAAATAAATAATAATTAGGAGAAAAATATTATGACAACGCAAGAAGAGATAATAAAATTCAATATAATGGAAATAACAAAAATGATACCGCACAGATATCCATTTTTACTTGTAGATAGAATAACAGAATGTAAACCTGGAGAATATTGTAAAGGATATAAGAATGTAACAGCGAATGAGGAGTTTTTTCAAGGACATTTTCCAGATAATCCAATAATGCCTGGAGTATTGCAGATAGAGGCAATGGCACAATTAAGTGCCGGAGTTGTTATGATGAAACCGGAATATAAAGGTAAATTAGTATTATTTGCAGGAATAGATAAAGCAAGATTTAAAAATGTAGTAAGACCTGGAGATAGATTAGATATGGAATCTAAGTTATTAATGGTAAAAGGACCTATATTAAAGGCTGAAGTGCAAGCATTTGTAGAAGGCAAATTAACAGTGAAAGCTGAGTTAATGTTTTCAGTAATTGATCAAACAAAGGTGGTATAAAAATGATAGATAATGGAGCAAGAATTTCATCAGATGCAAAGATAGGTGAGAATTGTAAAATAGGTCCAAATGCATATATAGGAGAGGGTGTAGTTTTAGGAAATGATGTAACAATATGTGCAAATGCATATCTAGAGTATTGTGAGATAGGAGATGGTACATTTATATCTCCATTTGCAAGTGTAGGAACTCCTCCTCAAGATCTAGGATATAAAAATGAGAGAACGAAGGTAATAATAGGAAAGAATTGCCAGATAAGAGAATATGCAACCGTTAATAGGGCATCAGGAGAAGGAAAAATAACCAAAGTTGGAGATAATTGTTTATTAATGACATCATCACATGTTGCGCATAATTGTAAATTAGAAGATGGAGTAATATTAGCAAATTTAGCGACTTTAGGTGGACATATAACAGTAGGAAGAGGTGCATTTATAGGAGGTATGAGTGTATTCCATCAAAACATAAGAATAGGAGAAATGTGTATTGTAAGTGGATTTTCAGCCTCAAGATTAGATATTTTGCCATATTCTAAAGGAGATGGTAGACCACCTGTTCCAAAGGGTATTAACTCTATTGGTTTAAAAAGAAGAGGATTTTCATTAGAAGAAAGAACTTCATTAAATAAAGCGATTAAAATTTTAACATCAGAGCATCATAATACATCACAAGCAATAGAGATAATTAAAAATGAAGTAGAAATGAATAAGTATGTTCAAAATTTAATAGATTTTGTAAATACATCAAAGAGAGGTGTATTATTAAGATATGCAAAAGATATAAAAAAGAGTAAAGATGAAAATGACGAGATATAAAAATTATAAAAAATAAGTTATAATAATAAATTGATAGAATGAATAATTTGAAAGAGGCTTAGAATGAAAACATTAATGGAAAAATATGCTGATGTCTTAGTAAGATATTGTGTAGATGTGAAAGAGAATGATTTAGTAATAATAAGACAGACAAGTTATTTAGCTCAGCCTTTAATAAAAGAGATATATAGGAAATGTTTACAATTAGGAGCAAATCCTATAGTAAGAACATCTTGTGATGGAATAAATGAGATATTTATAAAAGAGGCAAATGATAAACAATTAGAATATATAGATCCAATGACAAGAATAGAGTATGAGAAGGCAGATAAGTTAATATCGATAGGGGCGCCATTAAATGTAAAGAGTATGTCAAAATGTGATAATAAGAAGATGGCAAAACGATCTGGAGCAACAAAAGATTTATCGAATTTATTATTAAAAAGATCAGCCGAGGGTAATTTAAAGTGGGTAATAGCAGATTATCCAACACAAGCATTAGCACAAGAGGCTAAAATGTCATTGGAAGAGTATACTGAATTTTTAATAAAATCGTGTTATTTACAAGAGTCTGATCCTGTTGAGAAATGGAAAGAAATAGGAGAAAAACAACAAAAATATGCTGATTATTTAACAAAGACAACAAAATTAAGAATAGTTGGAGAAAAAACTGATATTACTTTTTCAACAGAGGGGAGAAAGTGGATTAATTGTTGTGGATTAAATAATTTTCCTGATGGAGAAGTATTTACATCTCCGGTTGAGAATTCTGCGAATGGTCAGATATACTTTGATTTTCCGGCAATATATCATGGTAATGAGTCTGAAAAGATATTGCTTACATTAAAAGATGGAAAAGTAATAGATATAAAAGCAGAAAAGAATGAAGAATTTGTAAAATCAATGTTATCTATGGATGAAGGTGCAAGTTTTGTTGGCGAAATAGCTGTAGGAACAAACGATATGATAGAAGATGTTACAGGGAATATATTATTTGATGAAAAAATAGGTGGATCAATTCATATGGCAGTAGGAGCATCTTACCCTGAAACCGGAGGAAAAAATGAGTCAGGATTACATTGGGATATGATAAAAAATATGAAAAATGGTGGAAAAATATATGCTGACGATAAACTTGTATATGAGAATGGAAGGTTTTTAATATAAAGATGGTAATAAAAGTTCAGAAAGGTACAAAAGATATATTGCCATCGGAAGTAAGTACGTGGCAATATATGGAAGAGAAAGCCAGAGAAGTATTTGGATTATCTAATTATAAAGAGATAAGGACACCTATTTTTGAATCAACAGAATTATTTGCAAGGGGAGTGGGTGATTCTACAGATATTGTCAACAAAGAAATGTATACTTTTGAAAAGAGTGGCAGATCGTTGACGTTACGACCTGAGAACACAGCAAGTGTTGTAAGATCATATATAGAGAATGGTTTTTCAAGATTAAGCGCACCTGTAAAATTATGGTATAAAGGTCCGATGTTCAGATATGAGAGGCCACAGGCAGGAAGACAAAGACAATTTCATCAGATAGGAGTTGAATGTTTTGGTGTTAAAGAACCGACTTGTGATGCTGAAGTTATATCGCTTGCTATTAATTATTTAAAATCGTTAGGATTAAATGATTTAACAGTTGAAATTAACTCTTTAGGTTGTAATAGTTGTAGATCAGAATATAGAAAAAAAATAAAAGATATATTAAAGCCATATTTAAATGAGCTTTGCAGTGATTGTAATATAAGGTATGAGAAGAACCCGTTAAGAATTTTAGACTGTAAAGTTGATTCTTGTATTGAAATTATGGAAAATGAAGAAATAAAAAATATAATAGAAGAATCATTTATTTGTAACGAATGTTTAGATCATTTTGAAAAATTAAAAAAATATTTAGATGTGTTAGATATTAAATATACAGTTAATAGGAAATTAGTAAGAGGTTTAGATTACTATAATCGAACTGTATTTGAAATAAAATCTAATAATTTAGGTTCACAAAATGCAGTTTGTGGTGGTGGCAGATATGATAGTTTAGTGGAAACATTAAATGGTCCTTCTACCGCAGCTGTAGGTTTTGCAATGGGACTTGAACGTCTTTATTCATTAATAGAAAAGAGAGAAGATAAAAAACTTGATTTTTATATCATATCAGGAAACACTATTGAAGCATTAAGATTTGTAAATAAAATAAGAAACAAAGGTTTTAGTGCTGATTTTGATTATACGTGTAAGAAATTTACAAAACAATTAGAAAAAGCATCAAAAATATCTAGTTATGCTTTAATTCTAGAGGGAGATGAAATTAAAAATAACAATATTACTATAAAAAATCTTGCTAGTGGGGAGCAAAAAACAATTTTACAAGATAAATTTCTTAATAATATATCTTCAATTCTAGAAGAATAATTTATAGAGTATGAAACTTTTTTGTTATAATAAAATTAAATTAAGAAAATCTGGAGAAAATAAATGAAAAAATATGAAATATTATCAAAAATAGAGTTATGTCCAAATCAATATGAGCTATCAATATATGCTCCTTATGTAGTTAGAAATGCTAAAGCAGGTCAATTTATCATATTAAGAGCAGAAGAGTCAGGAGAAAGGATTCCATTAACTATAGCTGATGTTGATAAAGAAAAAGGTATATTAACGATAGTGTATATGGCTTGTGGTTATACTACCAAAAAGTTAGCACAACTGGGAGTAGGAGATAGTATACCGGATTTAGTTGGACCATTAGGAAAGCCAACCCATATAAAGAACTATGGTACAGTTGTATGTTTAGCCGGAGGTTATGGAGCTGCTCCTTGTTATCTTATAGCTAAAGCATTTAAAGAAGCTGGGAATAAAGTTTATATGATAATGGGTGCTAGAAATAAAGATTTAATATTCTGGCAAGAAAAAATGAAAAATGCTTGTACAGAATTATTTATAACAACAGATGATGGTTCACTTGGTATAAAAGGATTTGTAACACAAGTTTTAGACGATATAATAGGAAAAGAAAAAGTAGATTATGCTATAGCAGTAGGACCTATGCCGATGATGCGAGCTGTAGCAGAGTTAACTCGAGGAAAGGGAATAAAAACAGAAGTAAGTATGAATCCTATTATGGTTGATGGTACAGGTATGTGTGGAGCTTGTAGATTAACTGTAGGTGGTAAAACCAAATTTGCTTGTGTTGACGGGCCTGATTTTGATGCTCATTTAGTTGATTTTGATGAGGTTATAAATAGAACTAAAATTTATAAAGATTATGAAAGAAAACGCAGTGAAAATTGTAATCTTTTAAAAGTAGAAAGTTAATTAAAAAAATACTGACTTTATAATAGAATAATAATTATAAAAGAGAAAGGTAAAATAGGATATGGAAAATAATTTATCTATACCAATATGCCCAATGTTATCATCAGGTACAGGATATGATGTTATTTGTGCCCAAGAAAAATGTGCGTGGTATATTAAAAATTCAAGATTATGTTCTATTTATGTAATTGCTCATAATAATATGCTTGATATACAGCAAAAGCAGGCATTGAAAAAAAATCATTAATGAAATTAAAAAAATATAACTATTTTTTAATATTTTTTATAAGACTTGGAATATTTTTATAAGTGTAATGAACAAAAGAGAAGTAATAAAATTTGATAATTTAAAATCAGACTTAAGACAATTACAGAGTTTTAATGTAAAAGATTTTGTCGATTTTATTACTCTTCTTAATACCGAGTATTCTAAAGATGATTTACCTTATATTTATAATTTTATTTTAGAAACTCAAGATAATCCTGATATTTTGCTTTATGTAATAAAGCAGATTGATAAAGTAAGAGATGAAAGATCGTTAGATAAATTAATTGATTTACTATTGTATAAAAATAAATCAATGACAGCTACAAATGAGCAGAATATTAATGAAGTAAGATGTCAAGCAGCCAAAGTAATATCAAAATATAAAAATACAAAATCAATATATCCATTACTGTATGTACTTAATAATAAAAACGAGAATTATAAATTAAGGCTAATGTGTGCGGAGGCATTAGGAAACATAGGAGATAAATATGCCGTAATGCCATTAATAGAGCTTGTGTCGAATGAAGAAGAGAAGTCTGTATACGTAAGAGAGTCAGCAGTAAAAGCATTAGGAATGATAGGTGATATAAGGGCTATTGAGCCATTAATATCAATTTTAGAGTCAAAAAATGGTCTAATGGATAAATTTTCATTCTTGAAAGAACGAATAGTAGAAGTAATATCAAAATTTGATCCATATGATGAAAGAATTTTTAAAGTATTAAAAACATCATTAAAAGATGATGATTCTCCAATGGTAAGAATCAATGCAATAGAGGCTATCAGTCAATCGGATAGATCTGAAGAAGCTTTTAATCTTATTTATAATCATTTATTTGGAGAACAAAATGAAGAAGTAATAGAAGCCTCAATAATAGCTCTTTATAATATGAAAGGTGAGAGTTATATTTTAGAATTAATTAGTAATGAAAATATTCCATTTATAATAAAAGAATCAGCAAGTAATATATTAAATGATATAAAAGAAGGATTATTTGATGACAGTGAATAAGAATGATATAAAAGCAATAATATTATTATCAGGCGGATTAGATTCTGTAGTTTCATTAAGTGAGATATATTCACAAATAGGAAATAATATTCTAGCAATAACTTTTGATTATGGACAAAGAGCTTTAAAAAAAGAGTTGAGTGCTGCTAAGAGAGTTGTTGAATATTACAATATAAGGCAAGAAGTAATTGAGATAAAATTTCTAAAAGAAATGTTGAAAGATTCATTTAATAATGTAGAAAAATTTGATGAAACAAAGATAGATGATAAGTTATACACAGAACAGAGTGCAAAAAGGGTTTGGATCCCAAATAGAAATGCATTATTTTTAAATATAGCAGCAAGTATGGCAGACAGGTATAAAATACCTACTATAGTATTTGGAGCTAATAAAGAAGAAGGTATGACTTTTCCAGATAATTCTCAAAAATTTATTGATTTACAGAACAAAACATTTGAAGTTTCAACAATAGTGAAGCCAAAAGTTATAGCACCATTGATTAATTATACAAAAGATCAGATAATAAAAAAAGGAATTGAAAATAAAGTACCATTAAATTTAATATATAGTTGTTATAACGATAGTGATAAGCATTGTGGAGCTTGTGAATCTTGTATAAGATTAAAGAGGGCATTAATAAAGAATTCGGCATTTGATATGTTAAAATTATTATTTGAAGAACAGTAGAAAAGAAAAGATTAAAATGAAGATAAAAATAATAAAAGATGAAATAGATTATACAGGCAAACAATTAAGTCCATTATGGATATATAAAAATTTTGATATGATGGGAGATGCGGCAGTTGCTTTTATAGGAAAATGCGATGTAAAATTACCAGAGCTTGTTGATCAGGAAGATGTATTATCCAATAGTCCTATATATAGTGAGAAAATGATTAATATAATAATAGAGCATTTTAATATTAATCTTATAGAAGGAGTATTCCGTCAGAGATTGTTAGTGACAATAGTTAAAGAATTAATAGAAAATTTAAATACGAATATCAATATAAAAAGAAAAGGTGATGATATCTTTATTGATGGTAAAAAGGCAACGGTATCTATTGCAACAAAATCTCATACGTCGGTTCTTATACATTTTGGTATTAATATTGTGTCTAAAAATGCTATAATAGATGTTGCCTCTTTAAGTAATAATACGAATATAACTAATTATGAAGAGTTTGCTTTAAAAGTACTTAAATTATATAATGAAGAAATTGATGATATAATTCTTGCAACTACTAAAGTAAGAGGGGTCTAAATAAGTATGATAAACAATCCTAAAGATAATAAAAAAATCTGTAATTCAAAAAAGTTTTTTTATAACTTTCTTTTGACTTTTGCTGTTACTTTATTTATCTTATCTTTTATATTTACTAATTTTACCCCAAATGTAGATGTCCAGATAGGAGATAGTTCCGGTAATGATGAGGTGCAAGAAAAGTTGCAAGAGAATCAAGAGATTGGCAAAGTGGATAAGCGACTTAAGTGGATCCAAATGGAGGATAATCAAATTGGATTCTTAAAAAATGATCTGGATTTAGATAAAAAGAATATAGAAGAACAAAGTTCAAGTGCAAATGATTTGCAACCACCTATGGATCCAAGTGTTTATCATTCTAAGGTAGATGAAAATAATTCGGAAAAAATAAAAAACAGTGAAGATGATATATATCTAAAATTAAAAGGAGATAATCTAGAGGATAAAAAACAATTAGCAAAAGATAAAACAAAAACGCAAGCTCCAAAACCAACGCCTTCTAGTGTTCAATTAAGCCCAAATAATACACAAGATAATAGCCTAAATAAAAAAATATCTTATTCAAAAGTATATGTAGGTGGGTATGGTGATATTAATCACGCTATAGATGTACAAAATAAAATAACAGACTCAAATTTTAGAGTAGCGCCATTTATAAAACAAAAAAATGGACAATATATAGTTCAAGCAGGGTCATTTGCTAGTAAACAAAAAGCTCAGGAACTTGTAGAAAAACTTTCATCTATAGGTATGTCGGCTTTTATTCAGGAAGAATAGATAAAAATAAAATTTTAAACTTGTATTAAAATTGAAAAAATAATCTTCTTTAGATAAAATATTTAATATGAATAATATATTATTTATTTCTAAAAGTGAAGATAAAATAAAGACAATTAAAAATTTTTTTAATAACTTGATTTATAATCTAGATATTCTATCCGATGAAGTAGAAGTTTTTGAATATCTACAAAAAAAATCGCCTAATATTATTTTATGTGATTATGATAATAGAAACTATTCATTTGATATTGACTTGTTTTTGAAAAAGCTAAAAGTACAAGCACAGATAGATAATGTTGTTTTAATTTTAATTTTACCTAAAGATTTTACAAATTATGAGATACTTAAAACAGCAAATGCATTTATAATTTATCCGTTTAGTAAAGAGCTTCTAATTGCAACTATAAACTCTAATTTAAGGACAAAAAATATATTAGATGTTTTATCAAAAAATAATTCGGATTTAGCTCGTAGTTTATATCAACTTGATGTAATGTATAATACAAGTTCGCAATTAGCCGGAACCTTAGAGCAAACGAAATTAATAGAGATAATGATAGAGGGCTTAGAAAAAAGTTTAAGTTTTCAATTATCATATACATTGATTTGCAATGAGCAGAATAATTTTATTTTAATAATCAATTCGCTACATCCTCTATCAGAAAGATTTGAGCAGGCTATAAAATTAAGAGCATTATTGAGTTATAATAATTTATTTTTGAAAAAAGAATCAATAAATGAACTTAATGTAGAAAATATAAGAATAATAAAAAAAGTAAAACATGAGTTCTATGAGTATGATCTTAATATATTTAATAACGATAATATGTTTGCACCAATATCAATAGGAGAGAAATTTTTTGGCTTAATAGAGGTATTTAGAGAAGAAGAGTTTACTCAAGAAGATGCAACTTGTTTTCAAACTTTAGCAAAGCAAGTTGCATTACCGTTAGAAAGTGCAATCTTATATGAACGTATAAAAAATACAAATGTAAGATTAGAGCAACTTGAAAGATTAAAATCAGAATTTATATCAATTGTATCGCATGAATTAAGGACACCATTAACGGCTATAAAGAATTCGTTGGATATTATTTTATCGACAAATAAAAACAATTCTTTGCCTGAGTCTGTAATAAAATTTACGCAGATGGCAAAAAGAAATGTAACCAGATTATCTGCTATAATAAATGATTTACTAGATTTATCAAAAGTAGAGGCAGGAAAGATGGAATTTCATTTTGAAAAAGTTGCAATAAAACAACCTATAGAATTTGTAAAAAATACTTTTGAAAATTTAGCAAAAGAAAAAAATATTAGTATAGATACAGAAATGGAAGAAAATATACCGGATCTTTATATTGATTCATCAAGAATTGAGCAAGTATTAACAAATCTCGTATCAAATGCTATAAAGTTTACAAGAGAAAATGGTGCAATTAAGATAGAAACAAAAAAAATAAAGGGGTCGATGATAGATCCGAGTATATTATATGATCAAGAGTTTGATGTTAATAAAAATTTTGATAAAGATTTTGTAAAAGTATCAGTAATAGATAATGGTATTGGTATAGCAAAAGAGAATATAAATAAAGTATTTGATAAATTTCAACAGATAGAAAATTCTTTAAATAGAAAAATAGGTGGAACAGGTTTAGGTCTTCCAATAGCAAAACAATTAATAAATTATCAAGGCGGAGTAATTTTTTTAGAAAGTGAACCGGAGGTTCGTACTATATTTTCATTTGCTCTTCCGGTTTTAAATAACTTAGAAATATTCCAAAAAAAGTTGCAAGATCAGATTTTGAAATTATCTACAAATAATATTTTACATATAGGGCTGATTGCAATAAAAGAGTATAATAATACCAAAATAGATTTTAGTATTATTGAAGATATAGTGAATAATAAATTTAATCTTGTGAGAAATAATGCAACGAAGAATAATTCTATAGTAATAAATAATGAAAATAACAAAATTTATTTATTATTTGTATTAGATGCAGATAAATTTGCTTTAGATTTTATTCGTAAAAAATTTGAAACATACTATCATAATAAATTAAAAGAGTATAAAATAGAAAATAAGGAAAGAATAATTGAATATTCCAATGTATTGTTCCCAGACGAAGGAAAAGAATCAAAGGAATTAGTTGGAAAATTACTTAATTCATTCAATAATGTAAATTGAGGTAACAATGGAAAATAGAAAAAAAATATTAATAGTAGATGATGAACAAGATATAGTAGAAACTTTAAAATTTGTATTGGAAGAGCAAGAGTATGACTGCTATTGTGCATTTGATGGAGAAGAAGGACTTAATTTAGCAAGAGAACTTAAGCCGGATTTGATTATTTTAGATGTAATGATGCCAAAAATGAATGGTTATAAAATAAGTAGATTATTAAAGTACGATAAAAAATATAGAGATATACCAATATTTATGGTAACAGCCAGATCGCAAGAAGAGGATAAGCTAATAGGTGAAGAAACCGGTGCTAATGAATATATTACAAAACCATTTGATTTGAGTTGTGTAATAGAAAAAGTAAAGAACTATTTGGAATATTAAGGTAAGTATGGATTTTATTTCAAATAAAACATTTGAGAAGTTAAAATATGACCTTGTAAGGGAGGGTCTTGTACAATATGAGGATTTAGAAAAGGCCTCTGAATTAGCTAATGTGCAAAAAACAAATATAGGTCAGATACTTATTGATTCAAATTTATTAACAGAAAAACAGTTATTATCTTTTATTGAATCTAAATTACATATTCCATATGTAGATTTAAATGACTATAGTTTAGATAAAAATTGTCTTAAATTTATACCTTATGTAGATGTAAAAAAATATAATATAATACCGTTATTTAAAATAGAATCAGTATTGACAATAGCGATGTCAGATCCTTTAGATTTATTTGCAATAGATTCTATTGTGGAAACTACAGGTTTAAATATTGAACCTGTTATTTCTTCAGAAACAGCAATAAAAAATAAAATATTACAGTATTATTCAGATTATATAGATAGTGATGAGCAAGATATATGTATAAAAACAGAAGAGAATTCAGATGATGAGGAAAATGAATCATTTGATTGGCAAAATGATATACATAATCAGGATCTATCAGATGAGAATATACAAAAGCTTATTAGAAAAATATTAAAACAATCAATAATTCTCAATGTACACGAGTTATATTTTGAGCATTCTTCAAATGGTTTAAGTGTGAACTTTAAAAAGGATTTTGATATAGAAAATTCAGGATATATACCAGAGATTTTAGTAAGTTCATTTATTGCAAAATTAAAAGTTTTAGCTAATCTTGATCCAACAGTAAGTGAGATACCTCAACTTGGAAAGTTAATATTTAAGTTAGATAATTTAGATCTTGTAGCAAGTTTATCAGCATTCCCTACTATTATGGGAGAAAGGATTTCTTTAAAAATATATAAACCACCTAAATCTTTAAATGAAATAGGAATAGATTTTAATAAAAAAAATAAAATTAAGCAAGCATTAACCTCAAGAGGTATAACTCTGGTTTGTGGAAGCGCATTAAGTGGTAAAACACATACAATTTATTCTATTTTATCTGAGCTGTCAAAAATTGCTCCATTTGATAAGAAAAATATAATGACAATTGAATCAATAGCAAAATATAATCTGGATAATGTAAAACAATGTGAATTAAATGAAAATATAGGATTTAATCTAGATAAAGCAATGAGATTTATAGAGTTTCAATCACCGGATATAATATATTTTGAAGGTATTAACACAAAAGAGGGATTAGATTTTTTCAGCTCACTTGTTTATAAAAATAAATCTATTATAACAGAATTTCTAGCTGATAATATGTTAGACTTAAGAAATAGAATATCAAGAAATGAGTTTTCTTTATTTAAATCATTGTTAAAGTGTATAATATTTATTCATAATAAAGAAAGTATAGAAATAATAGATGAAGATATGTTAAAAAAATATTTAGACATAAATCAATATATCAATTGATTTATATAGATTATTTTATGTAAAATAAAAGATGTTAAAAGGAGCTTATTAATATGGTTAGTTTTGATATAGAGTCATTTTTAAAGGGTTGTATAGAGAAAAGAGCATCAGATATTCATTTAAAAGTAGATGAGTATGCTAGACTAAGGATATCAGGAGAGATTTATACATTTAATGTTGGTAAGTTAAGTTATGAAGAGATGGAAGAACTTATATTAAAAATATTACCGCCAAGTTTAAAAAAATATTTAGCTGATATGGAAGAGATTGATTTTCCATATAAAATACCTGGAGTAGCAAGATTTCGTGTAAATTTATATAAACAAATGGGTATTTATGGTCTTTCATTTCGTTCGGTTCCATTAGAAATAAAATCTATAGCAGAACTTAATTTACCACGAATGGTACAACAATTTTCGGATTTTGTAACGGGGTTGGTGCTTATAACTGGAGCTACAGGGACAGGGAAATCTACTACATTAGCTTCTTTAATAGAAACCATTAATAAAACAAAACAAAAACATATAATTACAATAGAAGATCCTATAGAGTTTGTTTACACACCAAAAAAATCAATGATAACCCAAAGGCAAGTAAATTTAGATACACAATCTTATGCAAGCGGTATAAGAGCCGCATTAAGACAAGATCCGGATATTATTATGGTAGGTGAAATAAGAGATAAAGAAACTTTAGAGGCCGCATTAAGTGCTGCAGAAACTGGGCATCTTGTTTTTTCAACTTTGCATACGAATGATGCTCATAGTACTATTAATCGTATTGTTAACTTATATGAACCTGTTGAAAGACCAAATATAAGATCTCAGTTAGCATCTGTATTAAAAGCTATTGCTTCTCAAAGATTAATTAATAGGATAGATATCAAAAATGCTAGAATTCCTGCGTGTGAAATACTTATGATTACACCTACTGTTGCTGATTATATGGTTAAAGATAATCTTAATGCTATATATGAGCTTATAAAAAATGGTAATAAAAATGAGATGATATCTATGAATAAATCTTTATATTTATTAGTTAAGGAAAATATTATAAGTAAAGAGGCAGCTTGTGAAAATTCTAATGATATTCATGAACTTGAACAGATGCTAAGAGGCGTATATTATGGTGGAGAAGAGTACTAAATACAATAGTAGAAAAAAATGAAAGAAAGTTTTACAGTAGATTCCATCAATTTAAAATCGTATCCGTTGAATGAGAATGATAAAATAATAGTTATGTATTCAAAAGAATATGGATTAATGAGGGCTGTAGCAAAAGGAATAAAAAAATCTAAAAGCAAACTCGGTGCCTCAATGGATATGATGGTAGCAAATAAAATTTTATTATCTCAAGGAAAGAATTTAGATATAATCTGCCAAGCACAAGGTTTGAATTCTTTTAAGAATATTCGTAATAACGTAGATAAATTATTTTATTCTATTTATGCTTGTGAAATAGTTATAAATTTAGGTATTGAAAATGATCCGAATTCTAAGGATATATATGAGCTTTTTTATCAATTTTTAAATAAAGTATCAAAATCAAATAATAAAATTGAGTTAATGTTAGCATTAATTAGATTCCAGCTTAAAATGACAGATATTTCAGGATTTACTCTAGAGCTAGGTCATTGTATTAATTGTGGACAAATTTGTGATGATACTTACTTTTCTTTTGAACAAGCTGGAATTTTATGTAAAAAATGTAGATCTAGTGATATAAAAACAATTAAGATTCATAGAAAAATAAAGGATTTTTTTGAAGTTTTATTATTATCAGATTTTGATTCAAAAACAAAATACGATAAATTAGCAGATGAATTTGTTTGTAATTGTGCTTTTGATTTTTTAAAAAAGTACTTACAATTTCATTGTCCAAAGCGGTTTAAATCAATAGATATACTAGAAAAGATAAAATAAAAAAGAGGGAAATAAATAATATGATTAATAACATTGAACATTATATAGAGCATACATTACTTAGAAGTGATGCAAATCTAAATGATATTTATAAATTAATTGATGAAGCTATTGAGTATAATTTCTTTGCAATATGTATTAATCCTTATTTTGTAAAATTAGCAAAAGATTATATATTAAAAAATAAATCAGATTTAAAAATCACGACAGTAATAGGCTTTCCTTTAGGTGCAAATTTAATAGAAACTAAAGTTTTCGAAGCTAAAAAAGCTTTAATTGATGGAGCAGATGAGTTTGATATGGTTATGAATATCTCTGCATTTAAATCTAATAAGTTTGATGTTGTATTTAATGATATTTCATCTGTAAAAGAAGCAGTTGGGGATAAAGTTTTAAAAGTTATAATTGAAACAGATTTATTATCAAAAAATGAAATAATAAAAGCTTGTAAAATAGCTATAGAGGCTAAAGCAAATTTTGTTAAAACATCGACCGGATTCATAAAAAATGGAATCGGAGCAACTTTAGAAAATGTTAAAATAATGTATGATATTGTAAAAGATTCCGGACTAAAGGTAAAGGCATCCGGTGGTATAAAAACATATGATTTTGCTTGTGATTTGATTAATATATCAAAGGCAGCTCGTTTAGGTACAAGTTCAGGAGTTAATATTTTTAAAAGAATATAAAATGTTAAATAATTTTTAAATTAAGTATTTTCTATATTATTTTTTCCCGAGCCTTTCATAGCATCAGCTGCACTTACAAATTTCATAACCATGTTTGAAATAGAAAGAAAAATGTAACTTATAGCCATTGTTGCAGCAAATTTAAATGAGGAAGCATTTTTTTGAATATCTTTCATTTCGTGGTGACTAAATTTAATCATAGGAGCATCTTCTATATTTTTTAAAGTATTCTTTATAAATTTAAAATAAGAATAAATAATAGGAATAAAACCTACAACATTTAATCCCATAGTAGTAAAGAAATGTTTAGATCCTTCTTTATTTCTTCCATCGCAGAATTGGCCAAGTCCCGGAACTAAAAATGAGGCTGCTCCTTTTGCTAAACGACTTGAGAAGGTGTCTTTTTTTATATTTTTATGTCTGGGATCATTGCAGATTATTTCAGAGGAATTATTTGTATCTTTTTCACTGTCCAGTTCAATATTTTTTACTAATAAATCTGATTGATTAGAGTCTGTAATATTATTATTCAATTCTTTATTTTCTTTGTAATTATTGACTGTATTATTTTTAAAAGAATATTGTCTATTTTGGCTATTTATATTCATTTTTCCTCCAAAAGTTAATATTTATACCCATTACATCAGCACTTTATTTGTCTATTTTAAAACTTATAAAAATTATTTTTGTTATTTTTAGATGAATGTATCCATTAATATTTACAAATATTTACATAAATATTTGAGATTATTATTTTAACATTTCTTAATAATCACCTTTTTTTTAGCATTTTATCAATAAAATTTTACTTTAAAAATATAAGTTGAGTAATCATAATTATTGTGTTGTTGAATCCTATGCAGAATTTTCAAATAAAAAATCAAATAGAACCTATTAATCTTCAAAATGTTCAACAGAACAAAAAAGAGAGTAAGTCCCAAGCACCTGTATTGCAACAAGAACAAATTGTAAGTGCTTATGAATCTCCTGGAAAGTTCATGAATACTAATGATGTTTTAGCTCAATACCAAAAGTATCCGCAAGTTCAGAATTTAGTTTCAAATTTAAATCCAAATAATGTTAATATAAATAAAAATTCTATTAAAAATACAAGATCTCTTAATCCAATAGAATTAAAACAAAATACTCTTATATCTCAAGCAAGAACCCAAGAACCACCGCAAGTAAATATTAATGGACAAAATATTACTACAGCAACTTTTCAGAATAATAATTCGAACATTACTAATGAACAAGCTAAATTTGTAAATCAAACAATATCAAGCATACCTTTTAATAATATGATTCCTCAAAAGACAGCATCACCTTCTTCAGGGGTTAATATTCTTATATTTAACCCTTCTGTTTTACCGGGTAATGCAAATGTATCAAATTCTTTAAATAATTTTAATTCACCGCAAGGTCCATCAATCCCAAATTTAGATCAGAATAAAAATCAAGAACAGAAAATTGCTGCTTCTGATATTAAAGACAATTCTGATAAAATAAAAACTAAAAAAGTTTCTCAATTAACTGATGAATATATAAAGACTATGGAAAATTATTTAAGAAATGAAAATCCTGAAATAAGATTAATGGGGATTAGAGAACTTTCTAAATGTTTTAAAGAAGATGAATCAAGAAAAAATGATATAGCATTAAATAGCCTTCTTAACTTAGCTATTCAAGATCCATCAAAGAAAGTTCGATTTTTGGCACTTTCCTTATTAGATAATAAACAAGCTTTAGGCGATAACTTGACTGTTAATTTGTTGAAAAAAATGCAATCTTCAAAAGAAGTATATGGCGAAGATGCTTTATTAGCATCAAATATTCTACTTGATATGGCTTCAAAAGAAGTTACAGTTCGTGATTTTTCTAAGAATAATGATAAACAAAAGGATAAAGATAAAAAAGATGAGAAATAATTTTAAAAAAGTAAGGAATTATTTTTAAATGTATTTAAATTTTGGTGAAATAGCAACAAAAACAATAGGTTTAGCAACAGGTGGATATATTACTTATAATGCTATAAATAATGGCAAACAAAATGCTATAGAAAAATCCAAACAAGCTACTGTTGATGATTTACCGGATCAATTTATTTATGCCTCGAATATAAAAGAGTCTAATCCTTTAGTGGATAATAAAAAATGGAATATAAATCAGGAATTTACTGATAATTTTAAAATATTTAAGTCTGGAGTTACAGGGTTTTGTTCTGGATTTTTAGAATCTTTATATAGTGATTTATTACCTCTAGGTTTATCTTTAGGAGCAATATTTTTATCAAAAAATAGAAATCCTTTAGGTAAAATTTGTTTAATAGCACTTGCTTTTAATTATCTTTTAAGTTCTTTTTCGGATTTTATTAATAAAAAAAATTCAGAATTATTTTAGAACTTTTTATAATATTTATTATTTTAAATACTTAATATTAATGTCTTATTAACATTTTATTAAATAATACTTTTTAGTAATGTTTAATAATGAAAATAAGATGATAATAATTGACATAAAGTTTTGGAGGGAAATCTTTTATGTTAAGACAACTATTTTACAAATGCGAAAATTATTTTTTAGCTGAAGGAATTGTATTTACAATCCTTGGTGTAATGATGATTGTTTTACCAAGAATTACAACTTTTACAACGGCATTAATAGTAAGTGTATTACTTTTTGTAGGTGGTTTATATAAATTTGTAAATTCTTTGATTTTAAGAAAAGAAATAAGTAATTTCTGGTTATCCATAGCTATTTCTATATTAATGATGGCAACAGGTATTTATTTAACATTAAATCCATTATTTAATATCTTTATTTTAACAGCTATAATAGGTACTTATTTCCTTTTAAGAGGTATTAATTCATCGGTATTTTCAATTAAAAATCGTCATTATTTAAATTTTTGGTGGTTAGGTCTATTAACTGCCGGTTTACAATTTATCTTAGCGGCTATTATATTAGCTTCTTTACCTTTTAGTGCTATGTGGACTATAGGAATATTACTTGGTGTAGAATTTATTTTTAGCGGACTTGCTATGACTGGTTTATCTTCTACTTGTAAGGCTATTTCTAAAGAATCTTCTCACGATTATTATTAGAAATCTCAGCAATTATTAAATAATCAATTTATGTAATAATTGCTGTTATTATATAAAAGAATAAGATCGATCTTATTCTAAAAGAGCCGGTCAAGTTATCTTAACTTGACCGGCTCTTTCCCATAATTTCCCTATATTTTATATATTATTTTCAAATTTATCCATTTTATATACCAATTCTTTATTTCAAGATTATTTTCATTGATTTTTTTATATTCCCAACTCCTAATAACTTTAAACTTTATTAATGAATCTAAAGTAGATTCAAATTTTTCACGTATTAATCCGGGTTTAAATGAGTCATAATATTCTTTTTGTATAGAGGATAAAAGGTTACTTACTTTAATTATATTTGAAGTAGAATTATCATAAATTAATTTAAAAGCAAACCTTTTTATCCATAAATTTTTTACCGGATTTAATTTTAATAACTCCGAACTTAATCCTTTAAGTTTCCTAAGTCTATATTTATTAACTGGAATATTTATAAAATAAGAATATTTTTTATATTCTCTTATTATTAGAAAATTTAAAACGTTAAGTAAAAATAATGATTTATGAACTTTTTCTCTTTGATGATTTTTATATCCACCGGAATTATTTTTACTATTTTTATTTTTTTGTTTGCCTAAAAATTGTAAGATATCATCTGTATTTATATATAAAAGTCCATCGGATGATTTTTCAGAATCAAAAATATTTAAGATTATAAGAAATATATCTAAAGTGAAATCGGATATTAGTTTTCTTGTATTATCAATATTAATATTTTCAGGAAGATAGATATATTCTAATTTATCAAAATTATTACAAGATATTCTATTTTTATCTATATTAATATTATGAATTTTATTGAATATAGAAATAAATATCTGTTTATTAAAATTAGCTAAATATCTAATAAAAGCGTTATATTTAAGAAAATAAGGCAAAATGTTATCACTAGAGTCTAAAACAATTTTAAAAAATATTTTAAAATAACTTTTCTCCAATGTACCATTATTTATAAATTGAGTATTAAGTTCTATTTTTCCGGAGATAAGATAATCCTTATAAGGATCAATATTAAAACTAAAATCAATAATAAAAGAATTTTGCTTTATTATATCTAAAAAATCTTTTTCTTTTAGCAATGATAAATATCGTATTTCAAACTCAGATAAAAAGTAATGAAAATTATATTTTGGATTTTTTTTAATATTAAATAATTTACAAAAAATTAAGTCAAAACAAATTCTATTTGTGCAGATAAGAATCATCGCATCAAAATTAAATTTATTTAAAGTAATATACTCATTATTATAATATTTTTTATAAGTATTAATAGGAAATGATATTTTTATAGGATCATCTCCCATTAATAAAATATTATTGTTTTTCAATTAAAGATTGTTCTTTCTTATTTTTTAATTTTATATTATGAATAACAGAAGTAATATAAGCAATCATAATAAATACAAAACCTAAAAGACCGGTTACAACTTCCGGTATTTCATAAGAAGTAGAAATAAGCATAATTACAGCTAAAGTTCCGATAGCCCAATGTGCACCATGTTCTAGATATATATATTGAGCAAGAGTTCTTTTTTCAACCATCATAATAGTTAAAGATCTAACAAACATAGCCCCTATTGTAAGCCCAATAGTAATAATGATAATATCTTTACTTAAAGCAAAAGCACCTAAGACACCATCTAAAGAAAAAGAAGCATCTATTAACTCTAAATACAAAAATGCGATAAAACCAGATTTAAAAGATTGACATACTGGTGTTGAATTATTATCACAATCGTGGCTATGTGCTTGCATAAGCTCGCTTAGACCATGAATCATAATATAAAGAACAAGTCCACATAAACCGGATAATAAAACAGTTAACTTCTGGTGTTCATGCACTAAAAAGTGTTGAACAAAATAAAGAGCTAAGATAGAAATAACAACTTCAATACCATGAATATTACCAAATTTTGTTAAATGATTTTCAAGTGGTTTTATCCAATGAACTTTTTTATTTTTATTAAATATATAAGTTAAAAATAACATAAGTAGGAATATCCCACCAAAAGCTAAAATAGAAGAGTGTACTTCGTGTAAATACTTAGTATAACTAACGGCATCATAAAAAGCCATCTGAGCTGTTTTTATAATACTTATTCTAGAAAATAAAGAAACAACTGCTATAGGAAATAATAAGCGCATACCAAAAACAGCAATAAAAATACCCCAAGTAATGAATCTATGTTGCCAAGTCGGACTCATTTTTTCTAATTTTAATGCATTAACTACAGCATTATCAAAAGATAAACTTACTTCAAGTACACTTAATATAAAAACTATAAATAAACATTTTAAGCCGGAACCTTGAGCAATATGATGTTCACCCCAAAAATAAGCAGCAATAGTTCCTAGAATTGTTACTAATATTGACCATTTAAAATATTTAATCATTACATCCCCTTTTTATTAGATTTAAAACTAATTATTATGTATTTATATTATATTGTCATAAATAAAATTTTTGAACAATAGTTAAAATTTGGTTTTAAGTTTTTCATTAAATTTATAATAATTAGCCTAATTATCACAAGGAGTAATTTAATAAAATATCATATAAGTTAAGATTAAATCATTATAGTATAAATTTTATTAATATCTTTTATATAAATTGATTTGTAGGAGAGTAGAATTATGTCAAATAATAAAATAACGATAATGATAATAGATAATCATAAATTAGTAAGGGTAGGCTTAAAATCATTATTTTCAAATTTTCCGGAACTAGATGTAGTTGCCGAAGCACAGAATGGAAAAGAAGCTTTAGAAAAACAAAAAATATATAAACCATCTGTTATTATTGCTGATATTATGTTAAATGATATATCCCCTATTGTCTTTTTAAAAAAATTATTTGATGTAAATGAGGATCAAAAAATAATAGTTTTAACATCAGATTACGAGCATAATATTATTAATGATTTAATTTCTTTAGGTGTAAAAGGCTGTGCAGTGAAGGATATAAACACTGATTCACTTATAATGATGATAAAATCTGTATACGAAGGAGCTATGTGGTTATCTAATGAAATTGTCAATGTTATACGTGCAAACAGTTATTCGGTTATTCCTAGTAAAACACCCTCAAGAGCTCAATTTAAAGCAAAACACGCTAATCTTACAGAAAGAGAATACGAGGTATTAAAATTAGTAGTAGATGGCAAATCAAATAATGAAATAGCAAATATATTAACTATAAGTGAGCATACAGCTAAAGCACATGTTTGCAATATTATTCAAAAGCTTGTTGTTGACGACCGAACACAAGCTGCAGTAAAAGCAATAAAGGAAGGTATTGTTTAATTAATGATAAAAAAGTTTTATCCCCCATTTTATAGCTAAAGCACAATTATTTTATAATTGTGCATTTTTTTACAAAAAATAAATAATAATAAAATTGAATTATATTATGTATAAAATTAATTTTTAAATTTTAAATCAAGATGTCTTGCCGCATAAGTTTCATCTACAAGTTTTACAGGTGCATTAACTGGGATATTACAGAATTCATCTATTGAATCTTTAGCTTTTACAGAAATATTAATCATAGCCTCTATAAACTCATCAAGTCGTTGTTTTGTTTCTGTTTCAGTAGGTTCAATCATAATGGCTTCGTGAACGATTAAAGGGAAATATATAGTAGGCGGATGAAATTTCATATCAATAAGTTTTTTTGCAATTTTAAAAGTATTAACACCATAACTTTTTTGTATATCCCCTGATAGAACAAATTCGTGTAAAGAATCCACATCATAAGGTAATAAATAATAAGGTTTAAGAGCAGATTTGATATAATTTGCATTTAAAACCGCATCTTCAGAAACTCTTTTAAGATTTTTTCCCATCATTAAAATATAAATATAAGCTTTTAAAAGTACAGAAAAATTACCAAAAAAAGATTTTACTTTACCTATAGAACAAGGGAGATTATAATCTCTATAATAAGAAGTTCCATTAAATTTAATAATAGGAACAGGTAAAAAATCTTTCAATTTATCAACGACTCCAACAGGTCCAGAACCTGGTCCGCCACCTCCGTGAGGTGTTGCAAAAGTTTTATGCAAATTAAGATGAACAATATCAAATCCCATAATTTTAGGATTAGTTTGCCCCATAATGGCATTAAAATTTGCTCCGTCATAATACATTAAAGCACCGACTTCGTGTGCTTTTTTCGCTATTTTATCAATATTTTCTTCAAAGATTCCTAAAGTATTAGGATTTGTCATCATAATAGCTGCAACAGTATTATCAAGTAACGAGTCTAAATCATTAAGATCTACTTGTCCTTTTTCATTAGATTTAACTTGAATAATTTCGAAATTACACATAGCTGCAGAAGCCGGATTTGTTCCATGAGCCGAATCAGGTACTATTACTTTTCTACGCTCTTTTTGATTTGTAACTTCGAAATATTTTTTTACAATCATCATTCCGCATAGTTCACCGTGTGCACCGGCAGATGGTTCTAAAGTGAAATGGTCCATTCCGGTAATCTCTTTTAATTGATTTTGTAAATTAAACATAATTTCAAGCGAACCTTGAGCAAATTTATCATCAACTAAAGGGTGAAGATTACTAAATTCTTTTAAATTATTTAACACTTCACTTATTTTAGGATTATATTTCATAGTGCAAGAACCAAGAGGATAAAGACCACTTTCTATACAAAAATTTTTATCACTTAATTCTTTAAAATGTCGCATTACTTCTAATTCGGTTATTTCGGGTAAAACAGGTGATTTTTCTCTTAAAAAAGCAGAATCAATACCATATTCTAAATTAACACTATCACATAAAGTAATGCCTTTTTGGTCTTTATTTGATTTTTCAAGTATAATTTTTGTCATAAAATAATTATATAACAAAAACTTGAAAGGAGAAATAATTAAAATGTTAAAAATTGCTAATAAAGTTTTTGAGTCCAGATTAATTGTAGGCACTGGAAAATTTTCTGATTTTGAGGTAATGAAAGAAGCTCATAAGGCATCAGGTGCTCAGATTGTAACTGTTGCTATAAGACGAGTTGATATGAAAGCTAATGGACATGTTGGATTAATGGATAATATAGATACAGATAAATATTGGATATTACCAAATACAGCAGGATGTGCAACTGTAGAAGAAGCTTTACGTACAGCACGCTTAGCTCGTGCTATGGGTATAAATAATTGGATAAAATTAGAAATTATTTCAGAACCAAAATATTTATTGCCGGATCCTATAGCTACTTTTGAAGCTGCTAAAATATTAATAGATGAAGGTTTTGTTGTTTTACCATATATTAATGCTGATCCGGTACTTGCTAAACGCTTAGAAGAAATAGGTTGTGCTACAGTTATGCCACTTGCTTCACCTATAGGTAGTGGATTTGGTGTTAAAACATTAGAAAATATTAAAATTATAATTGAACAATCAAATGTTCCGGTAGTTATTGATGCAGGTTTAGGTGTACCTTCTGATGCCTCTTGTGTTATGGAACTTGGTGCTGATTCTTGTATGGTCAATACTGCTATTGCCCAAGCAAAGGATCCTATTAAAATGGCCCAAGCTTTTAAATTAGGTGTTCAAGCTGGAAGGTTTGCTTTTGAATCAGGTAGAATACCTATTAAATCTTATGCTCAAGCCTCTTCTCCTTTAAATGGACAAATTGGTAAATAATATATAATAGCTTTATTTCTTAGTAAGAGGAATTATTTATAATTATAAATAATTCCTCTTTTTATTCTTTGTATTTATTTTTTTTAAATTAGAATTTTATTTTATTAATAAAATCACTATATGTAAATTTTTGTAAAATAATATATATAATTTTTTCTATTATTATTAAAGTTATAAGCTAATATATCGTTAATATATAATGATATAAAATAACTAAATATAAAGGATATATATGTCAGCAATAATATCTTTTTTTTCTTCTGCGATTAGAAAAATAAAATTAAATTCTTGTATGAGTAGACCAGATGTTATGGATCAACGACAAAATGTCGGTGGAGATCAAATTCAAAATAACATTGAATTATTTAGAAATTCAAATACACTAAATGATGAAGAGTATGGTAGGCTTGATGATGAAAAAAAACAATTGCTTGATAGAAAAGAATATCTGAATAGTTACCAAAAAAACGTATTAAACTTTTTAAATAAAGTTAATTCAAATGAGCTATGCTTTAATTCAAAAACTCAAAAAGACATTAGAAATAATGCTAATGAAATTTTAAAATTGGTAGAGCCTTATATTACAAAATTAAAAAAAGCAATATCAAGAATGCAAGAAGATTGTAATAAATTTAGAACAGGAAATACTATTTTTGATAAAAATGCATTACAGCTAAAAAAGGCTCAACTGGATAAACTTATTGCTATACAAAATAACTTATCTCAAAATTTAAATAAGATTAAAGATGAAACATCAAATATAAAAGATCTTTTGCTGGCTCAAACTGAGCTAGCATTATCGCCGTGTTTTATCTGGCAGCCTGAGGCTGCAAAAGAATATATGTTTGCTAAAGGTAGCGAGCTTGTATATACAGAACAAAATATGAAAGATGTAAATAATAATAAATATTTAAAACGTAGAATAAAATTTGAGACAAGTTATGAATTTCAACAAATAACTGCTATTATAAATGGCCTGTCTTCTGATAATATAGATGGTACATTAAATGATATTAAGAATGTGAAAAAAGATAAGAATACTGAAATAAATAAAATTCAGGCTGATCTATACAATATTCCAGATTATAAAAAATATATGGACTGTTTAAAAAAGTACGGCGAACTGCATAAAAAAACAGAGGAAGCACGAACTAAACTTGATAATAATGAAAATTATCAAATACAACAGGCTAAGTTTAATAGTGCCATAAATGATATTAATAATCTTTATTTTCAAGAAAACATAATTAACAAAATAAACTATTGGTGCAATCTTAATCTTGAAGATAATAAGGGAGAGTTTTCTAGAGGAATACAAGAATTAAAGGCTAAATTAGCAGCTAATAATGCGCAAGAACAAAACAATAATGTGAGTATAATGAATATTGTTTGTAACCTATTAAGAGCTGAAAATAAGCTTATAAAGCAGTCTCTTGCAGATAGAGCTAACGTTATTCGTTATAACATAATAAAAAAACAAAACGACTTGATGAATAAAAAGATAGAACTAATTAGTAGAATTGATATTCAAACCAAAATAAATAATTTAAAAAATGAACAAAAACAAAAACAAGTTGAGTTAGAAAACGAACAAGATTCCCAAAAAAGAGAACAGATTATCCAAGAATTAAACAGATTAGAAGATAGGCTTGATGAGATTAATGTCAATATAGGTCAAATAAATATTGGTGACGAGATAAAAAAATTAAGAGCTGAAGTTGGAAAATTAAACAAAGAAATAAAAATATTGATTCAACAAAAGAATCTTATGGAGTATACTAAATTAGCTAATCAAGAGGAATATATAACAAGATTGGATACAAATATACGAAAAATCTATGATGAATATAATGAAGCAAAAAATCTATTGAACAATGTAAAATCTTCTAACAATACCAGTTACAATTTGAAAATATTAACAGAATATTTTCAAAAAACAATACAGCAAGCACAGCAAAAAATAGAACAGGCTAAAGCAAATAATGATCGGGATCAGGTTAAGAGTATACAAAGTCAAATAGACTTTATTAAAAGTCATCTAAATGGAGATGAAATGAAAAAATCTATCCAATTAAAAAATCCAAATTTAGATAATATTGACGATATAGTTAACAAAGAAATTATTAAGGATTTATGTGGTATTATAGAACAATATTACAAATCCTTAGAACCACAATATAAGTGGATAGAACGATTTGAAAATAAAGATAACCTAGAAGAGAAAGGAAGAGTATTTACAGAATATTCACTTGCTGCCTCTGAAGCAGATGGTAAAGCTAAGTTGGTTACTCCTTCATATCCGGATGGTTTTAAACTTAATATTTCTCAAGATACAATGGAAAATTTATTTACAACAGATGAAAAAGGTTGTTTAAATTTGGCTTTTGAGCAAAAAAATTATGGTGATTGTTATTTACTTTCAGCATTAGATTCCATTATGGATGATGAAGAGATGATGATAAAATTTTTGAATAATTTTGAAGAAGTTCCTGAAGTGGATGAAGGTGGAAATGAAACAGGAAAAACAAAATTACAATTTAATATTAAGTTAGAAAATGGTGAGTCTTTGTCTGTACCTATCGCTAGAGATAAAAATGGAAAAATATTAACTAAAGGTGTACTATCACAGGAAAAACAAACAAAGGCTGATAGTCCTATTGTGAACTTAATGGAAGAAATTTATACTATAAAAAGAATGAATGATATTGCTAACGAATTAGACTTAATGCCGAATAATTTAAAAAATATCAAAGAAATACAAACATTTAAAAACTTAGTACAAGAAATTAATTCAGGAAATTATGACATAAAAACTGTAGAAGATATTAATAATACTTTTAAAAGAATTATGAAAAAGTTAAAAAGTAAATCTTTTGATAAAATACAAAAAGACAGTATAGACAGAAAGAAACTTTCTTATTATTTAGGTCGTCGAATGACTCAATATGTTAATGATCATGAAATAGCTTTTGCGAATCCAAATGAAGGCAAGTTTATAGAATATCTTGTTAATAGGTATTGTACAATAAATAATGCCTTAGTGAGCTTTAATGAAAACAGTAACATTTTATCAGAAAACTTTTTAAATGGAGGTATGGTAGCAGATGTTATTAATACATTGGTGGAAGATAAAAAATCTATGACTATACCAAATTCCTATGTAATGAGAGATTTTACTGATATAAAATCAATATCGATGCAAAGGGAGGATTTTAGTTTTAGTACTCTAGGTTATAACCGATTTTCAAATTCACTTGGTGGTATAGAACTAGTATATAAACAGTCTCAGTACAATAATTTAAATAACTTGATAGCTATGCATGCTTTAGAAGTATCTGGTATGGTAGATGGAGATATACAATGGATTAATCCTTGGGATAATAGAAAAATAAATACAGTACAATTAGCTGCTCTTGAAATATTTAATACTTTAATGTATGACCGAATAATTAATTAGTATGTTATCAGGTTATAAGTCAATACATTGAATTTTTCTATTATTATATAAATTATAGTCTAAATATATACAAATATTAATATTACGAATTACCGAGTTCAGAAGCTTTTTTAGCAGTTTTGAGTATAGTTTCCTTTAAAATATCAGAAATATTACTATCTAATAATATATTATTTCCAACTTCAGTACATCCGCCGGGAGTAGAAACGTTTTTAATAAGTTTTTGAATATTTTCATTAGAGTCAAAAATCATTTTAGAAGAACCTAAAGCTGTTTGAGCACTTAATACTAAAGCAGTATCGTAATCTAAGCCTAAAGAAACACCAGCTTGTGCCAATTGATCAATAATATAATAATAAAAAGCCGGACCTGAGCCAGATAATGCAGTAATAGCATCGATTTTGTCTTCTGTTGCTTCTATTACTTTACCAACAGAAGATAATAAATTTTTTGCAAACTCAAAATCAAAATCATCAGCATATTCACCTTTACAAATGGCACTTATTCCCTCGTTAACCAAAGCAGGAGTATTTGGCATTACACGTATAACTTTTACTTTTTTATTTAAAGTATTTTGAATAAATTTAGAAGTAATACCTGCAGCTATAGATATTATTAATTTATTAGAATCAATAAATGGTGAAATTTCTTTTAGAACAGATTCAACAACAAAAGGTTTTGTACATAAAACTATAATATCAGATTCTTTTACCAGTTGAGCATTTGATTTTATAAAATTCGCATTAAATTTTTCAGCTATTTGATTTCCAATTTCAATATTTTTTTCACTAAATGAGAAGTTGTCTACAATTTTAGAATTAGAAATACCGTTCATGATGGCTTGAGCCATTTTTCCTGCCCCAATAAAACCTAAATTTTTTTCCATAGTTTTATACCTTACCTTATTTATTTTCTTTTAAACATTGACTTAATTTTATGTATAATTTATCATAAAATTAATTAATAATAAAGAAAATAAAAAAAAGGAGATAAAAATGAGACGAACTTTAGAAGGAACAAAACGTAAAAGACAAAAAGTAAGCGGATTTCGTGCTCGTATGTCAACCCCTGGTGGACAAGAAGTACTTAATCGTAGAAGAGCTAAAGGTAGACATAAATTAGCTATTACAGCTAAAAAACGTGCTTAGTAATTAGTTTTAATTAAATTTATTTATATGACGACACTAAGTGGTTTTACTTTTGTCGTCTTTTTTATGTTTTATGCTAAAAAAAATATATAGACTCAATAAAAATAGTGCTTTTTCTTTGACATATAAAAATAATAATATTATTGCTAATAAGTTTTTTAAAATTTATATAGGAAAAGAAAAAAAAGATTTATCTACTTATACCAGATTCGGTTTTGTAGTTTCAAAAAAATGTTCGAAAAAAGCAGTAATCCGTAATAGATTAAAAAGATTACTGAGAGAAATTATACGTATAAAAATTAAAGAAAATAATTTATCAAATGAGATAAATTATTTATCATTGATAATAATCCCCAAAAAGGATTGTTATTCTTTTGATTTTAAATTAAACGATTTAGAGTATCATTTAAACAAAATTTTATCAAAAATAAGATGATTTTGTATTTATAATTATTAAAATAATAAAAGTTGACCATGTGGTTGATGTAATGTATTAAATATTTAACTATGCTATAAAGGGGATATTATTTAATATAAAGTAATATATTGAAAATAAATATTATTTTAAAATTATGAGTTAAAATTATGTTGGAAGCTACAAAAAAAAGATTCATAGAAAATTCGTTAAATAAAGCTTTTAATTGGTTTTATCTTAATTTTAATGATCGAGTTACCGAATCATTCAGACAATATTGGAATCTTGATGTAGAAACAACTCTTGTTTCATTAAGTTTAGATGCAAATGAACTTTTTTCAGGAATAGAATATTTTGTTACAAGAATGAAGATAACAAAAGAATTTTATGTAACCTTAAGACTTTCAAGATCAATTATATCAATAGTGTTAGATAGTGTTTTGGGTTCAGTAAAAAATAATTTTACTTTAGAAAAAATGACAGATATAGAATCAAAAATTTTAACTGATTTCTCAATAAATATGTATAAAAATATTTCTATACACTTTAAAAATAAAACAATAATAAAATTAATGGATAATTCTAATACAGATTATAATTTAATCTTTATGATAAAGAATAAAGTGAATGGTAAAATAGGTAAAATTATAATATCCTTACCAATAGAGTCAATTACACCAGAGTATTTAGAAAGTAGTTCTTATCCTATAGATTTTGATATATATGGAAAATGTAATGATTATGCATCATTTTTTATAGGGGAAGCAAAAGCAACTCTTTTAGATATAAAAAATTTAAATATAGGAGATATTATTGTTCTTGACTCAAGCGATATCGAGTTTATGGAGCTAAAGTATAAGAATTATAAAAAGAAATTTAAACTTCATCCGGATCAATCAATTGTAATAAAAGAAAATGAAGATGAAATGGAAGAAGCAGAAGATTATGATCAAGAATATATTGAAGAAGAGGGAGAAAATATGACAGACGGGTTTGGTGAAAATTTGTGGGATGGTATACAGATTGATATCAAAGCTGAATTTGAAGATATAAAAGTTCCATTAGGTTTACTTAGACAAATTACAGAAGGTAGCGTAGTTGAACTTTGTGATATATATAAAAACAAAGTGGATTTAAAAGTAGAAGATAGGCTTGTAGCTTCAGGAGAACTAGTTATTGTAAATGACAGATATGGAGTAAAGGTAGAGGCTATTCATAGTAATAATGCTAATAGTGTTGTTGTTCAAGGTAATATGGATGAAAATGATGGAGATATTAATTTAGAAACGGATTTTGATGAAGAAAGTTTTGGAACTAATGTAGAAGAAGATGATTTTAATATAGAAGAAGAGGATGAAATAGAAGAAGAAAATTCGTCCGAATCAGATGAAAGTTTACAAAACGACGAGGAAGAAGAATTTGACTATAATGAGTTTGATGAAGAAGATAGTGAAGAGGATAATGAAGAAGATCAAACTTAATTAGATAAAAGAAATTAATAAACTAAAAATCATTTAGAAATTTTGTTATGAGTAGATGAAGGGATATATATGACAAGTTATGTAATAAATTTTAGTGTATACACGCTAGCAATGATAGGTTTTATAGGATTAGCATTTTTTATTATAAAGAAATTATCGTTTGAAACAACAATGAAAGGCAAAAACAGATTAATAAAAGTGGAAGAAACATTAAATTTAAATCCAAAGAAAAGTTTGTCAGTAATTAATGTGGATGGAGAAAGGTTTTTAATAGCTTGTGATATTGATACTACGGTATGTTTATCTAAGCTTAAAGATATAAATAAAAAACAGATGATAAAAAAAGAGATAGATAATTTATTTGTAGATAATTCAGAACTTCCGGTAAAAAAAGCAAATGATTTACAAGAAGCTTATAGTAAATTAATGCAAATTCAAAATTTAAAAAATAATAAAGATACTGAAAAAAGCTTAATATACGATAACTTTAGTCAGGAAGATATGTATCAAAATTCTGAGAATAAAAAAAATGAAAATATACAATTAAATTATAAAAATAATAAGAGAATTATATCAGAAAATTTATATGCAGATAATCTAGAATCAAGTAGCAATAGTCTTTTTAGGCAACTTGTAAATAAATTATAAAAATAAGTAAAGTTCTATTAAATTTTATAAAAAATAATTAAAAATAATTACAGATAAAGGGA
Organism: uncultured bacterium; assembly: GCA_902462155.1. Taxonomy (GTDB): domain Bacteria; phylum Cyanobacteriota; class Vampirovibrionia; order Gastranaerophilales; family Gastranaerophilaceae; genus CABQAQ01. The sequence goes on along the minus strand of CABQAQ010000004.1, from coordinate 131,235 downwards.
TGTACTTTATGGAAAGTGTATTAAAAGATTTAAATCCGGTATTACAATTATTGATAGTAATGACATTATTTTCGTTATTACCGATAATGTTTGCAAGTATGACTTGTTTTTTAAGATATGCAATAGTATTTTCTATATTAAAGCAAGCTTTAGGAACCCAACAAGTTCCACCTGCCTTGGTTTTGATAGGGTTAACAATAATTTTGACGTTTTATACAATGTCGCCGGTATTTGAGCAAATGTATAAATTAGGAGAACCGGCATATAAAGCAGGTAATATGGTACTTGCAATTACAGAAGGATCAAAACCATTAAAGGAATTTATGATGAAACAAACAAGAGAGAAAGATTTAGAATATTTTGTTTCATTAAATAGAGAAGCTCCCCCAAATAGTCCGGACGAGTTAACAATATGGGAAATAGCACCTGCATATATAATAAGTGAGCTAAAAACAGCATTTGAAATAGGTTTTATAATATTTATACCGTTTGTAATTTTAGATTTAGTTGTAGCAAATGTACTTTTAGCTTTAGGTATGATGATGTTATCTCCAACGATAATTTCATTACCATTTAAATTATTATTGTTTATAGCAGTAGATGGTTGGAGTATGATAATCCAAGGTTTAGTAAGTAGTTTTAACTAGAATGAATAAAAAATAAAGGGAGAGTATAAATGGAATTAATGGCAGAATATGTAGCAAGAGGATTTCTGGTAATGCTATCAATATCCATGCCTTGTGTGTTAACAGCAGCAGCCATAGGTCTTGTGGTTGGTGTATTACAAGCGGTAACTCAGGTACAAGAGCAAACTATAGCAGCAGCACCAAAAATTTTGTGTGTATTTTTAGTCATTATAATTTTTGGTATGGCTTTTTTGCAAATGTTAGTAAATTTTATGTTAGAAGGTTCAAATATAGCATTTGATATATTACCAAAGAATGATGTTTATGTTTTATCAAAAGAATATTATAGATATACAAAGCCATTTAGAGATAAAGTTAATCCAAAAGCAATGAAACCTGTAGAATCAGCGAAAGATGTAATGACATACCCTGGAAAACCTCCTATAGATTCTGTGAATTCTAAAGAAAAATTTTATCCGGCTTCTAGAAGTGCTGATCCTAAACCTAGTTTGATTGAAAAGAAACAAATATTGGAAAATCGTCGATAATCTATTATAGAAAGTAGAAACTGATGTTTATTTTACAATCAAAAAATATAATAAAAAATTTTTTCAATATAATAATTTTCTTAACAATTATAAATTTTGGAATATCTTGTTGTTATACCGAAGAGTCGACTAATAATAGAAATTTGTTAATATCAGATAAGGAATTATTTTTATTATCTGATATAAATCAGAAAAAGTTAATATTAAATAAAGATGCAGGATATATAATAATATTCGATGAAAAGATTGTAAAAATAAAAAGTGATGATGAACATATAGTAAATTGTAGAGAAATAGTTACAGTAGATAATTCTAAAAATCAATTTGAAATAAATGTAAAAAATGTAGGGAAAACATATTTAAAGTTAATTTCTGAGAGTGGAGAAGAAAAAATAATAGAAATAGAAGTAAGTGATAAAGGAAAAGAGAATTTGATAAGAAATATTTTTAAAATAGATGAAGCGCAGACAGAATTTATATTAGATACTCCAGATTTTATAAACAGGTAAAGTAAGAAAAATGTTAGAAAGTATATTAAATGAATTTGGGAGATGTTTCCCTGAAATAAATAGAGCATTAAGTTATGGTATATTAATATTTGCAAGAGTAGGTGCATTTATTCATTTTGCACCGGTATTTAACAAAAAAGAGTATCCTTCTATGGTAAAAACAGCTTTTGCATTGATATTTACAGTTATGTTAACAATGGTATTGAAACCTGATCATATACCGGATAATAATTCATTAGTATTGGGTATAATATTAAATATGACATTTGGTATGCTATTAGGATGGTTAGCAAATTGTATAGTATTAGCAATAGAAGCAGGAGGAGATTTTATAAATATGCAAATGGGTTTATCATCAGCCCAGATGTTAGATCCATCAAAGGGTTCCATGACATCGTTAATGGGACGATACTTTTCATTTGTAGCAATATTTGTATTTTTACAGTTAGGCGGTATGTATTGGTTAATGAATGCTTTAATAAGAAGTTTTGAAATATTCCCAATGTATAGTGTAAATTTTCCATTATTTGAAATATTTAATTTAAAATATATAGTAATGGTTACATCAAATCTTTTATTTATAGGATTACAAATAGCATCACCGGTGCTATTAGCAACCCTTGGACAAGATATAATACTTGGAGTAATATCCAAAACAGCTCCCCAGATTAATGTATTTACCCTAAGCTTTTTATTTAAGCCGGTATTTGGAGCAGCAATATTACTATGGATTTTCCCAATGATCCTAAATGTTATGAGTGATTATTTTTTATCTTTTTCTCGAATATTTTAATAATGATATAAAAATTTGTTAAAAGTACTTGTAATAAAAATATATTTGTGATTAAACTAGAAAATGAATTTGCATTGTGTTTAAGTTTTAGTTATAATAAAATGAAAAAGTAAAGTATTTAAATCGGAATGCTAAAGTAAAGTGTATGTTAAATAGTATGAATGATATATGTATCTAGGTAGAGGAAAAAAAGGAATCGGAGTTAATGTTTACGAATAAGTGTATAAAATGTGGATCAGAATTTCAGACAAAAAATCCAAAAAGAGTTATTTGCCCTAACTGTTTATATCCGGATAGAAAATCTGTTGATACCGCAATAAATAGTATTTCCAATGAAAATAATACATCAGAATCTACGGTAGGGTCGTATCAAATTAATAATACGGAAGTAAGACAATCGTATAATAGTTATTCTACAACCTCTCAAGATAGACGCCAAAATACAGGTAGTTATTCTTCTTATAATCGAGGATATTCAAGAAATACATCATCATATTCTTCTGATAGGTATTCTGGAAACAGGTCCCAACAAAGATCGTATGATGATAGAAATAATAGATACCATAGGGAAAGTAGAGATAATAGAGATGGTGGTAGACCATTAAGATATAATAATCAAAATTATAGAGATGGTGGTTATAAAAATAAACCAACCGGAACAAGAAGTTTTAATAATCCGAGAAAAACATTTAATCGTCCTCCACAAAGAAAAATGAATAAGCAATTGCTTATTTCTAAAGAAGAACTTTTGGAAATAGAAAAATTATATAAACCATATTTGCCTTTACCAAATCAAGATGTTCATGAAACTATTGCTGAAAAATTGAATATAGAACAAAGAAAAGTGTTTTTTGGTATTAATCTTATCAGACAAAAATTAATGTTACCTAAGTTAGCATTTCCAAAACGTAAACTTGCTGTTACACCGGATCAGTTATTTGCAATAAAGAATCTTTATGAACCTTTATTACCATTGCCACCAATAAAATGTCATAAAATAATAGCAGCTCAATTAAAAATGGATGAATGGAGAGTGCATGTTGGTATAGGAGTAATAAGACGTCAACTTGGATTGGATAAATGGAACGAAAATAGACCGGATTGGATTCATACACCATCTTCTTCTTCAAGTCAACAAATTCAGACTCCTATAGAGGAAGAAAAAACTATAGAAGAAAAAGATTCTAATAATTCTATAATTCAAGAAAGTCCTTCTAATGTAATATCACAAGATAGTATTGAACAAAATACTAATAATGATAATCTCGATAAAGAAGTTAATTTATCTGATAAATCAGTCATAGAAGAAGAACCTAAAAAAGAAGAAAGCACTGAAGAAAATGTTATAGTACCTAAAAAAAGAGGTAGAAAACCTAAAAAAGTGGAAATAACAGAGGATGAAAAATAATAATAAAGATACTACAAGTAGTCAAAAGTTTGTATCAGTTGGAAAAATACTTAATTTTCACGGAATTAAAGGTGAAGCTAGAGTAGGTTTTACTCAGAAAAATAAAGATATTTTTAGTAAGCTAAAACAAGTTTTTGTAATAAGATATTCTAAAATGGAATTCTTAGATATAGAAAGTATAAGATTTCATAAAAATTTTGCTATAGTTAAATTTAAAAACATTAATGATGTTAATAAAATTTTGGAATATAAAGGACTAAATTTAAATATAAATAAAGAACAGTTTATAGGTTCATTAGAAAAAGATGAATATTTAGTGTCAGATTTAATAGGAATGAAGGCTTATGATACAATAGGAACTTTCCTTGGAATTATAGAATCAGTTTCTGATAATAATGCATCTTCTTTATTGTCAATAAGATCAAGTAGTGACAAAAAATTATATTTTGTTCCATTTGTAAAAGAGTTAGTACCAAGTGTAAATATGGAAAATGGTCAAGTTATAATAAATAATATCGAAGGTTTAATTAATTAGAAACTTATAAAAAGGTATATAAAGTTGAAATTTGATGTATTAACATTATTTCCGGAAATTATAGATACGTATTGCAATTATAGCATTTTAAAACGAGCTAGAGAAAATAATTTAATAGAAGTTAATGCTATAAATATAAGAGACTACTCTTTATCAAAACATAAAAAAGTTGATGATACAATTTTTGGAGGTTCATCAGGAATGTTACTTATGTGTGAACCTTGTATAAACGCTTTTGAATCAATAAGAAAAAGAGCAAAATATAAAACGATAATATTATCTCCGGACGGTAAACAATTTAATCAAAACATAGCGAAAGAATTAACAGAGTATGAGCAGATAATATTGTTATGTGGTCATTATGAGGGGTTTGATGAAAGGATTTCTATATTAACAGAAGCAGAACATTTATCTATAGGAGATTATATATTAACAGGTGGAGAGTTAGGAGCTTTAGTTATAATAGATAGTATTTCTCGTCTTTTAGACGGTGTTTTAGGCAAAAGAGAATCATATATAAACGATTCTTTTTCAGAACCATTGTTGGAGCATCCACAATATACAAAGCCTCGTAGCTTTAGAGGGTTGAATGTTCCGGAGGTTTTATTAAATGGTAACCATCTGGAAATTAATAAATGGCGCAGAACCATGTCTATAATAAAGACTAAGGAAAAAAGACCGGATTTATATGAAAAATTTTTATCTCAAGAGTTATCTGATTTTGATAAAGAAATTATTAGAAATATAGATATTTAAAGTACCATTTTACTTAAAGTTAAATTATCAATACCAAGTAGTGCATTTTCAAGTAATATAGCACTTTTATTATCTACTAATTCTAGAATGATAATACCATTTTCATCACAGCTAAAAGTATCTGTTTTATGGAGTCCTATACGAGTTTTTATTGCACATCCAAATTCTGTAAGAATATTTTGTAGTTCTACAGCATTTTCAGATCTATTAATTAATTTTAATCCTAAAATTGTTGTCATAAATTAATCCTTTATTTAGATAAAATATTATAGGTGTCCTTTTTTAAGGACACCTATTGTATAATTAAGAGATAATTATTCTATTTTTAGTTGTTTAGATTCTTTTTCCTTTTCTTTTATTTTTGGTATATCTAATATTAATATACCATTTTCTAGTTTTGCAGTTGATTTTTCAGTATCAATATCTTCAGGGAACATTATTTGTCTAGAATAAAACCCATAATTAAACTCTGTTTTATGATATTTTTGATTATTTTCAGATTTATTTTCTTGTTTTTCAGCTTTGATTTTTAAATTATTTTTTGTTAATTCAATATCAATATTATCTTTTGGTATTCCAGGTAATTCTACTTTTATTTTATATTCATTATCAAATTCTTTTATATCGACAGGTAAAGTAAAACCAGTTGTTTCGCTATTGAAAAGGTATTCAGGGAACATATTATCAAAAGTTCTATGAAGAATTGACCCTATTTCATCATTAATATTAGTAAAAAATGTTTGAGGTTTTTTAATTAAATATTTCATATCTAGATTCTCCAATATAATATTACTTTAACATTGTCTATTAATAAAAATACTCTTTCATCAGCTAAAAGAGTATCTTAAAATTATCCAAAGTAAGTAAATAATTTAATCCAGATTATTTATTAAGATTATCTAAATTTTTTCGTTTTAGATTATGAATAATAGAATCTACAAGAAAATCATAAGATTTAATATTTTTTATATTTTTAGAGAATTCATATTCTAAAATATTTTCAATCATTTGTTCTAATTTGGCTTCTTTTTGTTTTAAATCGTATTCTTTATCATTGCATATTAAGTCAATATAATTAGAATTAGCTTTATTATTTTTATATTTTAAAAACAAAGAGAGTTTTTGTTTTTCATTAATATTATTTAAACTTTTAACAATTTTTAGTCTTTTTGGATTTAACATTTAGAAAACCTTTTTATTTAATGTCCTTAATATTTTAAGTTATTAACTATAAATTTAAAATAAGCTAAATTAAAAAATTTACAAAAATAACTAAAATGTAAATAAATTGTAACAAATTTATTTGACTTAAAATATATTTTATCATATTTATTCAGGTTTTGTAAATAATTTATGAAAATTAAATTTTTAAGAAAGTGTTGTAAATTTTTTTTGTATGATTATAATAAAGAGTATGTTATTAGGTGTAAATATAGATCATATAGCGACCTTGCGTAATGCAAGAGGAGGAGTAGAACCTTCAGTATTTGAAGCTGCAAAATTATGCGAAACTTTAAAAGTTAATGGTATAACAATGCATTTAAGAGAAGATCGTCGTCATATAAAAGATGAAGATGTTTTTTTAGTAAAAGAAAAAGTAAACTTAAAGCTTAATCTTGAAATGGCAGCAACACAAGAGATGCAAAATATTATATTAAAATTAATGCCTGAAGCTTGTTGTATTGTTCCAGAAAAACGTCAAGAAGTGACAACCGAAGGCGGGCTTGATGTATATTCTAATTTTGAATATATAAAAAATTTTGTTAAACCTCTTTTAACGGCTAATATAGAAGTAAGTTTGTTTATAGATCCGGATGAAAAGCAAGTAAAAGCTGCAAAAGATGTAGGTGTTAATTTTATTGAGTTACATACCGGAACCTATGCTAATACTTTTGGTACAAGTTTAGAAAATGATTCTTTTAATAAATTAAAGAAAACAGCACAATTAGCGGATTCTATGGGATTATATGTAAATGCAGGACACGGACTTAATTATGAAAATGTTCTAAGAATGCACGAAATAAATTGTCTTAATGAATTAAATATTGGTCATAGTATTATTTCTAAAGCTATTTTTAATGGATTTGAATCAGCAGTTTTAGAAATGAAAAACTTAATACAACGTAAGTAATTTAAATGATAAATAACCAAATAAATAATGACATAGAGGTAATACCTTTTTATACGAATAAAAAATATGCTAAAACATTGCTTATTATTGGTGTTTTTCATGGTGATGAACCAATAGGTGAATTATTAATTCGTAGATTTATTGATAAATCTGGTATAGATATTGAATTGCTAAAAAATAATGTTTTATTTATTCCTTGTTTAAACCAATCAGGAAGAAACTTAAATACCAGAAAAAATGGAAATGGTGTTGATTTAAATAGAAATTTCCCTTGTAAAAATTGGGTATTATTAGATAAAAATGATGATTATTATGGTGGAGTAGAAAAAGCTAGTGAAAAAGAAGTAAAATTTCTTTGTGAACTAATAGAAAACAATAATATTGATTTTATATTAACAATTCACCAACCTTATAATATTGTGAATTATGACGGCCCAAGAGAAGAAACATATAAAATAGCAGAAGAGATAGCAAATATAACTGAATTACCAATATGCGAAAATATAGGTTATCCGACACCTGGTAGTTTTGGTACTTATGCAGGTATTGAAAAAAACATCCCCACTATAACACTTGAGTGGGGGGAGAGTAATGATATTTATTTAAATAATGTATATTATAAACAAAAAGAGGCTTTTGAGTATTTACTTTATAAATTTTAGATAATTTATGAAATTATTTATTTGCTATTAGGCTACTCATAGCTTGACTTAAAGAGTTAGCTTGTAAAGATTGGTAGTTTGAAGAAATAGAATCTATTTGGTCTTGAAAGTATTGTATGTATCTAATTTGAGAAGTGTCATTATTAGCATCAGTTAACATATCACTTACTTTTTCGTTTAAATTATTTATAATTTCATCAAGAGTATCATCATCGGATACACTTACTCCAAGCTGTGAAGCTAAAGACTTGGCTTGAGATAATAGAGTGTTTGCAGAATTATTAGTGTAATTTTCTGATTTAGTACTATTTGTATTATTAACTGATTGTGCATTTTCTATTAATATTTGAGCTTGAGCTTCAGATGTTACATTTGTTTCATCAATGCCTAATGCTTGTAGTTGTAATCTTGTAGCAAAACTAAGATTATTGTTATTTTTAACATTACTAGTATTACTTGAACTTTTAATACTAGATATATTACTAATAGACGAAATAGATGTCATAAAAAATCCTCCTTTTAATAAATTAATATGATATATAAACGTATAATAATTTATTAGGTTTAATAAATTATTATAAAATCAATTAAATGAAGTAAAAGTTAATAAAAAAGATATAATTCCTTTAAAATTATACCCTTTTTATAAATATGAATTTAATAACAATATAAATAAAGTCAAAAATTAATTATCATTTTTTCGTTTAGTTTTCTTAAATTCGGAAATAGAACTTAAAATATGTTGAGAATTAAGTTTATCAGCATTTTCATTAGCAGCTTTAATGCCGGCTTCAGACAATATCTGATCAATAGAAGCATTAGAAAGTCCATATAAATTATCAATAATTTTATTTACTTCGGATTTATTTTCTAAGAGGTTTTTAGCAGAGTCGACATCTTTATAATAAATATTAATTAATTCTCGAATAGTATCTTTATCAGGATTGTTTATTTTAATATTTTTACCAAAACGCCCTGATCTAATAGCAGCACTATCGAGAGATTCTAATCTGTTAGTTGCCCCAAGAAGAATTATATTATGAGATCTAAGATGATCAAGTTGTTGTAACATTTCATTTACTTCTTCTGTTTCATGACTTTGAATTTGTTTTTTATTACGATTAGGTATAAGACTATCAATTTCATCTAAAAATAGTAAAACAGGTTTTTTAGAATTTTTAGCTTCTTCTTTAATGCTAGAAATAATTTCCGCAAAGTTTGTACTGGACTCGTGTATATAAGATGAATTAAAATCAGAACCTTTAAGTATATAAAGATCTGTATCAAGTTCTTTAGCTAAAGCTTTTACAATGAAAGTTTTACCGGTACCTGGAGGGCCATAAAGAATAAAGCCTTCAGGTGGTTTTCCTTTAAATTTTTTACAATTTTCTAAATAATTAGCATCATTGACTTGTTTAATTATAAATTTATTAAAATTATCTTTTGTTTCTTTCATACCGGCAACATCTTTAAAACCGGTAGGATCAGATTTAGTAAAAATATATTTTTTTACAGACTCTTTTATTTTATCTCCATCAGATTTATCGTTTAATAATTTGTTACTTTCTTCTTGTAACTTTAAGTTTGCCTTCTGTATTTCAACCAATTCATTTTGAGCTTTAATACCGGCTTCATTAGCTTTTACAATGGCATCATTTGTAGTTTGTAGGCTTAAGATTTTTTTAGATAAGTAATTACCACGTTGCAAAGTATTTATAATTGACACAACAACACCTATTAAAGCGGCAGAGCCTAAGATTGTGTAAAAGTTTCGTTCAAAGAAATTTTCTTCTTTTTTATTATTTTTAGTCTTAGTATTATTATTTATGTTAGAGTTCTTATTAAAAGAATCTTTTTTTTCTATATTTTTTGATAATTTATTATTCGACTTATCATTTTTTTTATTTTTCAAATGTTGATCATTGTTATAAGAATAGTTGTTATATTCTGAATAATTAGATATAGGATAAGACATAATAAAAAATCTCCTATTTATGTATAAATAATTATGTTACTATAATGTAAGTAAATAAAAAAAATTGCCAAATAAAAATATATTATTAAGATATATTAAAAAATATAAAAATGAATAAAAGTTGATAATAAGTTAAGTTTATAATAATATCAAAGTAAATAGGATAAAAAGGGGAAAATATGCTAAGAGCAGGAATAGTAGGCTTACCAAACGTTGGTAAATCAACGTTATTTAATGCTTTAACATCAGGTAATAATGCGCAGAGTGCAAATTATCCATTTTGTACAATAGAGCCAAATATAGGAGTTGTAACCGTACCTGATGAAAGATTATATATATTACAAGATCTTGTTAAAACACAAACAGTGATACCTACAGCGATTGAATTTGTAGATATAGCAGGTCTTGTAAAAGGAGCAAGTTCTGGTGAGGGTTTAGGAAATCAATTTTTAGCTAATATTCGTGAAGTAGATGCAATTATTGAAGTAGTACGTTGTTTTGATGATGCAAATACAATTCATGTTTCAGGAAAAATTGATCCTATTGATGATATAGAAACAATAAATACAGAATTAGCATTAGCAGATTTAGCATCTATAGAAAAGAGATTAGCAAGGATTGCTAAAAATGTAAAAGCGAATGATAAAGATGCTATATTAGAAAATAATGTATTAACGAAACTTTCTAAGTTATTAGAGGCCGGAAGATTTGTTAATTTAGAAGAAAATTTTGAAGGTGATGAACTGATATTAGCCAAAAAAATGCCATTTTTAACAACAAAACCAGTAATTTATGCGGCAAATGTCTGGGAAAATGATCTGATTAATGGTAATAAATATGTAGATCAAGTAAAAGAATATGCAAAGAGCCATAAGGCTGAAGTTGTATTAATTTCTGCGAAAATTGAAGCAGAACTATCGGAATTATCAGAACAAGAAGCTAAAGAATATCTTAATGATCTGGGCATTGAAGATTCTGGTATAGAAAGAATGATTAAATCTGTATATTCTCTATTAAACTTAAGAACTTATATAACAGCAGGAGAAAAAGAAGTAAGAGCTTGGACTATACAAGCCGGAGATAAAGCTCCCCAAGCTGCAGGTGTAATTCATACTGATTTTGAAAAAGGTTTTATTCGTGCTGAAGTCGTTTCCTATAAAGATTTTGTTGAATCAGGATCTTTAAATATGGCTAAAGAAAAAGGTCTAGTAAGACTGGAAGGAAAAGATTATGTAGTTCAAGATGGAGATATTATGCATTTTAGGTTTAATGTTTAATATTTTTTATAAAATCGAGTCCAATTAATTAAACAAAAATACAAAGAATATTTTCATTAGAATTTAAATATATATATTTGTTGTTAAATTGGACTTTTTTTTACTTTAATAGAGTATCTTTTTTAAGTTATTAATTTTTTTTGAAAAATTTGTTATAATAAAAAAAATTAAAAGTTAGGAGTTAAAAATAAAATGAGAAGTAATAGTATAAAAGAAGGTATAAATAAAGCACCACATCGAGCATTATTATATGCAACAGGAGTATCAAAAGATTCATTAAAGAAGCCATTTATAGGAATAGCAAGCTCTTTTTCAGAGCTTGTACCGGGGCATGTTGGAATGAGAGATCTTGAACGTCAAATAGAAAAGGGTATCCACGCAGGAGGTGGACAATCATTTATATTTGGAGTTCCTGCAGTATGTGATGGTATTGCAATGGGACATTGTGGTATGAAATATTCTTTACCATCTAGAGATTTAATATCAGATTGTGTAGAAACAGTAGCTCAAGCACATCAATTAGATGGTCTGGTTTTATTAACTAACTGTGATAAAATTACACCTGGGATGATAATGGCTGCTTTAAGACTTGATATACCTTGTATTATAGTAACAGCCGGACCTATGTTAGATGGAAATTGTAAAGGTCAAAATTTAACTTTTATAAAAGGGTCTTTTGAGGCTATTGGAAAATATAGAGCAGGAAATATAACTTTAGATCAACTAAATGAAATGGAAGAATCTTGTTGTCCATCGATGGGGTCTTGTCAGGGACTTTATACTGCTAATACTATGGCTGTTTTAACAGAAGTTATGGGATTATCTTTACCTTATTGTGCATCTTCTGCTGCTACTAGCGCTAAAAAACGTAGAATTGCTTATGATAGTGGGGTTAAAATAATAGAACTTGTTAATAAAAATATTACACCAAGATCTATTATTACAAAAGATTCTATTAGAAATGCTATTATTACAGATCTGGCTTTAGGTGGATCTACAAATTCTATTTTACACCTATTAGCTATATCTTCTGTTGCAGGTGTTGATATTTCTCTTAAAGATTTTGATGAACTAAGCCATAAAGTGCCACAAATAATTAAGTTAGATCCATCTTCTGATCTTACTATGACTGATTTTGATAATGCAGGATCTGTTATAGGAACTATTAAGAATATTTATTCTTATATTCCTGAGTTTAAAAATACTAAAGGTGTAAGTGGATTTACAATAGAAGAAATATCTAAAAATGCTTGGGTTGATGAATCAGTAATAAGAACAATAGATAATCCAATTACATCTAATCCTGGTTTAGCAGTATTATATGGTAATTTAGCTTTAGACGGTGCTGTTGTTAAAATTTCTGGTGTTGATTCAAGTTGTTTAAAATTTAAAGGAAAAGCTAAATGTTATAACTCAGAAGAAGAAGCTATGTTTGCTATTGAAACAGATATTGTAAAGCCTTATGATGTAGTCGTAATAAGATATGAAGGACCAAAAGGCGGACCTGGTATGAGAGAAATGCTTGCACCTACGTCGTTGATTGTTGGTAAAGGTTTAGGTTCTAAAGTTGCATTAATTACAGATGGAAGATTTTCTGGTGGTACTCGTGGACTTTGTATCGGACATATTACTCCAGAAGCTATTAATGATGGACTTATTGGATTTATTGAAGATGGTGATGAAATTGAAATTGATATTATTGAGCGTAAGATTAATTTGAACGTATCTGAAGAACTTATTGAAAAAAGAAAAAAATCAAAGAGAATTGAACCACAAAAAGATATTACCGGCTATTTAGCTAAATATCAAAAAACTGTAAAAAGTGCTGCTTTTGGAGCTATTACTCAATAATTTTTATTATTCTAATTAATAAATAAAGGTAGAAAAAATATCTACCTTTATTTTTATATCTAAAATTCAAAGATGAAATAATAATAAATTTTAAACAAAAAATAATTATTATAAAATTAACAAAATAATATTTATATATTATTTTCTAACATAGATTCTAACGCTGCAATTTTCATAATTTTAAAATCAGGAATTTTTCCCGTCCATATTTCAAACGCTTTCTGTGCTTGATATATTAGCATATCAAGTCCATTAATAGTTTTTAATCCGAGATTTTGAGCTTCTTTTAACAAAACTGTTTTATATGGATTATAAATTAGATCATAAACAATAGAATTTTTAGGTAAACTTGATAATATATTAAATTTAACAGGAGAAATATCCATAGAATTATTTCTCATCCCAACGGGTGTACAGTTTACTAATAACTGTACGTCATTTAAGGTATTCATGTTTTCAATCTGGATTAAGTTAAAAGATATGTCTTTAAAGTGACTTCTTATCTGATTAACCATTTTACTTGCATTAATAATATTTCTAACATAAATATCAATATTTCTATATCCAAGCTGTCCAAGTGATATTAAAACAGCTCTAGCGGCCCCTCCAGCTCCTATAATAGCGGCTTTTTTGTCGTGTAAATTTGTTTTATTTTTGCTATCTAATGCTGCTTGAAATCCATAAATATCTGTATTATATCCATAAAAATTTTTATCAGAATCAATTTTTACAGTATTTGCACATAATGCAATATCTGCATTATTATCGACTTTATCTAAAAATAACGATATAGGAACTTTATGTGGAATTGTTACATTAAATCCAAGATAATTCTGAGATTTTAAGTATTTTACTTGATTAATTAAATTTTCAGGTTCCGTATCAAGTAAATCATATGTGCCAATAATATGTAGATCCCTCATGGCTGCTTCGTGAATTACTTTTGATAGGGAATGAGATAACGGATGTCCTATAAGTGCTAATTTAATCATTTAATTCTGTATCCTCAATTTCTTTTATATAATCACATTCTTTATTTGAGCATTTTAGTCTGTTGAATTTTTTTGTAATATGTTTAACTAAAATAGAATTACATTTAGGACAAAATGCATTAACTGGCTCATTCCAACTTACAAAATCACAGTTTGGATATTTATTACATCCATAAAAAATACGTCCACGTCTTGATTTTCTTTCAACTATTTCTCCATCGCATCCGGCTTTTGGACATTTTACTCCTATTGTTTTTAATACAGCTTTACGATGTTTGCATTTATCATTTGTACATTGCAAATATTTCCCAAATGGACCAAATTTTATGATCATATCGCTATTGCATTTTTCACATTTTTCATCGGTTAATTCAGGTTTGCTACTATTGACATCAGCATTAAGCGGCATCATTGTCTTGCATTCAGGATAATTACTACAACCTAAGAATTGTGTACCAAACCTACTTGTTTTTACTACCATTGGACTGTTACAATTAGGACAAATTTTATCAGAAGTAATTATTACATTTCCCATATTTTTTCGGGCATTATCTACAGTTTCAATAAATGGAGAATAAAATTCTTCCAAAACTGTATTCCAAACCTTTTTTTCTTCTGCTATTTCATCTAACTTCGATTCCATAGAGGCTGTGAATTCGTAATTTATAATATCTTTAAAATGCTCATTTAATTGAGTAGAAACAGTTTTTCCAAGCATTGTAGGTATTAATGATTTCTCCGGCTTTTCTACATAACCTTTTTGCTGAATTTTTGTAATAATTGGTGCATAAGTACTTGGTCTACCTATTCCATATTCTTCTAAAGCTTTTACAAGAGAAGCTTCAGAATATCTTGGTGGAGGTTGGGTAAAATGTTGCTTTGGAATTAATTTCTCTAAATTTACTATGTCATCTTTATTTAACTCCGGTAATTTAGTTTCTATATTTTCATTATCATCATAATTTAATCCATATACCTTTAAAAATCCATCAAATATTATTTTTGATGTACCGACTTTAAAAATATAGTCTAAGCCCTTTATTTCAATAGTTTTATTTGATATTACAGCATTTCCCATTTGAGAAGATATAAATCTATCCCAAATTAATTTATAAAGTCTATATTGCTCTGATGATAAGATACTTTTTAAGCTATCAGGTGTTTTATCAATATAAGTAGGTCTAATAGCTTCATGTGCATCTTGGGTATTTTTTTTAGATTTTGAATAAATATTTGCCTTTTCAGGATAATATTTTTCCCCAAAATTATTTATAATAAACTCTTTAGCACTTGATGTGGCATCATCAGAAATTCTAAAAGAGTCAGTTCTCATATAAGTAATAAGACCAACAGGTTCACCTTCTATTTCGATGCCTTCGTAAAGTTTTTGTGCTATCTGCATAGTCCTTGCAACCCCATAACCTAATTTATTTGAGGCTTCTCTTTGCAATGTTGATGTTATAAACGGAGCTTGTGGTTTTCTTTTACTTTCTTTTTCTGTTACTGAATCTACTTTATACTGGATATTCTTTTCTGATAAAATTTTAACGATATCGTATGCTTCTTTTTCATTTTTGATTTCAATTTTTTTATTTTTTACTTTTGTAAGTTCGGCAAAAAAGTTTTGATTATCTTTTTGAAAATCTGCTCCAATAGTCCAGTATTCTTCCGGAGTAAAAGAATTTATTTCGTCTTCACGTTGACAGATCATTTTTAATGCTACGCTCTGTACTCTACCTGCTGATAATCTATTATTTTTCATTTTTTCCCATAGTACTGGGCTTATTTTGTAACCGACTAATCTATCAAGTATTTGTCTTGTCTGCTGTGCCTTGACTTTATTCATATCAATATCGCGAGAATTCTCTACAGCTTGTTTTACTGCTTTTGGAGTGATTTCATTGAATGCTATTCTACATACTTTTTCATCTGGAATATCTAATACTTCTCTTACATGCCAAGCTATAGCTTCTCCTTCTCTATCCGGGTCGGAGGCTAGAAAAACTTTATCAGATCTTTTTGCCATTGTATTTAATTTATTTACTATGTGTTGTTTTTCAGGAATAATTTCAAATGTTGGTACAAAATTGTTTTCCACATCAAATCCTAAAATTTTAGGTGGAAAATCTCTAATATGACCGTAACTCGCTTCTATCTGATAATTATTTCCAAGTATCTTTTTTATAGTTTTTGATTTTGCAGGTGATTCGACTATTACAAGTGTCTTGCCTTTTCCTGAGTAATTTATAGTTTCTTCATCAAGTTTATCGTTTATTACTTTTTTTGTTTTTTTACTTGTTGTTTTTTTTGTTGTAACTTTTTTTTCAACTGTTTTTTTTGTTGTGCCGGTTTTCTTTTTTGCATCTAAAGTACTGCTTTTTTTTCTACCGGATCCTTTCTTATCAACTTCCGTAGTTTTTTTAGCTTTTGTCGAAGTTTTTGATTTATTCGTTTTTTTCTCTTCTTTTTTACTATTTTCTATATTATTTAATTCTTCCATCATTTTAAGCAACTATATATTTAATACTGTCAACTTGTTTGATTAAACCTTTTAATTCTAAAGTTGTCAAGTACAACATTAAATTTTCTGTAGAAATGTCAACTTTTGTACATAATTCATCAAATGTAAGAGCATTTATTTGTAGTTCGGCTATTATTTTTTTTTCAGATTTATCTAAATTCTCCATCTCTTTACTCTTTATTTGATTGTTTGAGGCTTCTGAAATATTTAAGTCCCAGTTTAAAATTTCAAGTATATCTTCTGATGAGGTTATTATTCCTGCTCCATTTTTTATTAATTTATATATCCCTAAAGTATTAGGATTAAGTATATCACCTGGTATACACATTAATTCTCGACCTTGTTCAAGTGCTAAATTAGCTGTTATCATAGCTCCACTTTTTATACCGGCTTCTATTACTAAGGTTCCTTTTGATAATCCACTTACTATTCTATTCCTATGAGGAAATCTCCAAGCTAACGGTTTAGCTTGTGGAGCATATTCTGTTATTACTATTCCAAGATTTTCTTTTATTATTTGTTCAAATAATTTTTTATTTCCACTCGGATAAATATTATTTAATCCGGAACCTAAAACTGCTATTGTTTTTAAATTGTTCCTTATGGCTAGTTTATGTGCTTGAGTATCAGCTCCATTTGCAAATCCGGATACAATACACAGATCAGTATTTTTCAAAGGATCTATTAGGTGTTTTAGTGCTCTTTTTGCATAATCACTTACGTTTCTTGAACCTACTACAGATAAACATTTATCAAAATTACATAAAGATATATCCCCTTTATAAAACAATGTACAAGGCGGATTATCTATATGCTTTAGTAGATGAGGATAATTTAAAGATTCTTGATGAATAAAATTAATATTTTCCTCATAAATTCTATTTAATAATTTTTCCGGATCTTGTTTATCTCTTAAAGTTAAAAATTTTTCAATTTTTTTTAAGTTTAAATTTTTTATATTTTTTAATTCTGTAAAACTTGCTTCCCAAGCTTTTTTTATTGATCCAAAATGAGTATAAAGTTTATTTATAAAATTTGAACTAAATTCATCTAAAAGGGCAAATGCTATCCAATATTTATCATTACTGTTCATTAATTAATGCGATTACCTTTTTATATTTTACAATTAAGCTTTATAATTAAGTCTTGAGCCCTTTTCTGCTTCTAGTTGTGCATTTTTTTGACGCTCTATAGCTAATAAGCGACAAGCTAAATCATATTTTTCTGCTATATTATCATATTCTTTGGGAGCATTCGAGCTTTTAAATTTTATTATACTCCTATTTTGAGATCTTAACGGTTGACAATTATAACTATTCCAAGCAGAATTATTAACACTCATAATGCAGTCCCTTCAATACATCAAACAATACAATTATCCTATCACGATGATATAAAAATTGCAATAGCTATTTTAGTTCTCTAATTGACTGACCTATATATTTTATCAAATCAGAGGCTAAAACACTATAGTTACTTAAGCTTTTAGCTGCTACTTCTCCTGTTAATCCATGAATAAATACACCTAAAATACACGCTTCTAGAAGATTATTTTGTGAATTTTTGTTAAGCTTTTCTAACTGTGCTAAAAATCCACTTATTAATCCTGTTAATATATCTCCACTTCCGGCTTTTGCTAACGCATTTGTTCCACTTGTATTTATGTATACTTTTTTACCATCCGTAATTATACTCTTATGCCCTTTTAATACTGTTATACAATTATACTTTTTTGATGCTATAATTGCTGATTCAACTCTATTCTTTTGAATTTTTTCTATATCTACTTTTAGTAATCTTGATAATTCCATAGGGTGTGGGGTAATTATACTGCGATTTAATAATAACTTGATCTCTCTTTTTGCTATTATATTTAATCCATCCGCATCTATTACTATTGGCTTATCTAGTTTTTTAATTTTATCTAATAATCTTTTAAAATATAAACAAACATTACTTTTATCACTTAAACCGCAGCCTATTGATATTACATCATAATTTTTAATTATATTTATACTCTTTATACTATTTATTTCTGCAAAAATAGGATTTGATTGAGATAATAAATATTCATATGTAATATCCGGACAATAGCTTGAAACAGATTTTATAACTCTAGGGGTACTTAGAAGACTTACTAAACCGCATCCTGATTTTAATGCTGATATTGATGATAAATATGCAGCACCTATATAATTATTACAACCAGCTATATTTAATACTTTTCCAAAACTACCTTTGTTTGTATTCTCATCTCTTTTTACCAGAAGATTTTTTACTGTTTCTTTATTTATTTCATAATATATCATTTTGCCGTATTGCCTCATAGAGAACAATCGCTACAGAGTTTGATAAATTTAAACTACGTTGATTTTTTGCCATTGGAATTGTTATTGCAAACTCTTTATTATTATTAAGTAATTCTTCTTTTAATCCTCTTGTTTCAGGTCCAAATACAAGAAAATCTCCACTATTAAATTTTACCTCGGTATATTTTTTGTTAGATTTTGTTGTTAAATAATAAAAAGTATGTTCCCTATTTTTTTCTATTAACTCTTCTATTGTATCAATTTTTATTAAATTTACATTATCCCAATAGTCTAATCCTGATCTTTTCATATACTTACTTGTCATAGAAAATCCTGTTTTACCTACTATATATAAATTGGATTTTGTACAAGCACATAGTCGGGCTATATTCCCTGTATTTTGGGGTATTTCAGGTTCTACAAGAACTATATTAAAATATTTATTTTCCATAATATTCATTAGTTTATCATAAATTATTTTTTTATTTATTATTTTTATGAATAAATGTTACAGTTTCGATTTTATATTTTATTTTACTAGCAAAAAAAAAATTTTGAAATTTTTAAACGAGAGTGTTTACGAGTTTAGGAGAAAAGAGAGTTTTATGTTTACAAAATTAAGCAAGCAACATACTTATACATCTTTAGTTGCAAAAAATTTACCATTTAATGATGATATTAAATTTAAATCAATAGAATCATATTTATCTAAAAAAAATACTCTATTAAGAACTTATGATCAAGATTTTGTTAAATTTGATCTTTATTCTGCGGAAAAAATAGCTTTAGCTAAAGCAAGCATAATAAAAAAAGCTAAAGATATGTCAGAACAATCTTTAACAACCGGATCTGGTGGAAATATAAGTATGAAAATAGGTAATAGAATACTTATAACTACTTTAGGAGCTAAATTTTCTGAACTTACTGATCAGAATATTTGTATGGTTGATTTAAAAGGTAAAGTTATTGATTGTGCTAAAGGTCAAAAACCTTCTGCTGAATTACCTTTGCATCTTCAAGCATATAATAAAAGAAGTGATATTGGGGCTGTTATTCATTATCATCCTGCATACAAATCTGTTTATGCCGTAGATAATAAAACTATTTTGCCTAATATTTTATCGCAGACTATAAAATATTTTCCTAATTTAAAGATGGAAAAATCTGAAGATGCTACTAGTAAAGCATCAGCTAGTAATACTATTAATGCTTTAGGTAATGATGAAAGCGTTTTGATGGAAGATAAAAGTATTTTAGTCGTAGGAAAAAATTTAGATATTGCAACTAAAACAGCTGATAAACTTAAAACTTATGCTGAAAAATTTTTTCAAATAGAAAATACGGATTTACTTTTTAAGACTTTATTTCAATCTAAGGTTAATTACCTGCCAAGTAAATCCAAAAATAAACTTAAATCTGATATTGTTGATCCGTTTAAAACTGATCAACAATTAGTTCAATTTATATCAAAAAATAATACGGTAGAATTTAATCAAGATTTAATTGATAATACGAAAAAACAATTAGTGTCTAGATTTTTAGCTCAAGAGGATGATTTAAAAGTAAAAAAATTGTCTATGGGGGCAAACGGATCAATATATAAAGTATCTGATGAATCTGATAATTCTTTGGTAATTAAAATGCAGCATTTTGATCATACTTCTGAAAATAATCTTGTTAAAAGAGTAAATTCATCTTTTGATAGTGAAGTTTATATTTTAAATAGTTTGCCGAAAGATTTAAAGAACACTACTAATATTTTAGCTACATTTAAGTCGGATTCTGGTCGTATTACAGGTTTTGCTATGGATTTTGTTCCTGGTAAAATATTAGATGCGGATAATAATATTATTACAAAAGATCAAATTTCTCAAATTCATAATAACTTATTATTATTGGATAAAGCTAAAATTGCACATCGTGATTTGATTACTACAAATCTATTAGTTAATGATAAGGGGATTATTCTTACAGATTATGGGGCATCTAAAACTTTTGACGAGATAGAATCTTTATCTGATAAAAATATTATTAAATATAAAAATCCTGAATTTTTGGCTTATAGTAACCTTGAAAATTTTGAATATTTGGGATTGTTAACTTATTTAAGACAATTATCAAATATTTCTGATGAGGGAATTAATTTAGCTAATGAACTTTTTGATAATCATTTAAAATTAAAATCTGATTATCATAACAAAAAAGTATTGATTCTTGAAAATTCTGATTTAACTAAAAATAGAGATGAAATTATTAAAAACGAGAAAATTTTAGCTAAAACTTTTAATTTAGTTGCAAAAACTAATGATAAAGGATTAATAGAAGATATCAAAAGTGTAGAATTATTAAGACTAAAAATGTTAAATGCTCAAAAAATATCAAGAATGTATTTTGAAAATGATTCTAAAAATTATTTAACAGGAATATATTGGAATTATTTAGAGGGTGTATTAACAAAACAAATGCAGAATAAATCAATTGAACTTCAAAAGAAATATGAGAATAATTCTGTTTTATCTGATTATTTTCAACTTGAAAACAAAATTGCTGATTTTCATTTTAAAGAAATTTATTCACCTATGATAAAGACTAATTTAAATAAGATTAATAATTCTATAGATAGTAATGAAATAGAAAATTTAGACACAATTTTGCAAGATGGAAATCAGTTTGGAATCAGATCAATAAATGGTAGTTGGATCGGTCCTTGTTTAACTATGTATAAAAATGACAATGTATCACAAGGGATATTTTAATTAGGAAAGTAGAAATTATAATAATAGTAAATCACATTTAAATATTTCTAATAAATTAAGTGTAAATATTAAAATTAATAATATATCTTTTTGTAAAGCTAAAATACTTTTCTATTCTGATTTTTAAAAAAAATTGTCACGATTTATCAACTAACGATATACCAGATTCTGATAATTATCAGAATCTGGTATTATAATTAAGCTTAAAAATATAAGAATAAATATTATTTTTTATAACAACAGGTAGAGCTAATGAATAATTAAAGAGGAGGTATATTCCTTATAAAATCTAGGTATTAAGTTTCCAAAGGCTAGTTTTATACTTATAAATTAATATTTTCTATGAATTATTTATGATCTTGAAAAAAATTTATAATGTGTTAATTTTCTTAAATTTGATAGCAGTTTTAAATTGTAAAGAATATTAAAGAAAAATATATATTTTGGTATATATATATATATTGTTTTATATAATATAAGGGGATTGAAATTTATAAAATAGGGAGTTTATTTATGTTTAATACAAGTTATAGTGGAAGTTTTAATCGAACTGGGAATGTTTTCCCAGATATTAAGTCACCGAAACCACCAAAACCTCCGAAACCGCCAAAGCCACCTAAACCACCAATGAGACCATCAACAGATTTTAAGACACAAGGATCTAAACCAAATACTGAAAATGAATCAAAAACATCATACATACCGAGTGAGAATTTAAAAAGAGATTTAATGTCTGGCAAGGTAAAAATGGCAAAACCAGGATTATTTGCAAAGGGTACATTAAGTAAGCAAATAGAAGCTTCTGGTGGAAAAGAAAATGTAGAAAGTGTATTTGTTTCGCAGGATGGGACTAAAGGTATAGCACGTTTTAAAAATGGATTTTATGTAGAATTTGGAGTTGAATTTAATCAAGCGAGCGGTACTTATACATTGCATAAAAAGAAAGATTCAGGTGATAATAAACAAAAAGTTGAATTTCAACAAAATGCAAATAAACCAGCTTGGAAGATTCCAAAATCAAGATATAATGAACAAAATCAAGCAAATGGTTTTCAAGGTAAAAAGGCAGGTAGTTATAGTCAACCAAGAGCAAATAATTTTGCAGGTTCATATGGATACAATGGTTTCAAAACAGGATATTCATATGGAAATGGTTACCCAAGCCCACCAAATATGAATGGAGTAGGTGGCGGCTATGGTCAACAAGGTGCAAATAATTTTGCAGGTTCATATGGATACAATGGTCCTAAAACAGGATATCCATATGGAAATGGTTACCCAAGCCCACCAAATATGAATGGAGTAGGTGGCGGCTATGGTCAACAAGGTGCAAATAATTTTGCAGGTTCATATGGATACAATGGTCCTAAAACAGGATATCCATATGGAAATGGTTACCCAAGCCCACCAAATATGAATGGAGTAGGTGGCGGCTATGGTCAACAAGGTGCAAATAATTTTGCAGGCTCGTATAATTATAACAATGGTTATGCAAATAATGGATCAATGCCAAAAAGTCAATCTCATCAGGAATATAGTTCAACTAATAGTGATAATTCATATGAAAATAAAACAAATCAGTCTTATAATACTGCAAGTGGAAGTAATGGTGTAAATCCGGAAGATGATGCAACTAAAAATAATTATGCTCAAGATGCTAGAGATAAGTCGCCTCAAGTATTCAATAATGCTAAAAGCACTTTTAATTCATTGTGTCAAAAACATCTAAATACTACTGTTGATTTTTCTGATGAAAATGCAATAAAAAAAGCATATAGAAAGTTAGCAATTAAACTTCATCCGGATAAAGGTGGAAATGAAGAAGAATTAAAATCTCTTAATGAGGCTAAGGATATTATTTATAAAAATTTAGAAAAGTAATAATTGACAAAAATTTATCTATTAGCTATGATAATAATATTATGATAAAAATAAAATGTTATAATTATATAGTATAGTAAAAAGGAAAAGTTATATTTGAACTTTTCCTTTTTTTTAAAGGAAAAAAATTGTTAAAATTAAATAAGATAAATAAAATAAATAAGGGTATAGTTACATTAAATGAAAAAGTTGGGGAAAATATTTTTAAATTTTCATTTGAATCGCCTACATTAAATATAAAACCAGGTCAATATATATCAATATTGTGTGATAATTTAATCCTAAGACGTCCGTTTAGTGTAAGTGGATTTGAAAATAATATTATTACTTGCTTTATAAAATTGAAAGGAGAAGGTACAAGGTTTATATCCAAGCTAAATGTAGGAGAAGAAATTGATTTTACTGGTCCATTTGGTAATGGATTTAATATAGAAAATAATAAAAGATCATTGTTAATAGGAGCTGGTATAGGAGCAGCACCTATGATATATCTAAAATCATTATTAAGCAATAGTATTTTAGCTTGTGGATTTAAATCTGAAGGTGAAGTTTTTTGTAAAAGCGATTATTTAAAAATAGGTGGATCAATTTGTGATGAACTGGATAATTTAATTAGCAAATATAATCCTGAGAAAATATATGCTTGTGGTCCGAGAATAGTACTTGAAATAATATCAAAAAAGGCAGAAAAATTACAAATAGATTGTGAAATAGCATTCGAAAAAGTGATGGCTTGTTCAATAGGAGTATGCAGAGGCTGTATAATAAATGTAAAAAACGATAAAAATAATATGGAAGTAATAAATAAAACAGTATGTAAAGACGGACCTGTATTTAAAGGGAATGAAATAGTATGGTAAACTTAGAAGTAAAGATAAAGGATTTTACTTTAAATAATCCAATATTAGCCGCATCAGGAACATATGGATATTCTAATGAGTACGAAGATTATTGCAACGTTGAGAAGTTAGGCGCAATAGTAACAAAAGCAATTACATTGAATCCAAGAAAAGGTAATATTGGAGAACGGTTATTTGAAACAAAATCAGGATTGATAAATCGTATTGGTCTTGAAAATATGGGAATTGACAAATTTTTAAAAATAAAATCAGAGATAAAAGTAAAATATATTGTTAATATAGCCGGTAGTAATGTAGAAGAATATATAAAATTAGCAAGAATTTGCCAAGAAAATAGAATAGAAGCGATAGAATTAAATGCATCTTGTCCAAATGTGAAAGAAGGTTGTTTAGAATTTGGAATAGATGAGAAATCTTTATTTGAATTAGTTTCAAAAGTAAGACAAGAGTATACAGGTTGCCTAATAGTGAAACTAACACCAAATGTAACATCGTGTGAGAGAATAGCGATAAGTGCCCAGAAAGCAGGTGCAGATGCCATTTCTGCAATAAATACAGTGAAAGCTCTAGGAATAAAAATAAATTATGATAAAAATAAATTTAGTAAACTAGAAGTAGAAGGTGGCTTATCAGGCCCTTGCATAAAACCAATAGCATTATCTTTTATAAAAAGAATATCAAAAGTTATAGATATACCTATAATAGGAATAGGTGGTATAAGTAATATAGACGATGTTTTTGAATTTTTATCACTTGGAGTTTTAGCTGTTCAAATTGGAACTTGTAATTTTACTTATCCGAATTTATGTGAAAAATTAGTAGATCAATTAAAAGAATTTATGATACAAAATGGATTTAAAGATATAAAAGAATTAAGAGAGGCTTTAAAAAATGCATAAAATAAAAGAAGAAAATAGTAATAATGAGGTACTGGATTTATTAAAAAAAGCTCAAGGGTATCTGAAAGGACACTTTTGTCTTACATCGGGTAATCATTCTGATACATATTTTCAATGTGCAAAATTATATCAATATCCTGATATTTGTGAAAAATTAGCTAAGAAATTAAGCGAAAAATTAAAAGATATAGAGTTTGATACAGTAATTGCTCCAGCAATAGGAGCAATTATTTTTGGATATGAAGTAGCAAAACAGACAGGAAAAAGGAATCTTTTTGTAGAACGAAAAGATGGAAAAATGCAGTTAAGAAGAGGTTACAATATAAAAAGGAATGAAAAAGTAATTATAGTAGAAGATGTTGTAACAACAGCAAAAACAATAAAAGAAACTATAGAAGCAATAAAAGACTATGAAGCAGATGTGGTAGGTTATGCTTGTATTGTAGATCGCACATCAGGAAAAACAGATTACAATTTTAGATCATTATTAAAAATGGATCCTGTTATTTATACTCCAGATGAATGTCCATTGTGTAAAGAAGGTATTTTAATTGAAAAACCCGGGAGTAGGATAAATGCTTAATAATTTAATAAATATTTCTAATTTAGAAATTGAAGATATTTCTACAATTATGAATAAAGCAAGAAAATTTCAATTATCAAAAACCGAGTCGTCTTCAAAAGGGAAAAATGTTGTATTATTGTTTAATGAAAATTCTACAAGAACAAGATTTAGTTTTGAGATGGCTTGTCATAATTTAGGTCTTAGAATTTTTCATTTTGATATAGAGAATACCTCTTTATCAAAGGATGAGTCTATATATGATACCGTAAGTAATTTATACGCAATAGGTATAGACTGTATAATTGTAAGGCATAGTGAAGAGAATTTTTTTAATAAAATTTTATTAGCCTCAGATCAAAGAATATCTGTAATAAATGCAGGAGTAGGATGTATAGCACATCCTACACAAGCATTATTAGATTATTATACATTGAAGCGTCATTTTGGGAGTATAAATGGTAAAAAGATTGTAATAGTAGGAGATATATTACATTCAAGAGTAGCTCATTCTAATATAGAATTATTAAAAAAATTTGATGTAAATATATGTTTATGTGCCCCTGAATATTTTTATGATCAGCAGCTTTCGGAAATGGAGTGGGAAAGTAATTTAAACAAGGCATTAGAGAATGCTGATGTAGTAATGGCACTTAGAGTACAAAAAGAGAGACTAGAAAATGAGTTTCCGATTTTGGACTATATGAAGAAATATAGGCTTGATGTAAATAATTTTCCTCAGAATGCAATATTATTACATCCCGGTCCGGTTAACAGAGATATAGAAGTTAGTTCTAAACTGTTATCAACAGAGAAAGGCAGGACTATTCTGGAACAAGCCAAAAATGGTGTATATGTAAGAATGGCTATATTAGATTTAATTTTAGGAACTAGATAATAAGATTGGGGTTATAAGTGATAATTAAAGCACAAAATATATCTTTAAGAATAAAGAATAATCGAATAGAGGAAATATTGAAAGGATACAGAGATTTTCTTGAAAGAGATGAGATAGTGTATGAAAATAAAAATGCTACAATTTTATCAGGATTAATAGACATGCATTGTCATTTAAGAGAACCTGGTTATGAGTACAAAGAAAATATATTTTCAGGTGTAAGGTCAGCAATAATGGGAGGATTAGTTGGAATATGTCCTATGGCAAATACTAAGCCGGTAAATGATAATGTAGAAGTTTTAAGTAAAATGATAGATAGAGCTGAGAATAAAATCGGATTTTTCCCTATTTGTGCAATAAGTAAAAATTTAGACGGAGAAGTTTTGAATGATTTGGATCGTTTAAAAGAATTTGGAGCTATTGCTTTTTCAGATGATGGTAAAACACTTAAGAATAAGGAATTATTTAAAGCAGCACTAAAGACAAATCACCTTATAATTTCGCATGTAGATGACGAGGAAAATGATATAAAATGGCAGATTGATTGTTTAAAAGAAGTTGGAGGGCGTTTACATTTTGCTCATATATCGACAAAAATAGCTATTAATTTAATAAGAGAAGCAAAAAAAGATAAAAATTTAAAATTAACTTGTGAAACAGCACCACATTATTTTACATTTACAGAAGAAGATGTTACAAAAAATGGTGTATTTAAAATGAATCCTCCATTAAGGACATTAGAGGATAAATTAGCTGTAATAGATGGATTGAAAGATGGAACTATTGATGTTATAGCAACAGATCACGCACCACATTCTAAACTAGAAAAAAAGAGAGTTTTTAGAAATTCTCCTTTTGGTGTTGTAGGATTTGAAACGGTTATAGGTGCTGTTTTAAATCAGTTTGATGTTGATTTACTGGATAAAAAAATGCATAAAAATCCTAGAGAAATTTTAGGTCTTGGTGATTTTGCTACAATAAAAGTCGGTAATTTAGCTAATGTGACAATTATTGATGAAAAATTGGAATGGGTTGTTAAGGCATCGAAATTTTATTCAAGATGTAAAATTTCTCCTTTTGATAAAATGGTATTAAAAGGTAAGCCTGTTGCTAGTGTAGTTAATGGAAAATTTTATGATTTAACTTAAAAAATTAAAATAAAGGATGTAAGATAAATTATGGAAAAAGAAAAAGTAAAAATAGATAACAAAATTCGAGAAAAGTTAGTATTAGCACTAGATGTTGATACATTGGAAGAGGCAAAAGACTTAATAATAGGATTAAGAGAATATGTAGGTGTATTTAAAGTCGGATTACAATTATATACATCTGTGGGTAATGAACTTATTAATTTTATGAATGAAAATAATTGCAAATATTTTTTAGATGTAAAATTGATGGATATACCAAATACAGTTGAAAAATCCGCATTAAATATAGTAAAAAGAGGAGCTTCTTTTTTTAATGTACATACATTAGGTGGAAGAAAAATGATGGAGGCTGCCAAAAGAGCTGCGTTATCGGTAAATTCTAAAACAATAGTTTTGGGAGTTACTATTCTGACAAGTATTGACCAAGATGTACTTTCAAATGAGCTTGGAATTGCAAATAAAGTAGATGAGTATGTTATAAATTTAGCTAAATTAGCAAAAGATTCCGGATTAGATGGAGTAGTAGCTTCAGTAAAAGAAGCAAAAAAGATAAAAGAAAATTTAGGTTCGGATTTTATAGTATTATCACCTGGAATCAGGCCGGTATGGAGTAATAAAGATGACCAATCCAGAATAGCAACTCCTGAATTTGCGTTTAAGCAAGGTTGTGATTTCATTGTTTTAGGTCGAGCTATTACAAAAGCTCAAGATCCTAAAGAGGCAATTAAGAAAGTGTATGAAGAATTAAGGAATGTCTAAAATTATGATGAATTCTGATAAAGCAAAAATTTTATTAGCAGATGGAACAATAATAGAAGGTGATTCTTTTGGAGCACAATTAGATGAAAATAATTTACCTATTATTAGTTTTGCAGAAATAGTATTTAATACATCTATGGTGGGGTATCAAGAAATATTAACAGATCCTTCGTATGCCTCTCAAGCTGTTGTTATGACCTATCCTGAAATAGGTAATTATGGAATTAATGATGATGATTTTGAAAATGATAAAGGTATATTTTTAAAAGGTATTATAGTTAAAAGCTATTGTAAATCAGAATCACATTATAAAAGTAAAAAATCTTTAAGCAAATATTTAAAAGAAAATAATATTATAGGCATAGAAAATATAGATACAAGAAATCTTACAAAAAAGATAGCCTCAATAGGAAGTATGCCTTGTGTATTAACTACAGGTGAAATAACCGATGATATAAAACAGCAACTTGCAGATTTTGTCTTTCCAGAAGATGTAGTAAAACAAGTAAGTGTGAAGGATATTAAGAGAATAAAAGGAGATGGAGCTAATATAGCATTAATTGATTTAGGCTGTAAAAAATCAATAATAAATGAATTTAAAAAAAGAAAATGTAATTTGACTATATATCCATATAACATATCATCTGGTGAGTTATTATCAAAAGGATATGATGCAATATTTTTATCTAATGGTCCTGGAGATCCACAAGATGTAAAGGAAACTATTAATACGGTAAAAGAACTTATTGGAAAAATACCTATATATGGTATATGTTTAGGTTATCAGATTTTAAGTATAGCATTGGGAGCCAGTACTTATAAATTAAAATTTGGCCATAGAGGAGCAAATCATCCTATAATGAATCTTGAAACTGATAAAGTAATTATGAGTTCACAAAATCACAGTTATGCTGTAGATAAAGAAAATTTACCCAAAGGGTTTATACCAACATATATAAATCTTAATGATGGTACCTTAGAAGGTTTTAAGAACGTAGATTTAAAAATAGATGCAGTACAGTTCCATCCGGAAGCAGCTTGTGGACCTTGTGATGCAAAATCAATTTTTGATAGTTGGGTTGATAAAATTAAGGAAGATAAAAAGTTATGCCAAAAAAACTAGAAATAAAAAAAGTACTTGTAATTGGATCAGGTCCAATTGTAATAGGTCAAGCAGCAGAGTTTGATTATGCTGGAGTTCAAGCTTGCAGGTCATTAAAAGAAGAAAATATTGAAGTTGTTTTAGTAAATTCTAATCCGGCTACCATTATGACGGATGAGGCTATTGCAGATAAAGTTTATATCGAACCTTTAACATTAGAGGCTTTAAATCAAATAATAGAAAAAGAAAGACCGGATGGACTTATAGCCTCATTAGGTGGTCAAACGGGACTTAATTTAGCTATTGAGCTTTATGAAGCTGGTATTTTAGATAAATATAATGTAAAAGTTTTGGGAACAAATATTGATTCTATAAAACAAGCAGAAGATAGAGAATTATTTAAAAATTTAATGACAAAAATAAATGAACCAGTACCTGAAAGCAGAATTGTATCAGATTACAATCAAGCTAAACAATTTGCTGATGAAATAGGTTTTCCTATAATAATTAGGCCCGCATATACGTTAGGTGGATCTGGAGGCGGTATTGCTAAAAATTTTGAAGAATATGAACAGATTGTCAATATAGGTATTGCAATGAGTCCTATTAACCAAGTATTAGTTGAGAAAAGCATAGCAGGATATAAAGAAGTAGAATATGAAGTTCTGCGTGATTCTAATGATACTTGTATTATTGTGTGTAATATGGAAAATATAGACCCTATAGGTATTCATACCGGAGATAGTTTTGTTGTAGCACCTTCACAAACTTTAACGAATAATGATTACCAAATGTTGCGTACCAGTGCTATTAATATTATAAGAGCTTTAAAAATAGAAGGTGGTTGTAATGTTCAATATGCATTAGATACAGAATCAAATCAATATTATGTAATAGAAGTTAATCCTCGTGTAAGTAGATCTTCTGCTTTAGCATCAAAAGCAACAGGTATTCCTATAGCAAAGATTACGACAAAAATAGCTATAGGATATAATATGCACGAAATAAAAAATGCTATAACTAAAAAAACAGTAGCAGCTTTTGAACCGGCTTTAGATTATATAGTAACAAAAATTCCTAAATGGCCTTTTGATAAATTTGCTTATGGAGATAGATTACTTGGTACTAAAATGAAAGCTACAGGTGAAGTAATGGCTATTGGCAGAACTTTTGAAAGTTCGTTTAAAAAAGCTATTACTTCTTTAGAAAATAAACAAACAGGTTTATTAGGTTATTCATTTAAAGATCTTAACGATGAGACTTTACTTAAAGAACTTGAAATTCAAGATGATCAAAGGATTTTTAGAGTTGCAGAAGCTTTAAGACGTGATTTTTCTATTGAACTTATTAATAGAATAACTAAAATAGATACTTGGTTTATAAGCAAAATAAAAAATATTGTAAATATGTATGAAAAATTAAAAAGAGAAAAATTTTCTTTAGAGCTATATTTAGAATCAAAAAAAATGGGATTTTTAGATTCTGAAATAGCAGAGTATGCAAAAATAAGTATTGAAGAAATTCAGAAATTAAAGAAAGATAATAATTTATCTGCTTCTTTTAAAATGGTTGATACCTGTGCTAGTGAATTTCAAGCTATTACACCTTATTACTATTCTTCTTGGGGTGAATCTTGTGAATTAATAGAGTCATTAAATAATGCTAAAAATAAAGGAAATAAAAAAGAAAGTATTATGGTTTTAGGATCAGGTCCAATTAGAATAGGTCAAGGGATAGAATTTGATTATTGTTCGGTTCATGCTGCTTGGGCTATAAATAATAATAATTATGAATCTGTTATGGTTAATTCTAATCCTGAAACACTCTCTACGGATTTTGATATTGCTGATAGATTATATTTTGAGCCTATGAATATTGAAAATATAATGAATATAGTAAAAAAAGAAAATTTAAAGGGAGTTTTGGTGCAATTTGGTGGGCAGACGGCTATTAATTTAGCATCAAAGCTAAAAGAAAATGGTGTAAATATTCTAGGTACTTCTTTGGATTCTATTAATTTAGTTGAGGATAGAAAATTATTTGAAAAATTATTAACAGATCTTGAAATACCACAACCGAAAGGTTATGGTGTTTATAATTTAGAAGAAGCATTAGAGGCAGCTAAAAAATTAGGTTTTCCGGTTTTAGTGCGTCCATCTTACGTAATTGGTGGAAGAGGTATGCAACTTGTTTATAATGATGATGAGCTTACTGTTTATATTAATGAGGCATTAAAATTCTCAAACGGTCATCCTGTTTTAATAGATCAATATTTAGAAGGTGTTGAAGTAGAATTAGATGCTATCTGTGATGGAGAAAATATTTTGGTTCCGGGGATAAATGAGCATATTGAAAGAGCAGGTGTTCATTCTGGTGATAGTATAAGCGTTTATCCTGCTATTCATACTGATAAAAAAATAGTAGATAAAATGATAGAATATACTTCTAAAATTGCTAAAAAAATACAAGTTAAAGGTTTAATGAATATTCAATTTATTATTAAAAATGATATTCCATATATTATAGAAGTTAACCCAAGAGCCTCCAGAACCGTTCCTATTTTATCTAAAGCTACAAATATTCCAATGGTTGAGATCGCTGTAAATATTATGCTTGGTAAATCTATCATAGATCAAGGGTATAAACCAGGTTTAGTTAGACGTTCTTCTTTAGTTTGTGTTAAGATGCCTATTTTTTCATTCCAAAAACTAAATAGGATAGATCCGGCTTTAGCTCCGGAAATGAAGTCTACAGGTGAAGTCTTAGGTGTAGATTATTGTTATGAAAAAGCTTTAATTAAAGCTTTTATTTCTGCAGGATATAAATTTCCTATAGAGAAACAAAGAATATTAGTATCTCTGAATGATCATTATAAAAAACCTGCTCTTGATATTATAAAGGGATTTTATGATGCCGGATTTTTAATTATGGCAACTTGGGGAACTCATAAGTTTCTTGAAAAAAATGGGGTCCCTTCTAAAATGATTGAAAAATTTATGATTGAAAAACTCCAAAAAAGAATGAAGGAAGGACGTTTATCTTTTGTTTTAAATACTCCAACTATGGGAAAAGATTCACAAAGAAGTGGATTCCAGATAAGAACTATCGCAGAAATGTACAGAGTCCCTTGTTTTACTTCTATTGATACTGCAAGAGCATTTTTAGAGGCTATAACTTATTTTGAAAAAAATAAATCTACATTGCTTTTTAATCCTATTAATGAGTATCGTAAAATTAATTTTGATCAAATTTTCTCTTTTATTAAATAACTTATTTTATTTTAATATTATTTAAAAGCTATTTAAAAACTTTTTAAGTAGCTTTTTTATCTTAAATAGCAAAAATGACTTAAATTTATTAAGTCATTTTTTATAATATTAAACAATATAAAATTTAAGCAAAATTTTTCTTAAATATTAGGTAAATCACCTTTTACATCGGCAACAAGATCACAACCTAAGTCAAATGCTTTATGTAATGCTTTTATAGCTTCTTTAGAATTATTTTTTTCAACCAGACAACTTATTTTTATTTCACTTGTAGCTATCATTTTTATATTTATATTAGCTTTTGCTAAAGAATCAAACATAGTAGCAGCTATACCAGGATGATCAATCATTCCGGCTCCAACTATTGATACTTTTGCTATATTATCATCAACATGGATTTTTGATGCACCTATTTCTTTTTTTACTTCTTCTAAAATTGTAAGTGATTTTTCTAAATCATCTTCATTTACTGTAAAAGCAATATCATTTGAATTGTTATCAAGTCTTGCATAGGATTGAATAATCATATCTACACTTATATTATTACTAGCCATCTTGTTAAATATTTTAGCGGCATTACCAGGTTTATCAGGAACATCACAAATAACTATTCTTACTTGAGAGCAATCACTGGCTACTCCTGTTACCGGTTTATATATTTCCATATCTTCTACTCCTATAATCAATGTGCCTTCATTATCAAGTTTAAAAGAGCTTCTTACTCTAAGAGGTACTTTAAATTGTTTCGCTGTTTCAACAGATCTTGGATGTAATACATTAGCACCAGTCCAAGCTAATTCAAGCATTTCTTCGTATGAAATCGTATCTAATCTTGTTGCATTTGGAACTATCCTTGGATCTGTTGTATATACACCTTCTACATCTGTATAAATATCACATCTATCGGCATTTAGGCTTGCTGCTATTGCTACGGCGGATGTATCAGAACCTCCACGACCTAAAGTTGTTATTTCTCCATTTGGAGTTACTCCTTGAAATCCAGCTACTACTATTATTTTACCTTGATTTAATTGTTCTTTTAATTTCTCTGTTTTTATATCTACTATTCTTGCTGTTGAATGAATATTTTCTGTTATTATTCCTATTTGCATTGCATTCATAGAAATTGCTTTATATCCTTCTTCGTGAATAGCCATTGTTAATAGTGCTATAGATACCTGCTCCCCTGTTGAAAGAAGCATATCCATTTCTCTTGGACTTGGCTTTTTTGATATTTCTTTTGCTAACTTTACTAAATAATCTGTAGTATGACCCATTGCGGATACTACTACTATTACATCATTTCCGTTATTCTTTTCTTTTATCACTGCTTTTGCTACGTTTTTTATTTTCTCTGCATCAGCTACTGAAGTTCCACCAAATTTCTGTACTATTATTCCCATTTTTCGCCTCTTTTTATTCCTATTTTGCGATGCTTTATCTTTTGACTATTATGCTTTATTTTTCTATTTTTATCAAGTGTTTTTTTCTATTTATTTAATAAATTTCTTAACTTTATCTCTAAACTATTATAAATATTATTATTCTCTTTATTCTTTATTAAAGTATCTTTTTTTTCTATTAAATAATTTAAAGCATTTTCATATTCTTTTATATCTATTAATAAATTTATTTTATCTATTATACATTTTGAATATTCTGGATTTAGAATATTACACTCATTATATTTAACTAGTGCATTATTATATAATTTTAATAATTGAAATGTTTTCCCAAAATAATAACAAATTAAATAATTTCTTTTAAATAATTTGTAGGCTGTTTGCATTTTCCTATTTGCTTTTTTAAAATTTTCTTCTTTTATTAATAATTTCACTAAATTTATATATGCTAGTTTGAATTTGGGTATATATTCAATTACTTTTTCATAGTAATATATAGCCTGATCTGTTTTTTCTATATTTTCATAACATTTTGCTATATAAAAATATAATATCGGATTTTTTTTATCTCTATTTAACACTTTCTCATAATAGTTTATGGCTTTTTCATATCTTTTTATTTGGAAATTTAAATCACCAAGAATTTTTAC
Organism: uncultured bacterium; assembly: GCA_902462155.1. Lineage (GTDB taxonomy): Bacteria > Cyanobacteriota > Vampirovibrionia > Gastranaerophilales > Gastranaerophilaceae > CABQAQ01. The sequence goes on along the minus strand of CABQAQ010000004.1, from coordinate 96,152 downwards.
AGCTTTAATATTATCCGGATCTGTTTTTAAAGTTTTATATGCTAAATTAAACGATTCATCATATAATTTTAATTTTAAATATAATCTTGAAGCCTTATATAAAATATCAGTATTATCTTTATTTAATAATAATGATGTATCAAATTTTTCTTTTGCTCCTTCAAGATTATTTAACTTTTCTAAGGTGATTCCCCACGAGGCATAAAATTCTGCTGTTTTTTCTCCGGTATATTCTTCATAGGTCTTTAGTGCTTTTTCTTTTCTGTTTAATTTAAGATAATTTTCTGCTAAAATTATGTGTGTTTGTATATTCACATCTGCTTTTTTTATTGCTTTTAAACAGTTAAAAATACTTAACTTATAATTCTTTAATTTATAATAACAGTAAGCTAAATAATGACGTGCTTCGGTATATTGAGAATCTAATTCTAATGTACGTATAAAGTAATCTCTTGCTAGATTATAGTCTTGTTTTTCCTCCATATAAAGAATACCTAAAAGAAAGTTAACCTCTACATTCTCTATATCATACATAAGTGCTCTTTTTAAATAATTTATTGCGTATCCTTTTTTATTATCTTTTATTAATGTAATACCCCATTTGAAGTATAAATCAGGATCATTCTCGTCTAGCTTTTTGGCTTGTTTATAAAGCTCATAGGCTAAATTGTAATTTTTTAATTCTGTTAATGCACATCCCCATAAAATATAAGCTTTTGTATTCTTTTTATCTAGCTCTATTACTTTTTTAAAATTATTAATTGCTTCTATAATATTATTTTTTTTTAATTGCAATATCCCTAAATGAAGATACGTTTCTGGATTTTTATCTTTTATACTGCTTGAAATCTCAAATTTCTTTATTGCATCATCATATTTAGATAGTTTACTTAATGAAATCCCCCAGTTTAAAAATGCTCTTGATGGTAAGCATATTGTTTTTGAATCTTTTTCATATATATGTATAAAATTATCTATTTTATTTATTTTTACTATATATTTTTTTAGTAAATTTATTATTAAATTTAAACTCATATCTTATTTTTCATCTGTTAAATAGTCGATAATTTCTCGAAAGGCCCCATTCCCACCTTTGTTTCTGGTAATATTTATATCTATTATATCTTTTACTTTATAGTTACTATTTGGAACTGTAAATTTTACTCCTACATTTTCCAAACATTCTATATCATTTATATCGTCACCTATATATAATACGTCTTCTAAACTTATATTTCTTTCTTTTATAACTTCTTTTAATACTGAAAATTTATTTCGTATATTTTGATAAACTTCTATACTAGGAAATTTATTCTTTAAATAATCTATAGCTCCTGTTTTTTCTCCTGATATTATTGCAAAATTTATACCCTTCTTTAGAATAATTGATACACCCATAATATCTTGAAATGAAATCTGCTTAAAACTTTTTATTTCAAAATTAGAAAAATTATCATTTATAAACACACTTCCATCTGTAAATATTCCATCAAAATCACTTACTATCAATTTTATATTATTTTTTTTAATATGCATTTATAATCTTCTCTTTCCTTAATTTCTTTATTATTGGGTATTCATTTTCATAGACTATTTTTTTACCATCACCTAAAACAACAGGTACTTGTCTTATATCACGTACCAGTTTTTGAAGCCCAGTTGGTTCTAAGCTTGCTGCTTGATCTGATCCCCATAATGTTCTATCTGTTGTTATATGTCTTTCTATTGAAATAGCTCCACACGCACAAGCTAAAACTGATGGCATTATTCCTCTTTCGTGGCCTGAATAACCTACTAAAGTATTGTATCTGCTTTCTAGATTTGGTATTACTTTTAAATTTATTTCTTCAGAATCTGTAGGATATGTTGATGTACAATGGTATAGTATTAAATCTTCTGTATCTAAAATTTCTACTGCTTTATCAATCTGTTCTAAAGTACTCATTCCTGTTGATAATAATATTGGCTTATTTTTAGACTTTATGTACTTTAATAATTCTAGATCTGTTAATAATGCTGATGCTATTTTATAACAAGGAATATCAAACTTTTCCATAAAATCTACTGATTTTTTATCCCAACAAGATGCAAACCATATAATATCTCTTTCTTTGCAATAATTATCTATAATTCTATACTCTTCTTCTTGAAATTCCAGACCATATTTTAAATCACCATTTGTTTCTCCAAAGACACTAGCTCTTGGTAAGGCTAATTCTTCTTTTGTATAAACTTCATTTACTGTTCTTTTTTGAAATTTTACAGCATCACATCCGGCATTCTTTGCTATTTCTATTAATTTCTTTGCTATTTCTATTGATCCATTATGATTAATTCCTATTTCGCCTATTATAAAACAGGGATGCTCTTTTCCTATAATTTTATCACCTATTTTTATAGTCTTATTTAGTAATACCATATAATCTCCTCGTTTAATTTATATATACTTATTGCAAAGTTGGATTAATTCATCTAAATTATCATCTAAATTTTTTGTTTCTATTTTATTAGTTGTATTTTGACTGTTCTCATTATTATCTTTATTTATTATATTAGAAGGTGATAATATCTCATTTTTTAATTCACTTTTTATTAAATTTACATTTTCTTTATTTACGTTATTTAAGTCTATTTCTTTTACAAGAGTAATGTTTTGAGTCGTTGCTGCAATTACTAAGATTTTTTTGTTAATACCAATAGCATAAAGATTTCTGTTTGCACCTAACGAAATAGATGATAATATATTTAATTTATTTTGTTCCAGATCTAAACAATTAAGATTACCAAATTTTTTTTGATTAATAAAACCAAGCTTTTTATATAAATATGCTGTGATATATATTAAAACTATTACTACTAGTAGTGAAAAAACAGCATTAAAAAGATAAAATAAATCACTGTTAATAATAGTTGATTTTATATTATGAATTGAATTATGAATACTAAAGGCATAACATTTTGAATTTATTAAAAGTATGGAACTTAAAAGTAATGAGGTAATTTTATTCATCTTTATATGCTTTCTCTAAATATTTACTATAAATTATTTTAACATAATTTAATTTTATTTAGAATAATTAAATTTTTCCTGTAGAACCAAAACCATCAGAATTTCTTTTGGTTAAATTTACCTCTTCTGTTACATCAAGATCTACTTTTATAAAATTTACAATTACCAACTGAGCTATTCTTTCTCCTCGAGTAATAGTATATTTTTCATCAGATAAATTAACAAGCGGAACTAAAATTTCACCTCTATAATCACTATCAATAGTACCTACACCATTAATAAGAGTTATTCCATGATTTATTGATAGACCGGATCTGGCTCTTATTTGTGCTTCTTGGTTAGGATTTAATTCGATAATTATTCCTGTTGGTATTAATTTACGTTCAAAAGGTAGTAAATCTATATTATCAGAAATTGCAGCATAAAGATCCATACCAGATGCACCGTCTGTTTTATAGGTCGGTAAATTGTAACAGTGAGATAACTTTTTTATTTTAATTTTTTCTTTATTCATGTTATAAAATATGATATAACTTTATTTGCAAAATATCAAGGATAAATTTTTAATTATGGAACTTAATGATAAACAGCTTAAAAAATTGTTAGAATTAGCAGATTTTAATTCTGAAAATTATGAGCTTTCAAATATATCTTCAGAAGATATTTCAAAAGCTTTGATTAATATTGAACAAAAGTTAAGTTATTTTGATCTTGTATCATTAGATAATATAAAATCAAACTTTAATATTTTAATTGTAGACGATTTAGAGTTATCTATTTTTCAATTAACAAAGCTTTTAAATAAAATAGGTGTGGTCCCTTCTATTGCTAGATCTGCTAATGAAGCTCTTGATTTGATAAATAAAAAAACTTTTGATTATATCTTGGTTGATTTGTTTTTACCTAATTATACTGATGGGTTAGAATTAATGCAAAAAATTCAAAATTTTAAAGAACAAAATAATCGTAATTATAAAATTATAGCTGTTTCAAGTACTGATGATAATAATTTAATAAATAAGGTGTTTAAAATAGGTGTAGATACTTTTATTCCAAAAAGTAAAAATTGGCATATGGATATTTTATCTTATATTGACAAATCTATGAAAAATATTGATTTTAAATTCTTTACAAAAAAGAAAATTAATGATAATACCTATCTTTATAAAGTTTTTGATTTGCTATCTAATAAGGCTATTTCTGAACTATTAAATAGTATTAATTTAATGATTCTTCTTGATATTAAATTTATTCTTATGGATTTGTCTAATATTTCAGAGTTTGATAAAGAACAAGCAGGAATCTTTGCTCAGATTTATAAAAATTGTGTAAATAAATCAGGCTCACTAGTTCTTATAAATCCTACAGAAACTATTAACCAAGCTTTAAATTTTGCTTTTTTAAATGGGCTAATACATATAGCTCCAAATCTAGAAGAAGCTTTAGATATTGTTAATTCATAATATTATAATATTATTTAAAATTATCCTCATATCTTTCTTTAATAGGATCATAACCCCCATCATTAAATGGATGACATTTCAATATCCTTCTTGTACCTAATATAAGACCTTTTTTTACTCCAAATTTTTCTATGGCTTCTTTTGTATATCTTGAACAAGTTGGATAAAATCTACAATTTGCTGGAGTATATTTTGATACACTCTGATATAATTCTATTAATTTTATTAATATTTTTTTCATTTATTAGTTATTTTGTAAAGAAAGTAGCATTAACAACAGCTATTACTTTTTTATCTATTGAACTTGTATCATTTATTCCATAATCGGAAACTTCGGTAGAATTTTTTGGTACTATTTGAAATACTCCCATTTTGGCACTTTTTAAATTACCAATTTTTCCACCAGTAGAACTTACTATACTCAATGCTCTTTGCTTTGCATTTTTAGAAGCATCTTTTAAAATTTCTATTTTTAAATTATCTAAATCTGTTACAAAATATTCAACATTTGAAGAGCTTATTTCTACATTTTCTTTTATTAATTCTGTAGAACTTTTTGATAATTCTGTAATTTTATTAATAGTTTTACTACTTACTTTTATACTACTGGTTAATCTATACCCTTCAACTTGATTGGTTTCAAATCCTTCTTTTGTTCTTGTAAATAATGTATAATTATTAATTGGATTTAAAGTCAAATCTTCTATTAAAAATCCTTTACTGATTACAAAATCTTTAATTTTTTCTTGGTCAGTCAAGATTTTTTCATAGGCTTCTTTTAGATTATTATCTCTTACTTCGTAATATATTGTAAATACTCCAAAATCAGATTTCACTTCTTTTAATGCTGATCCGGTTACACTTATAGTTTGGTTATTTATCTTTTGATATTTTATTATGGCATTTGCTACAGTAAGACAAGAAAAAAATATGCCTAAAGAAACTATTAGTGCCATTATTATCAGTTGGTAATTTTTAATCTCTTCTTTTATATCCATACAGCATTCCTTTATTTTTATAATTAATTTATTCTTTCATAAATATTTATTCTTAACAATACCCTTTATAGATTAATTATTTTATTTTTGAGATAAGCTAATAATAATTGTATCATTTAGATTTAGACTGGTAAGAAATGTTTTATAAATAAAATTTATAAATTTAAAATCAAATTTTTTCCAAACTTTATGACCGCCAGGCCTATTTTTTATTATCCAATAAAGATGATTCATTAGACTATATCTCTGAAGATTTTTTATATAATTTACTTTTAAATTTAATTTATCTGCTATCTTTATTAAAGTATTTTGATTAAAGCAAAAAAGATGACAGCTCCAGTGTGTAAAGTTTCCAAATGCTTTATTCTTATACAATTTTAACAAAGCATCATTACTTGATGGAACTTCTATTATAATTTCTCCATCTTTTCTTAAATATTTACATAAAGTTTTTAATTCATTTTCAGGGTCTTTAAAGTGTTCTAAAACATGAAATAATGTTATAATATGAAATTTTTCTGTATTTTTTAATTCTAAAATATTTTCTTTTACATTTATATTTTCTTTTAAAAAATACTCTTTTAAAGATTCTTGTTCCTCAATACCATAGGCATCTGATATATTTTTAGCAAATTTTAAAAAGCCTCCGGCTCCACAGCCAAAATCTAGTAATCTTTTATTTTTTATTCGGTCTTTTAAAAATTTAAATCTTCTTAAATCATCTTGATAAGAACTTTCTAGCCAATTATTTATGTTGAAGTTTCCAAAAAAGTTATGCATTTGGCCTTCTTTATAAAATTTATTATTTATATGGTCAAACGAGGATAAAAAACTTAAAGAACAATTTTGACATTTTAATACTTGTAGATCCTCATTATCTCTTACTTTATATTCTGTTAATTTTATATTTTCACTAGAACATAGGTAACATTTTTTTTTACTTGCAATATTTTTATTCATATTAATTTGAGTTTACCCTATTTATTTTATATGTCAATAGAGTTATTTTTTATTATTTAGGTAATAATCTAAAGCTTCATTTTTTAAAATATTTTCTTGACGAAAATCTTTATATTTTCTATCTATAACATTAGCTAAATATTCTAATCCTAAGCCTGCAATACTACCTATAAATAATGATTTCATCGCACTATCCATTTTAGCGGTACTGTATAATGTAACACCAAGACCTCCTAGAATTGGAATACCTGAAGTTAAAAATTTAGACATTCGCTCTTCTTTATTATCTGCTTGAGTTAATGAATATACAAGGTACCCTGCCGGAAGTAAAAATGAAATAACATCAGTAGTAGCTGAGCCAACTTTTATTTCAATTATTTTATCTAGCATAATGGTACTTTCTGTTGAAGCTGCTTCATTTAACCTCTTTTGGGCATTGTTTAATTTTGATTCCAGTTTTTTGAACTCTTTATTATCAGTAAATTTTTTGAAATCATTTTTACATAGATCTAATAGAGTAGATATCTGTTCGTAACCACTTTCTATTTGTTTTTTTACTTCAAGACGCTCATTTTTACTTAATTTAAAACTAATGTATTCATTTAAACTGTTCTTTTTACCTTTATTACCCTTTAAGAAAACTCCACCATCTTTAAATATATAATCAGATACTTTATCATCAAGATCTGATATTCTTGAATTGAAATGTTTAAGCCTATCATTTCTTGCAATTTTATTAAAGTTTATATTGTAATTATTTTTTAATTTATTAAGCTTTGCTAATAACTCTGTAGATTCAAAGTCACTTACTTTTCCTGCTTTTACTGATTTTTCAAGTATGTTTTCTAATTCTATAAAACCTTCATAAAATTTGTCATCTGATTTTTTATATAAATTATCACAGGCCTTTATTGTTATAGATGTAAAAATATTCCGTAATTGATCTGTATATTTGCTCATCTTTAATTTCTTTAACATAATATCACAAGCAGAATCTCTTATAGCTACAGGATTGCAAGTAATAGGCTCAATTTTGGTAAAAAATTTTTTCATTTTATCATTAATTTTGCTGTTTATCTTTAATATATAAGCTTTTATCTTATCACTTTTAGTTAACAATTCCATTTTGTTTTTAAGTATATTTAAATTCGATTTTGAAGTCTTAGAATTAATTTCAGATTGTACTTTTCCAGTTCTGAACATACTTAAAATACTAAATGTAAATAATGGAATGGCTAATAATGATGCTAAACTTATTCCTATTTTGACATTTTTAGTTGTCTGTTGTTTTGTTTCTTTATCTTTACTTTCTTTTTTTATTTCAGATATTTTTACAGAAGTAAACTCGTCTTGATTAATATTATTGATATTATTTTGAATAATAGGATTTATCTGATAAATTTTACTTTTTATATCTTTATTGTATTTAACATTTGTAAAATTATCAGAAGAATTATTTGTATTAGTATTTATATTAAAATTTATCTCATTCATAAATTTTAGCTTTCAATTTTTATAAAACAAATAGATGAATAATATTGCCTAAAAAAATGTTATTGTAAAAAAAGCTAAAATATAAATTATTATTATGATATATATTTTTTATCGTCCAGCTAGATAACCGAGTAGCTAATTGTAAAGATAGTATTATTTTAAGAAAATTTATACGTTAAATAAAAAAGGAGAACAATATGGAAAATGAAACACAAGAATTTAAAAGCCCAGAAAAACACACCTGTAATTGTGATAAAGGAAATTGGTTAAAATTTGCACTTCTAGCTCTTGCTTTATTCTTAGGAAGTTATTTAGCAACTTATTTTGTAGTGGATCAATCAAGACACGCTTATTACATACCTAATCCAAGGATGATGGATCATATAAGAATGATGGAACAACCTAATTTTGGACCACCATTTAATCGTATGATGGATGATACTGATAAATTAATGGAAGATCTTGAACGCCAAGAATCTAAAATGATGAAAAAAGATTTTGGTGTTTCTCAAGTAGTTCAAACTTTTAAGTCGGATGATGCTTACAAAATTGTAATTAACTTAAAACCTTTTTCTAATAATATTCAAAATATAAAACTGGATATAGCATCTGATAGAATATCAATTACAGGTCAAAATGATAAGGTAGGTAAGAAAAAGGAATCTAAATATATGTTTAGTCAAAGCTTTACTTTACCGGAAGAAATTGATACATCTAAAGTTGTAAAGAAAAAAGTTGGTCATAAATATATAATTACACTACCTATTTTAAGTGATGAGGATTAGTAAATTTTAGACTTTGGGGTTTAATAAAGAGAGGGCAAAAGAAAAGAGAAAGTTTAAAGACTTTCTCTTTTCTTTTTATTTAGGATTTAAATTATTTTTAGTTTTACTTATCATAATCTTTTTCTTCTATTGTAGTTGTCTTGAAAGAAAAGGCTTCAAAAGTATTAGAAAAATAATTTGCACTTAAACCTGCTTTTTGCTTTAACGAATTTAAAAATGATTGTTTATCTTCAAAATATTCCCAAACAGAAGGTAAATAAACTGCTTTATAATTTTTATCTCGTATTATTAATCCATCTTTATCTTTTGTTATTTTTGATAATAAATCATTTTCATCTTTAAAATCTAGTTTTACAGGGGTTGATAGTAATGATATTGAAATTTTAATTAGATTATACTCTTCTTCTGTAAGCGGATTAAATCTTGTATCGTTGAATGCGGAATTATAAGCATTAATAGAAATATCCTCAATTAATGACCTGTATCCTATAATAGATCCAATACATCCTCGAAGTTGATTATTTAAAGTTAATGTTACAAAACTAGCCCCTTTTTCTTCTAAAACTCCTGCATATTTGTTTATATCAGGTTTAAATTCAGATGTACTAATTAGTTTAAATCTTGAACTTATGCTCTCTTTAGCAATATCTATCAATAAATAAGAAAAATTATCCTTTATAAATTCATTTTTTGATTTCTCAGTAAGCAGCCAACTACCATAACCTACAACTTGGTTTTTATTATTGTTGACTTTCGAAGAATTTTTCATAGCAATCCTTATTAAGTTAAAGTCCATATCAGAAGCAAAATTAATAAGAGCTAAAATTCCAATTAAACCACAAGCTTGTTTTTCATAAAAATTATTGATATCTTTATTTTCAATAAATTCAGCAGTAAGATTATCTAATTTTTTAGCCTCATTATCTTTATAAAAATGACTTAAATCAGATGAAATTATAAATGAAATACTTTTATTACTCCAAAATTCTTTTATTATAGTGCTGATTTTATTATAATCTACATTACCTATTAAGATAGGTACTATTTTTATATTATTTTTTAACATTTGTATCAGAGGTAATTGAACCTCAATAGAATGCTCATTATTAAAAGGTTCATCTAAATATTTTACACCGAATTCAGAATTAAGTTTTTTTATAATATCCAAATCTAAATCAATATCACCAAGAGGTGTTCTAAAGCTATCGTATGAAGAAGTTATAAGTCCTTCAAAATATTTATTATGTGATGGAGCAAAAATAAATAAAGTCCGAGTGTTATCATCTAAATATTGATATCCCATAAGTGCTATATCTGCAGAATAAATATGGCCTGCGTGGGGAACTATTAATCCTCGAGTAGAATCTTTATATACTTTATTTATTTTATTTTTTATATTAGATATATTTTCTATTAATTCAAGTCTATTATCAGAGTAAAATTTTCCTGCTACACTAGCCTCTTTTATTTTTTTCATATCTTATTTACCAATTTACTAATATTACATAAATTATTATAATATATATGATGAAATACAAAAATACCATAAATGATGATAAAATAGAATGTAAAATCTGTCCTCGGCATTGTAAATTAAAAATTGGTCAGAGCGGATTCTGTAAAGTACGCAAAAATATAGATGATAAAATAGTCTTAACAGCTTATGGACATCCTTTGGGATTAAATCTTGATCCTATTGAAAAAAAGCCGTTATACCATTTTTATCCGGATTCTGAAGTATTCTCTTTTGGAACTTTTGGGTGTAATATGGGATGTTTATTTTGCCAAAATTATCATATGACCAAGATAAAAGAAGATATAAGCCCAATGATTGAATATATTAGTCCTAAAGAAATTGCTAAAATTACTTATGATAAAAAAGCAAAAGGTGTAGCTTTTACTTATAATGATCCTATAATATTTTTAGAATATGCTATTGATATAGCTAAGCAAGTAAAAAAGTTAGGTTTAAAAAATATTGCTGTTACTTCAGGATATATGGAAGATAAACCACGAGAAGAATTTTTTAAATATATCGATGCTTGTAATATTGATTTAAAGGGGTTTAGCAATAAATTCTATAAAAAATTATGTTTAGCATCTATTGAACCTGTATTAGAAACTATAAAATATGTAAAAAACGAAACAAATTGTCATATGGAAATAACAACACTTTTAATAGAAGGTGAAAATGATTCAAATAAAGAGATAGAAAATCAATGTCAATGGATTTTGGATAACATAGGGCCTTCTATTCCTTTACATTTCAGTGCATTTTTTCCTATGTATAAGTTAACAAAAATTAATCCCACAACTTTAGATACAATTAAAAGAGCCTATAATATAGCTAAAGATATCGGTTTAAACTATGTATATGCAGGTAATGTTCAAGATGAATATATGTCTACTACTTTTTGTCATAATTGCAAAAAGCCAATAATAAAACGAGATAAATACAGAGTTAAATCTTATAATATAAATTATAATTCTAATTGTGCTTTTTGTGATACACCTATTTATGGTTCTTTTGATGCTTATTAATTTATTTTCTACAATTAAATTAAAATTATATATGTAGTTGTTAAAATTATGTAAATATTTTAGATAATTTTGGCAATAATATTTATTTTATACTTTTAATAATATTATAAAGTTATTTTATGTGTTTATTAGAAGTGGTGTATTTTGTATATACAAGGATATAACAATATAAATAATAATATAATATCTAAACAAATGTCATTAAGCTTTAAATCTATTTTGGAACAAGCTAAAATAGATTCCGAACTGAAACAAAAAGAACAAGATAAAAAAAATAATTTAGATAATAATATCAAAAATTACTCTACAGATCCATCTGTAACTTTAAAAGCTCAATTAAATGTTAATTTACCTATAAAGTATAATAAAATAGGTAGCATAAAAACTCCTTTTAATATGGATGCCCAGTTATATCAATTAGCTAATGGGCAGAAAGTTGTAATTTTACCCAAAAAAGGTCCTACTTTTCTTAAAACATATATAAATACTGGTTCTATGAATGAACCTGATAATTTAAGAGGGATTAGTCATTTTATTGAACATAATTTATTTAATGGATCAGATAATTTAAAACCTGGAGAATTTTTTGAAAAAGTAAGTGATATGGGGGCTTATGCTAATGCTTCTACTAGTTTTGCTAAAACTGATTATTATATTTCTTCCCAATTGCTAGACTCTGATGACTTAGAAAATGAAATAAAGATTCATTCTGATATGTTACAAAATCCTAAATTTGATTTAGATCAAATCAAAAAAGAACAAGGCCCTGTTATATCAGAAATTTCGATGGTTAATGATAATGTAGAAAATATTGCTATTAATACTTGTATTAAAAATTTATATCAAATTAATACAACTTCAAATGATTTAATTGCGGGTAATATTGATAATATTAAAAATATTTCTCAAAAAGACTTGTTTGATTATTATCATCAAAATTATACTCCTGATAATATGATTACCGTAATTACAGGTGAAGTAAACCCTGATCAAACTATTAAGCTTATTTCAAAGTACTTTAATAAACAAAAAGATTACAAACCTCAGAATAATCGTATATATGAAGAACTATCACCTATTCAGAAATCAATAAAAGAAGAACTTACAAGTAAAGATACAAATAATACAATTATTTCTCTTGGATTTATTGGACCTAAAAATACCGATACAAAATCTAAAATAGTCACAGAAGTTTTATTACAGATTTTATTAGGTAATAAGAATTCTATTATAAATTCTTCTTTAGATGATTTTAATGAATCAGCAAGCTGTGGTTTAGAAAAAGTAGGAATTAGACCGGATGATAATAAAGCTATTCTTATCAATGCAAGTGTAAATCCAAAAAATAAAGATATTGTTTATGATATTCTTGTTAATAAAATTAAAGATATATCTAAAAATGGTGTTTCAGAAAAGCAGCTTGATATTGCTAAAAGAAATTTAATATCAGATACAAATAATATAGCAGAAAGTTCAGATTCTATTAACAGTATTATTGGTATGAGTTTACTTGATTCTGATTTTAATTATTTAGCTAACTACCGTTCAATTGTTAACTCTATTACTATAGATGATATAAAAAATGCTGCAAATAAATTTTTAGATATTGAAAAAGCATCTATCTGCATTATAAATCCGGAAGAATCTAAGATTAAAAAGAATACAGAGATATCTTTTTCAGGTAAGGCTCTTGAAAAAGATATTTATGATGAATCTAAAATTATTAAAACGACTTTAGATAACAACGTTCAAATGGTAATGAATCCTACAAAAAGCTTGAAATCTAATTATAAATTCACATTAAAATTTAGTGATATTCCAAATGATATTAATCCTTCTGCTATCATTATTTTAACTATGTTATTTAATAGAGGCAATATAAATCTCGATAATAAATCTTATAGTGAATTTATAGATGAAAATAATATTAATATGGTATTCACAAGTTCATTAGATTCTATAGATTGTTACTCAAATGTAGATAATCAGAATCTGGAAAAATCTGTTAATTTAGTAAAATCAAATATACTACAGCCAAGATTAACAGAAGAAGATTTTATATGGGCAAAAAATACTTTGAAAAATAATATACTTGCTGATCAGAATCCCAGACTTTTAATGCCGGCTTTATTTCCTGATATAAAGGCTTTACAAACTAAATCTGATTTATTAAGTTCTTTAAATAGTTTATCTCTTGAGGATGTAAAATCTGCTTATAACTTTATTCTATCAAATAGCAAAAGTAAATTCGTAATTACTTGTAATGAAGAAAAAGCTGATGAAACTTTGGATATTTTGAAAGAAAAATTTTCAAAAGATTTACCTGAGTTTAAAAAATATGATAATTCTTTAGAAAAAACATATGCTCCTATAAAAGAACATAAAACACTATATAATATAACAAATAAAAAACAAGCTGAAGTAGTAAAAGCATATAAATTTCAATATAATGATACTATTGATGAAATTGTTGAATTAAATTTAATGAACCTTATTTTAGGTGGATCTTCAACATCCAGACTTTTTTCGGATTTAAGAGAAACTCAAAAATTAGCATATAGAGTAAAATCTCAGATTGATTCAATTGGAAATTCCGGATATTTATTAATATCTATTAATACAACTACAGATGATGATTTTGATAAAGAAAATGATTATCATAATATTACAAAATCGTTAGATGGATTTAATAAGCATATTAATTTAATTTCTACTGAAAAAGTTTCAGAGGAAGAATTGAAAAAAGCTAAAATGACTTTAAAAAATAAGATTCTTAACGCTAACGAAACTTCTTTATCTCAGACAGATGATTTATCTAATGCTTTAGATTCTATATACGGAATTTCTAGAACGGATCTTATTTTAAAAGCTATTGATAAAGTAACTGTTAATGATATCCAAAAATGTGCAAATAGAGTTTTTAAAAATCCATCAATAGATTTTATTTCTGCTAGTGAAAATACATTAAATTCATTAAAAAACGATAAATAACATTATTTATCGTTTTTATTTTTATATTTATATTTGAAATAATTTTATTTATCATTATTATCGTAAATATATAATCCAAAACCTATAGATTTATAAGAGGCTATTTTGTTTGTGAGCATATAGTTTGTTTTATTTAGTTCATCAATTTTAGATCTTAAACTTTCATTTTCACTTTTGCATCGTATTAATTCAACAATCACTTCGTCTAAGCCATCAAGTTTTTCAGATAGCATTTTTGATACTTTATCAGTTATAGCATTTTCAACATTATTTAATGCATTCAAAATTTCATTTTTGTCATAAGGCTGTGTATTGGCATTTTTAAAATTTAAATTAAATTTTGGAGTAATAGTTTCTATACCAGATAGAGTACTATTTGGGTTAATTGTTTTATTTAAAACTTTATTATTTTTTTCTTTTTCAACACTTAAAGATGATTGATGTAAGTTTTTTAATTTACTAATAATTTCTATATCGTGGTTAGAAAAATAAACTTTACCCTCACGACTTTTTCGAGGTTTAACATAGCCTTGTTTACACAGATTAATTATATCCTCATTTGTCATATTAAATGATTTTTTTACAATATCGCACGTTACATAATCACTAGCTTGTTTTTTTTCAAAATTTTTTTCTTTACTTGCAGATATATCAGATGAACTATTTAACAATTTTCTCACCTCTATAATTTTCTCGTAACTAATATTAATCAATAAAGATCATATTATTAATTTAATTTTAAATTAAAGATATATAAAAGTTAAGAAATTTAGCCTAAATATGTATAAATGTAAATTATTCTATCATAAGAATACGATTTAAATGTCTTTCCCCATCAAATCGTGCATTTAAAAATGTATCTACAATATTTATAGCTAAACCTGTACCAATAACACGTTGACCTAAGCATAGAATATTTGCATTATTATGCTTACGTGACATCTCAGCACTATAACTATCAGTAACAGTACAAGCTCGTATTCCTTTTATTTTATTTGCTGCTATTGACATACCTATACCGGTTCCGCATATTAGAATCCCTAAAATATCTGCTTGATCTTTTTCTACCAGATTAGTTTGATTTTTTACAATTGATTCTGCAACTTTTTGGGCTATAATTGGGTAATCAATAGAATTCTCGTCAAAAGTTCCACAATCAGTCACATCAAAAAAATTCTTAATTAGATATTCTATTATACTCTTCTTTAACTGAAATCCACCGTGGTCTGATCCTATAAATATTTTTTTTGTTTGCATTTTATTATAGTTCTCCTTTATTTTCAATTATTAAAAACTTTTTTAAATCCATAAACAACAGCCTCCATCAACTTTTGAAAACTGATTTTATTATTGATTTCATTTAAAGATATAATATTTGTAAATTGTGATTCAGTATTAAATATTTTATTTAGTAATTCTTTATTGTAATCAATTAAAATAGATCCATGTTGTAATATATAATTATTTTTCCTAAATTGAGCTGAACCAATTAACTTTTTATTTTTATAGCTTATATCAGCACTACTTAAAACTTCCATACAATATTCTTTTTTTTTAGAGGATTTTTCTCGAAGACTTAAAGTCGTATCTATATTTAATTTTTTTAAACCTAAAATAAGCCCTTGAGAAATATGTTCGTAGCTTTTTTGGATAGATCCGGCATTATCTAAACATTCAGAATTACATACAAAACAATATGTAAGCTCTTTATCATGCAATAAAGCTCGACCTCCGGATATTCTTCTAATTATTGGAATATTATTTCTATTACAGAACTCTATATTTATATTATTTGATTTCTGATTTCGTCCTAAAGTTAGAGTTGGAGTATTCCAAGAATAAAGTCTTAAAATAAAATCTTTAGACCCGATTTCAATACTTTTATTTAATAGGTCCTGATCATATTTCATATTTTCTATACCAGTTTGATTTTTATATCCAATATATTTAAACATATATTGATAATATCATAAAAATGCTAAATCCTTTGAAGAAAGCTTATAAAAATAAAAAGTATACAATTAAAATTTGCATACTTTTTATTAATAAAAATGACAACTAATATATAGTTATTATTTAGATGATTCTAACATTTGTTTAATACCATCAATAGAACTTAAAACTCCGGTAGCTTCATAAGGCATATATATAACCTTATTATCTTTACCTTCAACCATTTCTCTTAAAGTATCAATATATCTGGTAGCAATTAAGTATTTATCAGCAGGACCAACCTGACCAATAGCATTAATTACATTTTCAATAGCTTGGGCTTCACCTTGTGCATTTAAAACTCTAGCTTGAGCCTCACCTTCTGCTATTAATATCTGGGCTTGTTTTTCACCTTCGGCTCTATTAATATTTGCTTCTTTTTCACCTTCAGCTTTTAAAATTGCAGCTTTTTTTAAGCCTTCGGCTTCTAAAATAGCAGCTCTTTTATCACGCTCAGCTTTCATTTGTTTTTCCATTGATTGTTGAATGTCCATAGGTGGAATAATATCTTGTAATTCTACACGATTAACTTTTACTCCCCATTTATGTGATGCCTCATCTAAAATCATTCTTAATTTTGTATTTATAGTATCTCTAGATACAAATGTTTGATCTAAATCAAGTTCACCTATTATATTCCTTAATGTTGTTTGTGTAAGCTTTTCAATTGCCTCAGGTAAATTTTGAATCTCATATACAGCACTTTTTGCATCAATTATCTGAAAGTAAATAAGTGCATTGATTGCTATTGATACATTATCTTTTGTTATTACATTCTGACGTGGAAAATCATATACACTTTCTCTTAAATCTATTTTTTGACTTTCTACAAATACTGCAAATGTTTTTCCACTAGCTAATTTTGTTAATTGTCTTACTATAACACCTCTTGGAGTATCTATTACAGGTATTATCCAATGCAAACCAGAATCAAGTATTCGATCAAATTTCCCCAGTCGTTCAATAATCATTACTTCTGCTTGTTTTACAATTTTAAATCCACTTAATGAAAAAATAATTACGGCAATAATTATTGGAAAAAATAAAAATCCCATATTACGATGAATCTCCTTTCTCTAATTCTATTAAATCTATTTACTATAAAGTTTTTTTTGATACTATTAACGTTAAACCTTCAATACCGACAATTTTAGCTACTTCATCTTTATTAATAACTTCTTCTGGATTTAAACTTTTAGCTTCCCATCTTTCTCCATAAATAGTAACAACTCCGTTATTTTTATCTACAGGTTCAAGTATTTTTACATTTTCTCCTAAATATTTACTTTCAAATCCGGTCTGTTTTTTTTTGCTTTCTTTACAATTTGTATTTAAAATTAAAGGGCGAATAAAAATAATTAAACATAAAGAGCATATAGCAAATAATATTGCTTGAGAAAATAAACTAAAACCTAAATATGAAAATATAGCCAAAATAAAACAAGAAAATGCTAAATTAAGAAAAAACATTGTTGGCATAAATATTTCTATAAGTAGAAGAAATATACCTGATAATATCCATAATTGCCAAAGTTCCATTTTAAAGTTACTCCTAAATTCACATATATTTTATTATAACTTTTTTTTTAAAGGAAAGTCAATGAATAAAATGATTAATGTTATTTTTCAGAAAAAAATCTTTTAGATTCTATAACAACAGGGATTCCTCTTAATACACAAAAGATGACAGAAATATATGTACAAGAATAAGCTATTAAAGTTATAATATTTTTATATTTATATTCTATAGGTAGATAAGCAAGAATCATAAAAGCAAAAGCTAAAGCTTTTGTAACAGCATAAGTACCACGAGAAAAATTAGAAGCAACTATAAATTTACCTAATTTGCTTTTCATCATAGTAGATGATCCAAAAGCAGTATAACCTTTTTCTAATGCTATAGATCTTATTCCATCTGTTATAAGTCCTCTTGTTACAACTATTAAAGGAATTGCTACATTTATCCAACCTAAAGATGTAAATACTATCCAATAAATATTTTCAACTATTCTATCTCCTAGGATATCTAATACCGCACCTAGTTTTGAAGACTCGTTGAATTTCCTTGCTATATATCCATCTAAACCATCAAACCATATTGCTATAGCCGTTAGGATAAATGCTATTATATATGTTTTTACAGTAGGAATAAATAATAATATTACAGCAATAAATGCAATAAAAATTCGAGATAAAGTAATTATATTAGCCATAGTTTTAACATTAAACCTTTCTTTTTTATTATCTATCGTTTACTTCTTGATAAAAGAAAATCGAAATTATCAAGATTTTTTACAGCATTTTCTCCTAGCATAATTCTTTCAGCTGTTTCAAGTATACTTACTACACTATATCCATTTTCTCCATCACTTCTAGCTTTTTTACCTTGTTCTATACAAGAAATAAAATGTTGGCATTCAAGTTTTAATGGTTCTATCTCTATATAGTCTAAATTTATTACTTGATTATTTCCAGGAATATTATTATCATAAATGCGTAACTTATTTTCACTTAAAGTATCGTCAAAGACACAAGTAGCTTTAGTTCCTGAAATAAGCAGATTAACTCTTTTTTGAGGATGTATCCAACTATTTGATATATGAGCTAAAATATTATTTTCATATTTCAGCGTAATATGAGTAATATCCATAATATCATTATCAGACGAAGAAGCACCGACAGCAGAGATTACTTCTATTGGATCTTGTGATAAAATATAATTTATCATTGACACGTCATGTGGTGCTAAATCCCACATTACACTTCTATCATTTTTAAAATAGTTGATATTTAATCTATCACTTTGAACATATTTTATATCGCCTAAAGCGCCCTGATTGACTAGCATTTTTAATCTATTCACAGCCGGGTGATATAAAAGTAAATGTCCAACCATTAAAACTAAAGATTTTTTTTCGGCTAATTCTATTAAATCAGAAGCTTCTTTCGATACTGTAGATATTGGTTTTTCTACATATACATGTTTATATGATTCTAAAGCTCTTTTTACAAGGGAAAAATGAGTATGGCTAGGTGTTACAACTGCTACAGCATCAATTTCATCATTATTAAATATATCATTACAATTATTAGTTATTTCTATTTCAGGGTATAAAGACTTAATATTATTTAAATTTTCTTGATCAATATCACAAACAGTATGGAGTACATTTAAATTATAAAAATTTCGTACAATATTTTTACCCCATATGCCAGATCCAATAACTCCAACCTTAAACGGCTTCATCTTTTTCTCCCTATTTATTCTTCTTATTTACTACTACATTATTTTATAATAATAAAACATAAATACATAACGTCAAATTAAGATTATATAAAGGCAAAAAAAAAGGTCTTAGTTTTATTTAAGACCTGTCCGTTTAATAAGAAGAGAGAGCTTTTATATTTTTATAAAGTATTTTATCTTTTCATTATTTACTTTTTTTTAACAAATTTCTCTAAAAAATTTACATTTTTTTACATAATAATATTTATTAATTAAAAACCTCTTAATATCTTACATTTATATAATTTTTATTATTTATATTTTAAGTTTTGCAAATAAATATTTAAAAGTATATATACTTATAATGACATATTATGTTAAAATAATTCTGATAGAATTAATGAGTTTAATAATTAATATTTTTTAAATTAAGTGTATAATAATTTATTAAGAAAGGGATGTTTTTATTATGGGATGTTGTAACACGAATGTAAAACAAGCAGCCTTACTAGATGATAAGGTTCTATTAAAGTCCGCATTAAAAGCTCTAGGTAAAGAAAATTTAGCTTTGATTGCGCACGGAAGTAGTTTTCCTTCTGATAAAGATATGGATACAGGTTTTGGTAATCCAAATTCTAAAGCAGCAAAATGCCTAATTGATTTTGTGTCAGGTGTGTTTGATTCTATTCAACTTGGGCCTTCAGGTAAAACTAAATTTATTGATTCTTCGCCTTATACAGGTACTGTTTTTTCTAATAATACTCTTTTTATTGACTTAGAATCATTAACTACTGATAAATGGGATAAAATTTTATCAATGGATACTTTGAAGAAAATTGTTAAAGATAATCCTAATAAAAATACTGGAAAAACAGCTTATTCATATATTTTTGAAGCTCAAAATAATGCTTTAAAAGAAGCTTTTGAAAATTTTAAAAAATCACAAAAATTAAATGACTTGAAGCAGGAATTTATTAAATTTAAGGCAGATAATAAATTTTGGCTAGAAAAAGATTCACTTTATGAAGCTTTAATTATTGAACATAATAATGATTATTGGCCATTATGGGATAGTGAACTAGATAAAAATTTATTTAATCCGCAAAATGATGAAGATAAAAAATTTACAAATGCCAGAATAGAAGAATTAAAGAAAAAATATTCTGATGTAATTGATTTCTATGAGTTTTCACAGTTTGTTATTTTTAAACAAAATGAAGAAACAAAAAACTATGCCTCAGAACGTGGTATAAAAATGATAGCAGATAGACAAGTTGCTTTTTCAGATCGAGATACGTGGGCTTATAAGTCTTGTTTCCTTGATGGATGGTGCTTAGGTTGTCCACCTGATTATTTTTCTAAAGATGGGCAAACTTGGGGATTTCCGGTTATTGATCCTGATAAATTATTTAATAAAGATATGAGCTTAGCAGAAGGTGGAATTTTCCTTAAAAAATTATACTCAAAAATGTTTAAAGAAAATCCGGGTGGTGTAAGAATAGACCATATTGTAGGCTTGATAGATCCTTGGGTATATAAACCTGGAAAAACAGCTAAAGTAGAAGATGGTGCTGGACGTTTATATTCTTCTCCTGAACATAGTGAGCTTTATAAATATGCTATTGCAAAATATGAAGATCTTGATTTATCTTTAGAACCTGATAAAGAAAAAAGGGTAGCTAGATTAAACGATGAGCAAATTAAAAGATACGGTGCACTCATTGAAAAAATTGTAATTGCTTCAGCAGAGGAAAATGGTCTTACAAAAGATGCTATTGTTTGTGAAGATTTGGGTACTTTAACTAATCCGGTTGCTGCTGTTATGGAAAAATATGGTTTAATGGGCATGAAATTAACACAATTTACTGTTCCTACAAAACCGGATGATCCTTATAGATTTAAAAATATTACAAAATACTCTTGGGCTATGGTTGGTACACATGATAATGAACCTATTTTAACTTGGGCTAAAAAAATGGTTAATACAGAAGATGGAAAATTACACGCTCAAAATTTAACTGAAGATTTATGGCCGGATGCTAATGATATTTGTAAATCAGCTGTTTGTGAAAAATTGTTTACCGATCCTTATTTCCTTGCATCAACTAAATTAGTTGAAATTTTTGCTTCGAAAGCAAAAAATATTCAAATATTCTTTACGGACTTCTTTGGTATTGAAGATGTTTATAATAAACCTGGTACTTCTGGTGATCAAAATTGGAGTCTGCGTATTCCTAATAATTTTGAAGAAGTGTATAAAGAAAATCTTAATAAAAATAAAGGTTTAAATTTACATTTAATTCTTAAATTAGCTATGGAAGCTCGTGGAGCTATTTTTGCTCAAACTTATGCTGATTTAATTAAAAAATTCTAACTTTAAATTTAAAATTTAAAAGTTATTAGAAAAACTAAAAGAAAGAGGATTCTATTAAAAAATAGATCCTCTTTTAATTATAGTTTAAAATATTAATAAACCCTTTTATATTATATAAAAGGGCAATGTTATAAACTAAAAAAAATTTTTATTAGGAAATATGTTCTGAAATTCCAATCTTTTCTTTTAACATTAATGCTGATTCTTCATAACCTATTCTACCCATAAGAGCATAGGTGTAATTTTTAGCCTGTTCTACTCCCGGTTGATTAAAAGTATTAATATTATAAAGTTCACCAGCAATAGCAGTCTGAACTTCCAACATATATAGAAGTTGACCTATATTATATCCATCAATTTTTTGTAAAAGTATAGTTACATTTGGTCTATTATAGTCTGTTAATGCAACTTTTGTAGCTTCTGCTTCGGCATTTATTAAATCATTAATTGTTTTACCACCTAGGTATCCTATTGCTGTATATTCAAAAATTTTAGGTATTTCTAATGTAGTATTAAAATCTTTTACTCTAATAAAATTGATAAGCTTATTGTTTGGACCTTCATTATAAAGTTGTATTTGTGAATGTTGGTCAGTAGCCCCTAAAGCTTTAATCGGTGTAGGTCCTATATTTACTTTATTACCCTCTTTGTCGACTTCTTTACCTAAAGATTCTGCCCATAGTTGAACATACCAATCTGATATATATCTTAATTTTGAAGAATAGGGCATCATAACTGATAAATTTTTACCTTTTTTTGTATCCATCAAATAATGAATAAGAGCATTTTGTGCAGCAATATTGTAGAATATATCGGTATTTTTTAAGGCTAAATCCATATCTTTAATACCTTGCATAATTTCTTCAATGTCAATACCTACTAAAGCGAAAGGTAATAATCCTACAGCAGAAAAGACACTAAATCTACCGCCTACATCATCAGGAACTACAAAAGTTTTATATCCTTCTTGGTCTGATAATTGTCTTAATATTCCTACTTTTTTATCGGTTGTGGCTACAACATTTTTTCTATAATCATCACCCAGCTCTTTTTCTAGCCTATCTTTTATTATCATAAATTGGCTCATTGTTTCAGCTGTTGAGCCTGATTTTGTAATTACATTTACCAGAGTCTTTTTTAAATCTAAGATATCTAATAATCCGTTAATATAATCCGGATCAATATTATCTAAAAAAAAGATTTTAGGTTTATTATTTCTTTGCTCATTAGATAATAAATTCCAGAAAGGTTTCAATAAAGCTTCACAAATAGCCATTCCACCTAAAGCAGATCCACCTATACCAAGAACAAGTATATTATCAAATTTACCTTCCACTATAGCTGCATATTCTTTTACATACCAGACTGTTTCTTCTTTATAGCCCAGATTCATCCATTGTAACCATTGACCGGGTTTATCTTTTCTAGAATTTAGCTCCATAATAATTTTTGAAATTTGTTCTTTATGACTATGAAATTCAGATTGTATATCAAGTCCGTTTTCTTGACCTATAACTTCGGAGTTTACGTTATTATAATTAAACTCTAGCATTCTTTGCATCTCCCTATCAATTTTTGAGTTACCATTACTTTTTACTATTGTAACTTAACAATAATTAAATACCAGTAATTTTAAACAATTGTAAAGTTGACACTTGTGAAATTTATAAAAATATGTAAAGAAATTGAAACAATTTTTTATAAAGTAGTCAATAATATAAAAAAAAATGTGTTTTATATAATATATATACAAAGTGTGTAGAAAGAGAGAATAACTATGGTAGGTAGCTTTAATCCAATATCTGGTTATGGTTATGGAATGGGAAATCCATATGGAGTAGGATTTACAAGTATAGCACCAGCAGGTAGTGCTATGGCGCCAAATCCAAGACTGGATATGTATAATACTGTGGGTCTACCGGCACCTGTGGTAGAAACAAGTAATGTTAAACAAGCTGTTGGAGGTATTTCTATTCTAGGCATTCTTGGCTTAGCTTCTGCGGCTTTACTTAAATGGTGCAAAAAATAATATTTTATTATATTTTACCTTCGTATATTTTAACTTTTTTGACAAATCTATTTTATAATAGGATAATTTAAAAAAGTACTACATTTTTATAAGGTAATCTATGAAAAAATTTATTTTTTTTATAATAATTTTTATATTCTTTTATAATATTTCAGAACTTACTTCTTATTCTGAGGTAATACGTTTTGCTCAGATTTCAGATGTACATTTTAGTAATTTAGGTAATTCTTATAATTCATCTACCTTTAATAACAGACATGTTAAAGATACAAAAAAACTACTCACTTTGGCTATTCAGGATATTAATAATAAAAAAAATTTAGATTTTGTTATTTTTCTTGGTGATAATATTGATAAATCTAATAAGGAAGACTTAATTGGATTTTTAAATATTGCAAACCAATTAAAAGTACCTTATTATTTAGTTTTAGGTAATCATGATGTCCATAAAATTTCTGGTATTACAAAAACAGAATATATGCAGATTGTTAAACATTATAATAAATCACAAAAAAAACTTAATTCTTATTATTCATTTAAAATAAAAAATGGTGCTAGAGCTGTTATTTTAGATGGGGCTATGCCTTATATGCAAAATTCACATGGTAAATATACTCTTGATCAGTTAGATTTTTTGGAAAAATTTTTAACTAAATTTAAAAAAGATAGATTTATTATATTCCAACATTTTCCTCTTATTCCTCCTAAAAACAATTTGGTTTCTCATACTCTTTATGAACCGCATATTTATTCTAATCTTATAGAAAAATATAAAAACAATATAGTTTCTATTAATTCAGGTCATTACCATTATGAAGATATTGAAACTGATAAAAATGGTATTATTCATATTGTCGTACCTGGTTTACTTCAGCAACCTCATTTATACCAAATTGTTGAGATCGATTATGATAATATTTTAAACAAAAAAGATAAAACTTTTCTTAATAAACCAAAAGTAAGGATAAATTCTATTCGCTTAGAGTAATTTTTTTATTTTTAGTATTGATTTTTTATCTAGTTTGTAAATCAAATTTTAAGTGATATTGAAAATATAATTAAGCCTGATAATTTTAATCAATATAAAAAAGAATTTGAATCTAGCAAAAGAATTAAATTAATGTTTGAAAAGATTTCAAATGAAACAGATGCATTAGAATTACTCAATAACTGTAAGAACAGTCAATAATTAATACCTTTAACAAATACAATGGTTTTATATTTGATAATAGTGGAAAATTTTTAATTCATAGTAATAAGAATTTAGAAACAGGATTTTCTAAAACAGATGATTATATTATAGATTTTTTAAATTATTTTGATCTTGCAGATGATGATTATAAAGCATATCTTGAAAGTATATCAATTTATATAAAAATAGATGGAGTATTTTCAATTAAATCTACAAACTTTGAAACTAAATCAGGATTAAATTTTTTATTAGAATCATTTTTAATAATATTAATAGCCTCTTTTTGTGAATACGCATTACGATGAGGTCTTTCAGAAATTAAGGCAAAAAATGTATCAACAAGAAGAATAATCTGTGAAGTAACTGGTATGTCTAAACCGGATTTCTTATATGGATACCCTGATCCATCCCAATTTTCGTGATGTAATTCTATAATTGGAATAATGTTATTAACAGAAGTAATAGGTTCTAAAATTTCTTTTGTAGCAGTTATAGGATGCTTTCTTATAAGCAATTTTTCTTCATAAGTTAACCAAGAATTTTTTTTGAAAATCTCTTCAGGTACTGTTGTATTACCTATATCATAAAATAAAATAGCTATTTTAAGTTTATCAATTTCGTAATCAGGAAGCTTAAGTAATTTTGCAAACTTTACGGCTAAAGATACTTTTAATTCAGTAGTTCCGTTTTCATAATTTATATTATAAGTTCTATTTAGAGAATCAACAACATTAAAAAGTGTTCTGCTGGTACTGGTATTAGAATTTTTAGTATCTTGAATTTTGTTTATTAAAGAATCCTTTAAAGCGTTTGATATAGGTATTAATTGTTTTGTTAATATCTCAAAAAAAGCACCTACAGCAACTTTTTGCCAATCATTACTATTATGTTCTTTTGCAAAACATACTTGATTTCTTCCATTTAGCTTAGCTTGATACATTGCTTGATCGCCAAGTTCCAGAAGTTCGTTAATATCTTTTGTATGTTCTAAATATGTAACAACACCTATGCTTGCTGTAACATTACCTATTTTTTCAATAGTCTGATGCTCTATTGAACTTCTAATCCTTTCAGCAGCAATAGCACCACCTTTAGAGTCTATCCCCGGTAAAAGTATATTAAATTCCTCACCTCCAAATCGAGAGGGAACATCAATAGCACGAGCATTTTTCTTTAAAACTTTAGCTATAGTTTGTATTGCTAAATCACCGTATTGATGACCATATTTATCATTTATTATTTTTAAGTGATCTAAGTCTATTGAAATTAAAGTAAAGGGCTGATTTAAACGAATAGATCTTTTTGCTTCTCTATATAAACATTCTTCAAAATAACGACGATTATAAAGCTCTGTAAGTGAATCTGTTAATGCTTGTTTTTTTACAGTTTCAAATAATCCGGCTATTGTAATTGCAAGTTCAATCTGGTGTGCAAATAAAGATAAAAAATTAATCTCATTATTATTTATCTCCGCACGAGAGGAGTAAACTAAAAGAAGTCCAAATTCTTCTTGATTGGGCTTTATTGGAATACATATTAAAGTCGAGATATCTTCATTTTTAAAAAATTCTGCTATTTTTCGATCTTCTACTTCTTGTAAAATAGTTTTGAAGGTCTTAACAAAATCATTGGTCGTAATAATACGATTTTCATTAAGACATTGTACAAATATATTATTTGGATTATAATTTATTTTTATATATTTTGGGTTAAATTTAAAAGTATTTATTATATTTGTTAAAAACAGCCCTTTTGATGCTGCTTTTGATATAAAATAAGGTTCTTCTATTTCTTCATTTTTTGTATAAAGTTTAAAAATTGAGCTGTGAATATATCCAAATTCACCTTTTAATCCGTCCACAATAACTTCAAGAATACTGTATAATGGTTTTTCACTATTCATCATATCCCAAATATTTTGTAACCTTAGGAATGTTTTATTAGCTTTTTCAAGTTCATTTGTTCTCTCAAAAATCTCTTTTTCAAGTATCAAATTTCTTTCATATACCTCAAGATAGCCCATTCTTGTATTTGATATACTACGCTCAAATGTGTTTATATTATTTAAAAACTTTTTTAATTTCATTATTAATTTCATAAAAATTATTATATCCTATTTTTGAATTAATGTTAATACTTTATTTTAATTTATTTAGTGGAGTTTAAAAATTACTAATTCACATATTATTTATTCTGTAATATAATTTTCTATTATAACACTAGAAGATATAAAGTAAGGTAAATCATGAATAAAGAATCTAATTTGAAATTTGCACTTTCAAAATGTCAAAGGCAAATTAATGAATTAAAAAAGAATATAGATAATTCTGAGATTGTAAATACTTTATATAACAAATTATTAATAGAAAAAGCTATTATAAAAAATAAATTATATAAAGAACAACCTAAAAATTTTTTTATTAATTTTATTAAGAATTTAAAAAATAAAAAGTCAAAAACAATATCTGATTATTTTAAAAATAAGTAAATTTATATTATTTATTTCAATTCATATTCTTTTATTAATTTAATAAAAGTTTCTTCCATAGTAGCATTTTTACCTATTCTATGTTTAAGTTCACTTGGACTACCTATTGCTATTGATTCACCTTTATAAAATAAACTTATTCTATCACAGTATTGAGCCTCATCCATAAAGTGTGTTGTTACCATAATGGTTACTCCCTTTTGAGCAAGTGAATTAATATGATTCCAAAAATCACGTCTGGTTAAAGGATCCACTCCAGATGTAGGCTCATCTAAAAATAAAATATCCGGATTATGCATTGTTGAGCAAGCTAAAGCTAATCTCTGCTTATAGCCTAAAGGAAGATCACCGGTATTTGTTTTTAGATATTTTTCTAATTGAAATATTTCTATCATTTCTTTTATTCTATTCTTTCTTTTAAAAAAATCCAGACCATACACCATAGAATAAAATTCAAGGTTTTGATTTACATCTAAATTTTTATATAAAGAAAACTTTTGTGCCATATATCCTATATAAGATCTTGCAAGTGATGTTTTTTTAGAAATATCAATTCCCATTATTCTGGCGACTCCAGATGTAGGAGTGATAAGTGAACACATCATTTTGAAAGATGTTGATTTACCTGCTCCATTTGGACCAAGCAGACCGAAAATTTCTCCTTTTTTTACCTTAAAACTATTGTTTTTTACTGCATAGAAGTTTCCGTATTTTTTTACTAAATTATCTGCTTCTATTGGATATAGAATATTATTCTCTTTAATATTTATAGATTTAGCTAATTTTGACTCACTTGGAGGATTACCGCCTAAAATATCTATTACTGAATCTTCAAATCTGGGTGGTATAGGATTTAATATTAAGCCTGTTTCTTTTGGGAGGATTCCTTTTTTTAATACTATTCGTATTTTATCACCTTCTATTGTTGCATCTGTTAGAAATTCTCTTTTTGATACTAAGCTTTCTAATAAGTATCTATTATTTATTATTTTATTTTCTTTATTCGTTAAATTTTCTATGTCATTTAAATTTTCTATTGATGTTGAAAATACTCTATTTTTCATTCTATCAGTCAAATCTGACGGTTTGCCTTGAAATAATAATCTGCCTTCATTTAATAATATTACATCATCAAAATTTTCAGCCTCATCAAGATATGATGTCGACCATAATATACTTATGCCATCTTTGCAAAGAGTATTTACCATATCAATAAGCTCACGTCTGGATATTGGATCTACACCTACAGATGGTTCATCTAATAATAAAAATTGAGGATCCCCCATTAATGTACAAGCTAATCCTAATTTTTGCTTCATTCCTCCTGAAAGCTTACCGGCTAACCTAGTTTTAAAATTTGTTAAATCTGTAAATTTTAATAGTCTATCTATTGTGGATTTTATCTGATTTTTATTTATATTTTTTAATATACTAAATAATTCTAAATTTTCTAGTACGGTAAGATCCTCATAAAGACCAAAATTTTGTGGCATATAACCAATCCGTTTTATAATCTCCTTTTTATCTTTTTGTGGATCTAGGTTTAATGTCTTAATTTTTCCAAAACTAGGGAGTAAAAGACCTATAATCAGTCTTATTAAAGTTGTTTTTGAAGCACCATCCGGACCTATTAATCCTGTAATCTTACCTTCTTTAATCTTTAAATCTAAATCCTTTATAGCAATTACTGCATTTTTATATTTATTTTCTAAAGGTGTGTCTTTTTTATCAATTATTGATATTATTTCTGTTCGTTTTAAGTTCTTAGAAAATTTTATATTAAAACACTTTGTTAATTTTTCTATTTCTACTACATAAGAATTATTTATCATCTTGTTCTTCTATATTTATATCATTATTATTATTATTATTATTATTATTTAATAATATTTTAATTGTAACAGGCATTCCTTGTCTTAAAAAATCATCTGTATTATTTATATATACCCGTATCCTGTATACTAAATCAGTCCTTAAATCAGTTGTTTCGACCGTTTTAGGTGTGAATTCTGCTACAGGAGAAATATATCCTACCCAAGCATTATATATACGTTTTTTATTTGTTATCGGATCAATAGAGTCAGTTGATACAATAGCTTTCATTCCATATTTTAAGTTCCCCAGATTCTTTTCGCTAACATAAGCTCTTACCCAAATAGGGTTTGTTTTCGTTAATGTATAAATAGGATCACTTGGAGATATAACTGCGCCTGCCTCTTTTATTCTTGTTGTAATTATTCCATCATCCGGGGCAAATAACTGTGTATCATTAAGATTATTTTTTGCATATATACTTTGAGCCTCTGAGGCACTTAAATTTGCTTCTGTTTCATTTCTTTTATTTAATAAATTTTTACATTCTAATTTCGATATAGTTCCATCTTCACATAAAGAATGGTTCATTTCATATTTAGACAATGCATTATCTCTTAAACTTTCATTGATTCTTACTTGTGCTATTGATTTTAAATACTCTGCTTTATACTGCTTATCATCTAAAATTGCAAGTAATTGACCCTTTTTTACTTTATCTCCTTCTTCATATAACATAGTTTTTATCTGACCATTTATTCTAAAAGATAAATCTACTTGCCTTATTTCTATGTTTCCAAAAAGTTCTAACTCATTTGGATCAACTTTTTTATAATTTAACCTATAGAGTAAAAAAATAAATCCGATTATTATAATTAATACAATCATTACTTTTATTACTTTATCATTCATTAAAGTTCACCTCCAACAGCTTTATAAAGAGATATGTAATCAATTAATCGAATAGTTTTTGAATCAATAGATTCTTGTTCTTTTTTTAAATATTTTATATTAACTTTTAATAAATCCGGATATGATATTGTTCCTTTATTATATTTATTCAAATTCATATTATAAGTATCTTTTTCTATTAATTTTTCTGAAATAACTTCTTGATCTATTTTTGTATCATATTTTATTTTAAAAAGAGCATCATTAACTTCTTTTATTCCATTTAAATTAGCTTGATAATATTTTTCCAACAATTGAAGATATTTATTATTTTTAATCTTTAAATACGATATTTTTTTCCCACCGGTAAATAAATCTTGTGTGAATCCGGCTAAAAGTGAAGCTAAAGATGATTCCCAAGAAAAGAAATTCCCGCTACCAAAAGTATTAAATATAAAAATTCCTGCTATGTTAAATTTTGGTAATAATTCCTTTCTTGCTACCTTAATATCTATTTTAGATTGTTGTAGTAAATATTCTATTTCTATTATGTCAGGTCTTTGAAAAATTATGTCGGAAGATATTTCTTGTGGTATTTTTTTATTATATTCAAATAATCCAAAATCTTTAAATTTAAGATCTTTAAAGTTTACAGGTGATTCACCTATAAATACACAAAGTTCACTCATTAATATTTTTTTGTTTTTGAGATAGGTATCTAATTTTTCTTTTTCTTTCAATAATATCTGTTTTTCGTTATTCATATCATATTTAGAAATAACTCCTGCGTTAAATTTTTTATATTCTCTATTTAAAATTTCTTCTTGAATATGAATTATTTCTTTTTGTATTTCTGCCTGCTTAATTGTTTTAATAAGATTTATATAACACGAAGCTAAATCAGAAATTAAGCTTATATAAATAGATTTTTCTTGATATTTTTTAGCCAAATATGCTTTTCTTTCTGATTGTGTTTTATTGTGATTTTTTAATAATATATCAGCTTCATAAGAAGCTATAGAGGGCATTATTATCCCATTTTGTTGATAATCTTTTATATTACTTATATGTGGTAGCTTTATACCTGAATAGTATGCTCCTATAGAGGCTTTAGGCAGTTCATTAGAAAATACTTGATTAATTTTTTCTCTATATTCTTCTGTTCTTAAAGAAGCTGATTTTAAATCGTGATTTTTTTCAATAGATTTTTCTATCATATTTAAAAGACAATTATCATTAAAATTTTTCCACCAATTATAATTTATAACATCAAGTTTTTCTGTTTTTATATAGATTGGGGCTTTTACCTTAAAAATATTAAGATAATTAAAACTATACGCATTTAAATTTATATAAAATACAAGTAAAATTGAGCATATTATTAATGTTATATATTTTTTCATATTAACTGGTTTAAACTTTATTTTTTATTAGATTATCTATATTTAATTCGATTTGATTAAGAGTAATATTTTTTATAGTTACGAGATCTTCTGTTTCAAAATTACTTTTATTAAGAGCCTTAAGTGTTGTATTATTCATAATTCTGAATGCTATTATTTGTGATAAAATGGATATAGTCTGCAAAACAACAAATGGGTCGGTTTCTTTTTTTGATAATATTGATGCTAATAAATTGCTAATATACTTAAATACTGGGTTGTCAATATTACCTATACAGTCAAATTGTTCTCTAAATAATAATAAAATTTCGTCATTTGTAACTTCATTTGTATATGTATAATCTATTAATCCTGAAATAATTTTTAAAAATTTTTCTTTTTTTTCATTAATATCTAAATAATAAAAATCCAAAGAGACTTCTTTTATAAAAGCAAGTTTTGGATGTATCAAGTTTTCAATTATTGTTTTATATAAATCTTTTTTACTTTTAAAATAATACGAAATAGAGCAAATATTAACATTTGCCAGATTACATATATCACGTATACTTACAGCATTATATCCTTTTTTGGCAAATAATTTAAGAGCACAATTTGCTATTTTATTGTATGTTTTTTTAGATGTTGTCCTTTTTTGTTTTTTTTTCTTTTCTATCAATTAAGGATACCTTTTTTACATTTATTTATTAATTATAAGATATAAATAAAAAAAATAAACCATTCAACTAGTTTTTAAAATTTTAGTTTATATTAATAAGATTGTTTGAAAAAATAAGTTTATTATGTTAGTATATTAATAATTAAATTGAGAAGAAATAAACAATTAAGAAAATAAATGGAGGTATTGTAAATGAGAAATTTAAAAGAGAATTTAAAGGTTGTTTTAATATCAGCTTCTGTCTTTGTTCTAGGAGCTATGTTTACACATCAAGCATCATATTCTATTCCTACAAGCTATAAAGTTGCTGTAATAGATATGCAGACTATAGTTTCTAAATCATCACAAATTAAAGCTCTTAAAAATGAGCAACAAGCAAAATTAAAAGATCTTACTTCTTTTGTTGAAAAAGCGAATAAAGAAATTCAAGCTGAAAAAGATCCAAATAAACAAAAAGCTCTTGAATCTAAATATCAAAAAGAACTAGCAACTAAAAAAGATATTATCCAAAAAGATTACCAAAAAAAACTAGATGTTGTTAATAAAAATTTATCTGTAAGTATCAATAATAAGGCTAAAGCTAGCGGATATGATCTTGTTTTAAGTAAAGGTGTTGTATTGTTTGGTGGTACTGATATTACAAATGATATTCTTAAAACCTTAAAATAAATTTTTTAAATTAATATAAAATCAAAAAATAGGGTTAAATTTTAACCCTATTTTTGTTTTATGTAAAATTTTGTTAATAACTTGTTTATACTAATTAAAATTAGTATCATAATACATAAAAAAGGATTTGAATTATGAAAAAGAAATTATCGTATATTTTATTAAGTATAATGTTAACATTTACAATTGTTCCAAATGTATTTGCTATAGAAGACAAGTCGTTAGGCAATAATTTTGATATGAAATATAATCAGCAACTTGTAAATAAAGTTGGATTTAAATTACTTAATTCAAGTCGTATTGATAAACGTATAGTTTTTGAATATAACACAAAGAAAAAAATAAATGCTGCAGCATATTATAGAGATAGGCATATTGAAATTTATAAAGGATTAATGGATTATATTGATTCAGAAGATGAATTAGCAGCAGTGTTAGCACACGAAATTTCTCATTGTATAGATTTTTACGAAGGACCTTTAAGAGGGTATTTTTCACATATTCCTATGAATTTTGCTTCTAAAAAATATGAGTTAAAAGCTGATAAAATAGGGATAGACCTTATGGTGAAAGCAGGATATAATCCTATTGCTATGATTGTTATGATGAACAAAGCATTCCCTCAATTTAGATATGATTGGTGGATCTTTTCTTCTCATCCTTTAACATCAAAACGTATGATGTCTGTATATCAATATATTTATCAAAAATATCCGGCATTTTTAGTTCATAATAAGTATAAAGATAATATTTACTATCAAAATTTCTTATTAACTTCAACTCAAAATAGAGAAAAGTTAAAATATTATGTTGAAAATGATAAAAATATAAATTGCATACATTATAAATAGGGTTTATTTATGAAAAAATATTTATTTTATCCTTTATTAGTATTTGCTATTTTATATTTTGTTTCGGAATTATCTTATGCTAATGTGAAAAGTATAGATATCTCTGATGATTTCCCTAGAAATACATTACTGAATTTAAAAGAATCTCAAGAATCTTATAAAAATAATTTAATTATTTCAGATGATAATTTTATGTCATTTTATATAAATTCATTGAAAAATTTACAAGAGGATAATTATTATTTAAATAAACAAGATAATTCTATTGAAGATGATTTTATTAACACATTTAAATCTAAACTTCAAATAGATCCAATAATTGTTAATAATTCTGTAATTCAAGATGATTTTATCCAAAATATTTCTAAATGTAATTCTTTTAATGAATCCTATTATACTAATAATTCTTTTGTTGATACTCTTGATTCAAAAGAACTTTTGATTAAAAGTTCTCAATATGTATCTACTAAAAATAATTTACTTGAAGGTAAAATACTTAAATTTACTGTTTGTAAACCTATTCAGATAGATAAATATTATATTGATAAAGGAACAAGTGTCTTAGCTCGTATTGAAAATATATCTTTAAATCAATCATTTGGAACTCCTGCTAGTATTATTATTTCTAATTTCCAATTGCCAGAATTTCCTACAATTAATATTGAAGGTTCTATTAATAAGACAGGTGCCAATAGAAGTTTATGGGTATATCCGGTTGGAAGCTCTTTTCTACCATTTTTTGGTCTTGGAGCCTTAGTTTATACTATTAGAGGCGGACATGCAAAAATTTATACCTCAGAAATATTTAAAGTCTATGCTCATTAAAAGCAGAATTTTATTATATTTGATAATTTATAAGTTCACTTAAAGAGTTATAAATCTTTTTTAAAAGATTATAATTTTCTAATTCTTGTTTATATAAAGTATTAGTTTCATTATAAACTTCTCTATTTATATTTGTAAAGTCAACTAACTCTATTTGCAAATAAGAGTATAAAATAAAGTTATTTAATATGAATTGAATAATTTCAATATTTTGATTATGATAACTTTTTAAAGTTTGAATATTAAATTTTTCTATTGAAATATCATTAGATTCAAAAATATTTTTTCTTGAATTTACTATATTTTCTAATAAATAATAGAAATTTTTTATTTCTTTTAACATTTTTTCTATAATTTTTAGAAATTCATCAATATATTCTTTTTTGTTACTTTTACTTTCATCAAATACTTTTTTATAAATTGGTTCTAATTCAACTTCATTTATATTGTTGTTTATACCCATATTCTTTAATATTTCATTAAATTGCAAATATGTCATTCCATCAATTAAAGCCCCAAAATCTGAAGTATTATACACTATAGTATTTGTGAATTCGGATTTAATAATCTGTTCAATTTGCTTAATAAAATAAGCATAGTCAGACCGAGTATCTACTATATTACCATTAATAGATCTAACTTTAGTTGTTTCAAAAGAAACATTTAACTTAAAATCGGTATTATATTTTTGTGAATTATTTGGAAAGGCTAAATCTAATCCTGAACATATTATATTTTTAAAGCCTAAAATTTTCGCTAAATATAATGCTTGAATAGAAACACTACTACCAATTTTATTTAAATTTATTAATTCTGGATTCATTTTATTCAAATATTTATTAAAACCATCATTCTCTAGATAATATATATAAGTATACTTAAAATTTTGCTTAAAAAGAAAATTATCTACTCTGGTTGTCAATATTAAAGCGGATTTATATTTAAGATTTTCTATATTTTTAGTATTATATTCTATAAATAAAGGATCAAGAGCTATTATAAAATCCGGATATATCTGATTCTCATATAAATAATCTACAGATTTATTTACTGCAATAACTGTAAATTGATTTCTATGTTCTTTTATGAATGTTATATCTTTTTTTAGTGATGGACCTGGGGATATTATTATACAATTTTTATTTTTATATTTATTTTTAAGTATATGAATATCTTCAGACTTTTTAAGATAAGGCAAATTTTTAAGATTATTTATAGTCCAAAATTTTTCATATTTTTCTATGGTTTTTGTATCTAACATTTTCTGTTTACAAACTTTTAATATATTCTGGCTTAGATTTATAATATTTTCAGAATAATCTTTTAGATACATATCATTTATTAAAAATTCTATTTTATCATTATTTATATAATTACGGGATATATAGTTTAAACTATCGTCTGTATTAGAAGAAAAATAGATTCTATTTTGAGTTAACTCTGGTGAAAAATCAATATAGTTAAAAACATATCTTAAAATTTCAATATTAGGTTCAAAAATTAAAATTTTAGAACTTGAATTAGCTTCAGAAATTCTTAATAAATATCCCAAACCTAATCCATATATAACTAAAATATCATTTGATTTTAATTCTGATTTTATATTTTTTATATAAGAATTTTTTTGATATTCTAGTGGATTTTCTTGATTTTCTAATAATTTATTCTTATAAAGAATAATATAATCATTATTTTTAGCTTGTTTTAAAGAAATGTTTTTTTCAACATCTTCTATTTTTAATTTACTAAGTTCTATAGCTAAACTTTGATTTTTTTCTTTTAATAATTTTAAATTTTTTTCAAACATAAAATTCATTATATCTTATATAAATAGATTCTTCAAATTTATAAATACTTTAAATAAGTGAAATTATTTTGTATAAAGGATGATAAAATAAAAAATAATATTATTTGGAATGTATAATGGTTAATAATATAGAAGAAAATTATTCAGAAACTCTAATGAAAATAGATTTAGCTTTGGTTCAAGCTTACTGTAGAGAAGAGAATTTTGAAGAAGCTATAAAAATATGTGAAAAATTTTATTTATTAGATAAAAATAATTCAGATTCTAAAAATAGTCTTATTATGACTATAAAGAATTATGCTTTTAAACTCTTTGAAAAAAAAGAATATATAAAAGTCCTATTACAATTAAAGAAAATTGAAGAACTTAATTCATTAGATGACCAAACATATTTTTTACTGGCAAAAACATTTGAAGCTATTGATTTAATGGATCTGGCTTTAGAGTTTTATTTAAAAGCTTATGAATTAAATGATAAAGATATTAATTTAATTAAATCAATAGGTGATATATATCTAAGAAAAGAAAATTATGATCTGGCAATTAAATATTATAAAGAATATATAGCAATAGATCAGAATAATGCTGACATTTTTAATAAACTTGGACATTTGTATTTTACCTATTTTCAAGATAATAAATATATTGATATTGCTCTAGATTATTTTAATAAAGCTTATAAATTAAATCCAAATTCACATCTTATTGTAAAGAATTTAATAATTATAAATGATAGGTTGTTTAATAAAGAAAAAGTATTTGAATATTATAGGATTTTATTTAATCTCAACCCAACACCAATGGATTATGCTGATTATGGAGCATATTGTATTAGAAATTTAAATTTTATAGAAGGCTATAAATATCTAAAATCGAGATTTTTTCTTGAAAATAATGCATATTTTAAAGTTTTTAATGTAAATAACATGTGGGATGGAATGCAAGATATAAAAAATAAAACTTTGTTAGTGCATTATGAACAAGGCTATGGTGATTCTATAATGTATATAAGATTTATACATCAACTAAAATCATTCTGTAAAAAATTAATAGTAATTGTCCAAGATGAACTTTTAGATCTATTTAAAGACTCTACTTTAGATTTGGATTTTCACTCAAAGAAAGAATTATATTCTATAGACTATGATTACCATTTACCGTTGTTAGAAGTAGCAAACATAATAAAACTTTTACCGGAGAAAATAATAAAAAAAGATGGATATTTATCAGTACCTGATAGCAAAATAAATGAATATAAAGATAAATATTTTAGAACTAAAAAATTAAAAATAGGAATATCCTATAAAGGGAGTCTTGGCTTAAAAGAATTACAAAGAGATATTCCTTTAAAAAAATTACTTTTACTATCTGAAATTGATGATGTACAAATTTATTCTTTTCAAACAGAAACAGATATAGATAACGTAAAGGATATTGAAAATTCAAATATAATAAATTTAAGAGCTACTTTTAAAAACTTTCAAGATACAGCAGCTGCATTAAAATGCTTAGACTTATTTATAACAACAGATAATGTACTATTGAACTTAGCTGGAGCATTGGGAGTAAAAACTTTTGCACTCTTTAATAATTATATAGATTATAGGTGGTTTAATTTTGATCAAAATAATGTTGGTTGGTATAACAGTGTAAAACCATTTAGAACAAAATCACTTAACTATTGGGATGATATTATTAATGAAGTTTTAGAAGAGATAAAAGATATAATAAAAAATAAATAGCCAAGATTTAAAATATCTTGGCTATTATTAATTAATGAAGGAATTTTTAATATATAGAGTCTAAGCTTGGAAGTCAGTTCTTGCTTGAGCTTCTTCGTTATTTTGTTTATTTTTGATTAACATACTAGTTACTATACCTGCAGCTGCTGCAGCTAATACAACAATACCTGCTGTAGGTCCATATTTTGATAAAGCTGCTTTCCAACCAGATGGTTTTACACCGTCATTTGCCTGATCAATTAGTTGTTCAGCCTGCTTAGTTACAGTATTAGAATTTACTTCAAGTTTAATAGCATCTTTTGGTACATTTACTGATATTTGTTGAGTTGGAGTAGATGCTACTGTTGTTGTAGCAGGGGTTGCACCATTTAGTAGCTCATTGATTTTAGCTAAAGGACCTTCTGCAACAGGTTTAGATTTAGAATCTGTAATACCAAGAGATTTTAACAATTTTGCACTTTCAGAATCTGCGTTACCTTTTAATTGTGCAAAATTAGTTACAGCTTTATCAACTTGTAATCCCTTTTCAATTTTATTAACACGTGATAAATCATTGTCTGCATTTTTTATCTGTGACTTTAAATCAGATGCAACCTTATTATATGAAACGGGAGTTCTATGTCTAACTGTTTTTATAACTAAACGACCTTCATCATCTAGATCTTTTTTAAATGTTAAGCCTAATTTTTCAAGATCTTCTTTAAATGCGGTTACTTCTTTTGGCAAAGCTTGTCCATTTTTAAATGAATTAACTTGTACATTAGATCTTATCTCAGATATATTATTAGCTAAGTCATCATATTTTCCAAGTATACTATAAAGATTTGTTTCTTCCCCTTTTTTTAATGATTTTAATACAGGGTTATTTTCAAATTTAACTTTTTTATCTAAAGTAAAGTTTGCATCATCTATGGCTATAATGCTATCTTTAACAAAACTACGGCCTTTTATAAGATCAGAAACTTTTACCTCCTGTCCTGTAATATCATAGTCTTTAAATGTTTTAATAGCATCTGTATCGATAGAAACTACTTTTACATCTTTTAATTTATTGTTTAAGTCTTTATACTTACCTTCGTTTAAGTTCATTAATCTTGAATCAAACCCTGAAGCTTCTGTATCAAAGTTTTTTAAACTTTTATCTGTTTTTTTCCATTTTTCAACTAAAAGTTGTTTTGCTCGTTTAAAAGTTAAATTTTCCCCATCGTCTACTTTTATTCCAGTAGCATTTTTAAAATCTTTAGGATCAAGCATTGCTTCATTCATTGCTTTTCTGTCAGCTTTACAGATATCACGTGCTTCAAATAAATTTTTCATAGTGATAGGAGTTTTAGCATTACCATTAAAAATCTCTGCACCTAAATACTTGTTAAATTCTTCAATATTATCAAATATATTTACATGTCCGCTTTCAACAGAAGCTTTTATTTTAATATTTTCAGGGATATTATTTTTTAAATCTGCCATAGCAGCTTTTTTATCAGTTTTTACTTTATCTAATGCTGTTTTAAAGCCACCTGATATAGCAGTAATTTCTCCATCTTCATTTAATCCAATTAACTCTTTATAATTGTCAGGAATAGCCTTGTTTAAAGCATCAGCATCATACCCTTTTTTTGTAAGATCTACAGGGTTACCAATATTTTCACTGATATTATCTAATAGAGATTGTTTTTCATTTTTAATCTTTTCTAATTTTTCTTTAGCTTCATTTATTCTAGCTTTATAAGCAGGATCATTTAAACCGATAGTATTAACAACCTCACCTTTTTTGTACAATCCGACTTTTATAGCTAATGGTTTAAACTTTTCAATATCAGATTTTTCTATTTCTTCACTAGCAGCTAACGTATCTCTCCACCCTTCTAATTTTTCTATTTGCTCAGAAGTTAAATTGTTAGCCACATTATTTGTGTTAGCTCCAAAGCTAGGTCTTGCGGCTTTTACAAAAGTATCTTGAACAGGTGAACTTTGAAGACTAACTTTAGGTTGCTGACTATTTGAATTAACTGAAGCAACATTAGTTTGTTGATTACTTACAGTAGAGTTTCCCAATCCATATTGATATGGTTTTTGATTTGGGTTGATAGCATTAGACATGACGAATTTCCTCCATTATATTAAATACATTTTATATATGTTATGATTCACTACTTACATTTTATAAACTCTTAAAAAGAAATAATATTGCTATTTTTGTGTCGCAATATTTACATTTCTTTACAAAGATATAAATTTAATATAATGTATATTATACACTAAAAAAAACCACTCTGTGAAAGAGTGGGTTGTTTCTGCATTCTAATGGTTTTTATTTGTGTATATTATATATTTAGGAGTTTATGACTATAATATAATTGTTAATGTTTCAGCAAATTCTTAATGTTCTATGTATTATTAGTGTTTCGACTACACTTTAAAATTTACATTATTATAATAAATTAAAAAACTACAAAAGTCAACACTTTTTTATTATTATTTTTTTTATTATTAAAACTCTATAAGAAAATTCCTGAAATACCTATAAACATTGATTCATGACAATTTTTAATCTATTCATCTTTCTTAATATATTCTGTCGTTTTTTTTTATTAATTCTATGTATATTATTTGTAAATTATACACTTAATTTAAAATTCGACATTAATCTGGTGTATTCTTTCTTTAAATAATCTTTTCCAGGATATATATTTATAAAATCATATGGAAAGTTTGCTTCTATATTTACTTTTGTTTCCAAATATTCTGATAATGTAGGTAATGAGTTCTCTTCAGCAAAATTCTTGTAAGCTTTCTTAAATGAACCTAAATTACCTTTTGTTTTATATACATCAATTAAATAATCACTAAATGATCTATCTGCTTTTGATATTAATGCTTGTATGTCATCCCATTTTACACTTGAACATCTTATTTTTATTCCAAGTTTATGGAATTCTTTCTTTAAATACTCATATTTCCTTTCAAGATTCTTTGTATTTTCTCTACTTGCAAACATAAATGGAGTATTAGCTTTCGGAACAAATGTTGAAAATGAAAAAGTTAAATCAAAGGATTTATCTATTCCCTGCATCTTCTTCGCTAATTTTACTAATTCTTCAATATCTTCATCAGTTTCTGTTGGCAATCCGATCA
Source organism: uncultured bacterium (assembly GCA_902462155.1). Classification (GTDB taxonomy): domain Bacteria; phylum Cyanobacteriota; class Vampirovibrionia; order Gastranaerophilales; family Gastranaerophilaceae; genus CABQAQ01. The sequence goes on along the minus strand of CABQAQ010000004.1, from coordinate 54,816 downwards.
TTGCATATACTTTAAATCCTTTAAGGCCATTTATAGATGCTATTTTTACGGCTTCTAGAATCTGTTGCTCTTTTAAATTTTTATTTATTACTTTTCTTAATCTGTCACTTCCAGCTTCTATTGCTATTGTTGCATGTTTTTGTCCTGCTAAGATTAAGGTCTTAACTAGATTCTCATTTATACTGTCTACTCTTAACGATGATATTGATAACTCTATTTCTTTATTCGCTTTTATTTTATCTGCTATATAATTACATATTTTATCAAATTGAGGATGAGCAGATACTAATGCTCCAAGAAAAGCTATTTTATTTGTATATTCTAACCCCTTGTCTATTGATTTTATTATTTCCTCATAAGGAGGATATCTATTTGGTAAATTTAAATATGAGGCTAAACAAAATCCACATTTTTGCGGACATCCTCTAGTTAATTCTATTATATATGTACTTGCAAAATAACTTTTATCTGACAATATGCTTGTTGCTATACATTTTGTTAACTCTTCTGTTATTTTATTAACTTTTAATTCGATTCCATCTAAAGTTTTAACCTTTTTATTTTTTTTATCATAAATTGTTAATTCTGGAACATATATGCCATCTATTTCTGATAACTTTTTTAACTTTTCTATTTTGGATAAATTCTTATTTTCTTCTAGAATTTGTGCTACTTTTAAATTAATTTTTTCGCCATCACCTATTATAATAAAGTCAAAAATTTCAGCAAATGGTTCCGGATTTGAAGTTAATACAGGACCTCCTGCGAATATCAATGTATTAATTTCTAGTCTATCTTTCGTTTTAAGTGGATAATTATATTTTTCTAAAATTTTAAACACAGATAAAAAATCTATTTCAAATGATATTGAAAACCCGATTAGATCTACCTGATTTACCATTAATTGTGTTTCTTTTGTATCTGTAAAAATTCTTTCAATAAAATATTCTTTTTTTTCATCAAACATTTTAAAAATTGACAAAAAACCTAAAGAGGACATTCCAAAAGAATATATACTTGGATATGCTAACCATATATTCAAATTAGCATTTTTTGATACATTTCTTTCATATAAAAAAATTTCGTTATTTATTTTCTTCATAATTATTAATCTGCTTTACATAAAGTTCGTCTACTAAAGTGCAGCATACTGCTGCCATTGCAGGGGCCAGTAATACACCCCAAAAACCTAAGAATTTTGCTGCTATTAGCAATGCTAACACTATTATTACAGGATTTATATCTAAAAATTTGCTATATACAATAGGTCTTGCCCAAGCATTCTGTAACCATTGGGCTATAAAGAATACAGCAACTATTGCAAACATAAATAATGGACTGGATGATGAGTTCATAAATAGTGCTATCACTCCGGCTATTATAGGCCCTATTATAGGAACTATATCAAAAATAGATGTTAATAAACCTATTACAAACCAATTTTTCACTCCTAGTAATAATAATCCTAAACCTGTAAATAATCCCGCAGCAAACATTACACCGACTTGGGCTATTATATATCCACCTATTTGCGTAGATATATTATTAGCTATTTTATCAGCCTTTGATCTTATGTTTAAAGGAAAAAACATTAAGAAACTTTTTTTAAATTTTTCTCTATTTGCGACCCAATAATATGTTATTATTACTACTGCTATAAATACTGTTACCCATTGTGCTAATGCAAATGTAAAACTTTTTATATTTGATATTATATTATTTGTTAGATTTGCTGTATTTACTGATAATTGTGATAAATCTATATATTTGCCTAATATAAATGATCCTATTTTTGTATTATCTAAAAATGTTGAAAATGCGTGAATAATACTTGGTAAATCAATTAAAAATTGAATCAGTTCTTTTATTCCAACAACTAATGCTGGAGCTAAAAATATTAAAATAGCTATTATAGTCAATAGTAATACAAGTGCTGTTCCTATTTCTCGTGGTATTTTTTTTTCTTGCAACTTATCAACTATAGGATTAAATGAACACGATAATACATAAGAAGCAAATAATATCAAAACTATATCTATTACTTTATATGCTAAATAAAACATTAACAATACAAGTAAAATTATCAAAATATTCCTAATTGAAAATTTTTCAGCCATTATTCACACCTGCTTTTATCTTATATTTATTTTACACATTTTTTTATTATAATATTATAAATTTTAAACATTATTAATGCTACTATTATTCCGGTTAAAGACCCAAAAAGTAGATCTAATGGGAAATGAACACCTAGATATATTCTAGAAAAAGAGAATAATAATGCCCATAACAACATGATTATAGTAAACAATGTATTTTGAATTACCGAACTAGTAAATATTGCCAAGAAAAAACTATTTGCAGCGTGAGCAGAGAACGTTCCATATAAGCCGCCTCTGTAGCTATACACGGTATGTACCAGATGCATTATTTCAGGATTACGGCTAGGTCTTAATTTCATTACAGTTTTTTTAAAATAGCTACATATATCATCTGATATTATTATACCTATTGCTATTAATAGTGCTGCTAGTAAAGTCTTTTTCCAGCCGATTTTTTTCACTCCTATTACCATTATGATTATAAATAGTGGTATCCAAATTATAGGTTTTGTTACATACCAAAAAAATTTATCCCAAAATAATCCCCACGAACCATTTAATTTTAGTAATAATAATTGATCGTAATAATATATGTTATCCCACATACTGTTCTCCTAATTTATTTTTTTCATTATAACATAATATACAAAAAAAGTTTATATTCTAACATTACGTTATCAATATATATCTTTAAGATACATATTGATAATATCTAACATTCTGTAAAATTTATTAAAGTAAATACTATTTATGTCGTCTATTCTATTATAATATTGATGATTTAGTAAGGCGGTTTATAGAAAAATGTTTAAACTAGTTAATACAGTTAAAAATATGACTTGTTTCCATTTAAATAACACTATAAAAAAACAAGACGATATAAAAATAAATTATACTAATGATCGAGGAAAAAATCAGTTAAAAAGTGAAGCCAATGTAGTAGCAACTTCTGAATCTGTATCTACTTGGGAAGCTTTAGAATTTCATTGTAAAAAAATAACGTCTAAAATAATTAAATTACAATCCAAGAGAAATGTTTTTAATAAATCGAAAATAGATAGACAAATATTATTTTTCGGAAAAATTAAAAAAAAACTTACCGAAGATCTAGCAAATTACCATTCAGAAGTCTTGACTGATAGAGATAAAGTTTTATATAAAATATTATCTGTAAATGATCCAAGAGTAGGTGAATTAAAAGAAAAATTAAAAGAAAATATAATTTCTATGAATAAATTTTATAACTCTTTAATGGATAAATTTAAAAATAATAAAATAGATCGTAAATCTCTTTCTCTGATTGAAGAAAGTTTTAAGCATCTAACTTTAGGCTTAATGAATCAAGATGCAAGTATAATAAAGAATAAAACCAAAGAAAAGTTAACTGAGGATCAGATTAACAAAATTAAAGAGAACCATAATTATTTATACTCTTTGATTAATAACTTTGAAGAAATAATAAAATCAGAGTCTAAAACTCCTGTTACAGAATTTTTCAATAAGCATAAAAATGAACTTAGTGAAAAAAAAGAGTATTCAGATATGCATAACGAATTAAAAATTTTATCCAGAAAAGAATCTATAAAAGAATAAATTTTACTTAAATAATGAAAATAATACGATTAGATATATATCGATAAAAATATTCATCTTAATAAATGAATATTTTTTTTATTATAAAGATATAATTAAAATATGAAAAATATAGATTTTTGTATAACGGAAGATAATTCAGTCGGATTATTTAATAGAGAAGTAAATGATATTTATCATTCAACATATGGAGCATATACTGAAAGTTTAAATAAATTTATAAAGCCATCCGAAATAAGTTTATTAAAAAATAAAAAAGAAATTAATCTTTTAGATATATGTTATGGAATAGGATATAATTCCAAAACATTAATAGATGAAATGCAAAAAAATAATATAAATATAAATTTAAATATAGATGCTTTAGAAATAGATAAAAATTTAATATTTATCTCTCCATTTATTAAAGCAGAACAATATAATGAATTTACAAATATAATAATTTTACAAAATTTAATAGAAAATTTTAAAACAGAATATATAGGATTTATAAAATTAATAAAATTAGAAGAGAGTTTAAATAGTTATTTATCATTTAATCTACTAGGTAATATAGATAATGATAATCAAGAGGGCTTGTTACATAATATATATTATCAATATATATCTAAAAGTGAGAAAAATAGATTAAAATACAATAAAATCAATAATTTTTCTATGAGATTTTTTGTAGATGATGCAAGAAAATATAATGCCGATAAAAAATATGATCTTATTTATTTAGATGCATTTACCCCTATTAAAACTCCTATACTATGGTCATATCAGTTTTTTAAAAAGTTATATAATTTTTTAGCAAATGATGGAAAATTAATTACATATTCTAGTTCGGCTGCTATACGTAATACAATGATAAAGGTAGGCTTTTCTATAGGTAAAATAGTTGATAATAATAACAATAATAAATCAATAGGTACAATAGGAGTAAAAGATCCATCTTTAATAAAAAATCAATTAGATAATTTTGATCTTGGCTTATTGAATACAAGTGCCGGAGTAATGTTTCAAGATCCTGAATTAAATTTAACAAATGAAGAAATTTTATTTAATAGAAATAAATTTATTAAAGACAATAAAGTACAATCTACAAGTAGCTATATAAAGTCTTTTAATAAAAGTAAGAATTTATTATAATTTAAATGTAAATAAAAATTATAATAAACAAAGGGGATATATGTATAAATATGATGTAATAATAATAGGTGGAGGTACATCCGGAATTGCAGCAGCATATATAGCAAGCAAAAAAGGATTAAAGACTTTATTGGTAGAAAAGAATATATATTTAGGAGGTTCAATTACATCAGGATTAGTTATTCCTGTCATGAAAACTCTAGATCAGAATTTAAATAGCGAATTTATCAATGATTTTAAAATAAAATTAAAACAATATAACGCAAGTATTACATTTGAATATAATAATAATGATCTATGGATAAATCCAATGCTTTGCCAGATAGTACTTGATGATTTATTAAAAAGTGTTAACTGTGAAATACTGTATGATTCTTATTTAATAGATGTTAAATATAACAATCAAAAAATCAATTCAGTTATTATTTTTTCTAATTTAGGTTTTAATAAAATTGATAAAAGATTATCAATATATAACGATTCGAAATATAACGATAATCCAATAGATCAAAACAACAACAAGGATAAAATATTATCACTATGTAACGATAAGATATATAATGATAATATTTTTAAAAAGGAAATAAATGCAAAATATTTTATTGATGCAACAGGAGATGGAATATTATCACGATTAGCAAAGTGCGAATTGATTGAAAATAGTGAAAATATGAATCAGAGTGTGACTTTACGATTTATATTAACAAATGTTAATATAGAGAAGTTTAGTATTTTTTTAGAATCAATAGATAAAAATAGAGATATAAGTCCAATATGCAAAGATGAATATGGGGATATACAATTATCAACAGCATACACAACAAATAGCAAAACAGAGTGGGCATTAAAGCCTATATTTGAAAAAGCAATAAGAGATAGAGTTATTGAAAAAGAAGATAGTGATTATTTTCAGATATTTACAATAGCAAACAGCAAGAATAGTGTAGCATTCAATGCTCCAAGGATAAAGACAATTGTAACAGATGTAAATAGTGAGACAAAAGCAATTATAGAAGGGAGAGAGCGTATATATCGATTATATCAATTTGCGAGAAAATATCTTCCTGGATTTGAAGAAGCGACAATATCGAATATAGCGAATAGTTTAGGAATCAGATATTCTTACGGAATAAGAGGAAAGTATATATATAAAAAAGAAGATATGATTGAAAATAAAAGATTTAATAATGAAATATTACAATCAGACTATCCGATAGATATACATGGTAATAAAAAAGATTCTGATAAATTACAGAAGATAACGAAAGCATATAGTTTATGTTTAGAAGCAATAAAGTCGTATAATTATGAGAATTTATATATAATAGGAAGGATATTAAGTGCAGAATTTGAGGCCCAAGCAGCATTAAGAGTCCAGAAGAGTTGTTTTCAAATGGGAGAAGCAGCGATTAAAGATATATTAAATACAGAAGATAAGAACTGAAGAAATAAAAAATTTTGTAAAAAACTTTACTAAAAATAAAATTTAAAGTAAGATAAAAAAGAATATTACTGAGGTGGGGAGAATATAAATATGGAAACATTACATACTATTGTAATGAATAATGCGATAATTATTTCAGGTATTATACTGATAATTGCATATTTATTTATAGCTACAGAAAAGATTTCAAAAGTAACGGTAGCCCTAATAGGAGCATCCATTACAATATTTTTAGGATTAGTAGAAGCAAGCCGAGGACAAGAAGGTATATCACAGAATTATTTTGCAAACTTTATTGACTTTAATGTCATATTTTTGCTTGTAAGTATGATGATAATAGTTCATATAGCAGCTCAAAGCGGTATGTTTAATTATTTGGCGAATGAGCTTTTAAAACATACAAAAGGGCATCCTATAAAAATATTAATAGTGCTAGGCCTTTTTACAGCAATAACATCAGCATTTTTGGATAATGTAACAACAGTTATACTGGTAATGCCCGTAACTTTTGCAATAGCAAAACAATTAGATTTAGATCCTATTCCATATTTAATTACAGAAATATTATCATCAAATATAGGCGGTACGGCAACATTAATAGGAGATCCACCAAATATTATTATAGGAAGTAAAGCAGGATTTTCATTTTTAACTTTTTTACAAGAACTTACAGGAATAGTGAGTATAATATTCATTGTAACAATTATGTTTTTAATTTTGTTTTTTAGGAAATCTTTAAAAACAACAGAAGAAAAAATGAAAAATATTGAGACTTTGGATAATTCACAAACAATTAAAGATAAAGGATTATTAATCAGATCCGGTTTAATATTATTCTTAGTAATATTAGGATTTGTAACACATGATATTACCCATATAGAAACATATTTAGTAGCAATGATGGGTGCAAGTGTATTATTATTATTTGAAAGTCCAAAAGAGATATTAGAATGTGTAGAATGGAATACAATATTTTTCTTTATAGGTTTATTTATAATAATAGGTGGTTTAGAAGCATCCGGTGGAATAAAATTAATGGCACAATGGTTACTTGAGGTAACGCATGGTAATGAAACAGCAACAACGATGACTATATTATGGGGTTCTGGAATAATATCAGGAATAGTAGATAATATTCCATATACAGCAACAATGGCACCTTTAATATATGAAATACAGCAAGTACAAGGGGCAGCCTATGCACATCCATTATGGTGGTGTTTATCTCTAGGAGCTTGCTTAGGAGGTAATGCTACAATAATTGGGGCAGCTGCAAATGTAATTGTATCTGAAACTGCAATGGCTAAAGGATTTAAAATTTCATTTATGAAATATTTAAAATATGGTTTATTTTTTACATTCGTATCTCTTGTTTTAAGTTCTATTTATATTTATCTTAAATATTTGATCTAAAGAGGTTGATGTTATAAATGGTAATTTTTGAAGATAAAAACGACTCTTTATATCAAAATAATGGAAATATTAATAAGAAATTAAAAAGAGAAGAACAGATAGAGTCAAAAGAAATAGAATTTGATAAAAGTTATGAGAAAAATATTCGTCCAAAGACTTTTGATGAATATATAGGTCAAACAGCATTAAAGTCTACATTAAGAATTTCTTTAGAGGCATCAAAAAAAAGGAAGGTGCCTCTTGACCATTTATTATTTTATGGGCCGCCAGGGTTAGGTAAAACGACTTTAGCATCTGTAATAGCAAATGAGCTAGATAAAAAAATAAAAATTACGTCTGCACCTTCAATTGAACGTCCAAGAGATATCATTGGAATATTAATGACCTTAAAAGAAGGTGATATCTTATTTATAGACGAAATTCATAGGTTAAATAAAATAGCAGAAGAAATTTTATATCCTGCACTAGAGGATTTTAGTTTAGATATGACAAGTGGAAAGTCACAAACTTTAAAAACAATAAGATTACCTTTACCTAAATTTACGTTAATAGCAGCTACAACAAAAGCCGGTGCACTTTCTGGTCCATTAAGAGATAGATTTGGAATAATTCATAGATTAGAATTTTATACAAAAGAAGAATTAGTTCAAGTAATAAAACGAACAGCAAAAATATTAAATATAGAAATAACAGAAGAAGCTGCTTATGAAACAGCAACAAGATCTAGAGGAACACCAAGGATAGCTAATAGATTAGTTAAAAGAATAAGTGATTATGCAATTGTAAAATCAGATGGCAAAGTAACGCTTGAGATAGCCAAGAAAGCTTTAGAGGAGTTAAATATTGATAAATTCGGGTTAGATTTAACTGATCGAGCACTATTAAAGTTAATAATAGAAAAATTTAATGGTGGTCCTGTGGGTATAGAAACATTAGCTGCAGCTTTGTTTGAAGATATAAGAACAATAGAAGATGTTTATGAACCATATTTATTACAGGAAGGTCTTTTAGAACGTACACCACGAGGAAGAAAAGCCTCTCAGTTTGCTTATAGACATTTAGGTTACAATAATATTAAAAATATAAATAACCAACAACAGCAATTATTTTTATAAAATCAAGTGATCATACTTTAAATATTATTATATTAATCTAAATTCTTTTTAAACTTCCAAGTAGCAAGTGATAAGGTTAAAAACGATATAAATATTAAAGGTATAAGATTTGATAGAACAATATTAAAGCTCATATCTTTTAAGAATAATCCTTTAATAATTACGAGATAAAAGCGAAGTGGATCAATATATGTCAAAAACTGATAAAAAATAGGCATATTTTCAATAGGAGAAACATATCCAGACATTATCACAGCAGGCATAAGAAATGCAAATGCACCTAAAATAGATTGTTGTTGTGTTTTACAAATTGATGAAATATATAAACCTATACCAAGAATAGATAATATAAAAATAGTGGTAGATAGATAAAATAAAGAAACAGATCCAGTAAAAGGTATTTTAAAGCAGTATATTGCAGCGAGAAACATAAGAGAAGAAATAAGAAGAGCAATAATTAAAGGAGGAATAGTCTTTCCAATCAGGATTTCAAATGGCTTTAATGGTGAAACAATCAGTTGATCAAAAGTACCAAGTTCACGTTCTCTAGAAATAGATAATGATGTCAAAACAAGAGCCGTAACTGCCGATAGAATCCCTATAAGAGATATTACAGTAAACCATATAAACTTTAAATTTGGATTAAAAAAGTTTCTTGTTTCAATGATAATTTGAGGGAAATTATTTTTTCTTATATTTTCAGCTTCAAAAGACTTAATGATATTTTCGGTATATCCTGATAGTATAGCTGCAACATTAGTTTGTCTACCATCGCATATCAATTGGATATATGTTGTTTTATTACTTTTTAATTTTTTAGAAAAATCATTATTAATTATAAGTGCTATTTGAATTTTTTTTATAGTAATAAAATTGTTAACATCATCTTTAGAGTTTAATATAAATACATTCTTAAAATAAGAAGAGGATCTGAATTTATCAATAAGAGTATGAGAAAGTTGAGTATTATCTAAATTTAGGATTCCTAAATTAATATTACGTATCTCCATAGTAGCAGCGTGAGAAAATACAAAAAGTTGTAATAAAGCAGGAGCAAAGATTATAAATCTACTTTTAGGATCACGCCATATAGAATGAAATTCTTTTATAATTAAAGCTATAATTCTTCTTAACATTGTTATTCTATCCTAGTTTTTGTTTTATTATAAATTATTAAAAACAAAATTAAGCCTAAAGTAAATAAAAAAATACTATTAGGTAGAATAATATTCCAAACAGTACCTGATAAAAATTCAGATTGAATCATCTCAACAAAATATCTGGCAGGAATAATTCTAGTAATTTGTTGAAGAATATAAGGCATAGAAAAAATAGGATAAATTAATCCTGAAAGCATAAGAGAAGGCATAAAACCTAAAACTAAAACCATTTGGCTTGCATTAAATTGGTTTTTATAGATAGTTGATATTAAAAGACCAATACCTAAAGATGCAAACAAAAAAGCTGATGAAAACATAAGAAGAACAAAAAAATTGCCACGAAAAGGGATTTTAAAAAGAAAGATACATAAAAAAACATTAAAAATCATAGATAAAATACCTAGAATAAAATAAGGGATATATTTAGATAAAACTATTTGTAATTTTGAAATATTGGTAGTAATTAATATTTCATAAGTACCTCTTTCCCATTCTCTAGCAATAACAAGAGCAGTCAATAGCATCCCAATTAGAGTCATAGTAATAGCTAAAGAGCCTGGAAGTACGAAGTAATGGCTATCTAGTTTTTCATTAAACCAATATCTTGTCTGTAATTCTATTAAAGGACGTGGTATATTAAATCTAAAATTAGAGGAATTATAAAACCAATTTTGCACAACAGAATTAGCATAGATACTTCCATAATTAGCTAAATTAACTTCAGATCCATCGGTAATAACCTGTATTTTTGCTTTTTTTGAATTTTGAAGATCTGACAAAAAATTATTTGGTATAATTACAAGAGCTCTTAATTTTGTATTTACAAGATCTTCGTACATTTTTTGTCTTGAGTCATAAATAAATGAAGTAATATATTTATTGTTAGAAAAAGAATTTATTAAAGATTCTAATTGGTAGGTATCGTCTTCTATTTTTATACCAATATTTAATTTAAGAGAATCAAGATTAATAGCATACATATAAATAAAAAGTAGAATTAAAGGTAAAACAAAAGCTATTAAAATACTGCTTGGATCTCTTATTATCTGTAGGAACTCTTTTTTTATAAGAGCTATTAAAATTTTCATTAATAAAAAAGTAATCCTATAAAACTAATATATAAAAATAATAAATATTTTATAAGCTGATAAAAATAATACAATAGTTAATATTATTAAAATTCAAATAAATTTTTCTCTTCAATATCTAAAGATTCAGCTAAAGTAAATAATAATTTTAGGCTAATACGACGTTTTGCCGTTTCAATTTTAGCTAAATGTTCTCTTGAAATATTTAATTTTTCAGCGAGTTGATTTTGGGAATATTTTTTCAATCGTCTATATTTAAAAATATTTCTTCCAATTTTTTTTAATTTTGTAGCCTCACTTGTCATACTTTTATTTTATATAGTAAAATAATCAAGTATGTAGCCTAATTGTCTACAATAAAAATTAAAGGTATAAATAGTGAATAAAGAAAAATTATAAAGGCCAATTTTTGATATTTCAAAAATTGGCCTTTATAAAAAATATGTTATATATACTAATTAATTATTTGAATCTAGAGCATTTAAAGAAACTAAAGTAGTAATCGAAAAGATTTTGTGTTTAAATGTTTGATTTTTATATAATTTAAAAACATTCATAATACGTTCTATTTCGTATAAGTCTTTTTTGCTTTCAATACGATATACATTTTTACTTGGTTCTGGTTTGATGTTTAATAATATTTCTAATTCGTGTTCTTGCATGATACTACCCCATTTTCTACTTACTTTTTCTTTATACTGATCACTTATATATATATCAATAAAGTATTATATATATATAAAATTGCTTAATAAAGAGAATAATATAAAGATTTGTAAACAAGATTAATAAAATAGGCTAGTGAAAATAATCAAATTTATGCAAAAATATAATTATGAAAAAATGGATTATAACACTATTAATAATTTTATCGCCATTATTAATATTGAGTTTTAATATAAGATTAAAGCCAAGCAATAGTAAGCTTGAAGAGAATTATCAACTACCCAAAATCTATGATTATAAGGTTGAAGAGCCTGATACAAAGACAATAAATGGAACAGATTATATGTTATCCCGATCAAATGTTGGCAAATATGGAGGAGTAATTATAAACACAATAATAGGTGAAGGACCTAAAACATTTAATCCTTGGGAGTCAAAAGATGCAACTTCATCAGAAATAGCAGATTTGCTTTTTGATTCATTACTTACAACAGATGTGTATACCGGAAAAGTTATTCCAAAATTAGCAAAAAGTTATGAGATAAGACCTGATAATTTGACGTATATAATAAAATTAAGAAGAAATATAAAATGGAGCGATGGAAAAGAAATTACAGCTGATGATGTATTATTTACCTGGAACGATATAATATTTAATGGTATGGGAAATACAAGTACAAGAGATTCTTTATATATAGAAGATAAGTTACCAAAGATAAAAAAGATAGATAAGTATACTATAGAATTTAAAACAGTAAAACCATTTGCTCCATTTTTAAGAATGTTATCTACGCCTATAGCCCCAAAACATATTTTTGAGCCTATAGTAAAACAAGGAACAAGAGCTTTTTCTAATTTTTATTCATCAAATACTGATGTAAATAAAATGGTAACTTCAGGAGCTTTTAGGATAGAAAACTATACTCCTGCACAAAGGATAGTTTTAAAAAGGAATCCGAATTATTATATGATAGACAAAGAAGGTAATAAATTACCTTATATAGATAAATATATATTTCAAATAGTAAATGATCAAAATACAGAAATATTACAATTTCAATCAAATGAGAGTGATGTGTTATCATTAAAAGGATATTATGTATCCAAATATATAGAGGATCAAAATAAATCAAATTATAACGTCTACAATTTAGGTCCAACAACAAGTACTTTATTTTTTGCATTTAACTTAAACAAGCGAAAAAATAATAATGACGAATATTATGTAGATACAAAAAAACAGAAATGGTTTAATGATAGAAATTTTAGGGAAGCAATAGATTATGCAATAGATAGAGAATCTATAATATTTAATGTAGCCTCAGGTGTTGGAGCCCCATTATTTACAGCGGAATCATTAAATTCTGTATATTTAAATAAAAGACTTATAAGGGGGCATTTAAAGGATATAAATAGAAGTAAAGAGCTATTAAAAAGGAGTGGATTTTATTTAGATAAGGATGGCAATTTACGAGATAAAGAAGGTAATATAGTAGAATTTGAATTATTGACAAACGCAGGAGCCTTGGAAAGAGAAATAATAGGTGTAATGATAAAAGAAGATCTTGCACAATTAGGAATAAAGGTAAATTTTAGGCCTATAGAATTTAATACACTTGTAAATAAATTAACCAATACATTAAAGTGGGATACTGTAATTATGGGTTTAACAGGTAGTCCGCTAGAACCTAATGGAGGTAAAAATGTTTGGTTGTCAGATGGAGTATTACACATGTTTAATAAAAGAGGTGTAAATGAAAGAAATAAAGATATAGAACCATTTGAAAAAGAGTTGGATAATATTTTTAATCAAGGAGCTTTAATATTAGATTTTGAAGATAGAAAAAAAATATATGACAAATACCAAGAGATAATATATAAAGAAAAGCCATTTATATACTTATATTCTCCATTAAATATTGTGGCAGTAAGGAAAAAGATAAAGAATCTAAAGCCGGTATCGTTAGGTGGAGTTTTTCATAATATAGAAGAATTATATATAGATAATACAGAAGAGAGTAATAGTAGATAATTAATAAAAATAATAGCTTGCATTTTTTAGTGATTTGTTTTAAACTTGCAAAGTAGTTGAATATTATAGATAGATTATAAATTTGAAAAATAAAAATATATACAGATTAATACTTCGACGTAGAACTCGTATAAATACAGTTAAAATTGTTTTATACGGTTAGTTTTTATAAATTAATATAAATAAATAAGTAAAAAAATAAAAAGACTATCTTAAACAATTTTAATTAAGTAAATTAAATATTAAGGTAGTTTTTTTTATAAGAAAATAAAAGGGAGATATAGAATGGAATTAAAGAATAAATTAAAGGGGAGACATTTTATAAATTTAGAAGATTTTGAAGCAACAGAGCTTTTAAGTTTAATAGATTATGCATCCGAATTAAAAGCAGAAGTAAAAAAGTATAGAAAAATAGATATACTTAAAGATAAAACATTAGTAATGTATTTTTCTAAGCCAAGCTTAAGAACAAGATTAAGTTTTGAAGCAGGGATTCAAAAACTAGGCGGACATTCTATAGTAATAAAACAAGAGGAAATAATTTTAGGTAAAAGAGAAAGTATAGCAGATACCTCAAGAGTAATATCAAGATACGCAGATGGAGTAACATTAAGGACATTTGCCCATAAAGATGTAGAAGATTTTGCAACATACTCATCCATACCGATTATAAATGCACTTACAGATGTATCACATCCTTGTCAAATTATGGCTGATTTATTAACGATAAAAGAGCATTTTAAAACATTAAAAGGTATAAAAGTAGCATTTGTTGGAGATGGAAATAATGTAAGTACAACATTAATGTTAGCGTGTGCTATGCTTGGAATAGATATTACATTAAGTGTTCCAAAGGGATATGAACCTGATAAAAATTATACTAATTTAAGTTTAGAATACGCATTAAAATCTGGAAGTAAAATAGAGATATTGAATGATCCGATAATAGGAGTAAAAGATTCTCAAGTAGTTTATACAGATACTTGGACCTCAATGGGTCAAGAAAGTGAAACAAAAATAAGGAATGAAAAGTTTAAAGAGTTTCAAGTAAATTTAAATTTATTAAAGAATGCAAGTAAAGAAGCAATAGTAATGCATTGTTTACCTGCACATCATGGATTTGAAATAACAGATGATGTATTTGAACTTAATTCAAAAGTAATATTCGACCAATCAGAAAATAGAATGCACGCACAAATGGCAATAATGGCATCTATTATGTAAGTTAAAATTCATATAAAAAAAGAAGAAAAATAAAAAGGAGAAGGAACGAAATGAAGGAAAAGGTAGTATTAGCATATTCAGGAGGTTTAGATACAACGGTTATAATACCTTGGTTAAAAGAGAATTATAACTATGATGTAATAGCAGCGTGCATAGATGTTGGTCAAGGAATGGAAACAGAAGGTTTAGAGAGTAAAGCTTTAAACACTGGAGCTATAGAATATGTTATTGTTGATTGTAAAAAAGAATTTATAGAAGAATATATATACCCTTGTTTGAAAGCCGATTGTGTATATGAGAAGAAATATATGCTAGGCACATCAATGGCAAGACCATTAATAGCAAAGAAACTTGTAGAAATAGCCAAAGAAAAGGGTGCAGTAGCAATTTGTCATGGAGCAACAGGGAAGGGGAATGATCAGGTAAGATTTGAGCTTGGAATAAAGGCATTGGCTCCAGAGTTAAAAATAATAGCACCTTGGAGAATTTGGGATTTAAAATCAAGAGAAGATGAAATTCAATATTTAATAGACAGAAATATAGAAGTTCCTATGAAAAAAGAAGACAGTTATTCTCGAGATAGAAACTTATGGCATATAAGTCATGAAGGATTAGAGTTGGAAGATCCGAATTTAGAACCTGATTATGATAAATTATTAAAGATGTCAGTAACTCCTAAGAATGCACCTGATCAAGAAACCTATCTAGAGATAGAATTTAAAAATGGTATTCCTATAAAAATTAATGGGAAAGAAATGAATAGCCTTGAAATAATAAATTATCTAAATGAAATTGGTGGTAAAAATGCAATAGGGATTATAGATATAGTAGAGAACAGGGTAGTTGGAATGAAATCAAGAGGAGTTTATGAAACTCCTGGAGGAACAATATTATATTTTGCACATAATGAGCTTGAGCATTTAACATTAGACAAAAACACTCAAGAGTTTAAACAAGTAGTATCCTTAAAATTAGCTAATTTAGTATATTCAGGTGAATGGTTTACACCATTAAGAGAGGCTTTAAATGCGTTTGTAGAAGAAACTCAAAAAACTGTAACCGGTGTTGTTAAATTAAAACTATATAAAGGGAATATAATTTTAGCAGGAGTATCATCAAAATATTCATTATATAATGAGTCTTTAGCTAGTTTTACAACAGGCGAGCTATATGACCATAAAGATGCTGAAGGTTTTATTAATTTATTTGGTTTACCACTTAAAGTACAAGCATTACTAAAAAAGCAACTGGAATCTGAAGATTAAAAATATAAAAGTGGTAAATGATTATTCTTTACCACTTTAAAAATATAATACAAGAAACAATATTGAAAGGATTTTTATTAAATGAAAAAATTATGGGGATCAAGATTTTCAAAAGATACAAATGAGCTTGTTAATTTTTTTAATGCCTCAATTAATTTTGATAAAAGACTTTATAAATATGATATATTAGGTTCAATAGCACATGTTAAGATGTTAAAGAAGCAAGAAATTTTAAGTAATGAAGATGCTAATAAGATAGAGTTAGGTTTAAAAGAAATACTTAATGAAATAGAATTAGGGGAAATAAAGTTTGATATAGACCTAGAAGATATTCATACAAATATAGAAGTAATTTTAACAAATAAAATAGGTGAAGTAGCAAAAAAAATGCATACAGCAAGAAGTCGTAATGATCAAGTAGCATTAGATTTAAGAATGTATGTAAAAGAAGAAATAGATAATATAAAAAGATTAATATATGAATTAAATAAGAGTATATTAGTTTTAGCAAAAGATAATTTAGATACAATATTAAGTGGATATACACATTTACAAAGGGCGCAACCAATAACATTTGCTCATTGGATTTTAGCTTATTTTGAAATGTTTAAAAGAGATTATAACAGACTTGAAGATTCATATAAAAGGGTAAATATATGCCCACTAGGATCAGGTGCATTAGCTTGTAGTACGTACAATATTGACCGTTATAAGACAGCAGAATTATTAGGTTTTGATGATATTTGTTTAAATAGTCTTGATGCGGTATCGGATCGTGATTTTGCAATAGAAACTTTAAGTAATATATCACTTATAATGATGCATTTAAGTCGATTTTGTGAAGAGATAATATTATTTACATCATACGAATTTAAGTTTATAGAACTGGATGATAGTTTTGCAACAGGATCAAGTTTGATGCCACAGAAGAAGAATCCTGATGTAGCAGAGTTAATAAGAGGTAAAACAGGTCGAGTTTATGGGAATTTAATGAGTCTTTTAACAGTGTTAAAATCTTTACCTTTAGCTTATAACAAAGATATGCAAGAGGATAAAGAATCTATTTTTGATTCAATAGATACAGTAAAAATATCATTAGAAGTGTTTAATTTAATGTTAAAAACAATAAAATTAAATAAAGAAAAAATGGAACAATCTGTAATAGACGGATATTTAAATGCAACAGATTTAGCTGATTATCTGGTATCCCAAAAAGGTATTCCTTTTAGAGATGCGCATAAAATTTCAGGCGAAATTGTACAATTGTGTATAAATAAAAATAAAACATTAAATAATCTTTCAATAGAAGAGTATAAAACTGTATGTGAGTCAATAGATGAATCAGTTTATAAATATATAAATATAAAAAATTGTATAGATAAAAGAAAAGTAATAGGTGGTCCATCAAAAGAGGCTATCTTGAAAGTAATAGATATAAATGAAAAATTTTTAGATAATATAAAATGTAATTAGTATAAAAAATATAAATAAAGTAAAAAAGGAAGGACTTAATAACAAAGAATATGAGTAATAAAAAAATAAAAGTCGCCATAATAGGAGCAACAGGTTTTGTTGGTGTAGAGTTAATGCGTTTATTAGCTTCACACAATAATGTATCAGTAGAACATTTAACATCTGTATCTTATGCAGACAAAAATATAGATGATGTATATGGTCAATTTAATAAAGTCTATGTATTACCATTAAAGCCAAAAGAAGATTTAGCCAAAATATCAAAAGAAGTAGATGTAATATTTTTAGCAATGCCGCATGGAATAGCTGCAAAAGAAGTAACAAATGAAATAATAAATAATGCAGTAGTTATTGATTTAGGTGCGGATTTTAGATTAAAAGATAAAAATGTTTATGAGAAGTGGTATAAAGAAGAACATTTACATAGTGAACTTTTAGATAAAGCAGTATACGGTTTGTCAGAACTAAATAGAGAAGCAATAAAAAAAGCGAGATTAATAGCAAATCCAGGGTGTTATACAACTTGTTCAATTCTAGCATTAGCCCCATTATTAAAACATAAATTAATAGATGAAGATACAATAATAATAGATGCAAAGTCAGGAGTAACAGGAGCAGGTCGAAGTGTAAGTTTAGATAATATTTATTGCGAAATTAATGAATCAACACACGCATATAAAGTATGTAATCATAGACACACACCTGAAATAGAACAAGAATTAAGTAAAATTAGCGGAGAAGAAATAAAATTAAGTTTTACACCACATTTAATACCTATGAACAGAGGGATTTTAGCTACCTCTTATGCAAAATTAAAAGATGGAGTAAAAAAAGATGATATAAGAAAAGCATATTTAGAAGAATATGAAAAAGAGTATTTTGTAAGATTATTAGATGAAAAGGTATATCCTAAAACAGCGTATGTAAAGAACTCAAATTTTATAGATATAAATTTTGAAATAGATGAAAGAACAGGAAGAATAATAGTTCTAAGTGCAATAGATAATTTAATAAAAGGAGCCTCTGGCCAAGCTATACAGAATATGAATATAATTTTTGGTTTTGAAGAGAATCAGGGCTTAAAATATGTACCGGTATTTGGATAATAGTATAAGCAGGAGAATATAAATGGAAGTAGTAGATGCAGGAATAACAACCCCAAAAGGATTTAAAGCAATTGGAGCGCATATAGGTATAAAAAAAAGGAAGAAAGATTTATCTATTATTTTTTCAGAGATACCGGCAATATGTTCTGGAGTCTTTACACAAAATGTGGTAAAAGCAGCTTGTATAGAAATAAATAAAGAACATATAGAGAAATCCGGAAATAATATCCAAGCAATAGTAATAAACAGTGGGAATGCAAATGCTTGTACTGGAATTAGAGGATACAATGATGCAAAAAGGATGATAGAAGTGTTAGCAAATAGCTTAAATATCTCGAGTTTATCTTGTTTGAATGCATCGACCGGAGTAATTGGCGAATTTTTACCTATAGAAAAAATAGAAGACGGAATAAAAGAGAATGTAAAAAATCTTGCCAAAACAAGGGAAGCAGGTATTAAAGCAGCGAAGGCTATAATGACAACTGATACATTTTATAAAGAATCAGCAGTAAGAGTGAATATAAATGGTAAAGATGTAACAATAGCAGGTATAGCAAAAGGCTCAGGAATGATACATCCAAATATGGCAACTATGTTAGGATTTATTACTACAGATGCAAATATCAAAAAAGAATTGCTAGATAGAGCCTTTAAAAGTTCTATAGATAATAGTTTTAATATGATTTCAGTAGATGGAGAAACATCGACAAACGATATGGCTATTGTTTTAGCAAATGGACAAGCAGAAAATAATCTTATTGAAAATCAAGATAGTGAAGAATATAAAAAATTCCAAGAAGGTTTACAATATGTCTGTTTAAATTTAGCAAAACAGATAGTAAAAGATGGAGAAGGTGCCTCAAAATTTATAAATATAAATATAAAGAATGCGTTATCAAAAGAATGTGCAAAAGCATTATGTAAATCAGTAATGAATTCAAATCTTGTAAAGACAGCATTTTTTGGATCAGATGCAAACTGGGGTAGAATTTTATCTGCAATGGGGCAAGTATGTCCAAATTGTAATTTATGTAAAAATAATTCTTTTGAGCAGAGTCAAGTTACAATAAGTTTTTCTTCTAAAGTTGGAGATATTCTTCTTTTTGAAAAAGGCCAAGCTTTAAAGTTTGATGAACAAAAAGCTTTAAAAATACTTAAAGAAAATGAAATAGATGTAAATATTAATTTAAATAATAATAGAGGATATAATATAACAGGATATACTTGTGATTTAACTTATGATTATGTAAAAATTAATGCCTCTTATAGAAGTTAGATAAAAAACATAAAAGATGATCAATCACGATATTGATTTATAGCGTATTATAAGTTATAAATCAACTATAAGTTTTTGATCCTTTCATTAGGATCAGTAATACTTGTAATTCTAAGTCCAAAATTATCTTCAATAACAACAACTTCACCAAGAGCTACTAATTTGCCATTAGCGTATAATTCAACCGGTTCTCCGGCTATTTTATCTAGCTCAATTATAGATCCACGAGTCAATTCAAGTACTTTTTTTATAGGAAGTTCACATCGTCCAAGTTCAACAGTCAATTGAAGCTTTATATCCATAAGTAAATCTAAATTAGCATTAGACTCACCAGCTATTTGTGAAATATTATCAAATGAAGCAAACTCTACCGGTTGTATTGTCACAGGATCTTGATTTTCTTCTAAATTATCAGAATCAGAAGATTCTTTAAATATATTTTGATGATTATCTACTCTTGTATCATAATTATTATCTTCTTTGATCTGTTCCGAGTCATTTGTATTCAAATTATCAATAAAATCCTTATCGTCATTAGAATTTATCTGATTATCATTATTTATATCATTATTTAAACTATCATCAAGCATAAATTATCCCTTCTAAAAATAAGCTTTCAAAATGTCCATAACTTGATTATATCTTTCAGTTATTTTAACACAGATAGTATCTTTTATTGTACCAGGGCGAGCAAAAAATTTCTTTTCTCCATTAATTTTAACAATTAAATCATCTTTTATATTATTATCAAATCTAATTACATCACCAGCTTTAAGGTCTAAAAAATCCTTTGTTGTAATTTCGGTTGAACCTAATAATACTGCAATATCTATATTTGAAGTATTCAATTTTTCAATCATTTTTTGTTTTTCTTCCGAAGTTGCCATAATTCCCTTAGTTTGAAAAATTCTTTGTGTGGAAAGATGAGATAAAATATTTTCCAAAACAGGATAAGGATAACAAAGACTCATAAGACCATAATATTTAGAAGCTATCTGAACTTCAAAAGTAATCAAAGCAACAATTTCACCAGGTGTAGCTACTTGTACAGCTGAATAATTATTAGCTAAGCCGTCGATATTACTTTTAACTTGAATAATATGTGACCAAGATTTTTCTAAAACATTAACAGTCCTTTTTATAAACTGTTTAGCTAAAGATTCCTCAATATCAGTCATTTCTCTATTTAAATTTTCGCATACACCAATACCACCTAGCATCCTATCTACAACACTTGAAATAATCTCAAAACTTAACCCTAAAAGTACCTGATTAGGTAAAGGGCTCATTTCAATAATCCCAATAGTAATAGAATCCGGCATAGATCTTGTAAATTCCTCATAAGTCAATTGATCAACAGATACAACATCAATATTAATCTGCATACGCAAATACGCAGTTAGTAACAATTCTAGTTGTCTTGCAAATTCCCTATGAATATCTTGTAAACCTCTTAAATGATCTTTAGAAAATTTATCAGGTCGTCTAAAATTATAAAGTTTATATCCTTTTTTTAAAAAATCATTAGGATCACTAGCTGTATGAACTTTAGTATTTGAATATTTATTTTTTTTCATAGTAATTTATTTAAAAATACTCCAATTAATTTTAATTTATTGAATAATAAATTGCCCAAAACTTACTCTAAGAACTTCTCTTTCTCCTTCAAAAATGGAATCTATACTTTGAGATATCTGTTCTTTAGCTATTTCTTTTCCGGTTATAGAGGATAGTTCATCAGAAGTTTTGCTAGAAAGAGCATTAATTACAGCATCTCTTATAGCAGGTTTAAAAGGAGCCATTTCTTTATCAATTTCATCATTATTAGGAGGAGTCGAAGACGAACCATGTCCTGATGAATGTCCGCCACCAGATTTTTCTTTTGTTGTTATATCAGTTTTTTCTAATGGAGTAACTTCAATAGCTACCGATACTTTTAGATATCTTCTTGGAGCTTGATCTGCCAAATTCATAGTAAAATCACCAAGCTCAAATAGGACTCCACGTTGTAATTGTTCATTTTCCATAGTTTCAGGTTCTATTTCTTCGGTATTTTCAGGGAGTTTTTGGCTAAGTAGATTATTTTGAATATAATAATTAGCAAATAAGAAAATCGAGCATATAAGAATAGTCGAAATTATGTTCACTAATATAAGCTGAATATTGATTCCTTGCTTTGTGTTTTGATTATTATTATCATTTTTTGGTTTTATGTCTCTTGGTTGATTTGGTTTTGCCATTTTATTTTACTCCAATTATTCTTGATTATTTTTACTTAATATAATTATATCAACTCTTCTATTTTTTTCTCTACCTTTAAATGAAGTATTATCCGCAATAGGAGCATATTCACCATAGCCAAGAGCCGATAATCTTTTCGGATTAAAATTAAATTCTTGAGTAAAATATTTAATAATATTTGTAGCACGTGCTGTAGATAACTCCCAATTCGATGCATATTTCTCTGTAAAGATTGGATTTGAATCTGTGTGTCCTTCTATTATTATAGGATTATTTATATCTTTTAAAAAATATGCAACTTCATTTAATATTGTTTTTGCATCTGATTTTATTATAGCAGAACCAGAATCAAATAAAATAGTATCATTTAATCTAATTACTGTACCTTTTTTTTCTTTCATTATTTCTATAAATTTATTATCTTTAAATTTTTCTTTTACTATTTTAAATAGTTGATCATCATTTTCAGATAATAAAATTTCTTCTGGATTTTTTTGACTTACAGGATCCTGCTTATATTTAACATCTTCTGTGGCTAATATATCTTCTATTCTTTGTTTGTTTTGATATAAATTTTTATTTTCAGAATTTTCTTTTATTTGAGTAATTCCAAATTGATTTTTTACTGCTTTATCAAAATTTTTCAATTCAGAATTATCCATTTTTGATATAGCAAACAACACCATAAATAAAGCAAGTAGCATTGTTGTAAAATCTGCATAAGAAAATACCCATCTATTAATATAGTCTTTTGAATTAGAATAATAATCTTTTTTTCTCATTAATCAGACCTTGAATAATTTTTAATATTTTGATTTAAATCAGAAAATTTTATATACGATACAAGTTTTTCTTCTATAATCGCAGGATTTTCACCAGTTTGAACAGAAATTAATCCTTGAACAATGATTTCTTTTAATAGTATTTTATCACGTAAATTAAGTTTTAAACTTCCTGCAATAGGTAGAAAAATAATATTAGCTAATCCAACTCCATATAAAGTAGCAATAAATGCAGTTGAGATGCCATTAGCTAATAATGTAGGTTCATTAATATAACTCATAACTTGAATTAAACCTAAAACAGCCCCTATAATACCAAACGTAGGTGCATATCCTCCCATAGCCTCAAATACTCTTGAACTTATTAATTCTTGTTCTTCGTCATAATCAATTTGAGATTGCATTATTTCATTAAATAACTGTGGATCATTTAGATCTATTGCAAGCTTTATACTCCTTTTTAAAAATGGATCTTCAAGTTCATCAAGAACATCATTTAAGGCTAATAAACCGTTTTTTCTTGCAAAATAAGCTATTTGTAATATTTCATTAATTATTTTATTAGAATCATTAGTTTGTTTCTTAAATATTTCACAAGATATCTTAAAGGCATTTAAGATAGTATTTTTAGGAAAATTAAGAAATGTAGCACATAATGTTCCGCCAAGAACAATTATAATTGCTTTAGGTTGAAATAATACTACAATTGATTTCATTTCAAGAAATTGCACAAAAATTATCAATAATATACCTGTTATAAGTGAAAGTATAGAAACTTTATTCACTTTAATCATTCTCCCCCACAGTTATTTGTTTTTATATTATAGTATTTTTTCATACTTAAAGTATATAATTCAATTAAAGTATATTATTAATTTTCGATACTATTTTCAGCTTTTATCAGGTTGAAAATTTTATTACAGATTTTAAATAAATTTTTAGCCATACTAAAATTAAGCATATTAGCCCCATCACATAAAGCACAATCCGGATCAGGATGTACTTCAAAGAATAACGCATCTGCTCCTGAGGCTACAGCACTTTTGGCTAAAATAGGTACAAATTTTCTTTCACCACCTGAAGATGTTCCATTTCCTCCAGGTAGCTGTACACTGTGTGTTGCATCAAATACTACAGGATATCCAATTTCTTGCATAATCATTATTCCACGAAAATCTGAAACTAAATTATTATATCCAAAGCTTACACCTCTATCTGTTAACATTATTTTATCATTACCAGAATCAAATACTTTTTTTGCTAATGATTCCATTTGATATGGTGATAAAAATTGACCTTTTTTTATATTTACAATTTTATTAGTTTTTGCAGCTGCAACAAGAAGATCAGTTTGCCTGCATAAAAAGGCCGGAATCTGTAATATATCCACAACCTCACTTACTATTTTAGCTTGCTGTGGAAGATGTATATCTGTTACTATAGGAACTTCAAACTCTTTTTTTACGTCTTGTAAAAGTTTTAATCCTTCCTCTAAACCAGGACCTCTATATGAATCTATTGAACTTCTATTTGCTTTATCAAAAGATGACTTAAATATAAAATTAATATCCTCTTTTTCACATATTGTTTTTAAAGCCTCACAAGTCCGGAATAAAATATCTTTAGATTCTATTACACAAGGCCCTGCCATTATTGTAAGTTTATCTGCTCCTATTTCAAAATCTTTTAATTTTATTATTTTTTTTCTCATCAAAAATCCTCTATCTTTTATTATACTCTTAATTATATATTATCACCTAAAAATACGAAAATTAAATTAAAATTTTACAATTAATTAAAATAAATGTAAAATAAATAATAAATATAATAATATAGCTAGTAATGGAGTTAAAATATGCAAATAGAAGATTTATTACAATTAACTGTTGACCAAAGAGCAAGTGATTTACATATATCAGTTGGATTACCACCTGTATTAAGAATAGATGGAAAATTATTAAGAAGTAGTATACCACCATTAACAGCACAAGAGATGGAATCTTTAATATTTCCTATGCTTACAAATGACCAACGAAGAACCTTAGAACAAAATTGGGAACTTGATATGAGCTATGGTGTATCTAAACTTGGAAGATTTAGGGTTAATGTCTATAAAGAGCGTGGTAAATACGCAGCAGCATTTCGTGTTGTTAATGCTGATCCACCATCATTTGAAGATCTTGGTTTAGCTAGTATTACAGAACAAATTTGTGAAAAACCTAGAGGACTGATACTTGTCACAGGTCCTACAGGATCAGGTAAATCTACCACATTAGCTGCTATGATTAATTATATTAACGAAAATCGTTCAGAACATATTCTTACAATTGAGGATCCTATTGAATTTGTTCATAAATCAAAAAGTAGTATTATTCATCAACGTGAATTAGGTCAAGATACAAAAAGTTTCTCAAATGCTTTAAAATCTGCTTTAAGAGAAGATCCAGATATTATTCTAGTAGGTGAGATGCGCGATTTAGAAACTATTTCTTTAGCATTAACAGCTGCTGAAACAGGTCACTTAGTTATGGGAACTTTGCATACTTCTTCTGCAGCACAGACTATTGATCGTATTATTGATGTATTTCCTGAAGTACAGCAACAACAGGTGAAAGTTCAGCTCGGAGCCAGTTTAGTTGCAGTATTCTCTCAAACATTACTGCCTCGGTTGTCACAAGACGGTGTTTCTAAAAAAGGACGTGTTATGGCTCAAGAAGTATTAATTGTTAATAATGCTATAGGTAATTTAATTCGTGAAGGAAAAACTGCTCAAATATACTCAGCTATTCAAACAGGAGCTCAATTAGGCATGCAGACATTAGAAACTGCTCTAAAAGATTTATATAAAAGTGGTTTAATTTCTGTAGAAGATGCTTTACTTAAAACTAGTCGTCAAGAAGAATTTAAACGTTTAGCAGGAATCTATTAATTTAAAATTTAGTACAATTAGATGTAAATATATGAATAATTAAATCCTCTTTAAAACATGTAATTATTATTAGGTAAATATTTTTAAGGAGGATTTATTATTTATGATAAATTATATTCACGATTTAAGATTTAATACGAATATAGCGGAAGAATTCTTTGCAAAAAAGTTAGCTTACACCCTAGGGCCAGTTGAACTAAGAGAAAAAATGCAAAAAAGTGATATAAAAGTAATCGATGTAAGAAATAAAGAAGATTATGATAAAGGACATATAAAAGGATCAGTTTCTATGCCATATTCAGATCTTGAAAAATCTTTAGTTAATTTATCTAAAAATCAATTACATATCATCTGTTGTTATAATCAACAATGTCATCTTGGAGCAAAAGCTTGCTATCTTCTAACATCAAATGATTACCCTGCAATGGATCTTGAAGGTGGTTATGAGGTTTGGCAACGATTCCATTTTGAAATAGAATTTTTAGACAAATAAAAAATTATTAAAAAAGGATCTTTTAGAAGAAGATCCTTTTTTATAAATATAAAAATTATAAACTAATTTTCTATAAAAGCTTGATTATTTGTTTGTTCCGAAGTTACTTGATTTTGTTGTTGCATAGTTTCAGATTTATTTTTTGCTAAATATAATTGACCATTTTTAACAATTTGCTGTAATTGAGCAAGATCTGTTTCAAGATTATTTAAAACTTGCTCAGCATAAATTTCGGCTCCTTCACGTATCCGAAGTACTTCATCCGCAGTTTGCAGTCTTAAAGCTTCAGCATCATCAAAAGCTTTACGTTTTATATCTTCACAATCAGCTATAACCTGCTCCCTTATTATTTGAGCTTCTTGTTGCACTGCTCTTAAAAGCTCTGATTCACTTAAAATTCTAGCTGCTTCGTTTTGAGCATCTGCTATTATCCTATCGGCACGTTTTTGTGCTTCTAATTGAATCTCGTCTTTTCTTTTAAGTAATCTTTCTGCTTCTCTTATATCATCAGGTAACGCATCATGGATTCTATCTAAAATATTTTCCATTGCTTCAGAATCAATAAATACTTTACCTACTAGCCTAAAACCGCTATCAAGTATATAATTTGCTCTATCTAAAAGTTCTTGAACTCGAAGTTGTGTCATTATTTTAACCCCTTTTATATTTTATTTTCATTATTATTTTGACTATTTAAATATTTTACTACATTTTCAGGTACAAATTTACTAATATCTCCTTTTAACTTCGATATTTCTTTGACCGAAGAGGATGATATAAAGTTATATTTTGGTTTTGTGATTAAAAATACAGTATGTATTTTAGAATCCAAAGCTTGATTTGTTTGAGATAGCTGCATTTCGTATTCAAAATCAGATACGGCTCTTAAACCTCGAATAATTATCTGTGCTCCTATTTTATTTGCATAATCTATAGTTAATCCGTCAAATGAGTCGACTTTTACATTATCAATATCACATACAGCTTCTTTTATAAGTTTTATTCTTGTTTCTATGGATAAAAAAGGTTCCTTTGAATAATTATTTAACACAGCAATAATAACTTCATCAAAAATATTACAAGCACGTTTAAGAACATCAAGATGTCCTTTTGTTATTGGATCAAAGCTACCTGGATATATTGCTGTTTTCATTTTCCTTTCTCTATATTATTTTTACCTTATTATAATATAACATAATAACATAAGTCTATATATTTTTTGTAAATTTATTGATTTTAATTTTTTAATTAATATAATAAAAATATGATAAGAAAATTTTTATTTACAAAGTTTATACCAAAAATTTATTCTGCTTATTTAAAAATTTCTTTTAAATCACGTGAATTTGAATTGGCAGAAAATGATAAATGTTTATGTTTATCTACTCGTGCAGATGATGCTTTTATCGGTATTGGTGCTACTTTGTTAAAGTATTTTAAAAATTTTAATATTATTTGTTTAACGGATTCTGTTTCTAATATTCCTGCTACTTCTGATTTTGATACTAAAAATAATATTAAACAGAATTTTTTTAATGCTTGTACATTAGCTAATTTGGATTCTCCTACTTATTTATCTATACCCGAATTAACTTTAAGTGAGAATTTCTCTTTAATTCAAAAAATTGATATTTCTGATTATGATTATATTTTTATTCCTAATATACTAGAACAAAATGTCGATAATAAATCATTAGCTATATTTTTAACAAGATTATTAAAATTTCAAAATATTAAACCTAATTTGAAAATTATAATGTATGAAGTTTGGAAACCTTTTGCTATCGTTAATTCATTTATTGATATTTCCGATATTATAGAAAAGAAAAAAGAGTTATTAAATATTTTTAATTTACAATCTGATAATAAAGAATATATATATTCCGCATTAGCTATAGATAAATATCGTGCTTACGAGTATCAAAAAAATTATATAGAGTCTTTTTTATCTTTAAATGTAAAAAAATATAATGATATTGTTTCTATAATTTATCATAATATTAAATTATAGAAAATTTATAAGGATTTTTTAAATTTATGCCAAAAGTTTCTATAATACTTCCTGTATATAATGTCGAAAAATACTTAGATCAGTGTTTCCAATCATTATTAAATCAAACTTTAAAAGATATAGAAATTATAGCAGTAGATGATGGTTCAAGTGATAATTCTTATAATATTTTAAAAAAATATGAAGCTTTAGATTCTAGAATAAAAATATTTTCTCAAGAAAACAAATATGCAGGAATAGCTAGAAATCTTGGATTAGATAATGCAAAAGGTGAGTATATAGGTTTTGTAGACCCTGATGATTGGGTAAAACTTGAGATGTTTGAGAAATTATATAAAAAAGCAATAGAATATGATTCTGATATTGTAATAACTCAAGCTTATTCTTATCACGAGGATAGATGGTTATTTAAATATGCAAAAGGTACATATAAATTTCGAGGTATACCTAGATTTTGCTTTAAACGAAATTTTTCTCCTTTAGAATTAAAAGAGAATATTTTTAAACTACCTGTAGCTAATTATCTAAAATTATATAAACGTTCTCTTATAGAGGAAAATAATATTCGATATCCAAATATTAAAACATCTGAAGATCAAGAATTTTATGTACATACAACATTACTTGCAAAAAAAATTATTTGTTTAAACGAGTTTTTATATTTTTATAGAAAAAAACGGCTTGGATCTCATAGTAAAACAAGAAATCTAAATGCACTTGATGCTATTAAAATTTTCTACGGTATTGAAGATTTATTAAATAAGAAAAATTTAATGGAAACATATAAAATTCCTTTTCTAAAAAAATATGCCAGAAATTCAATAAAATGGTATAAAAAAGCACATAAATCTATTAAGAATAACTATTTAAAAGAACTTATTCCACAACTTGTACATATTCAGAAGACTTATGATGATAATTTATTAAAAAAATTTTACTGGTATAAAGATTATAAAAAATTACTTTCTTTAAACTCAAAATAAATATAAAAAATAAGAAACTAATATAATTGATTTTTTAAATAATATATCATATAATAAATTCAAGCCATGCTCCACGGGGAATTGCAATCTCTTGACTCGAAGTTAATGCGAGGTGTAGAGCCTACTGTGAGGACTTTAGGAATAATGGTTAGAAGTTTTTTATCGTTGACGGTAAGAACTTATATGGCATAATACATTGAACCGTGTCAGGGTAGAAATACAGCAGCACTAAGATGTCACTTATGGGTATATAACTTATTACAAGAGGTATTTAATTTCTTAATTATTACTTTCTATTTTTCGATAGGTAGTGCATGGCTTTATATTAATTTTATTATTTTAAAAATATTTTTAATTTATATTAAACTTTATTAACTAAATTATTTATAACACCTACAGATCTGGCTTTTATTCCAATTGTCAATTCATTATATGACATTACAGCTATTTGAGGATGTGTCTTTTCAATAAATCTTCTGAAATTTAACCTTATTGGAGCTGAACACAATATAACCGGAGTATTAGAATTCTCTAATATTGCTTTTTCTATTTTCTCATCCATACTTTTTATTAATAATCTTGCAAAATTAGGTTCTAAAGTAAGACTCTGACCGTCAGGACTTATACCTGATGCTATAGCACTTTCTACTTCCGGACTTAAGGTTATAGCTAATAATTCTCCTGTTGGGGTTAAATTTTGCTTACATATTGATCTTGATAAAGCAGATCTTACATGTTCTGTTAAAAAGTCTGTATTTTTTGTAACTCTACTTTGTAAACTCATAGTTTCTAAAATAGTTCTTAAATCTCTTACGGAAATCCTTTCTTTTAAAAGATTTTGTAATACAAGTTGAATATCACTAATACTTAAGTCATTCATTAAATCTTTTACATAATCTTCAGAAACTTCTTTTTTAAGATTATCCACAAGTTGTTGAACATCATTTCTAGATAAAATTTCAGAAGCGTTTTTCTTTATAACTTCGGTTAAATGAGTTGAAATAACTGCAGAAGGACTCACAACAGTAAAAGAAGATATCTCTGCATATTCTTTATCTTTTTCTTCTATCCATAAAGCTGGTAAACCAAAAGCAGGTTCAATAGCATTTATCCCATTTAATCCTGAAGATGAAATATCTCCACCCATGGCATTCATTGCTAAAAACCTATCAGGGTATATTTCTCCGGATTCTATACTTACTCCTTTTAACTTTATTTGATAATTATTTGGAGGTAATTGTAAATTATCACGAACTCTAATAGAAGGTAATACAATACCAAGTTCTAAAGCTGTCTGTCTTCTTATCTGAGCTATTCTTTCAAGTAAATCTCCACCTTGAGCAACATCAAGTAATGAAACTAGACGATAGCCTATTTCCATTTCTATCGTTTCAACAGTTAATAATTCCATTACACTTTCTCTATTACCTTTTTTCTTTTTATTTGGTCCTAGGTTTTCTAACCTTTTTGCCTCTTCTTCTTTTAATTTTTTTTCTTCTTCTTTTTTTTGATTCTCCTTATTTTTATAATAAGCAAATCCACCAATTAAACTTCCAATAAGGCAAAATGGGATAGTTGGTAATCCCGGAACAAAACCTAATAGCAGCAAAAGTCCGGATACAACTCCCAAAACTGTAGGGTTTGAAAACATTTCGTGCTGAATATCCTGACTTAAAGAATTATCTTGACCACTTGCACGACTTACAATAAGACCTGTAGCAAATGATATTAATAACGCAGGTATTTGAGATACCAAGCCATCACCTACAGTTAAAATAGTATAGGTACTTAAGGCATTTAAAGGATCCATTTTTAATTGCCAAACACCTATTATTAATCCACCAACTATATTTACAACAGTAATTATAATTCCTGCTGTTGCATCACCCTTTACAAACTTTGAGGCACCATCCATTGTACCATAAAAGTCTGCTTCTCTTTCTATTTTTCTTCGCTTTTCTTTTGCTTGATCTTCTGAAATTAATCCTGCATTTAAATCCGCATCAATACTTAATTGCTTTCCGGGCATAGAATCCAAAGTGAATCTTGCTGATACTTCTGCTACTCTTCCAGCTCCGCCTGTTATTACCATAAAGTTTATTAATACTAAAATTATAAATACAACTCCACCTACTACATAATTTCCACCAACGACAAATTCGCCAAATGCTCTTATTACATCTCCTGCTTCTGCGTGTAGTAATATTAATCGAGTTGAACTTACATTTAACCCTAATCTAAATACTGTGGATATAAGCAATATTATAGGGAATGTTGAATATTCAAGCGGCTCTTTTGTAAATAAACAAACTAATAATATTATCACTGATAAGGATATATTAATTGTAAGTAAAAAATCAAGTAATACAGGTGGTAATGGTAATACAAGCATGCCGATAATTATTACTAAACCTACAGCCAGTATTACATCATTATTCTTAAGTATATTTGATAAACTATTTAAATTCAATTAAAGAACACCTCATTATGTATTACCTATTTAATATTTTATTTCTATTATATACCCAAGCTAATACTTCTGCTGTCGCTGTATATAACTCCTCTGGTATTATACCATTTACTTTTACAAGTTTATATAAAGATCTAGCCAACGGTTTATTTTCAACTATCGGTATATTGTTATTAGTTGCTATCTCTCGTATTTTAAATGCCATAAAATCAACACCTTTTGCTACAACTATTGGAGCAGGGTTATTTATTTTATCATATTTTATTGCTACAGCATAATGGGTTGGATTTGTAACTACTACATCTGCTTTTGGAATAGCACTCATCATTTTTTGATTCATTATCTGCATTTGCTGTGCTTTTATTTTCGATTTAATTTTAGGATCCCCATCTGAATTTTTCATCTCATCTTTTACTTCTTGCTTTGTCATTTTCATTGATTTATCGTATTCATAATCTTGATATTTTTTATCTATTAATCCTAAAATTATCATAATTATACACATATTTATTAAAACGTGAAAAATTACATCACTTAATATTGACATGCCTGTTATAATATCTGCTCCCAGTAAAGAAAGAAGATCGTCTTTTTTACTTATTACTGAAGAGTAGCCTACTGATCCTATTATAGCCAATTTTAAAAATGATTTTCCAAGCTCAAACAAATTTTTAGGTGCAAAAGGATTAAACATTCTTTTTAGACCATTTACTATAGCACTTGGAGTTAATTTATCTATTGACGGCTTTAATTTTTCTATTGCAAATAATGCTCCAACTTGCATTCTGACTAAAAATCCTGCAAAAAACATTAATATTAATAAAAATGGAACCAGTGATCGTGTTAAAGACATAATATATGGCATAAAAAATCCTGTTATATCTTTCAAATATAATTTTTGAGTAATAAAATTAGCAAATGTTACATGTAATAAAATTTTTAATTCTTCTAAAATATTTATTCCGTATGTAAATAATAAACAAGTTCCTAAGGTTAGAACTAAAGCAGAATTTAAATCTTGACTTTTTGATATATTCCCCTTACTACGTTCTTTTTCTAATCGCTTGGGGGTCGCTTTTTCTGTTTTTTCAGCGCTCATTAATTACTTTTCGTTCCTTTTTCTTCTCTTCCCCTTGTATTATTATATTTTATCATAATTATAGACTATTGTATTCTATTCAATTTATTTTATTTACATTTAGTATTTGTTTTTACGTAAATAAAATCATTATCTGATAATAAAATTTCTGTACCAGAGTTCCAAGATAATTAAACATAGGATTCAGAAATATAAGCATTAATAGAAAACCTAGAAGTATCTGTACTGGCATTGCTACCATAAATACATTTAATTGTGGAATCATCTTTGATAATACGCCCAGTAAAACTTGAAGTACAAATAAGATACAAAATATTGGCAATACAAAACTTATTGATATTGTAAATATTTCTGATGACATTTTGAGAATTATTTCTAAAAATTCTGGTTTTAATATAGTTTCTATACCAATAGGAAGTGTTTCAAAACTTTTGTATACTGCGGATAATATCCATTGATGAGCTTTTAAAGTAAAAAATACCATCGTTAGCATTATTACATATAATTCACCTATTACCGGCACTTGTTCTCCTGATGTCGGATCTAGTACATTACCTACAGATAATCCACTTTGTAAACTTATAAATTGACCTGACATCTGAATAGCATTAAATAAAAAATTTGATACAAATCCTATTAAAAATCCTATTAAAAATTCTTTTAAAGCATATACAAGCATTAATGGCATACTATTAGGTACTAAAAAATTAATTTTTAAAGCTACAAATGGAAATATTATAAAAGATATTAATGCCATTAACCATATTTTTATTTGAATAGGTATCGGGTACGTGGAAAAAACCGGCATAGATATTATCATTCCAGACAATCTTGTAAAGATAAGAATAAATATTACAATATTTTTTGGTGTTAATATGCTTAATAAATCGCCAGACATATACAATCCATTACCTCTATCTTAATAGAAGTGGTATCTTATCAAACAAATCATTCGTTCTTGATATAAATACATTAAGCATCCAAGGCAAACAAAGAATTAATGTAATTACTCCTGCTATCAATTTAGGTACAAATGTTAAAGTTTGTTCTTGTATCTGTGTAACCGCCTGAAATATACTTATTAATAGACCTACAACAATTGCCACTAATAGTACCGGAGCACTTAATTGTAATATTAAAATTAACACCTCTTGCAATATACTTAAAAATAATGAGCTTTCCAATTTTTATCTCTCCTGATTTTATCGATTTTGATATTATTATATAATAAGTCCCTCTAACAGTGATTTTGTAATTAAATACCACCCATCTATCATAACAAACAAAATAAGTTTAAATGGAGTAGCTACAACTGTTGGAGGTAAAAATATCATCCCCATTGATACTAATATACTTGCTATTACTATATCTATTACTAAAAATGGTAAAAATAATATAAATCCTATTTTAAAAGCAACAGTAAGTTCACTTAATATAAAAGCCGGTAATAATATATATGTCGGAACAGATTCCCAATTTTTAGGTTTTTCCATTTTTGCCATCTTTAAAAACAGACCTATTTCTTTTTCATCTGTAAATTTTATCATATATTCTCTTATAGGTTTCATCGATCTTTCAAGTGCCAATGGCTGTGTAATTTGATTTTTCATATATGGTTGAATAGCTTCTTGATTAATTTTATTATAAGTTGGTGCCATTACAAAAAAAGTAAGTATTAAAGCCAAACCTACAATCACTTGTGTTGGAGGTAAACTTGCTGTACCTATAGCTTGTCTTGCCAATGATAATACTATTACTATCCTCATAAAACACGTTGTCATAATAAGTATACTTGGAGCTAAAGAAAGTATGGTTAATAATATCAAAATCTGTAATCCTGAAGTAAAATCTTGAGCATTCGACACTTGATTAACACCAATATTTATAGATGGAATAGCTATAGGTGAAAATACCTGATTAGTTCCATAAGCTTGTGGTGCACTTAATGCATTTAAATTAGTTATAAGGATCATACATAATGATATTAAAAAATTCTTTGTAATTTTTAATATAAATTTCATAAATTTTACTACTATTACTTTACACAACTAAACTACCCTTAAAGCAAAATAATACTATATTTATAAACATCAAGTATTATTTATAAATATTTTAGTTCAAATGATAAAAATTTACCACTTTGTGTTAAGTTAAATAAATAAAATTTTTACATATATAAGTAGATTATAAAAATGGAATATAATTAGAATACATAAGCATACTAAAATCTTTAAAGAAAGAAACTTGAGTAGCTGATGCTGGTTGAATATTTACATTTGTTTGGCTATATGGAGGTATATTCAGAGCATTTCTTACTACTGATTGAATAATATCCGAATTAGTTACAATAAAAATTCTTTTTGTTAAATTTTCTTTAATAATTTTAGATAAATTTTCATCTACACGTTTATTAAGTTGAAAAAATGATTCTCCATTTTCCGGTGCAAAATTCAGTTTATCTTTTTTATATAACTCAAATTCTTGAGGATATTTTTCCATTATCTGATTAAAATTTAAACCTGCCCATTTACCATATACTTTAGGTAACAAAGTATCAATTACTTCATAATCCATTTTCAAAACTTTTGATATTATCATAGCTGTTTTTATTTCAGCTATACAAGGACCTGTATATAATTTATCTACTTTTAATCCTCTTTCTAATATCCATTTTGCTGTTTTTTCAACTTCTTGTTTTCCTATTTCATTTAATCCGGGATATTCTATATCATCATTCAATATACAATTATCTGTGTATATTGTGGAACCATGTCTTATAAATGTAATTTTGCACTTCCTCTTAAACATAGTTATTATTATATCAAATTTTATTAAAAAATCTAGTAGTTTTATTAAAATTCATTTAATTAATTTATTTTTGTTATACTTATATTATGGACAAATATTTTAAGATTTTAGAATATGATAAAGTTTTAGAAAAATTATCAAGCTTTGCTTTAAGTGAGCTGGGTAAACAAGTCTGTTTAAACTTAAGGCCTTGTGAAAGTATTTCACTAATTAAAGAGCATTTATCCTTTACTGAGCAGGCATATAAAATTATTAACTCTGGATTAAACTTTCCGTTAAATCAAGTTTATTCTATTTCTCAAATGATACTAGATTGTAAATCAGGAAAAGTACCAGAGAATATTAAATTTACAGAACTAAAATTTAATTTAGCTATGTCAAGATATATCAATAATTTTTTATCTAAATATAAATCAGATTATAATTCCTTATATGAGTTATCAGAAAATTTATATTCTAATACGGAACTAGAAGACAAAATAAAAAATATTTTTGATGAAGCTAATAATGTTAAGGACACAGCCTCTTTAGAACTAAAATCTCTAAGACAAAGTTTAAGAGAAAATCGTGAAAATTTAAAATTAAAAGTAAATTCTCTTTTGAATAATCCTGAATTTTCAAAATACTTACAAGATTCTATCTATACATATAGAGATGGACATATTGTATTCCAAGTCAAGGCTGAAAATAGAAATAAAATTATAGGGATTGTACATGATGCTTCTTCAAGTCTTCAGACTTATTTTATTGAACCTAAAGAAATTATTCCGTTATCAAATAAAATACGAGAAATAGAAATACAAATTGAAAAAGAAATTTACAGAATATTAAAAGAATTATCAAATATAATAGCAATATATTCTGAAGATTTGTTAAAATTAGAATCTGATTTAGCATTTTTTGATTTTATATTAGCAAAAGCCCGATATGCTATCAAATACAAATTCAGTTTACCTATAATTTCTGAAGATGAAAAAATAATTTCATTAAAAGAGATGGAAAATCCTATTTTAATAGACTACTGTGATAATATTGTAAAAAATGATTTTTTTATGGAAGTGTCTAAAAATATAATAATAATTACAGGATCAAATACAGGTGGTAAGACTGTAATATTAAAGACGATAGGTTTATGTACTTTAATGATGAACTCAGGTTTATTTATACCTGCAGTAGAAGGAAAAATATATCCTTTTAAAAAAATCATGGCAGATATAGGTGATGAGCAGAGTATAGCTCAAAGTTTATCAACATTTTCATCACATATGAATAACATAGTAAATATAATAAACAACTCTGATGAGGATACATTAGTATTGCTAGATGAGATTGCCTCAGGAACAGATCCTGAACAAGGCTCTGCACTTGCTATTTCAATTTTAGAATATTTACAGAAAAATAATACATTTTGTATATGTACAACACATTTTGGAGAATTGAAAAATTTAGCTTATATAAAATCCGGTTTTAAAAATGCTTCTGTAGACTTTGATATAAACACTTTAAGTCCGACATATAAACTTCTGATGGATATTCCAGGATTAAGTCATGCTCTTTCAATTGCAAAAAATTTAGGTTTAAATGATTCAATTATAAATAGATCTAAAGAAATAATATCTTTTCAGAGTAATAAGACGGAGGAAGTTATTCAAGAATTACAAAGTACTCATAGAGTTTTAGAAGAAAGCTCTAAAAACGTTATTAATATAGAGAAAGATTTAAAATCTGTAAAATCAGAATATTATGAAAGACTAGAAGCATTAAAAAAAGATAAGAAAAAAAGCTTAATATCTTTTAAGAAGAAGTATCAAACAAAATTTGAAGAATTAAGAAAAGAACTAAAAGAGTTAAGTCAAGAACTAAACAGAGAAAAAACGGAAAAAGTAGCAAGAAGAACATATTCTCGTTTAGGCAGACTAGAATCTGAAGCAAGGGAACAATTTAGTCAAGATGAATTTCAACTTTCAAATAATTACATAGATGTAAGTTGGGATGATGTAAAACTCAATCAGAAATTATTAATAAAAAATTTAAATCAGGAAGTTATTTTACTATCATATCCGGATAAACAAAATAATGTAAAAGTAAAGATAGGGCAGATAACAACAACAGTAAAAAGTGATAGATTAGCAATATTTGAATCTAAATATATAATAAAGAATAAGAATTTAAAATCAAGAAATATAAAAAATATAGAAAAAGGACCCTTTAAATTTGAGCGTAATTATGTATCAAATACTTTAGATTTAAGAGGATATAGAGTAAATGAGGCATTAGATACTTTAGATATTTATCTAGATAAAGCAAGTTTAAATAACTTAACTCCTGTGTATATAATACATGGTAATGGAACAGGAGCGTTAAAGAATGCTATCTGGGAATATGTTAAAGATTCGCCTTATGTATCAAAATATCGTCAAGCTGAGCAGAATCAAGGTGGTTCCGGAGTTCTGGTTATTGATATTTATTAAAATTTTATAAAAAGAATAGTTAATTAACTATTTACAAAAACAGATAATAAAGTGTATAATTATTAAAAATAATTTAAAATTTTTGTTCTGCATTAAGTTACTAACTTTTAGATTATATAAATCTTTTATATAACAAGGAGAATTTATTTTTATGAAAATTTCTTCAGTAAAAATAGTTAACAATAATAATTACAAAACAAACAGTTATAAGAAAAAAGTAGCTATAACAAATAATTATAATCAAGACTATATAAAACATTCGCAAAAAGAGTTATCTTTTGGTAGAAAGCTAGATAAAATAAAAAAAGAAGATACGATTCCTTATATTTTTGTAGCAATTGGAGCAACGATCTTAGGATTAATCAGTAAAATAAGTACTTATGTTTTTTCAAAAACTAATTAAATTCTATAAAATTGTAAGAAAATTAAATAAAAATTCAATATTTAAAGATAACTTTGTAGTATAATTAAGTATGTTAAACTAATCCAGAAAGTTATTTTTAAGGTTTTATTATGTTTCAAGAAGCAACAAAAATAATAAATTCGGCTTTTCATCAAAGTTTTATCAAAAGATTAAGTCTTTATCTTCACGATTGTATAAGAGAAGAAGTAAAAAGTTCAACCTTCAGAAATCTTAAACAAGATAAAGAAAATAAATGGATATTTTTAAACGAAAATACAGAAAATTTTTCTGATCTATTTTATAATTATCCAAAAAATTTATATCTGGATGGATCTTCATCAGAACTTACAGAATTAATGATACAATCCCAGATCTGTCAAAAAGATAAATATTTAATCTATGGATATTTATTTTTAACGGGTAAAA
Source organism: uncultured bacterium (assembly GCA_902462155.1). GTDB lineage: Bacteria > Cyanobacteriota > Vampirovibrionia > Gastranaerophilales > Gastranaerophilaceae > CABQAQ01. The sequence continues at coordinate 15,609 of CABQAQ010000004.1, read as the reverse complement.
ATTCGAAAAATAAAAAGGCCGGAGAATTTTTAACTCCATTATTATATATGCCTTGTAAACTTGAACGAGAAGAAAAAAATATAGTATGCAGCCTAACAGATGAAACAATTTCATTAAATACGGGAGCTTTAACCGCATTAATGAAAAAAAATGATGATGAAGATGAAGTTGAAAATTTGCTTTTTGGATTATTAGATGTAGTTCCGGAGTTACCATTAACTGAAGAGAAGTTAGATATATTCATAACGACTTTAAAATCAATAATTCCAGATGTTGAAATTGTACTTGATAAAAATTCCGAAATTAAGCTTCCATCTTCTAGCGATCTATTTAAAAATCTAAATAATAAAAGTGAAACACTATCAAAAAATACAAAATTTTATGAAGATAACAATGTTGATGCCATATACGAAGAAGAGGATATGGAAATAAAAGAAGAAGATTCAATAAAAAGTTCCGATAAACGAATTATAAGTAAAAATAAAATATGTTTATATCCAAGTAGTGCTATAATATTAACAAAACGTCCAGCTATTACTGCAGGATTATTGCATGAACTAAAACAGATCTCAGAAAAACCAAGCGGTATATTTAGAGAAACTGCTTTAAGTATAATTAATGATGAATATGAACAAAAAATCGATAAAAAAAATACTGCTTCAATTTCAAATGAAGTTTTAAAGAATTTTTTTACAACAACACCATTAGATATAAGTGATGCTCAAGAAAGTGTAATAAAACAAAGTGAATTGAATAATTTAACTCTAGTCTATGGGCCTCCCGGTACAGGGAAATCCCAAACAATAGTAAATTTAGTGTCACACTATCTGGCAAAAGGGAAAACTGTGCTTGTAGCTTCAAGAATGGATAAAGCCTGTGATGTAGTAAATGATAGATTAAATGAATTTGGTGCACCTTTTTTGTCGTTAAGGGCCGGAAGATTAAATTATCAGAAAGAATTAAGCTATAGATTAAATGAGTTATTATCAGGGAAAATAGATCTTAACACTGATTTTGAAGACTGTGTTCTTGTCGATATAAAAGATATGCAGAATTTGCATAAACAAGCTAATGAACTTGAAGTAATAGCATCGCAGATTATTCAACTTGAAAATAATTTTTACGAAAAATTTAAAGAAAAAGAAGAGGTTTTACAATTTATAAATAAAAAAATTTATATAAATAAAATACTTAACTTTGAAGAAATTGAAAGTATAGAAAAAATACTTTCTTCTAGTGAATGTAATTTAAATAAAAGTAATATTTTATCTAAAATTTCATCATTTATCAATAAAAGAAAATTAGAAAAAATTTTAAATATAAAAAGGATTGAAAGTATAGATTTTGCTTTTTTAAATCAAGTAAGACAAGAGTTAGATGTTTCAAAAATTGAGTTTGAATTAAATAAAATAGAAAATCAAATATATTCAAAAGGTAACTTACATTTAATTTTAAAACAAATAGAAGCATTCAAAGAAAAACAAAAAGATTTAGCAATAAAGATCTTAAAAAATAAAAGGCAAGAAGCATTAAAATCATTATTATGCGATGAGAAAAAAGTAAGAAGGTTAAAAGTTCATGCAAAGGCTATAGTTGAACGTAAAAAAAATTTACAGAGTAGATTGTTAGAAGAAGAAGATTTTACACCATTAAAAGAGACTTTTCCTTGTTGGTGTGTAACGACATATGCTATATCACAAGCTTTACCATTAAAGCCAGGACTTTTTGATATTTGTATAATAGATGAGGCCTCTCAGTGTGATATAGCTAGTTGTTTTCCTGTATTATACCGTTCAAAAAAAGCTGTGATTGTGGGTGATGATAAACAATTACCACATCTTTCTTTTTTAGAAAAAGCAAAAGAACAATCATATTTAGCTCAATATGAGATCCCAGATAAATATCAATTAATGTGGAGATTCAGATCAAATTCTATGTTTGATCTGGCTAATTATTACTCTAATGCACAAGTTCTATTAGATGAACACTTTAGAAGTTTACCACCTATTATAAATTTTTCAAATAAAGAGTTTTATGGAAATAGAATAAAAGTAATGAATAGAAGCATTCATTTACCGGATAATATTTTAAGTTTAAATATTGTGGAAAATGGTAAAGTAGAATGGGGGATGAGTAAAAATAATGTAGAAATAGAAGCAGTAATAAAAAAATTATATTCTATAATAATAGATGATGAAGAAACCAGAAAAAAAACAGGATCTGAACCTATTACAATAGGAATAATTTCTCCTTTTAGAGCTCAAGTTGATGGACTAAAAAAAGCTGTATCACAAATACTTACAGAAAACTTAATAAAACAACATAAAATCGAAATAGGAACAGCTCACGCATTTCAAGGTGATGAGCGTGATATTATTATAATTTCTTGGACTTTAGCACCTAATAGTTTTCATCAAAGTTTAGTATTCCTACAAAAACCTAATTTATTTAATGTAGCTATTACTAGAGCGAGAAAACAAGTAATATCTTTTATATCTCAAAATCCTAAAAATTTACCTAATGGACTTTTAAGATCTTACCTTGAGTATGTTGAAAATTATGAACATATTAATAATTTAAACAAAAATTTAAATTTAGAAAATAACAGTAATATTTCTACAACTACTGAGAAGGGAAATTTAAGTTTATATACAGAAAATAAATATAAAAATGAATTTGAGAAAACTATTGCAAATGAACTTATCAATGTTGGTTTTAAAGTTAAAGCACCATTTGAAACAGCTAATTTATCTTGCGATTTACTTCTCTTAGATGAAAATGATAATTCATTAATCGTAGAAGTTGATGGAGTAAAAGATAATAAAAAAAGTATAGTATCAGATATAAAAAAACATAAAATATTAAATAGACTAGGTTTTAAAGTAATTCATCTCACCTTTAGAGAATGGCAAAATAGTAAAAATTCTTGTATAAAAAGAATATCTGAAGGATTAAAAAATATTAAGTAAAGGTTTACTTATAAACTTTTTTTTGTTATCATTGTAATATAGAAAAAAGGAGAAAGAAAGTTTATGAATAGTACACCATTATCAAAAAATCAATTGTCTGGATTTAATCCATTATGTCAAATAAATACTCAACAAAAATACACTCCCAGAAAAATATATTTATCTCCTCTAAATTTATCTAAACCTTTATCAATGATAAAAGAAGATTCATTTCAAAGATTTGATAGTAATCCAAAATTAAAGGAACTAAATGAAAGATACCAAGACACAAAAGATTTGTTTGAACAAAAGAATTATCTTCTAAAAAACAATAAAAATAATATAAATTTATTAAATATATTACTAGAAAGAAATACATTTAAAAAAGGCTCTTCCTCTAAATTCGAAGCACCATTAATAAATAATTCTTGCTTTGATAATAATGAAAAGAATTTATCAAAAGATCAAATAGAATCTTTCTCATCAGAAGTAGTACTAGTACCAGAAGATGATGTTGATATTATAGAAAAAAGACAAGAAGACAGTGCAGTTAATACAACAGATAATAATTTTAAAAGGCCAAAACTATTAAGGGCAGAAACTTTAGGGCCAGAAGAAATAAACAATCGTTTTGGAAATATTAATGTTAACTTGGAATCCGAAGATAATGATGACAATTTCTGGAATTTTTAAATAATAAATAAAAAAATACTCTATTTAAAATAGAGTATTTTTTAAAATTTTAGTTTTTAAATTAAGAAATTCTCTGGAACATATATCCCATACCCCGTGCTGTAAGAATCAATTCCGGATTAGCCGGATCAGCTTCAAGTTTAGATCTTAATCTAGAGATATGAACATCAACAACTCTAGTATCAATACGATGATCTGCAGGATAAGACCAAACGTGTTGTAAAATTTCATTTCTAGAATAAGCTTGACCAGAATTATTTACAAGCAATTCAAGTAAGCTAAATTCCATACCGGTAAGTCTGATACGTTCATTTTTTTTATATACTTGTCTTCTTGCAGTATCAATCTTAATATTACCAGTTGTAATAATATTTTTAGCTACTTTTCCAATAGGAAGAGCCGTTTTACCATGAGAAGTACGTCTTAGAACAGACTTTACACGAGCTTCTAATTCTTTTGGGCTAAAAGGTTTAATTACATAATCATCAGCACCTAATTCTAAACCTGTAATACGTTCAGAAACATCACCTAAAGCCGTTAAAATAATAATAGGAACATCAGACGTTCTTCTAATTTCTCGCACAACACCATATCCATCAAGTTTTGGCATCATAACATCTAAAATAATTAAATCCGGATTAAATTTATTAAAAGCAGTAATAGCTTCTTCACCATCAGCTGCTGTAAGAATATCATATCCAATCATATTTAATCTTGTTTCTAAAATTCTTCTAATACTAGCTTCATCATCTACAACTAGTATTTTTTGTTTAGAATCATCCAGTTGTTCATTTTCTAATTCTTGTTCACTCATTGTAAAACCTTTGCCTATCCTTGCCACTTAATATTTTATTACAAAAATTTTTTTTAACAAATATAATTTTTTATTTAACTTGTTTTTATTCTATCATAAATTTTAATTTTTTTAAAGTAATTTCTAGAAATATGATTATTATTGATAAAGCAATAAAAAAATAATATAGTCCATATAATTAGCTTTAAAATTAAAAAAAATATATTATAATATATATTATGCCATTATTAGAAGTAAAAAATTTATCTTTAGGATTCACAATTGATAATAAATTTTATAAAGTATTGAAAAATATAACATTTGAAGTTCATAAGTCCGAAATTTTTTCAATTGTAGGTGAATCAGGTTGTGGAAAATCTTTGACTTCTTTAGCCATATTAAATTTATTACCATTAAATGCAAAAATTTTATCCGGTTCGATCAATCTAAATAATATTGATTTATTAAAAATAATAGAAAAACAAATGCAAGCAATAAGAGGTAATGAAATTTTTTTAATACCTCAAGATCCTATGACATCATTAAATCCATTATATAGAATAAAAGATCAGATTTTAGAAGTCATAAAATTAAAATACAAAGGCATATCAAAAGAAGAATCTTATAATAAAATAATACGTACATTAAAAGATGTCCATATTCCAAATCCTGAAGAAAGATTAAATGCTTATCCACATGAATTATCAGGAGGGATGAAGCAAAGGATTATAATTGCAATGGCTCTTTTAGCAAAAAGTTCTTTAATTATTGCAGATGAACCTACTACTGCATTAGATGTAACAGTACAAGCTCAGATAATGCAGCTATTAAGAGAGATAAAAAATAAATATAATACCTCTATAATATTAATTACTCACGATTTAGGTATTGTATCAGAAAACGCTGACAAAGTTGCTGTAATGTACTATGGAGAAATTGTTGAATTATCTGATACTAAAACTTTATTTAATAATCCAAAGCATCCTTATACAAAAGCATTAATAAATTCTTTACCTGATTTTAATTCTAAAGTTTTACATACTATTAAAGGCCAAGTACCCTCTATATACGAGAATATAAATGGTTGTCCTTTTGCATCAAGATGTAATTTTTGTTTTGAAAGGTGTAAAAAAACAGCGCCTGAATTAAAAAAAATAAATGATGGTTCTTATGTTTCCTGTTTTTTATATTAATCAAATCAATATCTTGAAATTGCTCTAAAATTTTTTGTTTTTATTATAAATTTTTATATAAATGACATCTTATTAAATGATTATCATTTAATATTATTTGATCAGGTAAAACATCTGAACATATTGAGAGTTTAAAAGGACAGCGTGTATGGAATTTGCAACCCAAAGGTGGATTTTTAGGTGAAGGTAATTCTCCTTTTAATTGGAATTTTTGATCATAAAATTTATGATCAGTATCTATTTGTGGAATAGCACTTAAAAGTGCTTTAGTGTAAGGATGCTTTGGATTATTAAATAAAGTTTTAGTATCAGCTAATTCAACAATTTCTCCAAGATACATTACAGCAATTCTATTTGATATAAATTTAATTACATTTAAATCGTGAGAAATAAAAAGTATAGTAAGGTTAAGCTTGTTTTTAAGGTCAATAAGCAAATTAATGATTTGAGCTTGAATACTGACATCAAGAGCACTTACAGGTTCATCCGCAATAATAAATTCAGGATCAAGAACCAATGATCTGGCAATAGCAATTCTTTGTCGTTGTCCGCCTGAGAATTCATGTGGATATCTGTATAGCATATTTTTTTCCAGACCGGTTAGTTCAATAATAGATTCAATTTTATCTTTAATTTGTTTAAAATTACCATATTTATGTATAACAAGAGGTTCTTTTAATATATCAAAAATATTCATTCTGGGATTTAAACTAGCATATGGATTTTGAAAAATAAAAGCTGTTTTTTTTCTAAAATCATTTAATTCAGTTTTATTAAAAGAATTAATATTTTTATTTTTAAATAGGATTTTACCACTATTTAGTCTTAAAAGTTTTATTATAGCCTTACCTAAAGTTGATTTTCCACAACCGGATTCACCTACCAGACCTAGAATTTCATTTTTATAAATTTTTAAACTTAAATTATTTAAAGCATATATAAATTCTTTTTTTGAATCAAAAAGATTATTACTTATATCATATTTAAGTTGTGCATTTTCAATAGAGATAATCTCATTCATAATTAAAATTATAAGCAAGATAAAGGAATTATTTCAACAGCCAAGGGATCTAATTAAAGAAATTTAAACAAATGTAACAATTTTTTTATTTACTAACAAAAAATTTTTTTATGTTATTTAATAAATGTAGTAAAAATTACAACAGGTCGAAAATTTGAAAATATTAATAATATCAAAATTTAAAAATATAGATGTAAATTTTATTCCAAATTTTTCTAAGATACGTTTAATGAATCTAATTTGGGGATTATAGTTTTTTTATTTATTAGAAAGTCAAATAGAGTATGTCAAATATTAGTTTATCAAGTAAAATTATTTCAACACTAGGCAATCCATCATCAATAGTACCATTAGGAGTTAAAGATACCTTTGACGGTTTAGGGGCAACATATATTTCATATAATGCAGGTGGTGCCATAGAAGGAAAAGATCGATTTATTGACGAATTTGGTACTCAAGCTATTTGGTTATTTGGATTACCTGTTTTTAAAGGTTTAATAGATAAAACAGCTTATAAAATCGCAAAATTAAATCCAGAAGTTGACACTAGAATTTTTAAACAAAATAAAGATATTTTAGATTTAAGTATTGAAAAAGCTCCAACAAAAGAGCTTCAAAAATCAATCTTAGATGCTCAAAAAAAGCTCCCTTTATTTAAAGGACTTTTTATTTCAAAAGTTCTTACAGCTACGGCTTTAACTATTATTTCTTATACTAGTTTAAGTAAATTTAAACATCTTCTGACAAAAAAAAGATTAATTAATCAGTATAATGAGAATAACAAAATCAATCAAGAAAAAAATAATTTAGAAAAAACTGATAATAAGCAAAATAATAAAGATAATAATATTACTTTTAAAGGAGCAAATTTAGGCTCTGTAAAAAATCTAGCAGAAAAGATAATGTTTGATCCGGTACAGAATATGATGCTAGTCGATGCTACAATTACCGGCGGAAGATTAAATAACTCAAGAAATAAAAGTGAATTTGCAGAATTTGTACTTAAAGAAGGTGCTTTCTGGGCTTGTATGTATCTCCTAAGCGATCCTTTAATGAAAGGATTAGAGAATATAAGTGAAAAGGTATTTAAAAAACCTGTCAACTTAGATATAAGAGTTCTTACTTCTAATGATTTTAAAGACTCATTAAAATCAGGAAAGTATTTAAACGACTTAAAAGAATTTTCAAATCAAAAAACAGATTATTCTTTAATGAAATTTTTACACGATAACCCAGAAAATATAATAGTAAAAACAGCTAAAGCTGCTGAAATTATTCCTGTTTATAAAAAAAATACAGGATTTTTCAATAAACTTCTAGGTAAAAAAGTAATTGATACCGGCAAGATTGATACAAGTAAATTCATCAATCTTGATGAGGTAAGATCATTTGCTAAAGATATTGATAAATACTCTAAAAAAGCAACAAAAGCACCTGAAGGATTAGAAAAATTTATTAAATCAACACAAAAAATGAAAGTAGGAACAGTTTTGACATCTATGGGTACTTGTTGTATTCTTTTAGGTGCAGTTGTACCTTACCTTATGGTAAAGATGAGAGAAAAAATAATAGGTACAACTCAATTCCAAGTAGCCGATGATGTAGCTAAAGAATTAAAAAAAGAAAAATTAGCTTAAATTAGCTTTTTAATTTTTTAATATTTAGCAGATAATAGAAGAGGAGTAATTGAATAATGAACGTAGGGTTTAAACAAACATCTAGCCCAAGCTTGGCAATAGATGGGATTCAGTCGAAAAAAACTTTTTGTTTTAATAGACAAAAAAAAGAAGCATTATTAACACCAACACCTAAAGTAGCAGAAAAACACAAATGGTTTTCTTGGTGGCATAGACCTAAAAAAAATCAATCTGAGGATAACAATAGTGATTCTTTAACTTTATCAAATAGAGAAAATACCGATCCTATAAATAATCAAAATTCATCTTTTAAACGTAATTGGTTTTCTTGTTGGCATAGACCTAAAAAAAATCAAACAGAAGATAACAACAATAATGATTCTTTAATATTAGATTATCAAACTGATATTCAAGAAAATACTAATAATTCAACTTATTTAGATAGCCCAATACAAATTAGTCTGCCCGCTATAAATAATACACATAGAAGTCAAGAAATAAATCTTTATCAGAATATGAGTCCTGTTTCTGATAGTTCCATTAATATATTTTCAGAACATAATGCTACATCTGATTACTCAGATAGCGATGATAACCTTGATGAAATGGAAACAGCTAAAACTATTCAAATTCAGCAAGGTAAGGCTGAACTTGTCGACTTAAATGATTCTAACAGTTCTAGTATAATCTCAGAACATAATTCTACATCTGATTACTCGGATACTGATGATGACCTTGATAAAATGGAAACAGCTAAAATTGTTTATGAACCTACTTATAAAGCTGAACTTGTCTACTTAAATAAGTCTAATAGTCCTAGTATACTTTCAGAAAAGGATTCTACATCTGATTTAGATAGCGATGATGACCTTGATAAAATGGAAACAGCTAAAATTGTTTATGAACCTACTTATAAAGCTGAACTTGTCTACTTAAATAAGTCTAATAGTCCTAGTATACTTTCAGAAAAGGATTCTACATCTGATTTAGATAGCGATGATGACCTTGATAAAATGGAAACAGCTAAAATTGTTTATGAACCTACTTATAAAGCTGAACTTGTCTACTTAAATAAGTCTAATAGTCCTAGTATACTTTCAGAAAAGGATTCTACATCTGATTTAGATAGCGATGATGACCTTGATAAAATGGAAACAGCTAAAATTATTCAAATTCAGCAAGGTAAGGCTGAACTTGTCTACATAAATGATTCTGGCAATGAAATACCTGCTACTAACTTAGATTTAGATTTATATAAAAGCGATGATGTTAATAATATTTATTATGGTGTAACACGATCTGAACAAATGAAGCAACGTAAGCAAGAATTAGATTCATATCGCAAATCTTTAAAAAATTTAGGAATTATGTCTGTAAAAGAAAGAGCTGATTTAATTAATCACAATCAAAGACTTAAATTAATAAACAAGTATAATACTTATTAAATCTTTTTAAATAATTAATAAATTATAATTTTATAAAAAAGATCTCTAAAAATAATAGAGATCTTTTAGTTTTAGTAATAGAATAAAAACCTATTAAGTATCAATATTCATAGCATAAACAGCATTATTTTCAATGAAATCACGTCTAGGTTCGACTTTTTCTCCCATTAAGATATCAAAAAGTTGATCACACATCATAGCATCTTCAATATTGACCTTAAGTAAAGTACGATTAGTAGGATCCATAGTAGTTTCCCATAATTGTTGAGGCATCATTTCACCTAAACCTTTGAATCGTTGGATTTGAACACCTTTTTTACCTCTTTCATCAATAACTCTTTCAAGATCTGCGAAAGATTCTATATTAATTTTTTCAACACCGGTATCTAAAGTTAATACCTTTTCTTCTTCAATTAAGAAATCTCGAATTAGAGGGTAAGATTTACTTAACTTTTGGAACTCTAAACTTTTAATAAAATGAGGAGTAATTAAAACAGGATCTTCTTCATTTTCAAAATGTACTAGAATATTATAGATTTGTTTTTCAGTATTAAACTTAAGAGAAGTAGAATATTTACTGGCATCTTTAATGTTATAATTTGCAGCGTGGTCTTCAAGATAATGGTTAATATATTCAACGACCTGATTCATTTTTTCTTGATCAGAAAAATGTTCACTGTTAAGTTCCGAACGAATTAAAGCTCTTATAACAACACTTGGAATACTATTAACAACAGGGCTTAAATAAGTATTATAAAAATGAGCCATATTAGCTGTTAAAGAAACAAGCGATTCTCCATTACATACTTTCATACCTGATTTATCAGATAGAGTAAGACCTTTAACTCCACGTTCTCGAACCATTTTATCTAATGCTCTATCATCATAAAGATACTGAGATACTTTACCTATAGTAATTTTATATAATGGAGGTTGAGCAATATAAACATGCCCATTTTCAATAAGAGGACGAGCATATCTAAAAAAGAAAGTCAAAAGTAAAGTACGAATATGAGCTCCGTCAACATCAGCATCTGTCATAATAATAATTTTATGATACCTTAGTTTTTCAATATCAACATCATCTTCATTTTTAGATATATTAATACCAAAAGCTTGAACCATAGATTGGATTTCATTATTACCATAAATTTTATCCAATCTGGCTCTTTCAACATTAAGGATTTTACCTCTTAAAGGTAAAATAGCTTGGAATTGTCTATTTCTACCTTGTTTAGCTGATCCGCCTGCTGAATCACCCTCTACTATATAGATTTCACATTTATCTGCTTCTCTACTTGAACAATCAGCTAATTTACCGGGTAACGTAGAATTTTCTAAAGCAGTTTTTCTACGAGTTAGTTCTCTAGCTTTTCTAGCAGCCTCTCTAGCTCTTTGAGCCTGTAAAGTTTTTTCTATAATCATTTTTGCTGCTTTAGGATTAAACTCAAACCATTCTTGTAATTTTTCTCTAACGACATCATTTACAGCACTTTGAGCTTCTGCATTACCTAATTTTTCTTTTGTTTGACCTTCAAATTGAGGATTTGATAATTTAACAGATACAATGGCTGTAAGGCCTTCTCTAACATCATCTCCGGTTAAGTTTTGATCTGAATCTTTAAGTATATTATTTTTTCTTGCATAATCATTAATTACACGAGTAATAGCATTTCTAAACCCAGTTAAATGAGTTCCTCCGTGGTGTGTATTAATATTATTTGCAAAACTCAAAACAGATTCATTATAGGCATCAGTATATTGAATTGCCACTTCCACCTGCATATTCCCTACAGATTTATCCATATAAATAGGTTTTTCAAAAATTACGGTTTTATTTTTATTTAAGAATTCAACATAACTACCAATACCACCTTCATAATGGAATTCAAGATGCAAATCAGTTCTTAAATCAGAGAATAGAATTTTCAAGCCTTTATTCAAGAAAGCCATTTCTCTTAATCTTGTTGATATAACATCAGCATCTACAATTGTTGTTTCTTTAAATATTTCAGGATCAGGCCAGAAAGTTGTTTTTGTACCTGTTTTATCTGTCGGTTTAATTTTTTCGACACCGGTAACAGGTTCACCTCTTAAATATTCTTGCCTGTGAACAAATCCATTTCTAGAAACTTCAACAATAAATTTTTCAGATAAGGCATTAACAACAGAAGCACCTACACCGTGTAAGCCGCCTGAGACTTTATATCCACCATCTCCAAATTTACCGCCTGCGTGAAGTACAGTATGGACAATTTCAAGAGCTGATTTACCGGTTTCAGGTTTTATATCTACCGGTATACCTCTTCCATTATCTTCTACAGTAATACTTTCATCTTTATTTATAGTAACTTTTATAGTATTACAAAAGCCTGCTAATGATTCATCAATAGAATTATCCACAATTTCATAAATGCAGTGATGTAATCCTCTTTGAGATGTAGATCCGATATACATACCCGGACGTAACCTTACAGCTTCTAGGCCTTCAAGCACTCGTATATTACTTGCATCATATTCGTTATTTGTCATCTGTGTTGCCATCTCTTCTGTATCCTATCTATTAACAATATTAATTAATTTAATCAATTATAATAATATTTTAATATAAAAAACAAATTAATGCTAATTTAATTTTAAAAAAGAAATAATACTTAAAAAACAACTGCAATAAATATGTATAAATGTTCAAGTTTTCATTAATTGATAACAAAACAATAATCTATAAAAATAAATTTAAATACTTGAAAAAAAAGTTTAAGTGATGATAATAATAACATATAGGAAGAAAAAAGGAATATTTAATTTTGGAAGTTCAAAAAGAAGATGAAAATATTGTATATACATTAGGAAATAAAATTTATATTAATTTAACAAATAGTTGTACAAATAATTGTCTTTTTTGTATACGTAATATAAAAAAAGATGTGTGCGGAGCTAATTTATTTCTAAAAAAAGATAATATAAAAGCTCAGGATGTAATTCAACAGCTAAAGAATAAAAAATTATCAATAGAAAATAACGAGGTAGTATTCTGTGGCTATGGTGAACCTACTTTAAGATTAAACGCACTATTAGAAACAGCAAAGTATTTAAAATCTAATTATAAAAATGTAAAAATTCGTTTAAATACAAATGGACATGGTAATTATATAAATAAATATAATATAGTTGATGATCTTAAAGGGTTAATAGATAGTGTATCCATAAGTTTAAATGGAGAAACAAAAGAGCTCTATAATAAGATTTCTCAACCAAATTTTGAAAACGCATACGAAGAAATGCTAAATTTTACTAAATTATGTGTAGAATCAGGAATAGATGTTACACTAAGTATTGTAACTAAATATAAGGATTTTAATCCTGATATAAATAAATGCCAAGAGATTGCAAATAATTTAGGTGCAAAATTTAGGAATCGTGAATATTTAGTAAATGGTTACTAGCATTTTACATATTGGAATATAGTAAAAATAACGAACAAAGAAAGAAGGAGAAAATGGTAAATATTCTTGACAAAATTATGAAACCAAAATCTATAGCAGTTGTAGGGGCCTCAACAAAACCGGCTACTATCGGATCAGAGCTTATGCAAAGGCTTAGAGATTACAAATTTAATGGTAAAATTTATCCTGTTAACCCAAAAGGTGGTATCATTGAAGGATTTCAAGCATATAAATCAATATCAGAAATACCTGGAGAAGTAGATTTAGCTGTAATAATAATTCCACAAAAATTTGTAAATGCTACAATAGACGAATGTAATAACAAAGGAATAAAAGGTATTTGTGTAATTTCAGCAGGCTTTAAAGAAGCAGGAGAAGAAGGTTTAAAAGCTGAAAAAGAATTATTATCAAAAGTAAAAGAATATGGTATGCGTTTAGTGGGTCCAAACTGTTTAGGAGTTCTAAACACAGATCCTGCGATAAGAATGGATGCAACATTTGCTGAAGCATTACCACAAAGAGGTAATATAGGATTTGTATCACAATCAGGTGCTTTAGGTGGTGGTATATTAAATATACTAAAAGACTTAAACTTAGGATTTGCACAATTTATATCAATAGGAAATCAAGCAGATGTAAATGCTGAAACAGCTTTAGAATATTGGGAAAACGATGCTGATGTTGATCAAATATTATTATATATGGAGTCAATACAGAATCCTGAAAACTTCAGAAAACTTGCAACAAGAATATCAAAGAAAAAGCCTATTTTAGCATTAAAAGCAGGTAGATCAGCAGCCGGAGCATCAGCTGCATCATCTCATACCGGTTCTTTAGCAGGTGCTGATAAAGCAGCTAATGCTTTACTTCAACAATCAGGTGTTATAAGAGAATATTCATTAAAAAATCTTTTTGCTACAGCTAAAGTTTTTGCAAATTGTCCTATTCCTAAAGGTAATAGAGTGGCTATTATAACAAATTCAGGTGGACCTGGTATTATGGCTACTGATGCTATATGCGAATTTGGTCTTGAAATGGCTAAAATTTCTGATTCAACAAAAGATAAATTAAGAAGTTTTCTTCCTCAAGCGGCATCTGTTAAAAACCCTGTGGATATGATTGCTTCTGCTCCTATTGAGCATTACCAACAAACTTTAGAAACAGTTATAGCTGATGATAATGTTGATATGATTATGGTTATTTACTTACCATTCTTAGGGTTAAAAGATATTGATGTTGCTAAAGCTGTTATGGAAATAAAGAAAAAATATCCTCATAAGCCTGTTTTAGGTGTATTTATGACAAAAAGCAATTTCTTTACTGAATTATCTAATATGGATGTTAATATGCCATTTTTCATGTATGCTGAAGAAGCTGCTGAAGGTTTACATCGTTTAGATCAACAAAGAAAATGGGTTGAAAGACCTGAAGGTAAAATTCCTTCATTTAATGTTGATAAGTGTAAAGCTCTTTCTATTATTGAATCTGCTTTAAAAGAAAACCGTGATCAATTAACTACTTTAGAGTCTATTGATGTTTTAAGTGCCTACGGTATAAGAAGTTGTAAATATGGATTTGCAAAATCAGAAGAAGAGGCTGTAAAAATAGCTAATGAAATTGGCTATCCTGTAGTTATGAAAATGACCTCAAAGACAACATCACACAAAACTGATGTAGGTGGTGTTATCGTAAATATTCAAAGTGAAGAAAAATTAAGGACTGAATATCAAGGTTTAATGGAAAGATTAGAAGCCAAAGGTTTACTTGATGGACTTGAAGGTGTAATCGTTCAAGAAATGGTCAAAGGATCAAGAGAAATGGTTTGTGGTATAGCAACAGATCCTCAATATGGTCCTATGATGATGTTTGGTTTAGGTGGAGTATTTATCGAAGTTATGAAGGATGTTAACTTCAGAATTGCTCCATTAACTGATGTAGATGCTGATGAAATGATACGTTCAGTTAAAGCCTTTAAACTTTTAGAAGGTGCTCGTGGTACTACACCTGCTCAGATTGAACAAATTAAAGAAACTTTATTACGTTTATCTCAACTTGTTCAAGATTTTAGCTTTATTGATGAACTAGATATTAATCCGCTATTAATAAGTGAAAAAACTGGTGAAGGTATCGCTGTTGATGGACGTATTAAAGTAAGAATAGAAGAAGCTAAAAAATTTCTAGCTTCTAAGAATTGCGCTTCTTGCTCAAAATAAATAATATTATTTTTTAATGAATAGACTACTTATTTTAATAAGTAGTCTATTTTTGATTGTTATTAATATTTATTAAGGATAATATACAGAAAACAGCAATTTTTATTTACATATGTTTTTTATCTTTGTAGTATTATCATTATTAATTATAAATAATTTAAATTTATAGAAATATTTTAACAAGGAGGAGTGTTATGCAAACAGACATTAACAAATATAT
>CABQAQ010000003.1 GCA_902462155.1 uncultured bacterium | reverse complement strand
TCCTTTTGTTTTGTTAAAGCCGGAACAATTACGGCAATACCTTTTAAATCTTCATTTAACAAGTTGGCTATATATTTGGATTTAAAGTGGGTGACAAAAGAAAAAATTAAAAAAAAATAAAAAAGAAAAAGAGGCAACAAACCTTTCAATATAATATGAAATTATCATTGAATATTATTGTCGACATATACAAAAATTTTATTATATATCATTTGTTTAATACAACATTAATCTTATTCTAAAATTTAGAAATTCAAACCAAACTCACTGTATAAAATGTTGACTGAATATACCTTAACTGAATTCAAAAATTTCATAGTTTTAATTATTTTAAAACTTAAAAAATACTGTAACAAATATTTTAAGATTTTGGGAATTATAAAATTTATTGTTCGAGTAATATCAAATGATAATCATTCTATAACAGTTTGATTTTATATTATTCTGCACACAGATTTTTAAACTTTACAACATATAAAAACGTATTTTATTTTTAATTATAAAATTTTATTCTATGAAAAAAAGGAGGATTTTTATGAATTAGATATATTTAATTCTTGCAATTATTTTTGAAACTCTTGGTACAACTGGGTTAAAACTATCAAATGGTTTTTCTGTTTTGCTGCCATCAATCGGAACAGTAATTTCATATTTTCTTTGTTTTTTATTCCTTTCATTTGCTTTAAAAACAATAGAGATGAGTGTGGCTTATGCAATTTGGGGTGCTTTTGGAATATTATTAATTAGTATCATAGGAATGTTATTTTTACACGAATCCATAAGTATTTTAAAAATTGCCTCTATTTTATTGATTATACTTGGAACAGTTGGTTTAAGACTTGCAAACTAATATTTGCTATAAAATCTCTAGAATAGACTCTGTGTTGATCAAATTTTGCTTTGTTATAGAATTATAAAGTGTTTGCTGGAACTGATGGATGAGTTCAAAAACTGCCACACCAACTATTTTAAAACTTACTATTAGTTTGCGTTAAACTTGAATTAAAAAAACAACGCTACAATTTGTTGAATGGCAAAAAATGATGCCGTTTATGTGAGAAATGACTCCTAACAGTTCTCATTTTTGACAATTACGTATACACTTAAAGAACAGCATTTGTACTTAATACAAAAAAGCTTATACTTAAACATTTAAATTAGTATTAATTATACGATTATATCGTTTGAAAATGTATATTATTTACATAATAGTATTTATATGTAAGTATTCTATAAAAATGGTTATACTTTAATTGAGGCTAAACTGAAAAAATAAAGATGCTAAGTAAACATTTATTTAAAATATTAAATACGTTCATTAATTTTATGTAAATCCACTCCACCAGAGGCCTTATAAAGACTTACTACTGATATAAGTGAATTAATTTTATTTGATACATTTTCTTTTTCCGTCATAAGGTAAACCTCTTTTGCAATTAAAACATCTAAATTACTGCTGCCTCCAATTGAATTTTTATCTTTTGCAAGATTATAAATTTTACTTTCAACTTTAAGCCTTTTTATACTCTCATTATAATTTGAAATAGCTGTTTTGTAATCTACAAGTCCTGTGTTCATTTCTTTTACACCAGTGAGGAAAACTTTTTGATAATCATTAAGAGCAGACTCATATCTGTATTTTTGGATTTTTAAAATAGCAACTTTTCTTCCACCAGAAAATAAATCAACTAAAGGGAAAATTCCTGCATTAAAAAATTGAGCCGGAGAATTAAAAAGCGATGACAAATGATAAGCATTCAAACCAATTTGCCCAAATATTGTAAACGTCGGTAAAAATTCTCGCTTTGCTACTTTTACATCAAATCCTATACTTCTCAAATTAGCTTCTTCCTGT
Organism: uncultured bacterium; assembly: GCA_902462155.1. GTDB lineage: Bacteria > Cyanobacteriota > Vampirovibrionia > Gastranaerophilales > Gastranaerophilaceae > CABQAQ01. The sequence continues at coordinate 217,619 of CABQAQ010000003.1, read as the reverse complement.
AAATAATCCGGTCTGTTTGTAATAATATCCGTACTGTATTCAGTTGGAATATTTTTTATCAAAACAATATTGTTATAATTATTTCTTTTTATATTATCCGAAGAATCAGATAGATAAACTCTTAAATTGTTTATTAAAAGTTCCTTGTTTTGTTTATGTCTGTTTCTTTCTTCTTTCAAAAGTGTTAAAAAATTTTCCTGCGAAAGAAGTTCATTAACTGAACACAATCCTATTTTATATTTATCCGCAACCATTGACAGAACTTTTTCCTGAGTTTTGATGAGTTCATTTTGAATCTCAATCAGTTTATCAGCTTTTATAAGATTAAAATAATTAGCGACGAAATCTGAAGTTAAAGATATATATGTTGCTCGTTGTGCTTGTTTAATAATTTCAAGCTGCTGTTGTTTACTTTTTGTTTTAAATCTATTTTTACCCCATATATCTAATTCATATCCTACTGTCAAAGGTAAATGATAATTGTATTGTGAATAGTTAGGAATTTCCATTGCCCCAAATTGTTGGCGAGGTGCTTTAAAATCACGTGAAAATTCACTTAAGATAGATATTTCCGGCAGTTCTTGTGCAAATTGCATCTTTACTGTCTGTTCACTTTCTTTAATTTTCAAAGCAGTATTTTTTAAATCATAATTATTTTCATATAATTTCAAAAGATTTGCAGTTAAATATTTATCATTAAACGCATTCCACCAATCCATATTCATATATTTAAAAGTAACATCTGTTGCAAATGCAGGATTGATACATATAAAAAAGCTACAAAATAAGATTATAAATATTTTTTTCATTCAATTGACCTCAAAATTTTTCTTGTGATATAATTACAACACAAGAAAAAAAGGAAATCAATTCGTGAAAAAAATAAATTTAGGGAAAAGAATAGGTACAAATATTTATAATACCGGTATTGTATCAAGAGCACTTTCATCCCAAACCTTTGCAGAAAAAGAATTCGGAATAACACCTGAGCAATATCTTGTACTTGATTTAGTAATAGAAAACGGGGAACTTTACCAAAGACAAATAGCAGAAATTACCTTAAAAGATCGAGCAAACGTTTCAAGAATAATCAAAATATTAAAAGAAAAAGAATTGATAAAAAAGATCCCCGAAGCCCGTGGCAGAAGAATTTATAAAATTGTTGTTACTGAAAAAGGCAAGGAACTTAGAGATACTATATTTCCGACTGTTTTAGAGCTAAGAGAACTTATGACCGAAAATATTTCTCAAGAAGAACTTTTGTCTGCTTTAAATACATTGCAAAAAGTCTACGAGAATATTCGTGATAAAGTAAAACTGCAAATTTAAGGAGAAAAAATGGAAAAAGATAAAAGACATTTATATGAAAAAAAACGTGTTATAATACCTGCGATTACGGCTGTTGTGATTTTAATTCTTGGAATTATTGTTTCAATAAACTCTATTTTTTATAAATCAACAGATGATGCGTTTATAGAAGGACATATTATAACAGTTGCTCCAAGAGTTTCCGGACCTGTTATAAGACTTCTTATTGATGATAACCAAAAGGTTAAAAAAGGCGATTTGTTATTGGAAATTGATCCAAAAGATTATGAAGTTAAGTTAAAACAAACACTTGCAAAACTTGAAGAAGCAAAAGCCGCACTTGGAAGTGCTGATCATCAGATAGTAAAGACTTATTCTAATCTTGATTTTGCAAAGAGTGATTATGATAGATATTCAGCTATGTATAAAAAAGGGATATCTTCGAAACAAGAATATGATTCAAGTAAAAATAATCTTACCGTGGCACAATTAGAAAATAAATCTTCAAAATCCAGACACGATGAGATTACTGCAATGATAAAAAGTCTTGAAGCAGAAGTTGAACAAGATAAACTTAATCTTTCATATACAAAAATCTATGCTTCAGAAGATGGAATTATTACCAATAGAACAGTTGAACAGGGTAACTATGTACAACTTGCTCAGCCGTTGTTTGCAATAGTTCCAAATAAAGTTTGGGTTGTTGCCAATTTTAAAGAAACTCAGGTTGCTAATATGAAAAAGGGGCAAAAGGTTAAGATAAAAATTGATGCGTATGGCGGTAAAAAATTTAATGGTATAGTAGATAGTTTACAAATGGCATCAGGTGCCAAGGCTAGTCTTTTCCCGCCTGAAAATGCTGTTGGAAGTTATGTAAAAATTGTACAGAGAATTCCGGTTAAAATTCTTTTCACTGATGATATTTCAAGTTATAACATAATTCCTGGTATGTCAGTTGTACCAACCGTAAAAGTCAAAGGCAAATAAAAAATGATTCAATCTGTTCCTAAAAAAACTCCGCCAATTTGGCTTATTGCAATATCAATACTTTTACCAACATCATTTTCAGCACTTGCAACTTCTGCTACTAATGTTGCAATACCTCATATTTCAGGATATTTTGCTGCAACTATTGATGAAGCTAAATGGATTATAACATCATATATGATTGCTAATGCTTGCTTAATTATGTTATCCGGCTGGCTTGAAAACTTACTAGGCCGAAAAACTTTTTTAAAAGTTTCCATTATGATTTTCACTCTCGGTTCAATAATTTGTCTTATTGCCCCATCTTTAAACATAATGGTTATAGGCAGGCTAATTCAAGGGATTGGAGGAGGCCCTATGACACCTATGTCACAGACAATCTTGCTTTCTGCTTTTCCGCCTGAGAAAAAAGGGGTAGCTATGTCTTTATTCGGACTTGCTGTTATGGTTTTTGCAATTCTTGGACCTTCATTTGGCGGGTTTCTTGTGGATAACTTAAGTTGGCAATATATTTATTCTGTTAATATTCCCGTAGGTATTCTTTCTTTATTACTTATAAATCGTAATATTCTTGATACTAAACACGATAATAATGTGCAAAATATAGACTTTGTAGGTATGGGGGCATTAATTCTATGGCTTTTAACAATGCAAATAGTACTTGATAAAGGTCAACAATATAACTGGTTTAACTGTTGGTGGATATGTTGGCTCAGTGGAATCTCTCTTGTTATTATGACATTTTTAATTGTCTGGGAAATAGAAAATAAAAATGCCTTTATTAAACTTAGATTATTCAAAGATATAAATTTCCTTTCTGGTACAATTCTTTCTACAGCAGTAACTATGATTGTATTTACCACCATGTTTCTTTCTCCTCAATTTTTACAAAATATGCTGGGATATACAGCCTTGCTAAGCGGATATACACTTGCTCCGAGGGTAATCTCTTGTATTTTAATGCTTCTTGTCATAACTCCTTTAATGAAAATTTACGATAGCAGACTTTTAATTTCTGTTGGTTTTTTCTTTCTTGGACTTGCAACCTTTATGTTCACAAATATCAACCTTGATGTATCATTTTGGTATGTATCAATTCCTAATATATTTTTAGGAGTTGGAGTAATCTTAACATTTATTCCTGTTTCCGCCCTTTCATTAGGAACTTTAGCAAAGGAAGATCTTGCTAATGGAGCTAGCTTACATAACTTTTGTAAAACAGTCGGTGCCGCAGTAGTTGTTTCTATTTCCTCAACTATTGTTGCCAGACATTCTCAAATCCATCAGAATTATCTTGTGGATAATCTGTCAAATTTCAACCTGATTTTTCAACAAAAAATGTCATCTTTAACACATACTTTTATAAGCGGTGCATCAAGTGTTTTTGCTCAAACAAAAGCCGATGCTTATATTTATAAACAGATGATTATACAGGCAAAATTAATGTCTTATGCTGATGTTTTTGCACTATTTGCTCTTGTTGCTTTTATTCTTATACCTATTCCGTTTTTACTAAAAACAAATATTAAAGATAAAAATTAGACATCATAATCAGTATAAAAATTTATAAATCAAATATTGTGCTTAACATCCTAAATTTTATTCAACAGATAAACCAACTTAAAAATGCAATCTGGTATTTTAAAAAGTAAAAACTAGTGGATCAAAAGATGCTATTCTAGAGCCTCTCTAATTTTAAAACTTCTACAATAAGTAGAAGTTTTAGCTAAAGAATATAATTATAATTAGATAAAATAAACAAATAAACCTTTACTTTTTTTAATAATAAAAACTTTTTATTTATATTCTTTATCAGTAACAGGTTCAAGCCAAGTTGTTTGATTGTTCGGTAGATTTGTTTCAACAGAAATATATGAAAATTCACTATCAGGTGCTGCACCGTGCCAATGTTCCACATTTAAAGGGATCCTAACTACATCACCGGTTTTAAGTATTTGAATCTTTTTGCCACGTTCTTGATATCTTCCTTCACCTGCTGTTACTAAAAGGATCTGTCCTCCTGAATGTTTATGCCAATTTGTTCTTGCACCCTTGTCAAAAGTTACGTTTGCAATAGATGAGTTCCAAAACTATAATGAGCAGGCAAGAGTTTTAACTTTAATTCAAAATGAAGTTAAAAAAATTGAAGAAATAGCAATATATACCGGAGGAACAGGCGATATCCCCGTAGCAGAAGAAGCTTATGAAACGGCAAAATTTTACGGAAGCAATGTAAAAAAATACTACGATATAGGAATTGCAGAAATACTTAGACTTTTTGACAAAATAAATAATATAAAAAAAGCTAACGTAATTATTGCAATAGCTAGAATGGAAAGAGCTTTATCTGGCTCTATTCCTATCTCAAATTTACTTCACTTTTCAGGTTTAATGCAGGCAATACATCTACCTATTGGTATTTTCGAAGGTATTGTATGCGGAATTATCTTTACAGTTTCAAAATTTGTAGACAGTAATAAACTATCTTATGCTCTTGGCGGAACTTCTCTTGTACTTGCAGGTATAATTTCAAATTATGCTTCTAATAAACCAGATGGTTTGGAATGGTCACTTCTTAATATTTCTGACTCTGTTGTTATGCATACTCAAGGAATCCTTTATAACTTATTTGAAACTTTTCAGTCTAAAGTATCTGTATTTGCAAATCTACCATATACTTTAGGAAATATTGCCGGACTTATTGTCCTTGCTTTAATAATGTATTTTATGTGTTTAATTTTAAACAAAAAACAGGTTTTAGAAAATGAATAGTAAATTTGACAAATTGAAAAATTATTTGAATAAGTTGAAAAAGCATGGCATATGCCTTGCTTTTTCAGGTGGAATCGATAGTACATTACTTTTACATTTATGTTCTGATATGAATATTCTTGCTATAACTTTCAATTCAGATCTACAGACACAAAATGAAATTGAATTAACTAAAAATCTATGTAAAAAATACAATGTTGAACAGATTATTATTAAGAAAGATATTTTTCAAAATCCGATAATTCTTGATAACCCAAAAGATAGATGCTACCATTGTAAAAAAAATGTTATTTGAAACGGCATTAGATACAGCAAAAAAACGTGGTATAAAATATATTATAGATGGATCAAATTTTGATGATTTAAAAGAATATAGACTTGGACGAAAAGCTCTTAAAGAACTTGGTATAATTTCTCCTTTTACAATATTTGAACTAACAAAAAAAAGAAATCCGTAATTTTGCAAAAGATTGTGGAATAGAAGTTTTTCATAAACCATCAACTCCTTGTCTTGCTACAAGATTCCCTTATAATAAAAAGCTTTCAAAAGAAAAACTTGCCCTTGTTGAAAGAGGGGAAAATTTTTTAAAAGATTATGGATTTGAATCTTGTCGTCTGCGTATTCATAATGATATCGCTCGAATTGAAATTTTACCTGAAAACTTTAATGAACTTTTATCAGAAAAAAATTTGATCCTACAAGCTTTAAAATCTCTTGGAATAAAGTATATTACGCTTGATCTTGAAGGGATTAGAAGTGGAAGTATGGATTTATAATTTTTTAATTATATCATCAAAATAGTGTTGTGAGGCTCAAAGTAGGTTTTTAATATGTTTAGACTCTTAATATAATATAAATATTCAATGATATCAAGTTTAACTATATTTATTATTTAGATTATCTTTAAAAAACTAACTTTTTAGATTCGACAATTACTATTCACATCGAAACTTATAATATAAACAGTGTAACTTTTCTTTCTATGAGTTGATTTGCCAACATTTTTTTATTATTGTATTATAGTTTTGTAATGGAATTAATATTTAAAAGGTTATAATTAAAAATGTTTAAGTTAAAAGCTTTTTCTTTAGCAGAAGTAGTTATCGCATTATTAATAGTTTCAATCATTATGGCTGTTAGTACACCTTTGGTTACGGTTAAAAAGAATAAGGACCCATTCTTGTGTTATTGGAAAGTACTTTCTAGTAAACCTTCCGATATTTATTTTTCATCTTCAGGTGACGGAAAAGTATCCATTGGTACTGATACTGCTGTTGATTCAGCTTTGCTTACAATAGGAAATAAATATCCTACTATAGCCTTCAAAAATGGAGATTCTAACAAATTTATTAACGTTGGTTCAAACCTTATTTTAGGTGCAAACCTTTTAAGTGATTCACAATCCGGTAATATTTTAATAGGAAATTTACCTAATACTGAATACTTTCCTATAGATTCAAAGAAATTTTGTGTAACCAGTCCGGATAATGCTATGCCAATATTATATGGTCAATGCCCAAATCCTAATTATATTAACTCTTATGTTGTTATTCCAGGACGATTACTTATTGGGTATACTCAATATGATCATAATGAATTTGTTAATCATACTAATTATACTTTAAATATTAAAGGAATGATTTATGCCACAGCCGCTAGTATAAATGAATTATCTGGCAGTACATTAGAATTTACTTCCGGAGCAATGAAGAATTTAACTATTTCAACTGGTACCACCACCAATCCTGGAACATTAACCGTCGATAAAATAAATTGTTCTGTAGCTACTTTTGATAGTGATGTAATATTAAACGGTTCGACAACATTTAAAAGTACTACTCCAGTCGTTGTCAACCATGATCTAACTGTTAATGGACAAATTTATGGAACATTAGCTTCTTCTTCTGATTTTAGATTAAAAGATATTATAGGGCACTCTAATTTAGGTTTAAATGAATTAAGAAAAATGAATATATATGATTTCACTTGGAAAAATAAAAAAGATAAAAAATTACATACAAGCATAATTGCACAAGAATTAGAAAAAATATTACCTGATTGTGTAAGTAAAAATGATGATGGATTTTTAACAATCAATATAAATGATATATTATTTATTGCAATAAATGCTTTAAAGCAACTTGACATTGAAGTAACCAGCTTAAAAAATGAGAACCGGAAATTAAAAAATGAAAATATGGCTTTAAACAATAAACTTGAAAATTTAAACCAAAGACTTTTAGAAGTAGAAAAACATCTAAAAATTAAAAATTAGAGGAGTTCTTATAACGTGTCAAAAAAAGGTTTTAATATTACTGAAGTTATTTTTGTATTAATAATTGCAAGTGTTATCGCAATTTTATTCATCACCACATTAAGAAAAAATTTCAATGATAAAGTTCCATTATATACATATTATTTATACAACGAATTAAACGATGTAGCTAAAATTATTGCAAAAGATACAAAAACAATCAATCTAGAAACTTTAGAAGCTTCTACTTTTTGTAATTATCTAGAAAGAAAAATTAATACTATTGGAAAAGTTTCTTGTAATAATCAAAATACAAATTTAATTATTCAAAATATTAAAGAAACTTGGCAAAAAGACTTAACAGAAAGAATAAGTGATAATGGTTCGCAAACGTGGGAAGCAACTGTTACAGGTTCTGATGAATATTCTAAATTATCTAATGACAGTGAAAATATAAATCTTGATATTTCTCAAGTATTAAATGCCTTAACTAGTAATTTTCAAAATTCAGCAAATAAGTCATTTACAACTGCAAATGGAATAGAAACACTTATTTCAGCCGGAACAACCTCTAAGACAAAAGTTTATCAGATTGTACATAATTATAATGAACATTGTCCTAATCCTAGCGAGAATAGTGGAATAAAATTTTATAGTCCAGAGAATATGGCCAATATGATGGTTTTTAAAAATTTTTCTAATAGTTTTTACTCTGTAGACTGGGCTCAGTATTACACCATATGGAATTATAAAGAAGATGCATGTAAATATCTTTTAATCAAAGGTGAAAGCGAAGGTGATCCTTTTTATAACTCCACGACCTATGACTCCTCTAAAAAGAAAACATATCTAGGAATAGGAAGAAAGGCTCTTATAAACGAATTTAAGACTACAATAAAAAATAACGGTTTATCTTATCCATCGGATTGTAAAAATATTCCCTATTTTCCAAAGGAGTTTGATTTGACTGAAAATTCTACGTGTTCAACTTGTAAAGCACGTTTAGATAATCTAATGATTCAAAAACTTATTAGAGATACATATGGTAAAGCATCAACAATTAGTTATTATCTTGCATTAGGTAGTTGCATCGTTTCATATGAAGACAACAAACCTTTCTCTAGTGGTTCTACTAATTTTCTTTCATCTACACATATGTTTTCATTAGCAAATGAACAATATCTTAATAAATGGAGTGGCTATTTTGAAAAACAAGAAAAAGCAGCAAATTATGAAGCTCCAAGAAGTGAAATAATACAAGACAGTGCAGAAGTCAACCCTATTAAATATACTAACCACTTTATAACAGTTGGCATAGACGATTCTTTAGAAAAAAAAGCTGAAAAAGCTATATTTTCATTTGAATACTTTAATTATGAATTCATTCCAATAGGTTATTTAGCAAATAATATAAATAGTCCATTAAAGTTTAATGTTTATAAACATAATGCAGAAACAAATACTAAAGAGAAATTAAATACTTATGCACTAACATACTGTCAAGCAAAAGAAATGACAGGAGGTCCTGTTTCAAAATATTGTAATTGCAATAATAATGGTACAACAACATTTGCTCCAGCCCAAGCTTGTGACAACGCAATGGGATGTAGCATAATTCCAATTAAACCAAGCTTAACAAAAAGAAAAAGTGTAATAAAATATACAATTTAAATAAAAAGAGATCTGAAAAACAAAAAATCAAATTTAGTTAAAAATTTGATTTTTTTAATATAATATAATTGTCATGAAAAATATTGATAATATAATAAAAAGAATAAAAGATGCGAATTTAAATCAAAGCGACTTTGTAAAATATATGGAGAATATAAAAGACCCGTATATTGTACTAATAGCTTGTATTTTAAGTTTAAGAACAAATGATAAAACAACATACCAAGCTACATTAAGAATGCTTGAACTTGGAACAACACCTTTAGAATTTTCAAAGCTAGATATTGACACATTATCAAAAGCTATCTATCCTGTAGGTTTTTATAAGAATAAAGCAAAGCAAATTATAGAATTATCAAAAATTCTTGTAGAAAAATATAATAGTATAGTTCCTGATAGTATAGAAGAGTTAATAAAATTTAATGGAGTTGGAAGGAAGACAGCAAATTTAACATTGGCAAAAGGTTACCAGATACCGGCAATATGTGTAGATGTGCATGTACATAGAATTTTTAATAGAATAGGATTATTAAAAACAAAAACTCCAGAAGAAACCGAATTTTATCTTCGAAAAAATTTACCAAAAAAATACTGGTTAGATATAAATACTATTTTAGTAACTTTTGGTCAGAATATATGCAAACCAATAAAACCTGATTGTAATAATTGTCCTATTATAGATTATTGTAAATTTAAGAGAAATGATTAATAAGCTTTTGAGTATTAGATAAAATAGCGGTTTTAATATCAAAAATAAAATCTTTAGCTACTTCAATGATTAATACAGATAAAGGTTGTTGATCTATTAAGTTAAAAACGCTATAAATCGGATCTTGAGAATTTCTAAATCTCATTCTTAAATCTTTTTGATCAATAAGGTCAAAATTAATTTCATTTTTAAGCTCTTGCCTTAATTTTTCTGTCATTGCAAATGTCATAATATTAAGCTCTCCAAACACTTCTAAACTTTACATATATATAAAGTATTTATTTATAATACAATTGCTTAATTTTATATAATTATTAATTTTTATTAATAATTATATAATTAAAATTTTTAAATTATGTACAGCAAAGATTCACCATGTAATAATGAGAATATGTATTACCTTAGTCAAGAAAGAGAGAGGATACTATGACAACAAATCGAGTTTTACTATGTATTATGGATGGATGGGGAATTAACACAGATTCTCCAAAAGATGCTACATTAACAGCTAATACTCCAAATATTGATAAGATTAAAACGACCCAAAGCTATACTGAAATCCACGCTGATGGAGAATATGTAGGATTACCAAAAGGTCAAATGGGTAACTCTGAAGTCGGACATCTTAATCTAGGAGCAGGTAGAATAGTTTATCAAGAACTTTCTAGAATTAATAATGCTATTAAAGATGGAAGCTTTTATACTAATAGCGAATTTTTAAATGCTATTAATCACGTAAAAAATAACAACTCATCATTACATTTAATGGGGCTTTTATCTGATGGTGGAGTACATAGTTCAATAGAACATCTTAAAGCTCTTATCAATCTTGGAGTAAAAAACGGATTGAAAAAGATTTATGTGCATGCCTTTTTAGATGGAAGAGATACTCCACCTCAAAGTGCAGAGAAATACCTTCAAGAAATAGAAAATTTACTAAAAAAATACGATTTACCACAAATAGCTACAATTATCGGAAGATATTGGGCGATGGATCGTGATAACAGATGGGATCGTGTCCAAAAAGCTTATAATTGTCTAGTTTCAGGTGATTGCCAAAAAGCTAAAAATTCTATTGAGGCTCTTAAATTATCTTATGAAAAAGGTGATTTTGATGAATTTGTAAAACCTTATTCTACTTTAAATGCAGAGTCTAGAATTAATAATAATGATTCTATAATCTTTTTTAACTTTAGACCTGATAGAGCTCGTGAAATTACAAAAGCTATTACTTTTGAAAACTTCACAGGGTTTGATAGACTAGAAATACGTGATAATCTATATTATGTTTGCTTAACACAATATGATGAAACATTTACTTTGCCTATAGCGTTTAAACCTCAAGTGTTAAGTAATATTTTAACAGATGTATTAGAAGATAATAAAATCGAACAATTCAGAACAGCAGAAACAGAAAAATATGCACATATAACATTCTTTTTTAATGGCGGTGTAGAAAAAGAAGGAAAATTAGAAAATAGAGTACTTGTTGCTTCTCCAAAAGTTCCAACATACGACCTACAACCGGAAATGAGTGCAAATGAAGTATGCGAAAATGTACTAAAAGCTATATCAAATAAAGATTATAAATTTATCCTTGTAAATTTTGCAAACCCTGATATGGTTGGTCATACCGGTAACTTTGATGCAGTTGTAAAAGCTTGCGAAACTGTAGATACTTGTGTTGGTAAAATTATAGATAAGTGTCTTGATAAAAATGTTACTATGATTTTAACCGCTGATCACGGTAATGCTGAATGTATGGAAAACCCAATTACACACGCAGTACAAACTGCTCATACAACAAATAAGGTACCATTTTTCATAATAAAAAATGGAGATAAAATAAAATTAGCAACAGATGGAGCTTTATGCGATGTTGCTCCTACTATTCTTGAATTATTAAATATCCCTCAACCGTCTGAGATGACTGGTAAATCTCTTATTCAACATTAATTAATATTTCAGAATATTTATAATTTAATTGAAAAACTTTTAGATCTTTTATAAGTCTAAAAGTTTTTTGCTATAAATCTAAATAAAGAAATGACCGATACTTTTAAAAATTTTTATCGGTCTTTTTTTATTAATAGAAGCAAACTATATAAATCTTTTTAATATCTCTAATAAAATCTAAATATTATTTAACTTGAAAATATTCCTTAAAAATTTTCATCGAACAGTATTGCCCACACATAGTACAAGGTTTACCATCTTTTACCTTTTCTATTGTGCATTTATCTATAGCATATTTAGCTTGTTCAGTCCAATCCAGATTTTTTCTGGCTATTGACATTAATCTATCTTTTTCAATAGCTTGTTTATTACCTCTAGCAACGTCAGCTGCGTGTGCTGCTATTTTCGATGCAATAATACCTTCTCTTACCTGTTTAACATCCGGCAAACCTAAATGTTCTGCCGGTGTCACATAACATAAGAAGTCTGCGCCATGTAATGCTGCTAAAGTTCCACCTATAGCAGATGTTATATGATCATATCCCGGAGCTATGTCTGTTACTAATGGTCCTAGAACATATAATGGTGCATTATCAGTTAATACTTTTATAGTTTCTATCATAGAAGGTATTTTGTTTAACGGAACATGTCCAGGACCTTCCACCATTGTCTGGACTCCATAATCTCTTGCTCGTTTTACAAGTTCACCTAAAACAATAGTTTCTGCTACCTGTGCTCTATCTCCGGCATCTGCTCCGCAACCAGGTCTTAATCCATCGCCTAAAGATAACGTACAATCATATTCCCTTGCTATTTCTAATAACTCGTCATAATACTCATATAACGGATTCTCTAACCCTGTTGCTTTTATCCAACAACCTAGCATTGATCCGCCTCGACTTACTATATCAGTAACTCTCCCTTGTTTTTCTAATTGATCTATTACAAATTTTGTTACTCCACAATGAACAGTTATAAAATCTATTCCATCACGACATTGTTTTTCGATATCTGAAAATAATTTATCTTTACTTAATTTCGATATATCTTTAAATTCATCTAAAGCTTCTTTTCCAGCTTGATATATAGGAACAGTACCTATAGGCAAAAAAGTTGCTGCTATTATCTGTTTTCTTGTATCATCTATATCATTACCCGTAGATAAGTCCATAAGCACATCGGCTCCTGTGGCTTCTATGATTTTTACTTTATCCAGTTCCTCTGAAATACTACTTTTTTCTAATGATGTACCTATATTTGCATTTATTTTTACACTCACAGAATTCCCAACAGCTGTCGGAATAACATTATTTCGCCTATTGTTTTTAAGAATTACAACACTTCCATTTGCTATATTTTCTCTTAATTCATTAATCTCTACACCTTCTTTTTGTGCTATGTATTCCATTTCAGGTGTAATCTTGCCTTTTTTAGCTTCTAATATCTGTGTTGTCATTTAAATATCTTCAACTCCTATTATTTTCTTATTTATATTCTTACTAATTATTATATGAAAAATTATATTAATAGAATTACTGTGGTTGGTTCCATAAAGCATCACGAATAATTCTTGTTCTTTGAGAATCAGACGATAATGACACTGTATTAGGAGTAAATATAAAAACAGTATCTCCTATTTTTTGTTGATTACCAGCTAAAGCGTGTGTAGCTCCACATAAAAAATCCACGATTCTTATTGATTGTTCTTTATCTAATAAATGCAAGTTCAATACAACTGTTTTCTTATCTTTCAAATGCTTCACTATATTTGCAGCATCTTCGTATGATCTTGGTTCGCTTACTAACACTTCATAACCTTTTGTCATTGCAGGGTGATTCAAAACTTTAGATTCTTGTTGTTCTTTTCTCACCGGATTTGTTTGATATCTTGGTTCTAAAGCATAATTTCCTGATACCGGATATTCTGCGACTTCGTTTTCCAATTCATCAAATATATCGTCATTTCTTCCTTCAAATCCAGCTGTTAAAAAACCTACTAAAGATTTTATTTTATCAGATACTCCTGCCACGTTCGCCTCCTTTTTTGCTTCTTCTTTATGTAAATAATTTTCTTCCTATACGTATCATTGTAGAATTATACCTTATTGCTATTTTATAATCTTGACTCATTCCCATTGAAAGTTCTTTTAGAGTCAGTTTATATTCTCTTTCAAGATTTAGTTTTAATTGATATATCTCATTGAATAATCTTTCTAAATTTTCTTCCGTTTCTCCTAATGGAGTAATTGTCATCAAACCTTCTACTTTTATATTTTTTAAAGATATTATCTCTAAGAAACTTTCTTTTAATTCTTCTATTGTAAATCCGCTTTTTGTAATTTCACCTGAGTTATTAACTTGCAGTAATATTTTTTGTTTAATTTCAAGTTTTAAGGCTTGTTCATCTATCAATTTAGCCAGTTTTAAAGTATCCACCGAATGAATATAATCAAAATTTCCTACTGCTTTTTTCACTTTATTTGATTGTAAATGACCTATTAAATGAAATACAGATTTTTGCTTAATTTCTTCAGGCAATTTTGATATCTTCGCTATAGCATCATTAACTTTATTTTCTGCAAAATCTCTTAAACCTGCATTATACGCTTCTATAAGCTTTGATTCATCAAAATACTTTGTTACTGCTATTATTCTTGGACTATAAGGTACAATGTCTTTTCGTATTTGAGCTAAATTATCTTCAACTTTTCCCATTTTTATATTTGACCTCCCGGTTATTTTTATTAGATGATAATTTACCTCGTCAACTAGTTCATTATATCAAGGAATCTAGCTAATACAACATAATCAAATAGATGATTTTTTTTAAAACATGCAAAACCCATGTACAGCATGCCTTTTGACATGAATCCACTTTCTTAATATTTCTTAATATATCCTAAAAATACTCTATTCAGAGGATATTTACTTAATAATTATTCATAAAAAACTATTTCTTAATCTTAAAAGCTACTTTACCACTTATATCACTAAAAAGTACCGCTGACCTTATTAATTTATTTGTATCTTTTATTGGCTTATAAAAATCTTTTACTAAAAATGCTTGCTCGCTTTTTAATTCACTATTATTTAGCCTTAAAAAGTTCTCATATTTAACCCCGGTTGTCTTATACTTTTTATTTACAAAATATAAATTAAAGTGACTCTTTTTCCTCTTTATCTGGTTAATTATACAATTTACTATATCATTAAACAAATCTTCTATATATTGAACAACTATTATATCAAATATATAATCTATACCATTTTCACTCTCTATATTAAAATATCCGCATATTTTTTTAGTTTTCTTATTCTCTATTACAAATTTTTGATTTACATTTTTACATAATCCAAATAAATCATACGTCTTATATTCTGATCCGTTACTTGCTATTGAGTATCTGTAATATGGATAAATATTATCATTATTTATATCACTTATAATATCAGCATCCTTATTAACAAATTCCCTAATATTATACTCATCTCCTATTATATTATTAAATACAGGAGCCTGATTTATTTTCCATATTTGTTCACTTGAACATAATCTAAAACCACAATTTTTTATTAATAAATCTAACAATTCTTCGTGTTTATAATCTATGCTTGAAAAAAAAGTATTCACACCCAATGCTCCATAATGCGAAAATATATATTCAATCAATTGGGCTCCTGTTTCATAACTATTTTCGTTTAAGAAAAATTTTATTATCTTTAATTTAAACTTATTTCCTCTACAAGGTAAAACAGACACTAAAGCATTTAGCTTACTCCCATTTACACCTACATATGATTCAGGTAACCATTTGTATTTTAATGGCAATAATGAATGTGCTATATCTATAGGAAATGGTACAAAAATTCTAGAATAATGCGAAGATACATCTAGCGTTAAAAAAGAAATCATTTCTTTTATTTTTGGTCTATCTAAAATACTTAATTTTCTTATCTTAGCCATTCTTTCTATTACTTTCTTATTTTCTTATAATAATTTTAAAATATACTTTAATTTTTATTTAATTCTATTTCCAAGCTCATCAAAAAAATAAAAATATTTTGGGTTAAACTTTAGAATCAATTTATCTTCTATTTCTATTTTACTATTAATTTTACAACTCGACTTATGATCATTCAATTTAAAGTATATAATTTTCTCATCTCCCAATATTTCAACAAAATCTACAACTACAGGGATATCAAAACTTCCGTCTTCAAAATTATCGTACTTTATATCATTTGGTCGTATACCTATTTTTATATCTTTTTTATTTTTTATCAGATTATATTGATCATCTGATAAGGTCAATAAAATTCCGTTAATTAATATTGATTTATGTTCTTGATTTATGTCTGATTTAAATATATTCATTTCCGGCATTCCTATAAATTCCGCAACAAAAGTATTAGCCGGATCATTATATATATTTTCAGGAGTGTCAATCTGTGAAATTACTCCATTATTTAATACAGCAATTCTATCACCCATAGTTAAAGCTTCGGTTTGATCGTGTGTTACATAAATGAAAGTTGTATTTAATTTTGAATGTAATTTCTTTATCTCTGATCGCATCTGAACTCTTAATTTAGAATCTAAATTTGATAAAGGTTCATCCATAAGAAATACCTTTGGCTCTCTTACTATAGCACGCCCTAAAGCAACTCTTTGTCTTTGCCCGCCTGATAACTCTTTTGGTTTTCGATTTAATAGGCCTTCTAAAGATAATATTTCTGATACTTCATTCACTTTTTGTTTTATTTTATCTTTTGTTTCTTTCCTCATTCTTAATGGAAAAGCTATATTATCATAAACACTTAAATGCGGATATAAAGCATAACTCTGAAAAACAAAAGCAATATCTCTATCTTTAGGCAATCTATCATTCATACAAATATCATCAATAAATATTTCACCTTGATTTATAGTTTCAAGTCCGGAAATAATCCTTAACAGAGTGGATTTACCACAACCTGATGACCCTACTAAAACTAAAAATTCTTTATCTCTTACTGTAAGTGATATATTATCAATAACTTTTTTATTATTGCCATAAATCTTTACTATATTTTTAAGTTCAACTTTTGCCATAGACTTTTTAACACTATTAAATTACTTATGTTATTTATTTTAATTTAAACTAATTTTATTTTCCAAGTACTAATGAATGATTTTAAAAAGTTTTAGTGCGACTGAATATTAATAGTAGATTATTTTATTAATTTATATTAAAATAAAAAAATGATGGAGATAGTTAATTTTAAAGAATTAGACGAAAAAGAATTCTTAAAGAAAATAGAATTTGAAACAATTTCAAGTGTAAATCAGATAATAAGCGATGTAAAACTTAATGGCGATAATGCTATAAAAAAATATTGTAAGCAATTTGATAATCAAGATTTAGACTCATTTGAAATTACAGCTGAGGAAATAGAACAAGCTTACCAAAAAGTAGATGAATCTATAATAAAATCATTTAAAATCGCTATTAAAAATGTAAGGACATTTGCAAAAAGACAGCTAAACTCGTTAAAAAAATTAAATACGAAAATATATGGTTGCAAACTTGGGCATAGAATAATCCCAATAGAAAAAATAGGATGTTATATTCCTGGAGGAAACTATCCTTTACCAAGTACTGCTATTATGACAATAGTGCCGGCAAAAGTAGCAAAAGTAGATAAAATTTTTGCATTTTCACCAAAAATAAAAAATGAAACAATAGTTGCGTGTAATCTGGCCGGTGCAGATAAAATTTATCGAATAGGCGGAGTACAAGCAATAGCTGCAATGGCATACGGAAGCGAAAGCATAGAAGCTGTGGATAAAATAGTCGGTCCCGGCAATAAATATGTAACGGCAGCAAAAAAACAAGTTTATGGTCAATGTGGAATAGATTTTTTAGCTGGCCCATCTGAAGTATTAATAATAGCAGATAATACAGCTAACCCTACATTTGTGGCTGCAGACATGCTCGCTCAATCAGAACATGATATTGATGCAAGAGCTTACCTTATATGTTTTTCTTCTGATTTTGCATTACAAGTTAAAAAAGAAGCTGAAAATATTTTAAAAGATTTACCAACAAAAGATATTGCAATAAAATCCTTTAATAAATCTATGTGCATAATTGTTGATAACTTAAAAGAGGCCATTTATTTATCGGACAAAAAAGCACCCGAACATTTAGAAATATGCTTTAGTAATGCACAAAATCATATTGATTCTTTTAGGAATTACGGTTCTTTATTTATAGGCAATTATTCTGCTGAGGTTTTTGGTGATTATTGTTCAGGAACAAACCATACACTACCTACTAATCAAGTTGCACGTTATAGTGGAGGTTTAAGTGTGCTAGATTATATTAAAGTACAGACTTATCAAAATTCAAGCAAGCTTAATGCCAGACATCTATCGAGAACTGCTAGTAATATAGCTAATATTGAAGGACTTATCGCTCATAAAATAGCTGCGGATCTAAGATCGTAAATGGTAATGATATTATTTAACATTTCTTAATTGATTTTTTGAAAAATTCTATATTTTGTTTATAATAAGAAAAAAATGGAGATATAAAATATGTCAAGAGGAAAACTTCCAGAAGGTGTAGGTAAAAAAATAGTAGAGGCTCTAAAAAAACAAGCCGAACTAGATCTAAAACCTGAATTACAAGAAAATCAACTTAATGCTGAAAATCAAGAAAATATTGATATAAATGATCAACAAATAAATCAAATAGAAGAAACTTCTATTAATAACGATAATGATTCGTTAATTTCAGCTCAAAAAGATAATACTGAAGAAATTACAACACAGACTTATCCTAATCCTGAGCCTTTAGAGGATTCTATAAATAAAAATTCTTTTAATATAGATTTTTCTAAACCATCTAAAGATTTTTCTAATTTTGAAAAAACACAAGCTGATAAAACTGTTTATAATAAACCAATATCACAACAGTTCAACTCAAAGCCTATGTTCTCTTTAAAGGATGAGCCTAAAATTTCTATGGATAAATCTTTAGAAACTCGTTGGAATTTTAATTCTTCTTTTGACTCGTCTAAAGATACGAATTTGCATTCTTTTACTGAACCTTTGAGCATGTCTATACAAGAATCAAAAGATTTTGATGTACCTACTAATGTTGCTGTTTTAAGAAATCTTATAAAACAATTACCTTCCGGGGTAGCTAAACAAACCGGTGCACAGATTATTAGACAGACTCTAGAAGCTTTAGGTATTTCTATGTCAAGTGTTCTTAATGAGGCTCAAGGAGTACAAGATTCTTTAAATGATTCTATACGTGAATGTATGTCTACTATTCAAGAATATAAAAATCAAATGATGGTTCTTGAAAAACAAGCTCAAGATTATCAAAGACAAGTTAGTCAATTAAACGATTTAATCAGTCTTTTTATTATGACTGATAAAAAATAATATATATAAAAAATTTATTTTTAACTTGTAAACTGTTTATTTTTATATTATTATTCTAACAGTTTACAAGTTTATTATTTAGCCGAGGAATATATGAATACAACAAACAATATAAGTAGAGTAGTTAACAATACAACAAATCAACAAAATCAAGCCAATAGTGCTTTAAGAAGATCCAGTAAAAGCATTCGAAATCTTTTAAATATTGTTTCTGAAAATTCCAATCAGAATACATCTGTCCAAGAATCTCAAACAGATCATTTTGACAAAGAAGCTTTCATTGCTTTACAAAATAAAGAAAATATATTTTACTATAAAGATAAAAGAATAGGATATTCAGATTATTGCTATTATTTGAGAAAATTTGGTTGTAAAAAATATTAAATTTTATTAAACTTTATTTCAATTTGAATAAATAAGAATACAAACTTTATCTTTACATAAGTTTATATTCTATTTATATTACATTTTATTTATGCTACTTATTTAGTACAATAAAAGGAATTTGTATGAAAATATCAAAAGTAACGAATAAAACTAAAAAATTTGCTTATAAACCTTCTATTAACAAACCTATAACAACTACTCCAACTGTAAAAGCATCTAAAAATACTACATCTGTTAAATTAGAAAACTTAAAAGCACTATTCTTATCAAAATTAAAAAAAGAAACACAGAATAATATAAATATACAAACTATAAATGTTGCAGAAGAATATTTTGAACCAAAACAACCTGTTCAAAAGTCGTTTATTAGCTTAAACTTTCTCGGTATGGAAAATAATTATCCGGATAAAATTATCTCACCAATTATTAATAATGGAAAAATTTTAAACTTATCAAGCTTAATTTCAAATGAAGAAGTAAAACAAAATATAGATTTTAATTTATCTGCAACTAACTTAAGTAAAACGAATAAAGCTCTAATGCAAGAATATGATGTTCCTCTTGATTTGACCAAAATCATACCTGATATGTTTGAATGTTTTTCAGACAATTTAACAGACAAAGAACTAGCTATTGCAAAAAAGACAGGAGCAATAGTAAATGCTGCAAGCAAAAATGCACAACTTGGTATTTCAGTATATGATATTCCAGAGGAAAAAGCTAATTTTAATAAAGATGATAAATCTTGTATATCAGAAAATTTTTCTGAAAAAGATGCTATGGAATCTGAAGATGATGACTTTGATTTTGATCGATATGATCTCGAAAATAATTTTAATTTTAGTAGCTCTAAAAATGAGATTAAAAATTTAATACAACGTCAAAAAAATAATAATAGTTGGAGAAATGATCCTAATTATACTCCAGGTAGATCTAGTATAACAAATGGTATGTATTTTTATGAAAATGATAATCTTAATATAAATGGACGAAAGGCAAAACTTAAAATAGAAAATGATCAAGTGTTCATAAATTATCCTAATGAAAATATAAACTTAGAGCTAACATATAGTGACTATCCTTATGAATATGGACCATCACCAAAAATTATATATGAAAAAGATGGAAAGCTAATAGAAGCAGGATATACTTCTTTTAATATTGATCTTTTAGATGATTATTACGAAACAGATTTAACTACAGGCAGAAAAATAAAAGAAGCAACTATGACACAAGACTCTATACCTTATCTTGGAGCTGGAGATCGTGGTTTTTTATTTTTTACAACTTTCAATAATAATTTTTTATTAACTTCTCAACTTAACTATGATGATGTTTCAAAAGCACCTGAAGAGTTTATTTTATATAGTAAAAAAAATCACCCTTTCTTTAGGCTTGAATTAGAAAAAAATGAGCACGATCAAAATTCACGTTCATTAAATATATTTCCAACACCTAACATTTTACAAAAACTTGTTTTTAACAACGATAAAGGCATAGAAAATCATGCTATATTTTTAACCGAAGCCGAAGATATGTTATCAAAACAAAGTTTAGATCTAAATTTAGATAATGGTATTTTTAAACATAATCTATTTAATAATTCAGATTTAATTGCATCTATAGATTATAAAAAAAATAATGATATCCTAGAACCTGTTAATATAAATCTAAAAAATCAGCAAATTAATCTAGATAAAATATCTATTGATTCCTTATTTAATTTATTAATACGTAAATATCCAAACAAAACATTGCCTGATTTATCTAATATTTTAAACAATCAATATTTTAATCAGATTGCTAAAATAAAATTCATTGAGATGAATAATAATACAATACAGAAAACATATTTCAATAATGAAGATGAAAATCTTAATCCTAAGGATTATATTATTGATTTAAATTCTCAAGGAGTAAGAATAGAAGGTACTGATAAAAATCATTACAATCTTTATGACTCTGAAAATAATTTAGCTTATACATTCCAAAATGAAAATGGTGTAAAAACTTATACAAAATATTATCCGGCTATTAATATTAAATCTGATATAATTACAGTTAACGAAACTGATAAACAAAATCCAAAGTATTCTATTGATTTATATGATAGAAATGGCTCATTTGCAGGGACTCAAAATATTAACTTATTTATAAAAAAAATATTCATACAAACATTTTTTAATCAAAATACTGATACGCAATCAATTGGCCAATACCATAATTATCTTAAATTTCAATATGATAATTTAGCTAATAATGCTTATCAGGAAATAGATTTATAAAATATTTAAGATTTACATTAGGAAGGAAACTTATTATGAAAATTGCAAAAATTTCGACCAGAAATAAAAAAATACCGCTAAATAAAACAGTGCAGCCTCAAAGAAACAGTGCTGTTATGTTGAAAGCGACTAAAACAAATCATACAAATGTTATAGCTGCGAATAACAATAATTCAACTAAATCACTTCCAATAGAGGAATTAAAAGCTTTATTTTTAGCTACTTTAAATATTGATAAAGCCGCACATCAAAAGCCTATTAAGAACGAATTAACTTCTAAAATTCTTGGATTAGACACTACTGTTCCAAATAAAGTAACATCCAACGTTATTAACAACGGAAGAACGTTAAAATTATCAGGACTAGTGACAAATGAAGAAGTAAAACAAAATATAGATTTTAATTTATCTGCGGATAGTATAACTAACACTAATAAAGCCCTAATGAAAGAATATGATGTTCCTCTTGATTTGACAAAAGTTATACCTGATATGTTTGAATGTTTTTCAGATAATTTAACAGCCCAAGAGCTAGCTATTGCAAAAAATACAGGAGCAATAGTAAATGCTGCAAGCAAAAATGCACAACTTGGTATTTCAATATATGATAATAATGGTGAAAGAGATGATATGAATGATGACGATGATCTCTTTGATTTTAACCGCTATGATAGCGACAATAACCTTAATTTTAGTAGCTCTAAAAATGAGATTAAAAATTTAATACAACGTCAAAAAAATAATAATAGTTGGAGAAATGATCCTAATTATACTCCAGGTAGATCTAGTATAGCAAATGGTATGTATTTTTATGAAAACGATAATCTTAATATAAATGGACGAAAGGCAAAACTTAAAATAGAAAATGATCAAATGTTCATAAGTTATCCTAATGAAAATGTCAACTTGGAACTAACATATAGTGACTATCCTTATGAATATGGACCATTACCAAAAATTACATATGAAAAAGATGGGAAGCAAATAGAAGCAGAATATACTTCTTTTAATATTGATCGCTTAAATAATTATTATGAAACAGATTTAGCTACAGGACAAAAAATAAGAGAAGCAGATATAGAGCAAGAAACTATACCTGGACTTGGAGCTGGAGATCGTGGTTTTGCATTTTTTACAACTTTCAATAATAATTTTTTATTAACTTCTCTACTTAATGATGATGATGTTCTACAAGGACCTGAAGAATTTATTTTATATAGTAAAGGAAATCAACCTTTCTTTAGACTTGAAGGAAAAAAGGAAGATTATAGTAGTGAAAAAAAATCTCCTTCATTAAATATATTTCCACAACCTAACATTTTACAAAAACTTGTTTTTAATCCTAATGGCGAGATAGAAAATACTGTTAGCTTAAAGCATAGGGATTATGATGTCTCTGTCTTAAATTTAAATAATGGGAAATTCTCTCAAAACGTATTCAATAATGATACATATGGCCTAAGACAAGTTGCATCTATAGATTATAAAAAAAATAATGCTATTTTAGAACCTGTTAATATAAATCTACAAGATAATAAGCAAATTAATCTAGACTCAATCTCTATCAATTCTTTATTAAATTTATTAGTACGTAGATATCCAAGCAATACATTATCTGCTTTATCTAAGGCTGTAAACAATACAGATTTTGATCCGATTGTTAAAATAGAATCTCTTGAGATGAATAATAATACAATACAGAAAAAATATTTCAATAATGAAGATGAAAATCTTAATCCTAAGGATTATATTATTGATTTAAATTCTCAAGGAGTAAGAATAGAAGGTACTGATAAAAATCATTACAATCTTTATGACTCTGAAAATAATTTAGCTTATACATTCCAAAATGAAAATGGTGTAAAAACTTATACAAAATATTATCCGGCTATTAATATTAAATCTGATATAATTACAGTTAACGAAACTGATAAACAAAATCCAAAGTATTCTATTGATTTATATGGTAGGAATAATGACTATGAAGGTACTCAAGATGTTAACTTATTTATAAAGAAATTATATTCACAAGCATTTTTTAATCAAAATACTGATACTGAATCAATGAGGAACAACTATAATTATCTTAAATCTCAATATGATAATTTAGCTAATAATGCTTATCAGGAAATAGAGTTATAGATATTGTAACGAAATGTAAATTAAATACAAAAAATATAGCAATATTTTTTGTATTTTTGATTTAATAATAATATACGGGAGGTTTATAAAATGAATTTTAATATATTACCGAATAAAAATTTAATAAATGCAAATGTTAAAGGTGGTGCTAATGTTAGTAGTATTGGAAAAGCTCAAGCACCAGTATTAAAAGCAATAAATAATGGAAGTCTATATACAAATAATTCTCAAACTCTAGGCTTAGCTCCAAGAGGCGATATGATGTTACAAAATACATCTCATAATTATAATGGTAAAAATATTATATGTAATGATAGATTTATTGCTTAGAAAAATTTTATCAAATTTCTCAATTACATAACAAATAAAAAGTTCTAACTTACCTAATAAAAGTTAGAACTTTTTATTTGTTTTTATTAACTTGATTGTAATTTAATTTTGGAATAACATTAAATATGTATCTATTAATTAAGGAGAATATTTATTATGACAAAAAGAAAACCTGTAATTGCCGGAAATTGGAAAATGCATAATCTAAAAGAAGAATCTGTTAATCTAGTTAATGACGTTATGAAAGGTCTTAAAGATATAGAAAAAAATAATTTACCGGAAGTTATTGTAGCACCTGTATTCACTTCACTTTGTGCAACAAATAAAGCTCTTAAAGATTGCGGTTGCGGAAAAGTTAAATTAGCAGCACAGAATTGCTATTATGAAGAAAAAGGTGCATTTACAGGTGAAGTATCAATAGAAATGTTAAAAGATACAGGATGCGAATATGTAATAATTGGCCATTCAGAAAGAAGAACTTATTTTAATGAATCTGATGAGATGGTCAATAAAAAAGCAAAAGCTATATTAAATAAAGGTCTAATTCCTATAATCTGTTGCGGTGAATCTTTAGAACAAAGAGAATCTAATCAAACAGATGAACATATTTCTTCACAAATTAAAGCAGCATTAAATGATTTATCAGAAGAAGAAATTGAAAAATCAATAATTGCTTATGAACCTATCTGGGCTATTGGTACAGGAAAAACTTGTGATGCAACAGAAGCTAATCGTACTATAAAAATGATAAGAAATACTGTTAAAAATATTGCAGGAGAAAAAGCAGCCGATGCTATAAGAATATTATATGGTGGAAGTGTTAAACCTGAAACTATTAAGGAACAAATGGCTCAATCTGATATAGATGGTGCTTTAGTAGGTGGTGCTAGCTTAAAAGCAGATAGCTTTGTAAATATTGTAAAAGGTGCTTTAAACTAATAATTTGATTAATAAAAATAAAAAAATGGTAACAAGTTATAATATTGTTACCATTTTTTATAACTTAATAAAATCTCTTTTATCTTTGTATAATATTTTTAATTCCCACA
The DNA here is from genome assembly GCA_902462155.1 of uncultured bacterium. Classification (GTDB taxonomy): domain Bacteria; phylum Cyanobacteriota; class Vampirovibrionia; order Gastranaerophilales; family Gastranaerophilaceae; genus CABQAQ01. The sequence goes on along the minus strand of CABQAQ010000003.1, from coordinate 192,331 downwards.
TTTATTCTTAAATTATAAAAAATATAGTTGATTAAATAAAAAAGACATTTCAATAAAGAAATGCCCTTTTTATATTATAAAAAACTATAAAGTCAATTAATTGAGATCTTTATAAGATCCTTTAAATTTATCTTCATAATAAGTGTGCAATAGTTGGTGAGCTTTATGAGAATTAGGTTCTTCAAGAAATTCTGAATATAATTTTTTAATTTCAGGATTATCGTGAGATTTTCTAAAACATAATTCTGAATCTTCTTTGTATAATCCTAAAGCCCTTTTCTCTTTAATAGAAGAATCATCACAACTACGAGGTTGTCCACCTCCATTAATACAGCCACCGGGACAAGCCATTACTTCTAGCAGTTGAAACTTTGCTTTACCTTCTTTTATTTCTAACAATGACTTTTCTGCTTCTTTTAAAGTAGAAACAACTCTAATAATAATCTTTGTACCACCTAAATCAATTTCAACATCTCGTGAACGATTATTAACACCTCTTAATTCCTTAAAATCAACACTAGACAATGATTTACCTGTAGCTATTTCATAAGCTGTTCTTACAGCAGCTTCCGCAACACCACCTGAAGCGCCAAAAATAGTACCAGCTCCTGAATATTCTCCAAAAGGAGTATCTGCTTTTTTAGGTTCTAATGATTTAAAATCTATACCGGCACTTCTTATCATTTTACCTAACTCTTGTGTTGTTAATACATAATCAGTATCTATTTTCCCATCCCTAGAAAGCTCTTTGCGTTTAGCTTCATATTTTTTTGCAGTACAAGGCATAATAGATACAACCTTAAGATTATCAGAATTATAACCTTCATAATACTTTGGTAATAACTCTTTTAATATAGATGATAACATAGATTGCGGTGATTTACATGTAGATAAATGATTCAACATCTCAGGATGAGATTGCTCTAAATATTTTACCCAAGCAGGACAACACGATGTAAATAATGGCAAATTTTCACCATTTTTTACTCTATTAAGAAACTCTGTACCCTCTTCCATTATAGTTAAATCAGCAGAAAAATTTGTATCAAAGACAAGATCAAACCCAATTTCTTTTAATGCAGAGTTAATAAGTCCTATAGAATTAAATCCTGGTTCTAAAGAAAACATTTCTGCTAAAGCAACTCTTACAGCCGGAGCTATCTGAGCTACAACTTTTATTTGTGGCTCTACAATCAAATTCCATACATTATTTATATCTGATTTTATAGTTAAAGCCCCAGTTGGACATACAGCTTGACATTGACCACAATATACACAATCAACCTCATTCAAATTTTTACCAGACATAGGCTGAACTAAAGTTTTTGACCCTCTATTTGCAAATCCTAAAACCCCTTGTCCTTGGAATTCTTGGCAAGCTCTTACACAAGCCCCACATAATATACATTTATTTGGATCTCTTACTATTGATGGATTATTATCATCTATAGGCAAATAATTATCTTTTTTCTTTTGATAATATTTTAAATCTGTAATTCCATATTCTTGGGCATATTGCTGTAATTCACAATTACCAGATTTTTCACAAGTTGTACATTCTCTGTCGTGGTTAGCTAATAATAATTCAAGAACAGTTTTTCTAATTCGCCTTGTCCTTAAAGTATTTGTATGTATTTTTAACCCCGGTTCAGGAGGCATCGTACAAGATGATTGTATACCCCGACCTTCTATTTCTACAACACACATACGACAAGCTCCAAATTGAGTTAAATCAGGTCTATAACAAAATGTAGGAACATTAAAACCGTTTTTTCTGATTATTTCTAGCAAATTAGGCTCATTTGTATATTCTACCTCTTTGCCATTTATAAATAAAGTATTTGACATAATATATCTTTCCTTATCTTTTTTATTTCAACTTTAATTTAATTTATATTTATAACTGCTTAATAGCCTTAAATGGACACGAACTTATACAAGCTGAGCATTTGATACATTTCTTTTGATCAATCTTATGCGGATTTTTGACACTACCTTCAATTGCCCCTACAGGACAAGTTCTTGCACATTTTGTACAACCTCTGCATAATGATTCATCAATTTCAAACCTTTTTAACGAACTACATACATTTGCAGGACAACGCTTTTCTTTTATGTGTGCTACATACTCATCTCTAAAATATTTTAATGTTGATAATACCGGATTTGGTGCTGTTTTTCCTAAACCGCATAAAGATCCGTCTTTAACAGCTAAGGCTAACTCCTCTAAGGTATCAAGATCTTTCATTTCGCCTTCGCCTCTTACTATTTTTTCTAGTATTTTCAACATATTTTTAGTACCTTCTCGACAAGGTACGCATTTGCCACAACTCTCATGTTGAGTAAAATTCATAAAAAATCTTGCAACTTCAACTATACAAGTATCTTCGTTCATTACCACAAGACCACCTGATCCTACCATTGCACCTGCTTTTATAAGATTATCATAGTCCATAGGTAAATCCAGATGTTCTTCTGTTAAACATCCGCCTGACGGGCCGCCTATTTGCACTGCTTTGAATTTTTTACCGTTTCGGATTCCACCACCTAAGCCAAAAACAATTTCTCTTAATGTTGTACCCATTGGTACTTCTATTAATCCTGTGTTATTTACCTCTCCTGTTAAAGCAAAAGTCTTTGTCCCTTTGGATTTATCTGTTCCCATTGAGCTAAACCAATCAGCCCCATTCAGAACAATAACCGGTACATTAGCTAAAGTTTCTACATTATTAATCAATGTAGGTCGCCCAAATAATCCTTTATTAGCAGGAAATGGAGGTTTTGGTCTTGGCATACCTCTTTCGCCTTCAATTGATGCTATTAATGCTGTTTCTTCTCCACAAACAAAAGCTCCGGCTCCTTCTTTTATATGAATATCAAAATTAAATTCTGAACCCATTATATTTTTACCAAGATATCCATTTTCTTCTGCTTCTTTTATAGCCGTTTTTAACCTTTTAATAGCTAATGGGTATTCTGCTCTAACATAAATATATGCCTCATCTGCTCCAATAGCAAAACCAGCTATTGCCATTCCTTCAAGTAATTTATGTGGATCACCTTCCATTATACTACGATCCATAAAAGCTCCGGGATCCCCTTCATCTCCGTTACATACTACATAACTCTTTCCACCACGATTAGCTGCTGTAAATCTCCATTTCCTTCCTGTTGGGAACCCCCCGCCTCCTCGGCCTCTTAATCCTGATTTCTCTATTGTTTCTATTACTCCTTCCGGATTATTTTCTTCTATTACTTTATATAATGCCTCATAACCTCTTACGGATATTGATTCCTTCAAACATTCCGGATTGATATGGCCACAATTTGCTAATGCAGTCCTTGTCTGTTTCGCATAAAATTCTATATCATCATTCTTTTTTACTTTTTCGTTTGTCTTTGGATCTGTATATAATAACCTTTCTACAGGTTTACCATTTTTTATATGATTTTCTACTATTTCTTCTACATCAGTTGGTTTCACTTTTACATAGGTACAATGCAAGTCTGGAATAATGACTAACACACCTTGCTCACAGAAACCGTGACAACCTGTAGGTACAATTGTCATTTTATCGTGATCTGTTAATATATTTACATTAACTCCCAAATCCTTAAACTTTTCTATTACCTCTAAGGACCCGTTAGCCATACAACCTGTTCCAGCGCATACAAGCACTCTTAAACCTTGCGACTTTATATATTCTTTTGCTTTTTTTTGCTCTTCTTCTATAGATATTTTCATACTTAATTTTACCATTCTTATTTGTCCTCATTTTCTAAAATAGTATCTATCACAATTTTTATAGCATCTGCTGTCATTTGAGGATAAACTTTCCCATTAATAACAACTACAGGAGCTAAGCCGCAAGCACCAAGACAACTTACAGTTTCTACTGAAAACAAACCATCTTCTGTTGTATACTTTCCTTCTGATAACTTAAATCTATTTAAAAGCGAATTTAATACCGGCATAGATCCACGTACGTGACAAGCTGTCCCATCACATACTTTTATTTCATATTTTCCTCTTGGCTCTAGAGAAAATTGAGAATAAAAAGTTGCAACTCCATATACAGTAGCAGGACTTAATCCTTTAATTTTTGTTCCTATATATGTCATAATATCCAAAGGTAAGAATCTAAATTCTTCTTGGACTTTCTGAAGTATCGCAATCAAATTAGATTTTTTAGCATCATAACTTGCGATAATTTCATCAACTTTTTTATAGTTGATCGAATCACGGGTCAATGTCATTTCGCTCTCCTTTTTACTAGCTTCAAATAATTACTTTCTTTCACTTTTCGTGATAATTTTCACAATAATATCCTATTACATTATCCTATTAACATACTTAAAAATCAATATATCTTATTACTCTTTATATTTTATACTTATGTCTTAAACAATAATAAATATTATCCGGATTATTCTATCTATTATTATTCATCTGTTTATATGATTTTTATTTTTAATTTCAAAGTTCTAATTTATTTTTTCGTTTATTTCTTTAAAAATCTAACAAGGAATGTATTTTTATGGGAATGGCAGCTTCTCAGGCTAGATTCTTAGCCTTAACAGCCAGAAAATCTAATAGTGAATATGAAGGTCAGCAAATTAACCAACAAAGAACTTCGCTTGCTAATCAGACTTCAGCACTTTTTAATCAATCACTTGGCTTGCAAGTCCCTACTGCTCCTAATGTTAATGATTATACTAATAGTGTTTATACTTTTAATATGGGCGATGTTCAACATACAATTACTGACATACAACCTACTGCTTCCAGTGGCGCTTACCCTTATAATATTACCTGTGAGTATGCTACTAAAGAGTATACTGCTTCAAATTTGAATATTATCTACGGTGCATCTATTAGTGAAAATCCTGAAGCCGCTTCTAATCCTAACTATCCTTATATCCTTAGCTTTAACGGGGGCAGAACAGAACTTAAAAAAATTACATACACTTCTTCTCATATTATTAATAAAAATGAATCATTTACTAATTCAAGCGGTAATAAAATCTCCTCTGATGCTAATGGTGTTATCTCTATTACTTCTGGCACTATAAGTGATAAAACTAATAAAACTACTGTAGATAATACTAATGGACTCACTATGACTGATTCCAATGGAAATTATTTCTATTTCGATTCCGCTTCTAATAAAATAATTGCTAAAGATAAAAATAACAATGATCTTACTATTTCTGATCAACAATATTTAAATGGCAATACTTTCTCTGTTGATTCTTCCGGTAATATTACTCAGATTGTTGATTCTTTAGGCAATGTTTACTCTTTAGATAATTCTACTTTAATTATGACTGAATCTAGTTCTAATGTCTTTAAAGCAAATGACAATAACTCTAATTTAGAATATTATAATTCAAATGGCACAAAAATAGATATTACTATCCCCGGTAATATCTATCCAGCTAATGATACTGATTTACTAGCTATTGAAAAAATTAAAAGTACATATAGTAACTCTTTACAAAATGATTCAATATTCTACTCTTATACCTATGGCAAGAATACCTATTATATAAGCGACTCTGATCTACAACGTTATAAAACTTTAGAGTATGCTCAAACTAATAAATTACAGACTTATTACACAGACTATATTGATAAAACAGTTACTGAAACATATAGAGCTTATGTTGGACAAGATAGCTCTACAGGAAGATATAGTACTATTACTATTGATGATGGCAACAATGGTATTACTTATCAGTTAACTATAAATAGCGTAAAAGATGATGATGCCTATGATCAAGCTATGCTTAATTACAATTATGCAAAAATGGTCTATGAGCAAACCATTCAAGATATCAATAATAAAACTGAAATTTTACAAGCCCAAGATAGAACTCTGGAATTAAGATTAAAACAATTAGACACTGAACATAATGCTATTCAAACAGAAATGGATGCTGTTCAAAAAGTTATTCAAAAAAACGTTGAAACATCTTTTAAAACTTTCGGCTAATTATCTTTTAAATTTTCCTTTAATTTCTAAGCATTTTCCTATGACAATACATAATTCCAAAAACTAGGAGTTCCTGCTAGACATCCCATAAAATCTAAATTTTTCATCCCATAACTATAAATAGATTTTTTTACCACGTTTGTATAATAATCGTTATCATGGTTATCATAGTTATATTCGTCTGTCATTATAAATTGATCCGGAAATTCTTGAGCAAAGAATTTAAACATTTTATACATCTCAGGCCCATTGTCTTTCATCTCTTTACCTATTAATGATAGTCTTAATGGTAATGCCTCTATATCATCCTTCAATTGAGGATTTTCTCTCAGTAATTTACAAGCATCCTTCTCATTATCAGGCAATTTCATACCTGCTGGCAATACATACGTAAGCGGATTTAACATTGTGAAATCATTTACATCATTCCCCATTGCAATTACTAATCCACCTTCTTTTTTAGCTTGTTCAATACCTTGCATTACTTGAATATGCTTATTCGTTGTAAAATCTCTTACATCAGGTATTATCTGCAATACATTCTCCTCTTGAGCAAGATTTACCTTATCAAATATTTCTTCTTCTGTTAATGGTTTAATATAAAAATACTTATTAAAATATGCTTGCAATGATGCTGTGCTAATACCTTGGTTTAAATATTGATTTCTTACATGACCTTTAAAATAACTTTGCGTATCGGTTACATTCCCTAAGGTCGTTTTAGCTTTTATACCTCTAGCCTGTAGTTCGCCTTCAATACTATTTTTTGCATTTATAGAAGCTGCTTCCGTCTTATATGTCAATATAAATCTTTGATTTTTTGAGTCATAATATTTCTTTGTTTCTTTTAATGTTTCTCTTGATTTACTATCTATTATGTTTTCTACTTCTGCTTTAGTATAATTACTTTTTTCTTCTATAAAACTAGAAGTTTCTTGATTCATTTCATCGTTATATACTAAACGCATTTCTTCATTATCTACTTTAAATGCAAAACCTCCATCACAAGCTATTATATTATCAATCAATCCATTTCTTACAAATTCTGCAGGGATCTCAGATTCACGATTACCTACGCCCCTTATTATCATTTCTGCTGCCTTTTCAATTCGACCAGTTGTAATGTTCAATTCCAATAAACCTTCTGATTCTCTTTTCATAGCTTCTACTGCTTTGAAATGACTTTGCTTATCTATTTTTCTACTAATAGGATTTAATGTACCATCAAAATCTGTAAATATTCTTACTAACGGTGTTGCCTTAACGGTTTCTTGTTTAGCGGTTTCTTGTTTAACAGCTTCTTGTTTAACGGCTTCTTGCTTAGCGGTTTCTTGTTTAGCGGTTTCTTGTTTAACACCTTCTTTTTTATAACTACTTGAGCTCTCTGCTAGTCTTCTTGATAATTCTTGAATACCTGATCCACATCTTCCAGTTAATGCAAATTGATTCGACATCTGTAATTTCTCTTTCTTTTTCAAAACCTAATTCATATATTATATAAAAAGTATATACTTTAAAAATTGTTCTAAAAAAAAGCTTTATTAAGATATATTAACAATTCTAATATATACTTAAAAAGCTTTTGTATTATTAGTAAACACTAAATAAAAATATTATAAAATCTATTTCAAATGTTTAATAATAGCTTCTGTAAATTCTTGTGTAGATGCTTTACCACCTAAATCAGCTGTTAAAAATTCCCCTTCTTGAAACACTTTAAATAAAGCATTCTGTATATTCTTAGCTATTTTATCTTCATTAAGATAATTAAGCATTAATATAGCACTTCTCAACAAAGCTGTAGGATTTGCTTTATTCTGACCTTTAATATCCGGTGCACTTCCATGTACCGCCTCAAATACAGCATAATGTTCTCCTATATTTGCGCCTGCTGCTACTCCTAAGCCTCCAGTTAGCCCTGCTGTTAAATCTGATACTATATCTCCATATAGATTTGGTAATAATAATAAATCAAATTTCTCAGGATTCTGAACTAGTTGCATACATAAATTATCAACAAGTATTTCTTTATACTCTATTTGTGGGTAGTTTTTAGCTACTTCTCTAGCTGCTTCTAAGAATAATCCGTCTGTTAATTTGCAAATATTTGCTTTTGATACTGCTGTTACAAGTTTTCTATTATTTTTTACTCCATATTCAAATGCATATTTTGCTATTCTCAATGAAGCTTTCCTTGTAATTATCTTTATTGATTCACAAGTATCTTCATCTATTTTTCTTTCGATTCCAGCGTATAGATCTTCTGTATTTTCACGAAATACCACTATATCTACATTCTCAAATTTGGTCTTTATTCCAGGCAAATTTTCAGCCGGTCTTACACTTGCATACAAATCTAATTCTTTTCTTAATTGAACATTTACACTTCTAAAACCTTTGCCTATTGGAGTCGTTACTGGAGCTTTTAATGCGACTTTATTCTTCTTTATTGATTCAATCACTCGATTAGGTAGCGGACTACCTTCTTTTTCTATTACATCCTCACCTGCTGTTTGTAAATCCCAGTTAATATCTACCCCTGCAGCCTTTAAAATATTGACTACTGCATCAGTTATTTCCGGACCTATTCCATCTCCATTTATTAATGTTATATTATACAAGCTTAAAATCCCCATTCTTCTTTATATGTTCTATTAATCCACCTTCATTTAGAAGTTGAATCATAACTTTTGGCAATGGAGTAATTTTTATTTCTGTATTTTTTGTTAAATTTCTTACTACTCCGCCTTCTACATCTATCTCTAGTTCATCTTTTGCTTCTATGCCATCAGTATCACATTCTATAAGTAATAATCCTATATTAATAGCATTACGATAAAATATACGTGCAAATGATTTTGCTAAAACAGCTCCTACACCTGCTATCTTTATTATCTGTGGTGCGTGTTCTCGACTAGATCCCAATCCAAAATTATTTCCACCAACTACAAAATCACCTTTTTTCATTGATAATGCAAATTGAGGATCAGCATCTTCTAGAACGTGTTTTGAAAACTCTTGCAAATCAGATCTCAAGTGAAACAATCTTCCCGGAGCTATATGGTCTGTAGATATATTATCTCCAAATGTCCACGCATTGCCTCTTAATTTCATTTTATAAAACCTCCTTTGGATTAGCTATATATCCTTTTATTGCACTATACGCTGCTGTTGCCGGAGAGGATAAATAAATATATCCTTTTGTATTGCCTAATCTACCTTGAAAATTACGGTTCTGTGTTGCCAAACAAACTTCTCCATCGCCTAAAATCCCTGCGTGTACTCCTACACAAGGTCCACAGCCTGATGTTACTATAGATGCTCCTGCTTCTACTAAATCTGTTATTAGTCCCTCATTTAATGCCTCTAAAAATACTGTCTTTGAAGCCGGTACTACTAATAATCTTACGTCTTTATTTACTTTCTTTCCTTTTAAAATCTTTGCGGCTATTCTTAAATCTTCTATTCTTCCATTTGTACAAGATCCAATAAACACCTGATTTATTTTTACTTCTTTTAATTCATCAACTTCTTTTGTATTGTCAACTGTATGCGGACACGATACTGTCGGTTCTAAAGATGAAGCATCTATTTCTATTACTTTTTCGTACTCAGCATCCTCATCCGGTAAAATTTGACGATATTTTTCTTCTCTACCTTTTTCTTTTAAATATTGTCGTGTTTTTTCATCGGCTATAAATAAACCTACCTTTGCTCCTGCTTCAACCGCCATATTTGCTATTGTGAATCTATCTGACATTTCCATATCTTCAATAGTTTGACCAGTAAACTCTAAAGCCTTATAAGTTGCTCCATCTGCTCCTATTTTACCTATCAAATGTAATATCAAATCTTTTGGATATACTCCTTTTTGGAACTTTCCATTTACTATTATTTTATAACTTTGAGGTACTTTTAACCACGTTTTCCCTAAAGCCATGGCAACTGCTATATCTGTTGATCCCATACCTGTTGCAAATGCACTTAAAGCTCCTGATGTACACGTATGAGAATCTGCTCCCACTAGTATTTCTCCGGGATTAACAAAACTTTCAACCAACCTCTGATGGCATACTCCTTCGCCTACATCTGATAATACGGCTCCATATTCTTTTGAAAATTCTCTTAATACCATATGTGTATTTGATAATTCTTTTCTTGGACTTGGTGCTGCGTGATCTATAAATAATATACTTCTTTGAGGATTTGCTAATTTATCTTTTCCTAACTTCTTGAATTCTTGTACTGTTAATGGTCCGGTACCATCTTGCACTGCTGTGACATCCACTTTTGCAATAACTAATTCTCCAGCTTTTACTTTATAGCCGGCGTGTTCTGATATTATTTTTTCAGCTATTGTCTGCCCCATTTTATTCCCCTCTTCTCATTACTTAATCCTCTTTATATTATCATTAAATACTTTTATTCTCAATTATTTTTCTCAAAACTTTACAATCATCTCTATTACTATAATACTTAATATTATTGAATTTTAAACTATTTCTTCTTGATTAAATCAATTCAATCTATTCTTTATTTCTAAAGAATATTATTAATCTGCTATAAATATAAAGATATTATTCTTAATCAATATTATTTTTTCTATCTCAAAAAATAATTCTATTTCATTCTTACAATCTGTAATAAAGATATATCATTATCTTTTAATGAGTTAGTTTCTATAATTATTAATTGATTTGGCTCATTTGGATCTCTTACTGATAGTTTATCTTCATCACTACTTACTATTTGGTAACTATGCTCTGATGAAAAGTTACTATATTTATATAATGGTGCATTTTTATAATAATGAAGCTCCTTACCTTTTGTCAAACCCATTGTAAATCTTTTTTCTGTTTCTTTTTCTAAATATTCTCCACTATTCTCATCATAAATTTTATAATCTAAATCTTTTCTTTTACAAAAATCCTCACTAAATATTAATAAGTTTACATTATCTTTACTTATTATATCCTTTAATCTACAGATTTCCGGCTTATATATTTCTTCTTGCTCAATATCATCTCCAAAAAAATGCTCTAATTGCTCTGTTGATATTCCGCTTGAACCTATCCTTTGATAATTACTTATATGTTCATTATTCATATCCAGATATTCTTTATATGCTTCCGGTCGATTTTCCCTATCTTCTTTACAAAAAGACATAAACTCTTTTAAAAATTCACCAAATTGTTCCTCTTCCGGCAATTCTGAATACACCTTATTTCCACTTATAATTTCATAAAATTTATAATCCATTTTACTAAATTTATCGGTTAATTCTTTTTCATCTTCTTTTTTATTTGCTAGTCTATATACATTTTTATTTAATACATTATCTTGGTAATTATTTAATAATTTATTTATTCTTAACAGCACTTCAGCTTGTTGCAGCATATTATATTTATCATCACTATATGATTCATCCTTCTCTATTTTATAACTTTTTCCTTTTGGAAAAGTCACATAAAAATCAGGTTCATAATTATCCTTATTCAGATATAAAGCAATATCTGTATTTCCATTATTATCTATAAAATTTTTATCAAACTTCTCTTTAAATTTTTGATTCGATTGTATCGCATTTAACACTGCGGCCATATAACAAAATCCGCTGTTTAATGGCTGCTTTACATAATCCGATTTCTCTATGTTTTCTTTTACTTTTATTCTGTTATAGATACTTAATACGTCTAGTGCACCTGTTTTTCTATTTGTTTTTATATCTGACTTTATATCTTCTTCTATTTTACCATTCTTTATTAAAGGATTATCTACAATATTCGTCCTTTTGGCTCTTAAATTATATGTCTTTTCAATATTTCCCCTTTTTCTGTTATAATTTCTTGTGCTATATATTCCTATTTTCATAAACTTTTCTCAACCCTTTTAATTATTCTTCTTACTATTTATATTTTTATATTTTTATTTATTATAATTATAATAACACATTTAAAATTATAAAATTGTTAAAATTTATGAATAAATTTATTATTTTTATACTCCTTTTTATAACTATTTTCCCTAAATCTATTACAGTATCCTCATCACAACTTAATGGATCTATAAGTATTAACAGCAACGTACCTCAAAATCTATTTGGAACTTGGAAAGTTATTTCTACACAAATATACTCTTCTAACCCTTCTTTATTTGTACCATTTAGTGTCGATTATTGGACTTTATATAAAAAAAATGACATAATATTTTTAGAAAATCCTAATACCAATGCTATAGCTTCCATTAATATTCAGTCTGTACTTGGTAATACGATTACTTTCCATAAATATGGTGAAAATGATTCAGAAAAATATACCGAAACTCCTACTTTAATTTTAAATAATAATACTTTCTCAGGTACTGATAAAATCATTATTAAACGATATGAACATAACAAATATTTATCTACTGATATTATAGAATTTAAAATTAACGGAACTAAAATTTCTGATAATTAAATAAAAAAATAAATTAAGAATAGCATAAAACGAGGTGATAAAAATGGTAAAAGAGCTATATTTTGACACAATAATCCTAGGAGGCGGACCTGCCGGACTTACTTCCGGAATATACTGTGCCAGAGGTAACTTAAAAACAGCTATTATTGATATCTCTATGTTTGGTGGTCAACCAAGTAATTATCTGGAACTAGAAAATTACCCAGGCTTTAATCTTATAGGTGGGTTTGAACTTATGGAAAAATTTGAACAACACGCTGATAAATTTTCCGTTAATAAATATCCTATGCAAGAAATACAAAAAATTGATCTACTCCAAAATATTAAAACTATTGAAACTTTAGATTATATTTTTAAGGCTCAAACTGTTATTATTGCGACAGGAGCTCAACCTAAAAAATTAAATATTAAGGGCGAACAAGAATTTATCGGTAAAGGTGTTAGTTATTGTGCTGTATGCGATGGGGCTTTCTATAAAGATAAAACAGTTTCTATTATTGGAGGCGGAAATAGTGCTATTGAAGAAGCTATTTATCTTACTCGGTTCGCTAATAAAGTTTTTGTTATTCACAGACGTGATTCTCTTCGTGCTGATAAAATAATTCAGAATAGAGCTTTTAATAATAATAAAATAGAATTCCTTTATAACTTTGTCCCTATTGAAATTAATGGTCTTGATAAAGTTTCTTCTCTTACTATTCAGAATACTATTGATAATTCCATTCTTAATCTACCTACCGATGGTGTCTTCCCTTATATAGGTATTCAAGCTAATACTCAATATTTCCATAATCAACTTCAATTGACTAAAGAAGGATTTATCATTACTGATGAAAATATGCAAACATCTGTTAAAGGCGTTTTTGCTGTTGGAGATGTTAGAAATACTCCTTTAAGACAAGTTATTACAGCTGCTGCTGACGGCGCTATTGCTGCTAATGCTGCTGTTAGATTACTTGACTCCATTCAATCTGTTTCAGAATTAAAATAATTTATACCTTTTAACTATTTTTTATAAAAAAAGCTTATTTCTAATAAAGATTTAAGCTTTTTTATTTATTTTCATTATTTTCTATACAAAGTTTTCGTTGATTATCCTAAACTATTTTTAGAATAATTATATTCAAACGATTTATTTTTTATATAAATTTATTATTTAATTTCTCATACCCAATAGTAGTTTCTTCACCATGCCCCGGATATACTTTTATATTATCATCTAATACAAATAATTTCTCTTTAATTGATTTTTCAATTTCTTCAAAACTTCCTCCCGGTAAATCAGTCCTGCCTACCGAAAGCCTAAATAATGTATCACCGGAAAATAATTTATCCTCTATTAAAAAGCAAGTCCCACCTTTGGTATGCCCTGGAGTATGTATAACTTTTATTGGAACAGATCCTACCTTTAATTCACTTGTTTCATCAAATGTTTGTACTTTTGGCGGATTTTGTAATGGAAAATTCCACATCCTTGTTATATCTTCTAAGTTATTTACCATTTGTTCGTCTTCTTTATTTATATATACTTTAAGGCCTTTAACTAAATCTTGTGCTTCTTTCTCTCCCCAAATATGATCAAAATGTCCATGGGTATTTAAAATATATTCTAACTTACATCCTATCTCTTCTATATCTTTTAATATCTTTTCTATATCTGATCCCAAATCTATTATTATACACTTCTTCTCTTTTAAATCACATACTAAATATGTATTTACATCTAATGGTCCTGTTTTATATCTGTTTATCTTTAACATATCAATTTATGCCTCTTCTTTTTGTTTAATAATTAATCTATATGAATCTTTATTCGTTTTATAAAATCTGCTACATTAATAGGCTTTGTTATATAGTCTAAACAACCATACTCGTATGCTTTATTTATTTCTTCTTCCATTGCACAAGCTGAAACTACTATTACTTTTAATTTCTTGTTTATAGAACTTAAAAGCTCATACCCTGATATTTCCGGTAGTTGAATATCTAAAAGAATAAGATCATACTGATTGTTATTTAAATCTTCATAAGCCTTCTTTGGATGATTAGCTAATGTTACATCATATTTGTAAAATGATAAAATATCCATCATTAACTTTGCATTCATCTCGTTATCTTCTATAAGTAATATCTTCTTGTTTGTCATAATAATATAATAACTTTTACTAACTTTCTTGACTAGATCTTTTATTTGATGGTATTTCGACTATAAAAGTTGTTCCTTGATTTACCTTGCTTTCAAGATATATATTTCCATTATGCATCAATACTAACTCTTTTGTAATTGTTAAACCTAAACCTGTTGAACTTTCTTTTTTGGTATAAGGACTATCTAATTGAACAAACTTTCCAAATATTTTACCATGGTACTTCTGATCTATCCCTATACCATTATCTGATATTTTTATTAATATGTTCTGATCTTTCTTTTCAATTTTTACTTTTATTTTCCCGTTTTCTGATGTGAATTTTATAGCATTACTAAGCAAGTTATAAAGAATCTGTTGAATTTTTTGATAATCAGCCTGAATTTCAATAGACGTATCTAATTCTCGTTCAAGAGATATAGACTTTTTATCAGCTAAAGGCTTAATTATATTTAATACCTCTTCTACTGCTTTATATAATAAAAAATCTATATAATTAACAGTCATCGCCTTTGATTCTAATTTTGATATATCCAAAATTTCATTAATCATTCCTAATAAATGAACACCTGATATATAAATATCTTTTATATATTCCAGTTGTTTTTCATTTAAATCTCCAAATATTTTCTCTTTTAATACCTCTGAAAAGCCTATTATAGAGTTTAAAGGAGTCCTTAATTCATGTGAGATATTAGCTAAAAACTCATTTTTAGCTTTATTTGCTTCTTGTATTTTCTCATTTTGAATTTTTATAGTTTCATAAGCTTTAGTCTTTTCTATTACGTTTGCCTCTAATGCTTTCAATTGTAAATTAAAAACATTTGATAACTCGCTATCTTTTATAGAATAAGATATCAATGAACTTATTGATTTTAAAGCTAAGATTTCATCACTATTAAATGATTCTTTTCTTGCTACAATTAAAAATCCAAAAATATTATCGCCTATTTTTAAATCCGCTATAAGATATTCTATATTATCATCACAAGATAAAAATTTAAACTTTGATTTTTCTATTTTTATTTTATCATTTTTTATTAAACTTTTAATTTCTTGATCATCTAATTGAAAAAAATGTTCAGAGTCATCAAATATTTTATCTGTTGTATAATTCTTTATTGCTTTTATATTCAAAATATCAGCATTAATATAACAAATCAGTCCTGAGTCAAAACTAATATATTTCCTTATCTCATCCAAGAAAAGAGTAAATGAATTTACATCATCATTTACTTTAAAATTTAAAAATTCCGAAATCGCATTTAAAATCTTTTTATCTAAATCCATAAACTTTATTATATAAAACTTCTACAGTTAACGTCAAGATTATTAAAAAATATATTACTTCTTCTTTTATTCTTTACTTTTTAGTGCTATAATAAAATTTATGGGTAAAAAAGTAATAAGTGTAAATAAAAAAGCATTCCACGAATATCATATCTTTGATAAATATACAGCAGGAATAGTATTACAAGGTACAGAAATTAAATCAATACGACAAAATGCTGTTAACCTAAAAGATAGCTTTTGTAAAATTGAAAACAATGAACTTTTCTTGTACCAATGCCATATTAGTCCATACAAACAAGGGAATAGGTATAATCATCAAGAAACTCGTGTAAGAAAACTACTTTTAAAAAAATCTGAAATACTTAAAATACTCGGAAAAATAAAAAAAGAAAATTATGCTATTATTCCTCTTGAACTTTTTTTAATGAATGGATTTGCAAAATTAGAAATCGCATTAAGTAAAGGTAAAAAGCTGTATGATAAACGAAATGATATAGCCAAAAAAGACCAAAATAGAGATATCGCAAGAATAATTAAATCAAAAAACAGATAAATATTATCTATCTATAATACTCAAACTCAACATGTCCAACAACAATAGTGTCACCCTCTTTAAGTCCAAGTTTTTTCAGTTCATCAAATACATTCATAGAATCTAAAATATTCTGAATACGATAAACCTGATCAAGATTTCTTGCATCTGTTACACTTAATAATCTTCTTATTTTACCTCCATCTACAGAATAAGTATTCTTATTAAGCTTAAATACTTGGTAATCACTATCATCATTATCATAAGCTGCAAAATCTTCATCCAGTTGAATTTCAAATTCCGGCTTTTCTATCTCATCAACTTTCTGAGTAATAAAATCTAAAATTTCCTTTATCCCTTTTTTAGTAGCAGCAGATATTAAAAAGATATCATCAGTTATGTTCTTAAATTGCTCCAATATAGAATCAATTTTTTCTTGATCCACAGCATCTATTTTATTTAAAGCAATAATTTGATATAAAGATGCTAAGCGTGAACTATGTTTTTCCAACTCTTTATTAATAATTTTATAATTTTCAAAGGGATTATCTAAAGTCAAATCAATAATATGAACTAGGAACCTACATCTTTCAACATGCCTTAAAAACTCAAGACCAAGACCGACACCATCAGATGCCCCCTCAATAAGCCCCGGGATATCAGCAACAACAAAACCATCTCCTGTAGGCTTTTTAACCACACCTAAATTAGGCTTTAAAGTAGTAAAAGCATAGTCTGCTATTTTAGGTTTAGCACTTGAAATCACACTAATAAAAGTTGATTTACCGGCATTCGGCAGACCTAACAATCCGACATCGGCTATTAACTTTAATTCAAGTTCAAGATTTCGAGTAATACCAGGCTCACCAGGTTCACAAAATTGAGGTGCTCTTTTTTGTGCACTGACAAATCTGGAATTACCTCTACCACCACGTCCACCGGCTGCTACAAGTACTTTCTGTCCTTCAAAAGTTAAATCCGCTATAGTTATATTATTATCAATATCTTTTATAACCGTCCCTAAAGGAACTTTTATATAAAGATCACGACCACACTTTCCGTGCTGATTCTTATTTCGACCATTCTCTCCATCCATAGCTTTGAATATAGATTTATACTTAAAATCCATAAGTGTAGATAAATCAGGATCCGCAATAAAATAAACATCAGCACCACGTCCGCCATCACCACCTGCAGGACCACCTTTGTCTACAAATTTCTCTCGTCGCCAAGCAACTAAACCGTTACCTCCAGAACCGGATTCTATTCTTATTTTTACTTTATCTAAAAACATTCTTTTATTTTATCATAAATATTTTTTCGTTTATAAAATTATTTAACATTATTAATAATTCTACTAAAATATTAATTACGACTTTTTAATTCTACCTCCAAAATATCTTTATTTTCAAGACGATCTGATTCTTTTTTATATAAATTTTCATCTAATTTTAAATTACTTTGGTCAACGTTTATATTACCTTCAAATCTTATTTTAGGTTTACTCTTGCTACTTTCGGCATTATTAACATAATCTACTGATAATATTCTATTAACTGCTTCCAGTTGCTGTTGCCTTATACTATTTTGTGTATTCTTATCCATACTTAAAATTGGATTTACAAACTTATCTTTTGTTTTATGCCTATTTTTTACTACAACTATTTCTATTCTTCTATTCTTTTTAAAAGCTTCTTGAGTTTTTTCTTTATCTATAGGTCTTGTATCAGAAAATCCTATAGCAGAAAATAATTGCGGCAAAAATTTATATTTATCTACCATAAAACGTACAATAGTACAGGCTCTTGCAGCAGATAACTCCCAGTTAGACGGATAAATTACACTATTAATTGGTGTACTATCTGTATGCCCCTCTATTTTTATCTGATGCATCATAAATTTTTTACCAATTAATGCTGTGATTTTATCCAATTTCGCCTTAGCTGATTCAGTTAATTTTGCACTACCCGGCTCAAAAATAAGATTATTATCTTTTAATGTAACAACAAGACCTCTTTCATCAATCGCTACATCTACATCTGCAAGCTCTTTATTTTTTTTCATCTGATCAATTGACTGTTTAATCTGTTCAAAAGATTCCTCTTCATATTTTTGACTTAGATACTCCATTAAAAGTGACTCGGCAACAGAATCATTTGCCCCTTCACCAATAACATTTTTCCCTACATCTTCCATAATACTCGGATTGCCTGCTAATATCGTAGAAGAATCAAACGCTTTTTTTATAGAATCCTCCATTTTAGAAAATGATGATACATCAATTTGAGCTAAAGCATAAAGAACAACAAATGTGGCAAATAATAATGTCATAAAATCTGCATATGATACTAGCCATCTTTCTAAATTTTCGTGTTCTTCTTGTTTTTTCTTTCTTGCCATAATTAATTAATAAAACTCTAGATTAATTATCCCTTATCCTTTAAATGACTGTCGAGAATATAAGAATTAAGTTTTCGCTCAATCAAAGCAGGACTTTCACCAGCTTGAATAGATAAAATACCATCAATAATAATTTGCTTCATAAGCAAAACAGGTTGAAGTTTACATTTAATTTTTGTAGAGAATGGAATAAAAAACAGATTTGCCCCACCAACTCCATAAATAGTAGCAACGAAAGCAACCGCAATACCCGGTCCTAATTTTTCAGGTTCTGATAAGTGGTTCATTACCTGAATAAGCCCAAGAACAGCCCCGATAATACCGACTGTAGGAGCAAATCCACCGGCTGATTCCCAAACTTTTGCTGCTGCTGCGTATTTTGCTTCCAGTTGACCAACCTGATTTTCAAGCATATCTTTTACAATCTGTGGATCAGCACCATCTGCTACTGCCGATAAACCTAGTTGCAAAAGAGAATCAGATGCATTTTTAGAATCCTGCTCTAAGGATATAATACCCTCTTTCCTTGCTTTCTGCGCCAACTGAATTATTTCTGATATTAAATCTTCAAAATTATTCTTTTCAGATGCAAAGACAAAGCCAATAAGCTGTATAGCATCTTTTAAAGCAGAAATCGGAAAACTTAATATAACCGCACCAGCTGTACCTCCAAATACTATAAATGCTGCTGTTATCTGCAATAATTGACCAATATTTCCACCTTCTAATGCCTGGCCTATCAGTATGCACGTTACTCCAAATACTACTCCTATCGCTGAACTTATATCCATCTATAATTCCATCTTAATTCTTTTATTATTTTTTATTTTTATTATACTTCTTTTTTATTTATACAAATCATTTATAAAATTGAATTTTTTATTCTCTTTATCTCTTTTTCTTAATATTTCGTATAATTTTTGTTCAAAATATATAAAAATATTACTTGTTTATGATATTATTTTCAAGGTTAAGTATAAAGTGAGGTCAATAATGATATCTGTAAATGATTTAAAAACAGGATTAACTCTTCAAATAGACAATAATTTATGGTCCGTTGTAGAATTTTTACACGTAAAACCTGGGAAAGGTGCTGCATTTGTAAGATCAAAATTAAAGAATGTAGAAACAGGACAAGTTATAGAAAAAACATTTAGAGCCGGTGAAAAAGTAGCAAAAGCTATGCTCGATAGAAGAATTATGCAATACCTTTATAAAGAAGGTAGTGATTATATTATGATGGACAATGAGTCTTATGAACAATTAGCTATCGCAGAAGCCCAAATAGGTGATGCTATAAAATATTTAAAAGAAAATATGGAAGTTTCTGTATTATTACACGATAATAAAATTATAGGTGTAGATATTCCAAATCACGTAGTATTAGAAGTCGCTGATTGTCCACCTGCTGAAAAAGGAAATACATCTCAAGGTGGTACTAAACCTGCTACATTAGAAACAGGTGCTGTTATTAATGTACCGTTCTTTATTTCTATTGGAGATAAAATTCGAGTTGATACACGTACTCACGAGTATTTAGATAGAGTTTAAGGAATTTGATTAATTATGAAATTTGAACTTGATTATATAGAAAAATTAGTAAATCTTGTGTCTGATAGCAAAGTTACTGAATTAATTCTAGAAGATAATGAAAGATCTATTATTCTCAAAAAAGAAAAAGAAATTGTAACAGTAAATAACTCAATACCACTACAGCCACAAGTATTACAAAATGCACAAATGCCGGTGTTAGAAAAAGGAACCTCTTCAACGAATATAGATACTTCTGCTGAACCAAAAACAGAAGAAGCACCTAAAGGAAGACCAATTACTTCACCTATGGTTGGAACTTTTTACAAAGCTGCCAGTCCCGATAGTCCTGCGTTTGTAAATATAGGCGATATGATAGCTTCTGGACAAGTCGTATGTATTATTGAAGCTATGAAAACTATGAACGAAATAGAATCTGAAATTTCAGGTAGAGTTACTAAAATTTGCGTACACGACGGACAAAGTGTAGAATATGGCCAAATTCTAATGTATGTGGAATAATATAATATATAATATTTAAGGATGGGAAAATGATAAAAAAGGTCTTAATAGCAAATAGAGGCGAAATCGCTCTAAGAATTATACGAGCTTGTAAAGAACTTGGTATAAAAACTGTAGCTGTATATTCACAAGGTGATAGCGAATCTTTACACGTTACTTTAGCTGATGAAGCCTATTGTATCGGACCAAATCAAAGTGCAAAAAGCTATTTAAATATTCCATCCCTTATTTCTACAGCATTAATAAGCAATGCAGATGCTATACACCCCGGTTATGGATTTTTATCTGAACGAGCTGATTTTGTAGATATTTGTACAGATCATAATATAAAATTCATTGGCCCATCAGCTGAAGCTATGAGAGCTATGGGAGATAAATCTCAAGCTAGAGAAACTATGATTAAAAATAATGTACCTGTTACTCCGGGTACAGGTCTTGTTGATGATATTGATCAAGCTTTGATTTTTGCAAATAAAGTTAAATACCCAGTAATAGTAAAAGCTACAGCCGGTGGTGGCGGTAAAGGTATGAGAATAGCCAATAATGATGATGAACTTCAAGAAGCTATTAATCTTTGTCAAATTGAAGCTAAAAATGCCTTTGGTAATCCAAATGTTTATATTGAAAAATATATTATTAATCCAAGACATATCGAAGTACAAATAATAGCCGACAGTTATGGTAATGTTGTTCACTTAGGAGAACGTGATTGCTCAATTCAAAGAAGACACCAAAAACTTATAGAAGAATCACCTTCCTGCGCTATAAACGAAAAAACAAGATATGAAATGGGTCAAGCAGCTATTAGAGCCGCAAAATCAATCAATTATGAAGGAGCAGGCACAATAGAGTTTCTCCTTGATAATGACGGTAATTGGTATTTTATGGAAATGAATACAAGAATTCAAGTTGAACATTGTGTTTCCGAAATGATAAGCGGTGTTGATCTTGTTAAAGAACAAATACTTGTTGCTTCTGGCGAGAAATTATCATTTACTCAAAATGATATTAATCTTAATGGCCACGCTATTGAATGCAGAATAAATGCAGAAGACTGGGAAAAGAATTTTATGCCTAACCCTGGAAAAATTGAAGGATATATTGTTCCGGGTGGTTTTGGGGTTAGAGTTGATTCTCATTCTTATCCGGGATATGCTATTCCTCCTTATTACGATTCTATGATTGGTAAACTTATATGCTGGGGAAAAGATCGAGAAGATGCTCGCAAACGTATGCTAAGAGCACTTGATGAATTTATAATTACCGGCATTAAAACAACTATACCTTATCATAAAATGATACTTAATCATCCTATTTTTATCAATGGCGATTTTAATACAGGGTTTATCTCTGAATATATGTCTGATCAAAATCCTATTAAAAAAGAATTAATAAATATTTAATTAATCTATTGACTTAATATTATGTTATTGATAAAATAATATTAAATCGGGATGTGGCGCAGCTTGGTAGCGCACCTCGCTTGGGACGAGGGGGCCGCACGTTCAAATCGTGTCATCCCGACCATTTTTATTTTTAGTATGTTTTCTTTATTCGTTAATCTCTTTAAATATTTTATCCCTATTGATTCTTTTATTAAAAAATTAAAAGAATTTTATCTCTATAAAAATAATAATAATGTTTTTATTATTAAAAATATCAATGGCAAAAAAATACGAAAATTAGTTAAAACAAATGGTCAAATTAAAGGACTTCATATTATTTTTGTTAATGCTAAAAATAATATCATTGAGATAGAAGAACCTTTTAAATTTAAAAACGTTGTTTTTTGTGTTAATGGCGATAATAATTTAATCTCTATTAAAGAAAATTCTCATATTTATAAACATTACATAAATATCTCTTTGGGTGCAAAATGTATTATAGGCAAAAATTTTAAATCTGTTTACAATGGCAACTTTCAACTTGGTGGATTTGCCTCTCTAAATATTGGGGATAATTGTTTATTCTCCAGAAATATCTCTATATATGCCGGAGATGGACATATTGTTAAAGATCTTAATTCTCACGAGATACTTAACTGGGTTTTGCATCCTGTTTCTATTGGCAATCATGTCTGGGTTGGAGATAGCTCTATGATATTAAAAAATTCTATTATTCCTTCAGGCTCTATTGTTGCTGCTAATAGTCTTGTTAATAAAGAATTTCAAGAAAAAAATATTATTATTGCCGGTAATCCTGCTAAAATTATTAAAAAAAATATCTACTGGGAATATTAATTTATTAAATTTATCTTATTTTATAAAAGATCTGAAGCTGTATTTTGAATAGATTTTAAATGCTCATAAAAAGATACCGCTTTTGAATCTTGTAATTTTTCATTAAATTCTGAATTGTCTTTTGCATAATTTAATATTGAAAATGCAAAAGTATCCGTAATATAATCGTGTTTGATATTAGAGTAATATGGCACCATTTGCAATTTATCCGGAAATTTATATGATAATTGTTCAAACATTTTATATTCTTCGGGGCTGCTTCTTTTTAAATCATCTCCTATTAATATAAGTTTTAATGGCAAATCTTTAATCTTTTGGACAAAACTACTATCTGAATATAATACTTTCCAAGCATCCTCTATTCTTGTTGGCACTTCTATACCAGCTGGAAGAATATATGTAAATATATTCAACATCTTACTATCATTATAATCGTTTCCCATTGCTATAACAAATGTTCCATCTTTTTTTGCTTGCTCAACTTGGGCTAAAACTGCTAAATGTTTATTTGACATAAAATCACATATATCAGGTATTACCTGTAGTGTATACCTATAATCCATCTCTTCCGGATCATAATTATCTTCAATATTAACTGGCATTATAAATAACTTATTATAATCCTCTATATTATAATTTGGATTATAATATGCTATATATTTTTTATAAATACTTTGTGCATCATATAATTTATTAAAACTTAACTTTATATTTATACCGGCATTGTCAAATTTTTGTTGAATTAACTTTGCCATTTTATTTCTATCTTGTTGATTTCTAAAACTTAATATAATTCGATTGCTTCTTTTATCAAAAGCAAAATTACCTCCCTTTGGACTATACTCTTGCATTATATCTTTAATAAGATCTAAAGCTACTTCATCTTCCCAATTAGAACTTTCTCTAATAAGATCTTCTTTCTTATTTAACTCTTTAGAGTCAAAATACAAAGTTTCTTTATCAAAATCCGTAGCATAAGTAAATCCACCATTAAAAGTTGTTACTTGGTCTATTATAGATAAATCATTTACAGAATATAAAAGCTCATCTATATTACTTTCCGGTCTGGCTGTTGTTATCATTAAATTTATAGACTCACCTGATTTTGCTTTAAATTTCTCTAAATGATCTAAGTGTGATAAATAACTTTTGCTGTTATAATCAGTTACAAAAGTGCCATCAAAATCACTGAAAATTTTTACTAACGGCTTTTCTTTTGTAGGTTTATTTCCACTTACAAAATATGAACTTACATAGTTTATTAATGAATTAATCATAAAACTCTTTTTTGCTCCTTGCTTTTTATTTAGATGTTTTATCTTCTTGATACTTTTATTATAATTTAAATTCTATTCTAAATAAGAAAATAACTTATCTATTAAGAAATAATGAGAATAAAAGATATCTATTACCAGTCAACTGTTTAAATAAGTCCATACTTTTTTAAGTAGTAATATTTTTATTCATCTAGCAAAGAGGCACTGATTTCCGGTTTATCATTTAATGAAGTCACAAAATGACTATAACGTTCCATCCTTAACTTCATCCAACTTAGCATAGTATCAGAACCATATATCTCTATAATCCGAGTCCTTTCAAAATGTCTATATGAACGATTATAGTTCTCTTCTAAATAAGTTTTACATTTACAATTTAATTCTTCTATTAAATCATATAATGTCTTTAGCCAAGCTGCTTGGACTTTTGATTCCTTAACTTTGTATTCTAGTATCATCTTTTGTTCACATCCCCTTTTGCTAATTTTATTAATTATTACGGCATTTTTTTCTTAAACTTTAATCCTTTCTATTATTTGGTTAAATTTTATTAATAATTTGTTTCTTTATCGTTTATAAGCTAAAATTTTAAAAGAAAGGATTTTATTTATTTTTTATGATGGATTCTACACATACTAATATAGTCATAGTTGATGATGATAATATTGTTATATCATCTTTAAAAAATTTATTTGAACTGGAAGAAATTAAAGGTGTAGTATATTTTAATAATCCTTTTGAAGCGCTTAAATTCATAGAATCTAATAAACCTAAAGTCGTTATATCAGACTTTCTTATGCCTGAAATTAATGGTATTGATTTTCTATCTAAAGTTAAAAATATGTATAATGACGAAATTAGTTTGATCCTTCTAACAGGATATGCTGATAAAGAAAATGCTATAAGAGCTATTAATGAATTAGGTCTGTACCGATATATCGAAAAACCTTGGGATAATAATGATTTGATTATAAATATCAAAAATGCTATTGAAAAATCTGATCTTGTATCTCAATTAAAACAAAAAGTTACAGAATTAGAACTGGCTAAAGAACAATTGAAAAAGTATTCTGTTTCACTTGAAAATCAAGTAAAAGAACGTACCTTAGACTTAGATCAAATAAACCAAAAACTTAAGGCCATTATTGATAATTGTGCCGATGGTATTGTTCTTATTGATGAACAAGGTTATATTGAAAGTGCAAACTTTGCCTTTGAAAACTTACTCGGACTTGGCTTAAATCTTATCTTAAGTCAGAATATACAAAAATTTGTTAACTCAGATAAAAGTTTAGATATTCTTTCTTGTCTAAAATCAGATAAAGATGTGTTTCTGTCTGATTTTTATACAATTAATCTTATAAATAATCATAAAATACCTCTTGAAATTAGCTTTGCTCCTATAATAAATCAAGCCAAAATTAACTTTGTAGGTGTCATAAGAAATATATCTGCTCAAAAAGAAATGGAAAGATTACGTGATGATTTTATTGCTACTTTAACACATGATCTTAGAACACCATTACTTGCAGCTATTCAAACCTTACAGTATTTTATTGATGGTACTTTAGGTAATTTATCTGATAAACAACTTAAGTTTTTAAAAACTATGAAAATAAGTAACGAGGATATGCTCGGTCTTGTAAATGCTCTTCTTGAAGTATATAGATATGAATCAGGTAAATTGAATCTTGCTAAAACTTCTTTTAACTTAAATGAGTTTCTTGAACAATGTGCTAATGAAATACAATCATTAGCTTTACAAAAGAATATAAAATTCTCATTGATAACTTCATCAACAGAGAATATTAATATCTTTGCCGATAGAAATGAGTTACGACGTGTTATAATTAATCTGTGCGGTAATGCTATTAAATATACTTCTAGTGAAAATGGTATGGTAGAATTATCATCCTCTATTTATGATGATACTATCCAAATATCAGTAAAAGATAACGGACAAGGTATTCCAAGCTGTGATATACCAAAAATGTTTAAACGATTCTCTCAAGGTACCAGTAAAAAAAGAAGCACTGGTGTTGGTTTAGGACTTTATTTATCCAGACAAATTATTGAAGCTCACGAAGGCAAAATCTGGGTAGAATCTAACAATATGCAAGGTAGTACTTTCTCTTTTATTCTAAAACATTCTATAGTAGAGGATAATGATAATAATATTCTTGATAAAAATACATTACTTCATAGTGTGGCAAAGGATTTTAAATAATGATAAAAGTTTTATTAGTTGAAGATCACCAGATGGTACGAATGGGATTAGAAATTATTTTAGAAAAAGCGACTAACATTAAATTAATTGCACAAGCTGATAATGGTCGTGATGGTGTGGATTTAGCTTTGAAACTTAAACCGGATGTTATTCTTATGGATATTGGATTACCTCAACTTGATGGTATAGAATCCACAAGGTTAATTAAAGAGTCTTTTCAAGATTGTAAAATACTTATATTTACTTCTAGAGATAGTGAAGATGACGTTTTTGATGCCTTACAAGCCGGTGCCGATGGATATATTATGAAAGGCGCTAATCCTGATCAGGTTATTAATGCTATAAACTGTGTTTATGATGGTGCTGCTTGGCTTGACCCTGGAATTGCTAAACTTGTTTTATCTAGTATTCAAAAGCAAAAAGTTCAAAATAATGATTTACCTACTAATAATGTTAATAAATCTTATAATAAGGCTGCCTCTAAAAATTCTTTTGGACTTACTGAACGAGAGTTAGAAGTTTTAGCTTTAATTGTTAATGGCTATAATAATCCGGAAATTGCTAAAAAACTTGTTATTACTCGTTCAACAGCTAAAGCTCACGTTCATAGTATTCTTCAAAAACTATACGTAAAAGATAGAACAAAAGCTGCTGTATGTGCTATGAAAGAAGGTCTTGTTTAAATTATGTTTAACAAAAAATGTCTTTATTTTGGCATTTTTATAAAAGTCGTTTTTATTTTATTTTATTTTTTTCATACTTTGCCTATATTTGCTATTCCTGGTCAAATAAATTCTTTTGATCAAAAATATAAAAATCTTGAAAATACTTATAACCAATCTATTGAATTTAAAAACATTCCTCTTATTCAAGACAAAAACTTGCGTGATAAAAAGAATAATTTCTTTAATATTTTTAACTTAAATTCTTCTGTTAATACACCTAACCATACTCCTTCTAAAATTACTAATAATAAAGTAACATTATTTATTAAAAAAAAATTTGAACCTAAAACCAGAAAACAAAAAAATAAAGCTCGGGCTAAAGTTCTAAAAAAAGAATATGCTAAAAAAGGTAAAAAAATCTCTTCTTGGGAAGCATTTAAATTAGCCGAACTTGAAAATAATCAACCTCAGACTGTTGATGATTACAATAATATGGCTCGAGATATTAAAAGTATTGATAAACGGATTGAAACACCTAAAAAGGCTAAAGATAAATTAGACGAAAAAATTCTTAATTTACCTTCTCCTTACTTTACTATTGAAAAATTTAATGACCCTCCAGGCTCAAGAGAAATTGATTTAACTAAAATTGATATAGATAAAGAAGTTAAATCTCCGGCTTTAGTTTCTTCTGATTTTAAGCTACTTGTATTTTCACGTGTGTATAAATTTGATAATCATAATCAGGTTAATTCAGAAATTTTTTATATTACTCTTGATACAAGTTTAAATAA
This sequence comes from uncultured bacterium, assembly GCA_902462155.1. Classification (GTDB taxonomy): domain Bacteria; phylum Cyanobacteriota; class Vampirovibrionia; order Gastranaerophilales; family Gastranaerophilaceae; genus CABQAQ01. The sequence continues at coordinate 164,250 of CABQAQ010000003.1, read as the reverse complement.
AAAAGATCGTATTTTAAAATCTTATATTACTAATACTAATATAATTGCTCAAAGTGGGATGTATAATATTGAGAAATTTATTCAATCTACTTTTACTCCTATTGATTTTAATTATGATAATTCTATTGTGGCTTTTAAAGAAAAAATTGCTTATAAAACCGATGGACTATGGCAAACTAACTTATGGATTTACGATTTTAACAAAATGAGATTAAAACGCTTAGATGAAGTTCGAGAAGCTATTAAATATTTTTGGAAAGAAAAGAATAATCTGGATTTAGAGGATTATCGTTGGGATATTTTTCCTCTTGGTTTTAGTTTCCATAATAATAATAGAATTATTGTTTTAGCTTATGCTTATACAGGAGAAACTCCTAAATTTTTAGGTGCTTGGAGTATTGATACAGATGGCATTCAAACTAAACTTTTATCTTTAACTAAACAAAATTTTGATATTAGTTCCTATGGTAAATATCTAAAGATTAACTATTATTAAATCTTCTAGCTTAATAATTTCTTTATATCTAAATTAGGTTTTAATTTTAATACAAATATCTCAATATCTGATTTATACTTTAATAATTTTACCGCATCTTTTTCTGTTGTTATTAAATACTTTGCTTTTATTTTTTTTGCCTCATTATTTATGTCATCTATATCTTTTTGGCTATATAAATGATGATCCTCAAATGATTTTTTCCCTATAAGCTTAAATCTTTTTTCTAAGTAACCATAAAATTGTTCCGGTTGACCTATTGCACTAAAAGCATATATATCTGAATTATTTGCAATACTTGGCAACTCTTTTTTATTGTCTATCGATACGATTTTGTCAACGTCCATATTACAGACTATTGTTGGCTTTTTATACTTTTCTTCTATATAGTTCCTATATTTTATTAAATCAACTATATCATTATTCTTATTTACTATAATAATTTTATCTGCTCTCTTTATATTACATTCTTCTTCTCTTAATGGACCTTGAGGCAAAAGACAGCCATTTCCTAATTTTTTTTCACTATCTATTACTATAATATCTATATCTCTATTTATCTTTCTATGTTGAAAACAATCATCTAATAATATTATTGAACATCCATATTTATTAATAGCTTCTTTTGTAGCCATTACTCTATTTGCACAAGTTAAAACAATAGCTTTTTTTGACATCTTTGTCAGTAAATACGGTTCATCTCCAGCCTCTTTTACCCCATAATAAACTTGACTCCCATCCGATATCAAATTTACTCTATCTTTTGGTAATTTACCTCCATATCCTCTTGATATAATCCCAACCTTATAATTATCTCCACTTTGGGCTAAATAATCTGCTATCATTCCAGTAATAGGTGTCTTTCCTGTTCCACCTGTTGTTAAATTCCCTATCGATATTACTTTTGCATTTACTCTTTCACTTCTTAATATCCCATAATCATATAATAAATTCCGTACTTTTGATATAAGTCCATATACACACGATGGAATATATAGCATACCTTTTATTATATGCTCTATTATATTATACTTCCTCTTATAATGAAATTTAGATATATATTGTTTCATTTTAATTAAAATAATAATCTAAAAAGTAAAAATCTTTTATTTAACTTTTCTGAAAATTTCCTTAAATTACTAGCTGTCTTATTTGCATTTACTAATGTACATTTTATTGTATCTTTCTCATTTACTGTTAAATCATTTACTGTTTCAAGGGTAATTGCTAATTTATCTAATGCTATATTAAATTTTGTCACTGTTTTCTGTATAGAATCTTTTAATTTTGCATCTTGAGTAGCATCATTAATATAGCTTGATATCTGTGCTAAATTTTTACTTGTTACATTAATATCTTTTAATGTATCTTTTACAAGTTGATCTTCCAGAATATTATTTATATTGCAAGACAATCTATCTACATTACTCATAGTAGACCTTAATGATGTTTTAAATTCCTCATCTCCTACTATATTATTAATATTATCTGTTAATATGATCATTTTATCTGATAATCTATTTGCAATTTTCATAAGTTCATCTAAATCTTCACGAGATGAATCTATTAGAACTTGTGCCTTTTCTAAAGTAGTATTCGCTGAACAAGTTAGAATCCTTAAGTTCATTGCAGATTCCTGAAGATCTGCTATTACTTGATCTGATAATATTGAACTTATTTTTTCATTTGTTTCAAACAACGATTCAGCTGCTTTATATTGTAATTCCATAAAATCAGAAAGCCTTAAAGGTTCTATAATCGTATATTTAGAATCACTTATAGGATATTCTAGTACTTGACCATTTGCATATTTTAAATTTAATACTTCATCATTTTCTATACCGTTTGAACTTAATATAATATCTCCTTGAAGATCTTCTTCTTTTAATATAAGTCCCGGTAAATTAATAATATAACCTATCTTATATGCATCTTTTGTTTTGATCTTTTTAGAAAAATTTAATGGTATAGTATCTGTTTTTACTAACTTTATATCCTTAATCACACCTACTTTATACAATTTATCACTTAAAGTCATCATAACAGAATCTTTTGCGTGCAGAATCTGTTTATCTGTATTTTTTGCCGGTAAATAAATAAATCTTTCAATCGGTGGGGTAATTTCTAAAAATTGTTCTCCTATCAATCCTGACTGCTGTATTGATATTATTGAAGCATCCGGAATCTGTATATCCTTTTCTGTAATTACAAATTTCACATTTATAAAACTTTTTTCATTATTTAAAACAGGAGTAATTTCTTCTACTTGGCCTACTCTAAAGCCCATTAATTGGACTCCGGAACCAGGTCGCATACCATTTACGTCCTTAAATTGAATTGTTATTCTTTCTCCTGCTGATAAGGCTCTACCTTTTATCCATAGTATACTAAAAACCAATATGATTAATGATATTAATGTTAAGAGTCCTACTTTAAATGATGATGAAAATCTCATTTCTTTATATTATAATCCTTTTTATATATCTTTATTTAACATTATATAATAAAATAAATTAAGATGAAATATTTAATTTCATTGGGCCATCAATACTTGCTGTTACAAATTGTTTTGCATACGGATTATCTGTATTTAGCATCTCACTTGGTGTCCCTTGAAATACTATTTTTCCATCATATAGCATTATTACTTTATCCGTACACCTCTGTATTGTTGACATCTGGTGAGTTACTACTATACACGAGGCATTTAATTCATTTTTTAATCTTACTATATAATTCTCTATTATCGTTGATGATACCGGATCTAAACCTGCTGTAGGTTCATCATATAAAATTGTTATTGGATTTGTAACTATTGCTCTTGCAAAACTTACTCGCTTCTGCATTCCGCCTGATAACTCGTGTGGATATTTGTTCTCTATACCTTCTAAGCCTACTAATTTTAATTTCTCTTTTACTATTTGATCAAGATCTTCTTTCTTCTTATATTTCTTTTTAAATTCCGGTCGTTCAGTTAATGAAAAGACTATATTGTCATAAACATTTAATGAATCAAATAAAGCCGAATATTGAAATACCATAGCGACATCACCTTCTGATAATTCTATTTTACCTGAATCTGCTGTTAGTAATTTTGCTATTATTTTTAATATCGTACTCTTTCCTGAACCACTAAATCCGACAATAGCTAATGATTCCCCATCTTTTACTTCAAATGAAATATCATCAAGTATTTTTTTATCATCAAATTTTTTTGTTAAATTTTCAACTTTCACACTCATTTTAAAATATCCTTTTTAAAAATAAAATATTAAAGCAAAAATATAATCTATAATTGTAATTGTTATAAATGACCATACAACAGCTCTTGTAGTTGCTATCCCTACACCTTTTGCTCCACCCGATGCATTTAATCCACAGGATAGACTTACTAATACTATTGCAAATCCAAATACTGATGCTTTTAATAATGCTATAAATATATCTTTGACTACTAGTCCGTGCCATATTGATTCTATATAATTTAGCATACTTATTGATGCCAAGCTTGTTGCTGTTATTCCTCCAAAAACTAATCCTACAAATGAGTCTATTATCACTACAAATGGCATCATTATAAAACCTGCTAACAATCTTGGAACAAATAAATATTTTATTGGATCTACTTTTAACGATTTCATTGCATCTATCTGCTCCGTTACCTTCATCGTTGCTACCTCTGAAGCAAATGCTGAACCTATCATGGAGATTATTGCAAAGCCTGCCATTATATCTGCTAATTCCCTTACCATTACCATTGCTATTAGCATTCCAACATAATTTTCTCCTCCTTGTTTTACCATTTCAGGAGCAACTTGCATTGATATTATTACTGTTGTCATTGATACTATTGCTATTGTTATTGGTAATGAATCAAATCCAAATCTTGATGCTTGCACTACTACTTGCTTTATATTTATTTGCATTTTTATTATATACAACAACGATATATATAACTGCTTTCCTATCATTCCAATAGTATTCAAAAACTCATTTATTTGCTTTGATATCAGTACATATAAATGGTATGTTGCTGTATCTTTTAAAGTCATTTTTATCTGTTTATTCATTCCTTCTTTATTTTACTTTAAATTTTATTTATTTACCAGAACATTCTTTTATTATTCTCTTCTTTTTTATTTTAAATTGAATTTTATTCTTAATTTAGTTTATAATAAAATTAATTAAGGTATTTTTTTGGAAAAAAGAGTTTGGATTATGGAACTTATCGATATTAAAAATGATTATGCAAAACTTAATTATAATATTTTAGACTACCCACTTAAAATCGCAGATTTTCTAGTTATTGAAGATCAAAATGAAACAATTTTAGCTCAAGTAATTCAGATTGAATCTTCCAACCATAATAAAAAATCTAATAATGCTATTATTAAGTTTATTCTTAATTTTAATCAAGAAGGTAATCTTGCTCCTTATAATGGTTATATTCCTTGTATTGATGCTAAAATTACTATTCTTGAAGCTTATCAAGCTTCTAAATTTATTAAAGATAAAAATTCTAATATTTTATGGGGTAAACTTAATGACCATAAATTTTTCTTTCAATCTCCCATTAATTTAATAGATAACGGTTTATATATACGTTCTGATAATATAGAAAACAGATTAAAAATCGAAAATAATATTATTGATAATTTAAGTTCTTTAAACAAAAAAGTTTTAATTCTTGATTTCAATAATCAACACTCTTCTTCGATTTATAAATATGCAAATATTCTTAAGCTTTCGGATAACTTCAGATTACCCTTCAATTGTGATGCTTTTGATTTTCTTATTAACAAAGATCTGAAACTCGGTGCTATTGAAAAAAGAGCTATTATTGAAGGAATCCTTCTTGAACTTAAAAACTATGTAAACTCTCTTGAACAAGGATTTTTACCATTTGAAACTTTACAGAGTGTAATTGATGATGAATATAATCAAAATAAAATGCCCGAATTAGCTATTTTCAGAAATCAATTATTAAAATATAAATACCAAGGCTTATTTGCACAAGATAAAAAAGATTTTAATATATTAAATCAATCTATAGAAACAAATGACATTACCGTTGTTAATGCCTCCGATATTGACAAGAAATTTTATCCTTTAGTTTTAAATACTATTATTAGTTTAGTTAAAAATCCTTGCTATTTTCTGATTAATTTAGATAATTTTTCTATCGATGATTATACTATAGATAAAATCTTTTCTCAGACTTCGTTTAAACCTATTATCACATCAAATTACAAATTTAACAGCTCTTTTAATATTAAACAGTATGTTAAAAATTTGATTTTATTTAAACCACTGGAATCAATTAAAGATAGCGAGTTTTATACTACATTTTTACATAATTTGTTTTTTGATCAATTTATTATATTTGGTCAAAATACTTATTTTTTGCCATTCATAGTTAATTTAGAACAACTTGATTTAAAAGAACAACAGATAGTTCAAGAAGAAATACAAAAAGATATTGATAAAATTTTTACAGCTCCTTGTTCAGTGGCTAAAAAAACATCTACTGACAAAATTGGATCTTCTGATCCTAACATTAAAGAAAATAATGATCCTAATATAAAGCCTACTAATGATTTAAATAAAACAGATATTATTTATTCTGAAAAAAAAGATACTATTATAAATCCATCCAAAAGTATATTAACATCTTCTGAAAATTCCTCAGATGATCATCTTGTTAATCTCGAAGTTAAATCAAACGTAATTGAAAATGATACTGTTGTCGATAAAGAGAATAGTGATAATAATAACGTTAATAAATCTATAATTCAAACCAACATTGATGAGAACTTACAACTCGATGAAGAAATGCTTGATATTATTGATGGCTTACCTAAAAAAAATGATGACACAACAAACTCTAATCAAAAATTACCTATACAAGAGGATCAATTAATTGTCAACACTTTAGAAAACAAATTTGAAAATCTAGTCCCTCAAGAGAATACTTCTACAAAATTTCATAACAAAAAAAATACAGTTCCTATTTATCAAGCGAATATTAGTACTGATAAAAATACACAAAATGTTAAGTTTTATGAAGGAGAATTTATCTATCATCCTAAATATGGTGAAGGTGTTATTGAAAAAATTATAAGCTATGGTGATAAAACCTTGCTATCCATTCAATTCAACCAAGTTGGCAGAAGATTACTTAATCCTTCTCTTGCTGCTATTACAAAAAAACAAGTATTATTGTAAATGAATGTAACAAAAATACTAGTCGTTGAAATCCTACTTAATAAATATACTTTATATAAGTATGAAATATGTAGTAGAGGAGAGGGCTAGATGGCTATAGGTACAACTTCAGATTTAGATAAAAAACTAGCAGAAATGTTTAAGGAAGGTTCCGTAAAATCAGAATCTAAAATGGATCCGGAACACTTTTGGAAATCTATGCAGATTATTGCAATGAATAATAGTAGATTAGTTAATTATACAAAACTCAATAAGCAAAATCCTGAAAGTAAAGAGTAAACAAGTAACATTTTTGATCCTGCCGTTAATAAGAATGAGATGACTTTTATTTAAAACAAATTTCTAAAAGCTAATAATCAGATTATTAGCTTTTTTCTTCTTTATTTAAACTATCCTGAATATTAAAACATCGATCTATCAATTTTTCTTTTAAACTATTATATCGATATACATCATTAATATATAAATAACCTAATAAAGCTTCAAAGGCAGTAGCCTGTCTATGCAATGACTGATTAACTTTTCTTGCACTTGATATTTTAATATTTCTGGCTTGCCTTACTAATTCTAACTCTTCTTCTTTTAAACTTGGTTTTAAATATTCTAAAAGTTCTGTCTGATATCCGGCATTTACATACTTTATTGTATTTTTATGCAATTCTATAGATTTTCCTATAGTCTTATATATAACTTCTTTACGAATTATTACTTCCCATAAAGCATCACCTAGATGGGCATAACTTCTTAGATTTAATATTGACATGTTAATAAATCTTTTCTTAAATTACTCATTTTATATATTGGTTTTATTCTTATAAAATGTTCTTTTTCCATATCATTTAAAGTTGTTGTTATATTATTAATAGCATCTTTTTCAGTTTTTCCAAATGCCATAAGATTTTTTATTATACAATTTGCAAAAAATCCATTAGATTTTTTATTCTTATAAATAACCACAGGGTATTCTATATAACTTACCATTCCTACTACCTATTTCCTTAACTACTTTTACACCTTTTATCTTATCGGCAATTAATGAAAAAACTTTAATATTATTCTTATTTTTTTGTGATTATGCTATATTATTTGTATGAATATCCTATTAATTAGCGATTTATACCCACTTAATATTTCATTACATTGTGTGAATAAAGATAATTACTATCTGCACGACTTAGCTACAGAATTACAAAATCTTGGACACGTAGTTGATGTTGTTAAATTAAATTCAATTTGGAAATTCTTTTATGATAGGCAAAATTTTTATTCTAATGGAGTTTATGAACTAGATAAAAATATTATATATAATATAAATTATTTTATCCCTTTTTTTTCTACACCTCAAGAAAAAGTAAATGATGATATTGATATAAACAATTATGATATAGTTATTGCGCACGGATTAAACGGTATTTTCTTTTGTGAAAAATTAATAAAAGGTAAAATAAAACCTTTTGTATCTTGTTTGCATCCAAAAGATATTGCAATAATAAATAATATTATTGTAGGAAAGTTATTGAAAAAAAAGTTAAAAAATATTTTACGCAAATCTACTTTAATTGGGGCAAGAACACCCTCTGCTATTAAAAGTATTAAACTTTTATTTCCTAATTGTAATAATAAGCTTTTTTTAACTTCTAATGGGGTAGATCGTGATTTAATATTAAGTCAGCCTTTAATCTTAGAAAAATTCATAAAATGGAAGACAAATAAACACTTAAATATTCTTACTATAAACCATTCTGATAATAAGTGCAATTTAGATTTAATCCTTCGATCCATTGAAAAAATTGATCTTTTTAATTGGGATCTTAATATTATTGATTATGCAAATTCGGATATTAAGTATCAGAAACTTATAGAGGAACTTAATTTAAATCATAAAATCAATTTTTTTAAAGAAACAACTCCAGAGCAGCAAAAAGAACTTCTTAAACAAGCTGATTTATTCATTCTACTAAAAAATCATATAGATTTTGGAACTATTTATCTTGAAGCTTTAGCTTTAGGGTGTATAACTATCTGCCTTAAAAACCAAGGGATTGATGGTATTCTTATTCATAACTATAATGGTTATGTAGTTAATAATGATGAAAAAGATCTTGTAAAGTTATTTAATAGAATCTGTAAAGTTAGCCCAGAAAAACTAAACTCTCTTTCTCATAACATTTATAAAACGGTTATTAAGCATACAAAAGAAAATTCTATTTTAAATTATAGTAATAGTTTATATAAAAAGATTCCTCTTTTGAATCAGATAAATAAAAATATTGAACACAATCAAAAAAATAGATATAATCAATCAAATCATCAAGAATTATTAATAAGTACTAATTATAAAAAATAGAAATACCATAAACACATACACTCAAGGTACTTTATTTATTGATTTATTGCGATTAAATTTTTATAATATATAATTAATTATTAAAGAAATAAGGTAAAAAAGATGTCAAGAGCATATAAAGCAAAATGGATAATAACTTCTCGTGAAGATCAGAATAACGAAATATATGAGAATTGTGCTTTAATAGTTGATGAAGGCAAAATAGTGGATATAAAACCGCAAAGTGAGCTTTCGGAAAAAGACTATAAACAGATTAAAGATTATGGAAATTGTGTAATTACTCCGGGATTTATTAATTTATTATCGTATTTACAGAGTACATCTGTAAATAATAATCATAAATTAAATTTCCTATCAAAAATAAAGAAGTTTTTTCGTACCCTCTATTTAAAATATACTTTTGCCGGAGTACCTGAAAATTCTTATTCAAAAAGGATCAGCAAGTTATTAAATAATTATTACTCTATGAGTGCAAATGATAAAATAGAATCTTTTAAAAAAGGATTAGAATTATCTTTATTAAGTGGTACAACCTGTATTGTTGAGATATTAAATTCGCAGAAATATTTTGATGCAGCAAATAAATCACCTTTAAAAACATTTTTATTTTTTGAACTTTTTGCCGATTCTGTTGATAATGGTAAAAAAGAATTTAAATCAATAAAGAAAAAAATAGAAAAATTAATGTACCAAAAATCTGCAAATACATTTATAGGTGTAGCTCCAAATTCTATATGTAATGTTCATAAGCGTCTTTGGAAAATTTTATCCAAATATTGTCGTAAGAATAATTTACTTATGCTTATTCATCTTGCTGAATCTCAAGATGAAATAGATTGGTTGAATTATGGATTCTCTGATATAGATTTGTTACATAAATTTTGTGGATTTAAAAAATTATCACCTCATACTAAAAATATTTCACCTGTAGAATATTTAAAAAAATTATCTGTTTTAAGTAAAAAAGTTTTAGTAGCTAATGCAAATTACTTAAATCTTGATCAATTATATGAGTTATCTCAAACAGAAGTAAAATTTGTATATACTCCACGATTTGATGATAAAGTTTGTAACAAGAAGCAAAGTTTAGAAAATATCATTAGCATTTTTGGAAAGCGATTTGGATTTGGTACTGATTCTTTAGCTAATAATGATGATTTAAATATTTTTAATGAGGCTAAATATGTAAATCAGAATAATAATTTAGATTTAATTCAGCTAATAAAACATCTTACTATTTATCCGGCTAAAATTTTAAGATTAGATTATCTAATAGGTAGTCTTGAACCTAATAAACACGCAGATTTTAACATATTTATGCTTAATGATGGAGAAACTTATAACGATTTGATTAATAAAACGAATCCTGATTATGTATATATAAATGGGAAAAGAATTGTCGATAAATCTAAAATAAGGATCCGATAATATTATAAATTAAAGAGGCGTGAATAAAAAAATTTTTATTCACGCCTCTTATTAGATTATTCAAAAATTTTATACTATTTTAAAAGGGCAAAAGCGAAATGCCTTCCTGTATTTTTATTATCTTTTCTATATGAAAAAAATAAATCATTCTGACAACTAGTACATACTTTTGTTACATCTATATCTTTTACTCCTATATTTTGCAATTGATATTTATTAATAAGTTTTAAATCCACATAATTATTACTATAAACAAGATCTCTTTGAGATAAATGAATTGTAGATACTAGCTTTATTAAAACATCTTTACTGACATTATAGCAACACTTTGATATAGCCGGTCCTATCAAGACTTTTAAATTAGCTATGTCTGAGTTAAAAACTCTATTCATTTCTTTTACAGTTTTTTCTACAATTTTTTTATATGTACCTCTCCAACCAGCATGGCAGACTCCTATCACTTTCTTTTCAGGATCGTACATTATAATCGGCACACAATCTGCAAAATTTAAAGCTATTGCTATATCTTTCTTGTCGGTTATTAAGCCATCACAATTTTCATATACTACTTTATCTAATTTAACTACTTCGATATTATCACTATGCGTTTGATTTGGAATAATTATATTTTCATAAGGAATATTAAAATATTTTGCTAAAAAATACTTATTAGATTCTGTAATCGAATAAAAATCCTTTCGCTCACCGGTCTTAATTGGGATATCTCGAGTTCCAAAGAATAAATATACATCTTTATCTTCTACCAAATCAGATTTTAATATTCTTTTATTATCTATTTTATCAATTGTAAACATAAGCTTAATTATACAACAATAATGAAAATTGCCTATAGCATAATATAAACTTTTTATTAAAGTCAAAAACTATCTTTCTTATTTTATCACCTTTATTTTTCTTATTTAAAAATACAAATCCTGCTTAAAATGGTACATTATTGATTGATTTGTTTATTCAACCAGAACAAACCGCCGTTTATTTTTATAAAATTCATTCTATATTTATAACAATAACTAATTTTTCTTAAAAAACATTGAATAAATATTTATAAAAAATATTATAAAAATCATGCTGAAACTAAAGATAAATATTTTAACTTGACCAATAGTCTTTTCTCTGGCAAATTTTAAATAATATTATTTTCACTTTTTGAATAAATTTTTGTAATCCAAAAAATAATTTTATCTATATTGCAAGTAGTTTTAAGCCTGTAATTCCTGATACAATAAGAATAATACAAATTAATCTTGCAATAGTGAATGGTTCATTGAATAAAATAATACCAAAAAAACTGCTCCAACAGTGCCAATTCCGGTCCAAACAGCATAAGACGTTCCTAATGGAATATTTTTTAAAGCAATCACAAAAAAATAAAAACTTGCTACCATGCCTAAAATAGTTAATATACTAATTGTTAAATTCGTAAAACCATTTGAGAACTTCAAGCCAATAGACCACAAAATTTCAAAAATTCCAGCTATTAATAAAAAAATCCAATGCATAATTACTCTCCTTTTATTTTACGTATATACAAAAAAACATCTGTTAAATATTTCTTCTAAGGCCTAATGAAATATTTAACAGATGTTTTTCCGGCGGTAAATATTTTTTATTTAGAATAACATAAAATTTTTAAAATTTATAGTTATTAATCAAAATAATAACTATACCCTTATAATAACAATATACAACTCATTAAAATAAATCTAAATAAGTAGAAAAATAGGAAATCATTTAACAGAATTTTTAAGATAGCCAATATAAAAAATAGCTAAAATAGTAAAACAAAAAGTAAATAAAGTCATTTTGAAGGATAATAATAAAATAGACTCAGCAATTAAAGACAGAATAAGAACAATAGAAAATGCTGCTTGAACTTTAAATGATACATAATTTAAGTTAGATTTCGTATCTTGTTCTAAAGTAGAATTAAAGTAAGAATTAGCTAAAAAAATGAATCTCGATGCCAATAGAACAAGTATAGCAGAAATAACAGATAGAGGTAACGGGACTGAATTTGTATTAGCAAGCTCATTATTTAGGAAAACTATTGGAAACAATATTACTGATAAAAAGAAACATATCAGGAAAGCTAGATATAACTTTAATTTTAAACTTCTCATAATCCCAACTTACATAAAATAAAAAAAGGAGGAGGTGGGATTCGAACCCACGGTACGCTCGTCACGTACGACGGTTTTCAAGACCGCTCCGATAAACCGCTCTGGCACTCCTCCGTGCCTTTGCTTCTATAATAAACCAAATTCTCTTTCTTGTAAAGTACTTTTATATATTATTTTTTCTTCAATTATTTTGCATATAATATGTGCTATTATTATATGCATTTCTTGGATTTTACACACATTATTACTTGGAATCTTTATTGTATATTCACATATTTTATCCATAGTATTTTTCTTAATACCGCCTGTAAATCCTATAGTTTTTAAGCCTAATTTATTTGCTCCTTCTATTGCTTTTATTATATTTTTAGACTCTCCTGATGTAGAAAATGCCCAAAATATATCTCCATTATCTCCTAAAGCCTCTATTTGACGTAAAAATATATTATCAAAACTATAATCATTCGCTATTGATGTTATTACTGATGAATCTACCGTTAACGCTATCGCTTTAATTGGAACTCTATTATGATAAAATTTATTTACAAACTCTGCCGCTATATGCTGTGAATCCGCTGCACTACCTCCATTACCGGCTAATAATATTTTCTTATCGTTCTTTAATACAGTTCCTTCTATCAATGCTATTATTTCTTTAATAGCTTCTGTTATATTCTCATCTGCTATAACGGTTTCTATTAAATTTTTGTTCTGCTCTAAACTCTCTTTTATTTTTTCTTTCATAGTTCTATCTCAAATATAATAATCCCATCACTTTTATACAACATTTAAAAAGATGACTTTTAATTTAATACTTATTTCTCCTGATCGTTTATTTTTTCTAATTTATCTTTATAAAAACTCATTATTTCAATTAAAGCATGTAGCATAAAAGATTCAATTTCTACATCATCTTTCCAAGATTTAAAACCACAAGTTTCCGGTAAAATAGAAAGTGGATTATTTGGAAAATCACGACATATATCAGGTCTATTCTCATAATCTGAACAAAGTCCGGTTTTCCTATCAAGTTTGGGACAATAATAAAAATAAACCCCATTTAACTTTGGTATCTTTTTCTCTAATAATTTTATATAATCAGGAAAAATTTCTCTTACTTTTGTCTTTTTATCGTATGGGATAAATACAGATATAAATTGCTGTGAAAATTTATCCCCATTTTTCGCTTTCTCTTTTAATTTTTGATAATCATATTCACAACAAGCTAATCTACAGCAGACAGTACAACGTTTACATTCATAACAAGTCCTTCTTTTTGTTATTTCTTTTGTCTTATCTATTACATCCTTCGATAACTCGTAATTTATTAAATTTAATATTTTATCCTTCCAATATTTTAATTTACAATTCTTCGGAAATTCTTGTATAGGATTATCTATATTTACTTCACAATTAGCCTTACATCTATTACATATGGGACGTACGGTTTTAAATAAATTTATTAATGAATCATTTACTTTTTTAAATATTTCTCTATAAATTTTTATATTACTATATAAATCTTTTTCTAGATTCGTCATTTTTTGTTCCTAATTATATTTATTCTGTGCTTTCTGAATCCCAAAATCTAAATAATATTCTAAAGCATTCTTTACTGTTTTACAAACATCTTTTAATAATAACAGCTCTTGATCACTGAATGATTCTAATACATACTGTTCACTCGGTTTTGTCTGAGGTCCTATACCTATTTTTAGTCTATGGAATTTATTTTCACCGCCTAAAACCTTAATTATTGACTTAATTCCATTATGTCCACCGGAAGTTCCTGATTCCCTAAATCTTATTTTACCTAGATTTAATGATATATCATCATAAATTACTATAATATCTTCTATTGATATTTTATAAAAATTCATAACTTTTATTAATGATTCACCGGATAAATTCATATAAGTCTGTGGCTTTATTAAAATTAGATTCTGAGAATTATAATTTAATTTTAAAAATTCACATTTAAACTTCTGCTCCAACTTAAACTCTTCTCTTGCTTCTTTTACTATATAATCTATTGCTATAAATCCCGCATTATGACGTGTAAATAGATACTGATTTCCAGGGTTTCCTAATGCTACTATTAACTTCATTTATATTCCTCTTTTCATTTCTTCAATATTATCCAATAAGTATAATGCAAATTACTAATTAAAAATATATAAAAAAAGTTTATCAATATAAATAAGCAAACTTTAATTATAATTTTAAGGAGTTTATAAATGGCAAATAAAGAAAAATCAATAGTTAATTTAAAAAGTTCGGAAAAATTATCACATTTTCTAGAAAAACAAAATATCCATAAAAAAGACTTCTCTGAAATGATTGGAGTAACCCTCTCTTACGTTTATAACTTAATTGATAATAATATACCATTTTCTACAAGAAGCACAACGTTAGAGCGAATTGCCACCGTAATGGATGTCGAACCTGAAACTTTTGAAGAATATAGAATCCCTCAAGAACCAATTCTTATTGATGAATCTATTCAGTTTATACGAAATAAAATAAAAGAAAAAAATATTCCTACCTATCAATTTCTAAAGTCATTTCCAAGAAAAAAAAGAGTAGAAATAGTAGATATGCTACGTGGAGCTCTACCAATACCTCTTGACTGGAAAGAATTAAGTTTAATTGCTCAAGTACTTGAAATTGATAAAGAAGATATTTATCCAATATGGGAAGATAGATTAAGACAAGTATTAAAAATAGCCGGCATAAATGAACAGAATAACTCAGCTTTAATAAATGCAATGTTTAAATGTGCTTATGAATATATTAACTCTTAATCTTTTGTTTAATAAATTTTATATAAAAATAAAAAAAGAAAAATTATATACAAGTTTACACTAAAAAATTCTAAAATAATTCGCTTAAACTCGTTTTAGAGTTCCCCCTATCTTTTAAAATTTCTAAAACAAATGCTAATAGCAATATTACAAAAACCTCATTTAAATTTGTTTATGAACATAAAAAGGATCTGATAATATGATCCTTTTTATGTTATATCAACTAATTTAACACTTTCAGATATAGAATAAAATAGAAAATATTAAACAAATGATTAAAATAAAATAAAAAAGAGATGATTCTATTATTTTAGAATCACCTCTTTGTAGTAAGTTTATATCAATAATAATTTCAGATCAAAATTAAACAACAGATTTCTTATTTTGAGAAGCACCAGGAATTTGTTGCCAATTTGCAGCCATAATTTTCTTAAACGATTTTAAAGCAGTATCTTCAAGTTCACCTAACTCTTCTGCTTCCATAATTAATTGTCTTAATGGCAATAAAGCTCTTTGATCACGTAACACACCTAATGCAGCTGCTGCTCCTGCTCTTACAAGATCATTTTCTTCTTTATTCTTCATTACTTCTATTAATGCTGGTACTGCTGTTTGGTCATTTAATTTACCCAAAGATGTTACTGCATAAATTCTTACATTTACCCATTCATCTTTTAACATCTCTATTATATACGGTACTGCTTTTTTATTACCTATTTCACCTAAAGCTCTTGTAACATCACATCTTACGTTTATTTTTTGATGATGTAATGATTCAATTAAAGCTTCTGTAGCAACATCACCTATTTCAATTAAAGCATCTGTAGCTGTAATACATACTTGCGGATTTTCGTCATTTAAAGCTTCTACCAATGGTTCTACAACTTCAAATCCACCTAGTCTTCCTAACGCTCTTGCTGCTCTTACCCTTACATCAACATTTCTATCTTCTCGTAATGATTCTATTAAAGGTAATGTAGCATTACTATCGCCTAATTCACCTAGTGCTCTTGCTGCATATAAACGTACTGAACCATTTTTATCATTCTTTAATACATCAATCAATGGTTCAACAGCTTGAGAATCACCTAATTCGCCTAAGACTCTTGCAGCATTATATCTGACTTTTTCTGAATTACTTGTTCGTAAATCTTTTAGAAGTTCTTCAAACGATTTCTTTAACTGCTTTTTCCTTGAATTTACACTAATTGTCATGTCTTTCCTCCGACATTTCTTCACACACTCAACTTTTTATATATTATTTTAAAGTATTTTTGAAGAAATTAATTGACTAAACACTATTTATTTTTTTACTTATTGTTACATTATTATTAATAATTAATGGTAATTTAAACACTTAATTTGCATTTACTCTATTATTATAACATTTTTTTTACTCTATTCCTACATTATTTATATTATTTAACAAATTTTTGTTGTTTGTTTTTTTTTCTTTACCTAATATTAAGTATTTATCTATTTTTTTATCGTAACATTTCTTAATATCTTGACACAATTTATTCATTTTTTAATCATATCTTTTACACTTAACACCCTAAAATTATGTATAATTAATCTGAAAAACTGTAATTTAAGTATGTGCCTAATATCTTTAACTTAGATAAAAATAATTATAGATCAATAGGTATATTTATAGAAAACTCTGTACCCTCTTTTTCTATACTTGTAAATGATATATTCCCTCTATGCTTATTTATTATCTTTTTTGATATTGCTAATCCTAAACCTGTTCCTAAACCATACGGCTTTGTTGTAAATCCTATTTGAAATATTTTATCTTGGATATCTTTTTTTATTCCTTTTCCATTATCCTTGATTTTTATATTTAAGTTCTTACCTTCAATTATTGTTGAAATTACAATCTTACCTTTATTCTCTATACTCTGGACTGCATTCATTAATATATTCATAAATACTTGATTTAACATGTTTGGATAACATTTAATTAAAGGTAAATCTGAATATTTCTTTTCAATTTCTATTTTATTCTTTATCTCGTGACGTATAAGCTCTAAAGTAAGATCTATTTCTTTATTTATATCAACTAACTGCACTTCTGCTTCATCTAGTCTTACAAACTTCTTTAGACTCTTTACTATATTACTTATTCGCCTTATTGCTTCGTTATCCAGCTCATTCATTTTTTTTATATTAGTTAAATAGTTTTCTATTGATTTACCTGACTCAATTTTTTCTAAAATTTTAGACCTTAAAGATGTATTAGAATTAATAGATGCTAAAGGTGTGTTAATTTCGTGAGCGACTCCAGCTACTAATTGCCCTAACGATGCCATTTTCTCGGAATTAATTAATTGTAACTGTGTCTCTTTTAATTCGTCTAAGGCACTATTTAATTCTGAATTTGTATTTTTTAATTTTTCAAACAATTCTGCTTGAATAATTCCACTTGCTAACTGAGTGGATATCGACACTATTAAATCATCTTGCTCAAATAATAAAGGCTTTTGTTTAGAATATGATACTATAACTCCTAACAATTCCGTTTTATGATATAAAGGAATAATTAATTGGTAATAGTTTACAGGAAAAATTTCAACAGATAATTCTTGTGATTTCAATACAGAAGAAAGTATATATCTCCTTTGCAATAATTTAGCATAATCCTGACGAGATATTGAATATACATCATCTTTCTCTTTTAAATATTCCAACGATAAAATATTTCTGATTCTAAAATTATACTCTCCTTCATACGTAGCATAATATATCTTAAAAGCTCCAAATAATACTTTAAGCTCCTTTATTGCTGAATCTATTATCTCTTCTATATTTATTGTTTTCCTTATTTTTATTCCTATCCTGTTTAAAATACTCATTTTTACTGCTTGATTTTGTGCTTTCTGCTTTATTTCAAGTAGCTTTTTATTTTCTATTTTTAGCTCATTATATGACTCTAATATTGATAAATATTTAGGCTTTATATTATCTAAAATGACTTTATCTGTAACCTCTTCAAAAAATATCATCTTTTTTATATTATCTACACAAACTTCATAAATTAATGACTTTATTTCAAAATATGATAAACTACCATCTGTATTCTGGAATTTTACAAAAGAAAAAAAACAAATATCTGAATCTAAACAAAAGTCTATAGGTGTATAATTAATGGTTTTTTCTGAATCAATAGAGCAAATTTCAAAACTAAATTTATTTTTAAACAGACTGAAATTTTTAATATTTCCAAATCTAGCTCTAAATGGATTATTGATCATAATAAGATTATTATTTTCATCAAATCCTAAAGATAATATATTTAAATATTCAATTAATTTTAAATCCATTATACAAAAATATTATTAAATTAAATAAATAAGTAAGTAAAATTAAGATAAGCAATAATACAACCAGTAACAGCCCCCCAGAAGACTTCAAGAGGAGTATGTCCCAAAAGTTCTTTTAATCTCTCTGCCGGTTTTATATCTTTATGCTTATATAAATCATCCATAATTCTGTTTAAAGATGCCGCCATTTTTCCAGCCGACCTTCTCAAACCTGCTGCATCATACATTACAACTAACGAAAATGTAGTAGAAATAGCAAATTCAACAGAATCAATACCACAAACAATAGCTATAGAGGCCGTTAAGGCTACAACTCCGGCTGTATGTGAACTTGGCATTCCTCCTGTTGTTGTCAATAATCTCCAATCAATTTTCTTTTTTAATAAAGCGTAACCTACGAACTTTATTATTTGTGCAATTAACGCAGACTCTATACCTGTTAATACCATTAATACACCTAAATGTTGAATCATTTTTTAATACACCCTTTATTCATTACTTCAAATGTTATTTCTTCTAATATCTTTGATTGTAGATTATTTTCTCTTAATATTTCAATAGCCTTATTACAGTAATTCTGAAGAATTATCCTAGATTGATCTATACCTACATAACGGATATAAGTTGACTTTTTAGCTATATAATCTTTTCCTGGAGTTTTTCCCAACTCTTCTAAAGAACTTACTTCATCTAAAATATCATCACAAATCTGAAAAGCTAACCCTAAGTTTTCTCCAAATAAATCCATCTCGTCTATTTGTTTATCAGTACCATTAGCAATAATTGCTCCCATTTTACAAGCCGCTTTAAATAAAGCCGCAGTTTTATACTTATGAATAAACTTTAAAGTATCCTTATTTATATCCTTACCTTCAGAGTCAATATCAACAACCTGTCCGGCTACAATTCCATTGGCTCCTGCTGCTATAAAAAATTCCTGCAATATCTTCAAAATATTATTACAAGGAATATCTTTTGACATATTTTCTATTATTATCTGAGGGGCAAAACTTAAAAGAGCATCTCCAGCTAATATAGCAGTAGATTCTCCAAATACTTTATGATTTGTTAATTTCCCTCTACGATAATCATCATTATCCATAGACGGCAAATCGTCATGTATAAGACTTTGACAATGCAACATTTCTAATGCACAAGCTACTGGAATTGCATTTTTATAATCTCCGGATATTATCCTTGAGGTTTCAAGTAGAATTATAGGTCTTAATCTTTTTCCACCATTAAGTACAGAATATCTCATTGATTCCCAGATCTTCTCGGGATATTTTATTTTAAGATATTTATCTAAATTTTCTTCAATTAATTCTCTATATAACTTTAAATTCAATTTTTACTCCATATCATTTAATGACTGATTTTGCTTCTTTCTCGAATATACACGTTTCTTTGAACTTATTTTTGTATAAATTTTATCTTGAGTATTTTTAACCGTAGTTTCTACTTTATTTCCATTATATAACAAATATTTTTTATAGTTTCTAGATTCTTCTAAAAACTTTAAATAATTGTTATACCTTACTTTATTAATTTTATCAAGATTTTTAATTACATTACAATCAATTTCTTTAGTATGCGTGCAATCTTTAAATTTACAAAAATCTTTAAACTTTTTTATTTCAATAAATAGAGAATCCAATTGAGAAGGTAAAAGAAAATCAAACTTTAACTGGCTGAAACCAGGAGTATCAACAATAAAAGCTTGATCTTTCTTGTTTAGATTATCAATATAAACTTTATGTATCTCACAGTGTCTGGTTGTATGAGTACCTTTTTGTGTCTTTTTACTTATCTCTTTAGTTTTTAAATTAAGGTCACAAGAAAAAGAATTAATAAAAGTAGATTTACCAACTCCAGAACTTCCACATAAAACAGTAATCTTATCTTTAAATAAAGACTTCATATTTTCAAAACCAAGTTTATTTTTTGCACTAAGTAAAAATATTTCATAACCTAAATTTTTATATAAATTAAATATCTCACTATATAAACTAATATCTTTAACTAAATCAATTTTATTAAACAAAATAACAGGTTTAAGTTTATAATATTCACACAAAGCAATATAACGATCTAGCTGTTCTTGGTTAAATTCAGGAGAAATAAGAGAGGTAATAATAACAACAAGATCAATATTTGCAACCTGAGGTCTTAATAAAAAATTTTTTCGTTCAATAATTTTAGAAATAAAAGCTTGTTTTGATTCTGAAATAATCTGTTCTAAAAGAACAAAATCCCCTACAACTACATTTTGTTTTTGCTTTTTTAAAATAGTTTTTAACTTACATTCAAAAAGTTGATTTTGAGCGTATACATAATAAAAATCCGAATGCTTTTTTAAAACTTGACCTTGAATCATATTCAAAAAAATAATACTACAAATAATTAATATTGGAAATACTTATCAAAATCCACATCATCAAAAGAACATAATAAAAGGTAAATTTCATTACTTTCATCAATTCTTTGAAAATTATAATCATTAAACTTCCAAAATTTTGGATTTAATCCTTTTACTGAAACAAGACCCTCATCTAATAAAATTTTAAGCTTTTTTTTCACTATATCTATATTTAAATCAACTCGTTTAGCTAATTCAACAGCCGTAATGCCATCTTGATTTGAACACTTTTCCGGTGTCAAAAACATAAGTTCTAAGCCGACTTTCTTTAAATCCAGATCTTCATTTTTATTATTATAACTATCCATAATTTTTTATCACTCTACTTAAATTATATTATCGACAAAAATAAAAAAAAGTTTAATAATAAAATAAATAAATTAAATTAGCCCTTATACCTATTGACATAAAATATTCAAGTGTATATAAATATGATATGAACATTTTGAAATCAGGATTTACAGCATTAATTGGAAGACCAAATGTAGGAAAAAGTTCTTTACTTAATAAAATTCTTCGACAAAAAATAGTAATAGCAACAGATAAAGCACAAACAACACGTCGTAGGATTCAAGGAATTTACACTGACAATAGAGGTCAGATTGTATTTGTAGATACTCCAGGTATTCATAAACCAAAAGATAAACTTGGTGAATACCTATTTAAAGAATCAAAAGAAGTAGCTATTGAAGCAGATCTGGTTTTATTTATAGTTGATGTATCTTCTAAAATAGGCTTAGGTGATATCTGGATTGCAAATAATATTATCAAGTCAAGAAAAAATACTATCCTTGTATTAAATAAACTGGATTTAGTCAATGATATTGAAAAATTAAATCAAAATATATTAAACTATCGTGATCTTATAGGTGAAAATGTTCCTTTTATAAAAATATCTTCAAAAACCGGAGAAAATGTAGATGACCTTGTTTCTGTTATCTTTAGTAAATTACCTCAAGGTCCACTAATTTATCCGGAGAATCAAGTTACTAATGAAAGCTTGAGAGATATATCAAAAGAAGTAATCCGAGAAAAAATACTTTTAAATACTAAAGAAGAAATCCCTCACAGTGTTGCTGTAAAAATAGATAAATATATAGAAGAAAATAATATCGATAAAATTTATGCAACTATTTATGTAGATCAAAAATCACAAAAAGGGATCCTTATTGGAAAAAATGGCAGTATGATTAAAGAAATAGGATCTACTGCTAGAATAGAACTTGAAGATATTACTCAAAAGAAAGTATTTTTAGATCTACAAGTTAAACTATATAAAGATTGGAAAAAAGATACTAAATTTATTGAAAATAATTTATACTCATAATATTACAAGATTCAAAAAATAATCTAAGAGTAAATTAATCTGGAATATGAATATTATATGTAAATTGTAAAAAATTCCCCATCAAATTTTCATTCCATACCTGAATATTATCCGGCAAATTTAAAACAGTTGGAGTAAAATTCCAAATATATTTAATATTACTTTCAACTAAATACTCCGCTGTAACTTGAGCTGTGGATTTTGGAACAGTCAAAATAGCTATTTTTATATTCAACCTTTTTGTTAAATCTGATAATTTTGCTATATGAAATATCTGTTTATCATTTACTGTCATACCTATTTTTAAAGGATCATTATCAAATAAAGCCAGAACATTTAATCCATAATTAGCAAAGTTATCATACTTAGCTAATGCTAACCCTAAATTACCAGCTCCTATAATAAAAGCCTCTTTTGGTTTTTCAAACCCTAACGTCTTTTCTATAGACTGCTTTAGATCATACGCACTATAACCTACTCTGCATTTACCTACATTGTTTAATAGACTTATATCTTTTCTTACCTGTGAATCATCAATTTTTAACAACCCTGCTATCTGTGGACTTGATATAAATTCAATACCTCTTGCAACATATTCAGAAAGTATACAATGATACAACGTTAGTCTATTAATAACTTTTTCAGATAATTGTCTATTATTCATACAAACTTTCCAATACTATAATAAATAAATAAATTAAAAAAAGAGGTAGGTTATAAAATATATAACCTAACCTCATAGAAAGAAAAAAGGTTTATATTTCTCCATTATAAGCTTTAATATAAAGCTCTTTAATTTCTTTCATTAACGGATAAGCAGGGTTAGCACCTGTACATTGGTCATCAAATGCTAATTCTACTATTTCATCTAATTTATTGAAGAAATCATCTTCATTTATACCATATTCTTTTATAGATTTTGGTATTGATAATTGAGTTTTTAAGTTTTCTATTGCATCTATTAACAATTGAACTTTTTCATCATCATTATTTCCACCTAAGCCTAACTCGTCTGCTATTTGACCATACTTAGCTTTAGCATTAGGGAATTTATATTGAGGGAAAGTACCTTGTTTTACAGGGCAATCTGTTGCATTAAATTTAATTACTTGGCTAATTAATAGAGCATTAGCTAAACCGTGAGGTATATTAAATGCAGCACCTAATTTATGAGCCATAGAGTGGCAAAGGCCTAAGAATGCGTTTGCAAAAGCCATACCTGCTATAGTAGATGCATAATGCATTTTTTCACGAGCTTGAGGATCATCTTTTCCTCCATTATATGAACGTGGTAAATATCTAAATACTAATTTAATAGCTTCTAAAGAATTAGAATTAGTAAAGTTTGTAGCTAGAATACTTACATAAGCTTCAATAGCGTGAACAAGAGCATCAATACCAGAAGCTGCGCATAAACCTTTTGGCATAGAATCTACAAAATTAGGATCGATAATTGCCATACTTGGTGTTAAAGCATAATCAGCTATTGCATATTTAACATGAGTTTGATCATCTGTAATAATAGAGAATGGAGTAACTTCTGATCCTGTTCCTGATGTTGTTGGGATAGCTACTAACTGAGCTTTTTCGCCTAATTGAGGTATTGAACAGATACGTTTTCTTATATCCATGAATCTAATAGATATATCTTCAAAATTAGTATCAGGTTGTTCATACAATAACCATAATAATTTAGCAGCATCGATAGGTGAACCTCCACCTAATGCTATAATTACATCAGGTTCATAAGTTTTTACCATACTTAAAGCTTCATTAATTGTTGATAATGTAGGATCCGGTTTTACATCAAAGAATATTTGATAATCAATACCAATATCTTCTAGAACATTTGTTACATTATAAACAGTTCCTGAATTAAATAAATATCTATCAGTAACAATAAATGCGCGCTTTTTACCGTTTAATTCACGTAAAGCTAAATCAGTAGCACCACGTTTAAAGTAAACTTTTGGTGGAACTTTAAACCAAAGCATATTTTCTCTCCTTTCAGCAACTGTTTTATAGTTCAATAAATGCTTAACTCCTACGTTTTCACTTACAGCATTACCGCCCCAAGATCCACAACCTAAGGTTAATGATGGTTCTAACCTAAAGTTATATAAATCTCCTATAGCACCTTGTGCTGCCGGACAATTAATCAATATACGACCTGTATGTAATTTTTTACCAAATTCCTTTATTCTATCTTGCTTACGCTCATCTGTATACAAAACAGATGTATGACCTGCTCCACCTAGTTCTACAAGTTCATAGGCCATTTTCACAGCTTCTTGGAAATTTTCTGCTTTATACAATGCTAAAACCGGTGATAATTTTTCGTGAGCAAATTCTTCACTTAGACTTATATCGCTTACTTCACCAACTAGGACTTTCGCTTTTTCGTCTACATTAATACCTGCAAGTTTAGCTATATTATATGCACTTTGACCTACTATTTTGGCATTTACCGCATTATTTATAATAACAGTTTTTCCTACTTTTTCTTTATCTTCCGGACTTAAAATATGTGCTCCACGATATTTTAGTTCTTCTTTTACTTGATCATAAACATCTTTTACTGCTATAACTGATTGTTCTGATGCACATATAACACCATTATCAAATGTTTTTGACATCAATATTGAAGATACTGCCATTTTAATATCAGCTGTTTCATCAATTACAGCCGGAGTGTTACCTGCACCTACTCCTAATGCCGGCTTACCACTCGAATAAGCTGCTTTCACCATTCCAGGACCACCTGTTGCTAATATTGCATCTATATGATCGTGTTTCATCAACTGATTTGACAATTCTACTGTTGGAGTTTCTATCCAACCAATAATATCTTTAGGTGCCCCAGCTTTTACTGCTGCATCTAAAACTATTTTTGCTGCTGCTATTGTAGATTTTTTAGCTCTTGGATGTGGTGAAAATATTATTGCATTTCTTGTTTTTAGGGCTATTAATGATTTAAAAATAGCTGTAGATGTAGGGTTTGTTGTAGGTACTATACCTGCTAAAACTCCTAATGGCTCTGCTACTATTTTTGTTCCATTCGCTTTATCTTCTGATATTACTCCACAAGTTTTTGCTGCTTTATGTTTATTATAGATATATTCAGATGCAAAATGATTCTTTATCACTTTATCTTCTACTATACCCATTCCTGTTTCTTCTACCGCCATTTTTGCTAAAGGTATTCTTGCCATATTTGCTGCTCTTGCTGCGGCTTTAAATATTTTATCTACAGCTTCTTGACTATATGTTGCATACACTTCTTGAGCTTTTTTTACTCTTGATATAAGTGCTTCTAAATCGTCTGACGTCATTACTGCTTTCACTTCAACTTCTTTTTTTTGTTCTTCTTCTGGCTTTGAATTTTTCTTTTTTACTTCATTTACCATTTTATTACCTCCATTTTATATCGTGATTCATTTCACTAATTTTAGTATATTACTTTTATATTTTTTTTGCAAGTGTCTTTATTACAATTTTACATTTTCTTTATATTTTCTCCTATATTCCTCAGACTTTTATATCCCCATTTCTATTTACCACATACACATAAACGCTTTTGATTGTTTATAATTATATATCTTTTTCTCCAACATCTTACTTCCCTTTTATAAAATTTTAAAACAATATTCTTGCGTGATAAAATTCACACTAAATATATTATATCTATTTTTTATAACTAAATATTAACATACCAAAAATTCATAATAAAAAATGAATTACCAGAAAAACTAATAACCCATTTTAATATATTACTTTATATACTTGGCTTACTTAAGCATTATACTCGTGTTATTTAAAATATCTTTTCATAAGATTTGGATGAAATTTCCCTTTATTTTTTTTCATCTTATTTGATAATCCTGATACACCCTTCATCATCTTTCTCATCTGCTCAAATTGAGAAATAAACGTATTAACTTCTTGCATCGGTAAACCACAACCTTTTGCTATACGCCTCTTCCTTGAGGTATTTATTATATCTGGATTTTCTCTCTCTTCTTTTGTCATAGAATTAATAAATGTTTCGATTTTTTTAAATTGTTTTTCACTTTCGTGAGATATCAAATCCTTCATCTCGCTATTTAAATTTGGTATTGGAAGCATCGATAGCAAATTCCCTATAGATCCAAAACTTTGCATTTGCTTTTTTATCTTCAAGAAGTCATTAAATGAAAACTCAGCTTTTTTTATCTTTTTTTCTAATTCTTTTGCTTCCTTCTCATTGAATACTTCTTGTGCCTTTTCTACTAAAGATACAATATCTCCCATACCTAAAATACGAGAAGCCATCCTATCAGGATAAAATTCTTTTAAATCGTCTGTTTTTTCTCCAATTCCTGTTAATTTTATAGGTTTTCCGGAACAATATACAACACTTAACGCCGCTCCACCACGAGTATCCCCATCTAATTTCGTAAGAACCGTTCCTGTTATTCCTAATTGGGCATCAAAATCAAGTACTACATTTACAGCTTCCTGCCCTGTCATCGAATCAACAACTAACAATTTCTCTTGTATTTTATACAATTTATCTATAAGTAATAATTCTGACATCATTTCGTTATCGATCTGCAATCTTCCCGCTGTGTCAAGTATTACTACAGAATAATTCTCTAATTTTGCTACTTTTATAGCTTCTTCTACTATTTTTATTACATCTTTGGAATCATCTATAGAAAATACATCTACATCTATCTGTTTCCCTAATGCTTTTAATTGGTCTATAGCTGCAGGACGATATACATCACAAGCTACAAGTAATACTTTTTTACCTTCTCTTTTTAGTTTCAATGCTAACTTTGCACTTGTTGTTGTTTTTCCTGAGCCTTGTAAACCTAACATCATAATCACTGATGGCTTTGAGTCTAAATTTAAAGGAGTGTTTGTTTTCCCTAAAATTGAGGTTAATTCATCATTTACTATCTTTACTAATTGTTGTGATGGATTTACTGATAATAAAACTTTTTCACCTACTGCTCTATCTTTTATTGAGGTTATAAATGATTTTACTACTTTTAAATTAACATCCGCACTTAAAAGTGATCGCCTTATTTCTCTTAAAGTTTCATCCATATTTTCTTCTGTTAATACAGCATTACCAGAAGTCTTTTGTATAATTTCTTGTAATTTTTCAGATAGATTTTCAAACATAATACTTATATTATACGATAAAACCAATCTAATTAACAAGATCCTTTTTAGGTATTTAATATAATCTTACATTAAAACTTTATAAACTTCTTACTTTAAACTTATTTTTTGGTCTTGCATACGCTAAGATTACAAATCAAAATCCTGTCGTCAATTACTTTTTAAAATCTTTATCTATCAATACAATTATTTTATTAAAAATTAATGGAATTTTTCCTTGTTTTTCGAGGTTTACTCAAGTTCATCAACAAATTTTATTCGTTAATTTTTTAGATAAATTTTATTCAACCAGAATTTTTGTAAATTAAAAGTTTAAAACAATCATCTTTTCTTCTAAAACTTTTGGGTTTGGATTTAACTACTTATACAGTATATATTCAAAATAGAATTATAACTATTTTTTAAACATATTTGATCAAAATTTATATATAAGTACCTTTTTACTACATTATTTGAAACAATATTCATAAAACTCAATAAGGATTAAATAAAATTCAAGTGTCTAAAAAAAAAGATAATTTTTTAAGCTCGTTTATTTATATATCTATATTTTAGCCCTAAATTAAATTTTCACTTTATAATCCATTTAGATGATCTTATTTAAAAAAATTAAATAATAAAAATATTTATCCGATCTAAAATAATGTGGGTAATAACCCACAACCTCCTCCCCAAGTCTAGTGCCACCTAAAATATAATAAAGGTGGCTTTTTTTTCGTTTTTAATTTTGTAATACATCTTTCTTTGTTGTAAAATAAATTCTATGCAAGAATTTAACCTTAATGACACTTGGAATAATGTATTAGATAATCTAAAAGATAAAATCCCTCAATCTACTTATGAACCTTGGATTTTACCTTTAGTTCCTCAGTCTTGCGATGAAAACGGTTTTAATTTACTTTGTGGTCATACCTTGGCTATACAAATTATTAAAAAAAATTATTATGATGTTCTTAAAAATGCTATCTCGCAAGAACTTAATAATAATGATATAAAAGTTAATTTAATCTATAGTGAAGAACTTTCAAATAAACTAAAGAAAAAATCTTCTAAAAATAAATTTAATACACTATCTCCTTCTAATAATAACGATTCTGAAACTCAAGATAAAAAATCAAAATACGATCATCTAAAACAAATGCAATCACCTAGTAACCTTAATCTGAAATATAATTTCGATAATTTTGTTGTAGGAGATAATTCTAAATTAGCTTTTGCAGCCTCTAAAGCTGTAGCTGAAAATCCGGGAAAAAAATATAATCCTTTATTTTTATACGGTGGTGTTGGACTTGGCAAAACCCATTTAATGCAAGCCATCGGACATTATATTTTACATAAACACCAGAATCTTAAGGTAAAATATATTAAAACTGAAGAATTTATTAATGATTATATTAATTCTGTATTTAAATCTAATGATAAACAAGATAAAATGAATCTTTTTAGAAAAAAATACAGGAATGTTGATGTCTTATTAATTGATGATATACAATTTATTGAAGGAAAAGAACGTACTGAAATAGAAATTTTTAATACTTTTGAATCTTTGCATAATGCCGGTAAACAAATTGTATTAACTTCAGATAGACCACCTAATGCGATACCTAACTTATCAGATCGACTTCGGAGTCGATTTGAATGGGGGCTTATGGCCGATATTCAGGTACCGGATCTTGAAACACGTGCTGCTATTATCTGTAGATTATGCCAGACTACTGATGTTAAATTCCCTAATGACGTTATTTTCTTTTTAAGCGAAGTTTACAATAAAAATATACGTGAACTTGAAGGCGCTTTTAATAAAATCAATGCCTATGCTGAATTACAAGAAATTAATGTCCTTAATATTGAACTCGTTAAAAAAATTATTAACTATGATCATATTACCGAAAAGAAAACTAATAAAGATATTATAAATATTGTTGCTGATTATTTTGATGTATCTGTTAAAGATATTCTAAGTCAATTAAGATCACAACAAATATCTCTAGCAAGACAGGTTGCTATTTATTTCATTCGAGATATTAATGAAGAAAGCTTTAATGATATTGCTAAAATATTTAATAAAAAGCATACTACTATTATGTACTCTTATGAAAAAATTAAAGAAGAACTTAAAAAAAATTCTAAGCTCCTTGAGCAGGTCGAATTTATCAGAAATAAAATTATATAAATAATATTCTTACAAATTAAGACTTTTCTTTATTCGCTCTAAAGTATGGTGAAAAAACATAACCAGTTTTTGAATATATGTAAGATTCTTTATTTCAGAAAATTCATTATGTGATAAAGATTCTTTATCATTATATTCAAAAATACTTACAGGAGCTTCTATCTCACGTTTTCGCTTACGATTATGCCTGCGACCAACATAACCTGGATTCGCTCCGCCTCCATCTGTATTTGCTTTATTTGCTTTTTGTAAATTAGAAGAAGTATCTAAAGGTCTGGAATTATTTATTTCGGACATATATACTACTCCTTTTTATTATTTTCTATTATTATACATTTTTTTTAGATTTAATTAAAGTCTTTATTAAAAAAAAAATTTATATTTATTATCTTTAAACTAATTATTTGCAAAAATAATAAATTTATACATAATATTTACTATAGGTGGATAATTATGAATAATATAAAATTTAATAATGGGATAAATAAAAATTTTGATTCATCTTCAATACATCAAAAATTAAATGTCCCTCAAAATCAAAAATTCCAATTACCTGTTGCTAATTCTATGACTCAAGAACCAAGTTCTCAATTGTTAACTCAAGTCCATAGGCTTATGCAGATTGATATTTTAAATAATACACAACTTTTAAAATCTTTTGATAGTATTGATAAATCTTTTATTTTAAAAAATCTACTTAATCTACCTCAAGATTATGCTTCTTTATTAAATCTGTTTTCTTCTAATCAAAATTTAATTGCTAATACGCTGAACTTAAAAAATTATCCACTATTTAATCTTTTTGATTTTATAAAAACAATCCAAGCTAATGGTCAGGAATCTTTAGCTAAATTGTTTAATTTAACTGTTCAATATAGTAAAGCAGGTCTATTACACACAGAATCCATTAGAGAACTTGCAGCTATGCTAAGTGCTATTACTCCAAATGCTGAAACTCAACTTCAACAAGCTTTAAAAAATATTATGCTCCTTTATTTACCTTGGTTCCCTCTTGGAGAACAAACTAACTTTGAATTAGATCTTAATTTTCAAGAAGAAAATGAAATCGTAAATAAACAAAACTCCATTGTTATTCTTATTACAACTAAAAATTATGGGAATATAAAAGTTGTTTTATCCAGAATAAAAAATAGTACAATTTCAATTTTGATTTCTTGCCTTCACTATTTCCCTGAAAAATTATTAAGTAGGCTAATTAAAGAAGAAGCTAAAAAAAATAATATTACAACTTCTGTTGAATTTGAAAATATAAAACAAGATGTTACTTCTAATAAAAAAAATAATAATTCTAATCCGAGTAAAGCTAATTTTAATATGGGAACAAGCAATAATAATTTAGATTCTTATTTATTATTAATGGCTCATATTGTTATTAAATTAATTATTGGTATTGATAAAAATCAAAATAGCTAAAGAAATATATTTTAAATATGTTTCTTTTTATTAAATCTTACTCCGTCTACTTCATGAACATTTTCAATAGCAATAAAAGCAACCGGATCGACAGAATGCACAAGTTTCTTTAACTTCATAATTTCAAGTCTTGATATAACACAATAAACAATCCTTTTAGATTTACCTGTAAAACCACCTTCTGCATTGATATAAGTAACACTTGCATCAAGATTATTCATCAAAGCTTGACCTATATGGTAAGCGAGATCCGTAACAACAAATACCGATTTAGATTCATTAAATCCTTCTATAACCATGTCTATAACTTTATAAACAATAACATAGGTAAGAACAGAATACATTGCTCTATCCCAACCAAAAAGTAATCCTGAAGCAGCATATATAAATATGTTCATCAACATAATTAATTCACCTACAGAAAAACCAAGTTTTTTGGATAATCGTATAGAAATAATTTCAGTACCATCTAAAGCAGCATTATTCCTTAATATCAAGCCCACACCCAGACCTAACACAAGACCACCAAAAACCGTAGCTAAAATAGCATCCTTTGTTACTGTATAATGATGAAAAAAAGTAGTACTTAATGACAATACCGTAATAGCCCAGAAAGTCTGCATTACAAAAATTTTACCAAACTTTTGTAATGCTAAAAATATAAATGGCAAATTTAAACAGAAAGTAAACATACCTAACGGAATTTTTGTAATACTACTTGCCATAATAGAAATACCAACGATACCACCATCAATAATTTTATTCGGTACTAAAAAGCATTCCAGACTAAAGGCTGCAACTATAGCCCCTATAGTAATAAAGAATGAATCGTGCAATATATTTTTTAATTTACTTTTCATAAAAAAATTATACTATAAATTTCTGTTTTATGTAAAATAATAAAGTTACTAAAAATTATATTTGGAGGGAAACAGAAGATGGCAAAAGAAAAATTAATGTCAGGTATGAGGCCAACAGGTAAATTACATCTAGGACATTATATAGGTGTTTTATCAAATTGGGTCAAATTACAAGATGATTACCAATGTTATTTTTCTATAGCCGATTTACACGCTCTTACTACAAAATATGATAAAACAGAAAATCTAAAAACAGACATATTAAATGTTGTATTGGATTGGCTAGCTTCCGGTATTGATCCAAATAAATCAAATATTTATATACAATCATTAATACCACAAGTATCACAATTGCATGTATTATTAAGTATGATAACACCTAACAACTGGGTAGAACGTGATCCTACCTTGAAAGATATGGTTAAGATCTTAAAAGATAAACAAGAATGTGATAATAAAGATTCATCATATTGTTCGATTAGTTATGGATTACTTGGCTATCCTGTTCTTATGGCAACTGATATTATTGGGTTGAATGCAAAAGTTGTTCCTGTTGGAATTGATCAGGTTGCTCATATTGAAATAGCACGTGATATTGCTAGGAGGTTTAATTATTTATACAAAACAGATTTCTTTATTGAGCCTGTAGCTAAATTAACTGAAATACCTCTTTTATTAGGCATTGATGGACAAAAGATGGGAAAATCTTTTAATAATGACATAAAAATTTCAGATACAGAAGAAGATACAACAAAAAAAATAATGAAATGTATAACCGACCCAAATCGAGCCAGAAAAACAGATCCTGGTAACACTGATAATTGTGAAGTAGCATTTAAATATTATAAAGCCTTTGCTGATAATGATACCCTCACAGAAATAAAAAATGAATGTACTTTAGGTAAAATAGGTTGTGTTGATTGCAAACGAAGACTTGCTTGTCTAATGAATAATAGATTTAGACCTATTCGTGAAAAAAGAATAGATTTAGAAAAAAATATTGATACAGTAAAAGATATCATAAATGAAGGCTCAAAAAGAACAAGAAAAGAAGCACAGAATATTTTAGATCAAGTAAATAATATTATGGGAATGTATACATAACTAAATTATTTAATAAAGAAAATAATAAAACAGTGGTAAAAATTTATTTTCTACCACTGTTTATTTATTATAAAAATTTATAATTAAGCTTCAAATGATCCGATGAAAGAATACTCAGCAGGACCTTGCATAAATACATCATAAGATGGATCAGAAATTGAACCATTCCATTCAATAGATAAATCACCGCCTGGTAAATGAACTAAAACTTTATTACTTAAAAGCCCATTTAAAATCCCCGCAACAACAGATGCACAAGCTCCTGTACCACACGCAAGTGTAATACCACATCCTCTTTCCCAAACATCTAAAATTATCTCTTCTTTTGAAATAATTTTTACAAATTCTACGTTTGTTTTTTCAGGGAATAAATCACTTAATTCAATATCAGATCCATAGTCTTTAGCTAAAGTCTTAGTATCTTCATCAGTGAATATAACACAATGAGGATTACCCATACTAACAGCATTTAAAATAAATTTCTTAGACCATAACTCTATTTCATAATTTAAATTATCCTCAGGTGTAAAAGGTATCTTTTTAGAGTCAAGAACAGGTTTCCCCATATTAACCTTTACAAGAGAATCCGATATAATTTCAGGTACAATAACTCCAGCCTTTGTCGATACAGAGAATGACTTTTTCTTATTTAATATACCTTTATCATAAATATATCTTGCAAAACATCTCATACCATTACCGCACATCTGAGCAATGGAACCATCAGAATTATAAAAATACCAAGCTATATCAGTATCTGACTCATTTTCTTTATCATTTACAACAATAACACCATCAGCACCTATACCAAAATTACGATTGCATATTTTGGGTATAACGGTATCAATATTATTTTCTATTTTTTTAAATTCAGCAAGATCTAAAATAATAAAATCATTACCAAGTCCTTGCATTTTTGTAAAATTAACAACAGTTTTAGTCATGGTTTTAAGCGATATCCTCTTTAAAATTGTCTTTACGTGGTAATTTAAGTACTTCAGATACATTCACTTTTTTTTTGACCATATCTGATGTTACTGTAAATTCTTTAGTGTCCTGCTGAGATGGAACCTCATACATAATATCTAACATTAATTCTTCTACAATAGACCTTAAAGCCCTAGCACCTGTTTTACGTTTAATAGCTTCTTTTGCTATAATATCAATAGCTTCTGGTTCAAATTTCAAATCAACATCATCCATTTTTAATAGACATTGATATTGCTTTAAAACAGCATTTTTAGGTTCTGTAAGTATCATCTTTAACGTTTTTTCATCTAAAGGATCTAATACAGCATAAATAGGAACACGTCCAATAAATTCAGGAATAAGTCCAAATTTCAACAAATCTTCGGGTTGTAATTTTTTCAATAATTTAGCAGCTTGCTGTTCTTTTTCAGCTTGAGTAGCCGCAGCTTTTGCTCCAAAACCAACAGAAGATCCTACAGAAGCTCGACGTTCCACAATTTTTTCTAAACCGACAAATGCTCCACCTACTATGAATAAAACATTACTTGTATCTATCTGTATAACTTCTTGATGTGGGTGTTTTCTTCCGCCTTGAGGTGGTACATTAGCTACTGTTCCCTCTATCATCTTTAATAGAGCTTGTTGTACTCCTTCTCCACTTACATCACGTGTTATACTTGGATTTTCAGATTTCCTTGATATTTTATCTATCTCGTCAATATATATAATACCTCTTTGAGCTTTATTTACATCAAAGTCGGCACTCTGATACAAACGAAGCAGAATATTTTCAACATCATCACCGACATAACCGGCTTCTGTTAATGTTGTTGCATCAGCTACTGCAAACGGGACATCAAGCATTTTCGCTAAAGTCTGTGCTAATAATGTTTTACCACTTCCTGTTGGACCTACAAGCAAAATGTTACTTTTTTGAATTTCTACACCTGACTTATCGTTACTAGTATTATGTGCTATACGTTTATAATGGTTATATACCGCAACTGAAAGCACTTTCTTTGCCTCATCTTGACCTACTATATGCTCATCCAGATATTTTTTTATCTCTTGTGGTTTTGGTATAGATTTTATACCCTCTTCTTTTTTTTCTACTTTAGACTCAGTTTCTTTATTTTCAAAAAATTCTTCATCTAATATTTCATTGCATAATTCTACGCATTCATCACAAATATATACATCAGGACCTGCTATTAATTTCTTTACTTGTTCCTGACTCTTTCCACAAAATGAGCATTTCAAACGACTATCATCCTGCTTTACCATTTAATTCTACTTCCTTTAAATTTATCTTTAGTCAACCTTTTTTGGTGCTGCTTCAGCCGGTGTAACGACTTTATCTATCATTCCATACTCTACAGCTTCAGCAGGTGTCATTATATAATCACGATCTGTATCTTTTTCTATTTTTTTCAATGATTGACCTGTATTTTTAGCTAAGATTTCATTTAATGATTTTTTAATTCTAATAATTTCTGCTGCTTGGATTTCTATATCAGTAGCTTGACCTTGAGCTCCGCCTAAAGGTTGGTGAATCAATATTCTAGAATGTGGCAATGCTAATCTCTTTCCAGGGGTCCCTGATGATAACAAGAATGCTCCCATTGATGCTGCTTGGCCTAGACATATTGTTGATACATCTGATCTTATATGCTGCATTGTATCATAAATTGCTAACCCTGCAGTTACACTACCTCCAGGACTATTTATATATAGCATAATATCTTTTTCAGGATTTTCGCTATCCAATAGTAACAATTGTGCTACTATCAAATTTGCCACCATATCATCTACAGGAGTTCCTAGAAAAATGATTCTTTCTCTTAATAATCTTGAAAATATATCAAATGATCTTTCGCCTCTTGAAGATTGTTCAATAACTACAGGTACAAAACTCATATAAATTCCTTTCAATTACTTAATTATTAGCTACTTTTGTTCTACATATTTTACATTGTTATTATCCACTAAAAATTGGGTTACTTTATCATTCAATACTTGTTGAGTTATACCACCTATTATAGCACTGTTTTTCCTTATCTCTTCCAGTATTAAATTTTTATCTGTATTATATGCTTTTGAGATCTCCTCAATTTTATTTTCTAAATCACTCGGTGATACATTTATATTCTCCAACTGAGCTATTTTTGTTATCACTAATGAATTCTTAATCCTTTTTTCTGCTTCTGACTTCATATTCTGAATCATTGCATCATTACCTTGTGATTCCATAAGTTTATTAAAGTCTATACCTTGAGCTTTAAATCTTTGAGAATATTCGTTCAAAATATTTCTTGTTTCTCTTTCTATCATAGATTCACTAATATCTACTTGACCATTATTCACCACTGCTTCAAATATTTTTACGGCTTTTCTTTTTTGGTTCTCATTATTTTGAGCTTCATCCAGATATTTTTGTATATCATTTTTTAATGCTTCTAAAGTTTCAAAATTACCTACTTTTTTAGCAAATTCATCATTCACTTCAGGCACTTTCTTTTCTTTTATTTCGTTAATCTTTATTTTAAATACTGCAGGTTTACCCTTTATATTTTCATCGTGGTATTCATCTGGAAATTTTACATCAATATCAAATTCTTCATTCAAACTATGTCCTACAATTGCTTCTGCAAAACCAGGGATAAAGTTGCTATTTCCTAGATCCAACATATAATTTGAGCCTTTTCCATTCTTTATAGGTTCTCCATCCACAAAACCTTCAAAATCGATTTGAACCGTATCTTTTTCTCCGGCTTCTGTCTTTTCAGATTTTTCTAATGTTGTAAACCTTTTTACAAGGTTATCTATTTCTTTATCTAAAGCATCTGAAGCATTCTTAAATTCTTCTACTTCTACTTCTAAACCTTTATAGTTTGTTATTTCAACTTCAGGTCTTAATTCTATCTGTGCTTTTACTTTAGCTCCTTCTCCTACATTATAATCAAAAGATAACACTTGTGGTTCTGTTATAATATCTAATTTATTATCTATTATAGCTTTTCTAAATGCTTGCGGTAGTACTTGTTCTAAAGTTACACTTTTTAAATAATCTACACCTACTTGTTTTTCTACCAATTTTTTAGGTGCTTTACCAGGTCTAAAACCAGGAACTTTTACATTATGTGATACTTGTTTACAAACTTTATCATATTCTTTTGTCATCTCTTCTGCTGTGAATTCTATATCAAGATTTACTATATTTTTTTCGCCATTTTCTATTTTTATTTCCATTATTTTAAATTCCCTTATTTAATATAATAACATCTTTTATTATAAAACAAACATGCAATTATGAAAAGTATTGATGACCAAAATTACAAATTATTTTATTTTTTAAATTTATAAAAGTTAAAACTATATTGATTCAATAATTTTTATGATATAAAATTTTATTTATTAAGATTCTTAAGAGGTAAATTATTATGTGTGGAATAGTAGGATATGTAGGTGAAAAGAACGTAATTGATGTATTACTTAACGGACTTACAAAACTTGAATATCGTGGATATGATTCTGCAGGTATTTCAATCTGTGATAACAACGAAATAAAAATTTTTAAAGCCGAGGGAAAACTTCAGAATCTTAAAAATATTATTTCCGAGAATAGAAATAAAATCATTAATCCTTCTATAGGAATAGGACATATCAGATGGGCAACTCACGGCGCTCCTAATGTTATTAATGCTCATCCTCATACCTGTTCTTGTGGAAATCTTGTCATTGTTCATAATGGCATTATTGAAAACTTTAAAGATCTTAAATCAGAACTTTTGGATCTGGGTTGTAAATTTAAATCGCAAACTGATACTGAAACAGTTGCTCATCTTATTGCGTTTAATTACTCTAAATTCCACGACCTTACTTTAGCTGTCTGTGAGTCATTAAAGAAAATTAAAGGTACTTACGCTTTGTGTGTTATGCATAAAAATCAACCTGACACACTCGTTGCTACAAAGAAAAATGCACCCCTTCTTATTGGGCTTGGGGAAAATGAAAATTTTATTGCTAGTGATGTACCGGCTATTATTGAATATACTAAAAAAGCTATTTATCTCTCTGATGGGGAAATTGCTACTATTACTCAAAATGATGTTTCTATTCAAGATTTAAACCATAATATCATTAACAAAAAAGTAGAAATGCTACCTTGGGAACCTCAATCTATTAATAAAATGGGATTTAAACATTTTATGCTTAAAGAAATTCACGAACAACCTGATGTCGTTCGAAATGTTCTTCAAGGTAAGTTATTATCTGTTGAATCCCCTATACGCCTAGATGAAGTTAAACTTAATACTGATTATATTAAAAATCTTAAAAGACTCGAAATTATTGCTTGTGGTACATCATTACACGCTGCTATGATTGCTAAATATATTATTGAAAGCTTTACTCAAATCCCTGTTGATGTTGAAGCTTCTAGTGAATATATTTATAGAAAAACTGTTACTGATGAAAATACTTTAGTCATTGGGGTTTCTCAATCAGGAGAAACTGCTGATACACTTACTGCCATTAGACAA
Source organism: uncultured bacterium (assembly GCA_902462155.1). Taxonomy (GTDB): domain Bacteria; phylum Cyanobacteriota; class Vampirovibrionia; order Gastranaerophilales; family Gastranaerophilaceae; genus CABQAQ01. The sequence goes on along the minus strand of CABQAQ010000003.1, from coordinate 125,484 downwards.
GCTAAAGAAAAAAATTCTCATATTATGATTATTACTAACAGACCTGATTCTACTATGGCTAGAGAAGCTGATAGCTTAATCCCTGTTAACGCCGGTATTGAGGTCTCTGTTGCCGCTACTAAATCTTTTATGGCTCAATTAATATCTTTTTATCTATTTGCTATTTATTTAGCTGAAGTGAAAAATTCTATGGAACCTTCTGAGTTAATTAATTTAAAATCTGAACTTTTAACTTTACCTACAAAAATTGAGTCCGTTCTTAATAATCAAGATGATATAAAATCTTGTGCCAGAAAATTCTCATCTACTAAAGATTTTATTTATATTGCTCGTGGTATTAATTATCCTACTGCTTTAGAAGGTGCTTTAAAATTAAAAGAAATAAGCTATATTAATGCTACAGGTTATCCTGCCGGTGAACTTAAACACGGGCCTATTGCCATGTTAGATGAAACTATGCCTGTCTTAGCTATTCTTATACCCGGACTTGTTTATGACAAAATACTTTCTAATGCTGAAGAAGCTAAAGCTAGAAGAGCTAAACTTATTGCTCTTACTTCTTCTGAGGATAAAAGTATTTATGATCTTTTTGATTTTGTTTTATCTATTCCAAAAATCTCTGAGATACTTTCTCCTGCTCTTGTTGTTGTTCCGTTACAGTTATTGTCATATTACATTGCAGAATTCTTAGGCAAAGATGTCGATCAACCTCGTAATTTAGCTAAATCTGTTACTGTTGAATAACTAGAAAATCCTATCTCTTATGGAAATATCTCATAAAATTTTAACCGTACCTAAAACTGATTGTATTACTTCGGATTATTTTGAAAATTATTTCCTTCAAAATAATCTCGATGTTATACGTTATGCTATTGTTAATCTTGATCAAAATCTTAATTATATTGTTGATTGTTCTATTCTAATCAAATAGCTCTATAATTTTATTTAAATCTTTTTCTTTTATATTATAATCACAAGCTTTTTGTAATATTGGCTTTGCACAGAATGCTATTTTATTTTCGGAATATTTAAACATACTTAAATCATTTGCCCCATCTCCACATACAAGAGTCTGGGCTTCTGTTACCTCAAGAATATCCTGAAGATTTTTTAATACATCTCCTTTGCTTGTAGAAAACATCATTTCGCCTCCTACTAAACCTGTTAATTTACCATCCCTTTGATGTAATATATTAGAAAATTCTCCATCTAATTTTAGTTCTTTTTTATAATATTCCAACGCATTTTTAAATCCTCCGCTAAAACAAAGTACTTTTATCTTATTCTTCCTTAAATAATCAATAACTTCTTTTGCTCCTTTTACTAAGGGAAGATTATGACATATTTCATTTACTTTTTTTATATCTAATCCTTCTAATAACTTCACTCTCTTTATTAAACTCTCGAAAAAGTCGATCTCACCTCTCATAGCTTTCTGTGTAATTGTCTTCATCTCTTTTTCTATATTAAACTCTTTCGCTAAATATTCTAATGTTTCTCCGTCCATTAATGTTGAATCAAAATCAAAAACTGCTAATTTTATTTTCTCTATCTTCATTACTATCTGCCTCAATAATTATTTTCTTATCTTTCTATCCATTCAAAAGATTTTACATACTTATTCCCATTTATATCACCATTTATTTTAACATTAAAAAATCTATTACCTTTATTGTTTGAATAATCAACATTTGGTATCTTTTCCAGATCTTCTAAAAATATTCCTGATTCTTTTATATTTATTTTTGGTATTGTTAAGAAAAATGAGTTTATAGATGCGTTTCCTATTGGACCTAAAATAGATGTTGCTCCGGGTAATAATTGACCGAATACTTCCATTTTCGCATACGAATCTATTAAATTATAGTTACCTTTTAAATAAAGATTTAAACATAAACCGTGTGATAATATTTCTATATTATCTGCTATCCCATTGTTTAATCTGAATTTACCTGATATAGAATTAAAACTGCCACTATTTATAGGAACTAATAAATCAATAATACTATTTGCTGTTAATCCTGTTATTCCGCTCTTTATTACATTACCTGCTTTAAGAAGATATTCTAATGAACCCAATTTTGGTAATTTTCCATCTTTTATCTCAAACTCTACATCACCTGACAAATTCTTTAATCTGATTTCTTCTGTTTCTCCTTTTGTCTTTAAATTAATTTTTCCGTTGACTTTACCATAAATCTGATTTTCTATATCAAATAAAGCTTTTGCACACTGTGTAGAATCAACACCTTCTGCCTTTAAGTTCGCTATAATTTCTGTTGTATTAAAATCATAGCTAGCCTCACCTTTAACTTTACCTTGTACTACATCAAATGATAACTCATTAATATTTAAAACACCTTGTTTATCTAAATCCATTTTGGCTATAAAATTATTTGCTAATGTTCCATTTAATATTATATCTCTGGATTTTATTTTCGCATTCTTTATTAATAGCGAATTTATTTCATAATCGATTTTTGGTTGGCTATCATTAAATGATGATATTAATGTTGTTGAAGCCTTTTTCGGTTGTAATTTCGATATAAAATCTATTGTATTATCTAAATTAAGCTTATCTATTTCTACATCAAGATCACTTAATATTATTGGATCTATAAAACTATTATTTATTTTTGTGTTTACTTTTATACTAGAATCTAAAATTAATCCATTTGCTTTTAAAATTATTTCTTTATCTTGAAAATCCAGATCTAAATCATTAAGTACAGAATTATATATAGGCATATTTGCATTATTAAGTCTAAATACACCCTTTACTTTTGGTTTTAATATATCCCCATTTAATACTAAATTACAATTAAAATTACCTTCTTTCAATATAGATTTTTTAAATATAATATTAAGCAACCTTACATTTACAGGTGATTGTGTAACTATTTTTATAGTATCTAAAAAAACTTTATTGTCAGGTTGTTTTATAACCTTACCATTTAGCGTAAATACATCTATCGGGTTTAATATTTTATTTTGAGAGGCTATGTATTTTGTATATTTGAGATTATTAATTTTAACTAAGTTATCTTTAAGAAAAATATCTGAAGAAACTTCTCTTAAATTTTGCTCATCACCAAAATTTGACCCCTTATATGATACATCAGCTCCTTGGTTTAGCTTTATTAACGGTTTTATTTTCAAGCTATCATTTTCTATTTCAAAATTTGCTTGTAAGTTCACATCTCCTTTGACTTTTATTGGATATACAAACATAGAATTAAATCTACTATCTAATAAAGAGTCTGAAATTTTTAAAGTCGTATAACCTTTAACTTTCGGATTATAAAATATATTATTTACCTGTGCATCTAAAAAAAACGGGGTATTATCTAGTTGACCTACAAATGAGGCTAGATAAACTTTATCCCTATTTACACTTATTGTACCTGATTCTAAATCTACAGGGAACTTTAATTTATTATGATTAAAATGTGCATTTTTAAGCTTAATATCCGCATTTAACTTATCTTCTTTATAATTTGCATTTATATTTGCAAAACCACTAAAATTTTCATAGACACTAAAAATTTTTTTAAATTGCCCCAGCATACATTCTAAATCTTTAAGGTCATTCAATATTTTTAAATCAAAATCATTACAATTTAATTTAATATTAATCTTAGGTTTTTTATCGCTTATTTTTAATATACTACCTTCTATTTTTGCAATTGAATTATAAAAATTAATTTTTATATTATCCAGATAAACATTATTATTTTTTATATTAATTACACCATCATATATATTAATTTTCTTACTATTTCTCAATTCATTTGGATGAAAAATAATTTTTGCTATTACGTTATTAAAATTAAATTCATTGAGCTTACCTTTATAATTTATATAAAGATCAAATGTGTTCTTAAAAAAATTAAATGATTTTATCTTAAGCTTATTTTTAGGTAATATATCAATTTCATCATCTAATAAACTAAGAGCATCATTTAATTTAAAATACTTTGATTGAATAATAACATTTCCTTTATTAATATCAGAATTATTTTTTATAAATAACAAAGAATCACCTAATAATCCTGATATATTTATATTCAAATTCTTATTATTCTCAAACTTGAATGAACCTTTTATCTTTTTTAAAGGTGTATTAATTAATTTTAATTTACACGCCACATCTTTTAAATTAAAACTTATACTTGGTATAAGATCATTTACAAAATCAGAACTATCTATTGTATTAACTTTACCTTTTAAATTAAGCTTAAAGTCTGTAATACCGGAAATAGAATCTATCTGCTTTACATATTCAAGCTGATCTTTTAATAATGGACTTGTTTTTAATAACTCCATAAGATATTTAATATCAATGTCTTTAATTTCAGAAATAAAATCAATATCCCCTATTGTGCTTGCTTTACCATATATACTTACATTTTTATTAAAAGCTTTAGCTTTATATGTCTTGAAATTAATGTCATAATCATCAAAATCAATAACACCAGCTCCATTTTCTAAAGTTAAGTTAATACCCTTATACCTAGCTTTGGTATCATAAAAATTAAATTTACCATTTAATTTAGCCTTTTTCTTCGAACCTTCTACATCAAGAGAAATATTACCTATACCTGAAAGTTCCATATAAGGTAATGGTCCTAAAGAAAACTGAATAACATCTCTTACAGGAATCAATGTAAACATTGCTTTTGATAAATCAACTTTTGATGTAGAAGTTATAATATATTTACTATTTTTTGTATTATATAAATTTCCTTTACCATTAATATTTACCCACTGATCTTTAGAAGAATATACTTTTGCAAATATATTAATTCCTTTACCTACAAATTTCACAGTTATATTTGCATTTGGTACATTTTTAAATGGCTTCTTTACATATACATTTTTACCTTCTACTTCACCGTATATATCCGGCTTACGATAATTATTCTTTATATTTAGTTTTGCTTTTATATCCCCATATAAACCATATTTCTTTGTCTTTTCTATTGCTTCTACATAGTATTTACCAAATTGAACAGGAACAATTTTTAAAATATCTTGGATCTTTGAATCTTTTATATTTACAACAAGATCTAATTTGGGATGGGATAAAAAATTATTTATTGATCCTTTTAAACTAATATCTTGATTTATTGATTTATATTGAGCATCTTTAATAATAAAATCTTTATCTTTAATATCAGACTTAATTGATAATTTTGCTAATTCATTAATTTGGATAAAATTAATATTCTTATCTGTAATTATATTTAAATCACTTATACTTATATCAGAGCTGATACTTTTTATATTATTTTTAGAAGTTGTATTTATTATAAAAGAATGCAAGTTACCTTTTACTAATTTTATATTTTTATAAAAATGAAAGTAATCAGTAAAATATGAAAGATTCAGATTGTTAATACTACCATTAATATCTATATTTTTTATATCTTCTTTTTTAAATTCAGATAATGGAGATTTAATATTAAAACTAAGATCACTTTTAACATTATCAGAAAATAAAGCCCCTTTAAATTCAAGATCAATAAATTTATTTAAAACTAATCTATTTATCAGAAATTTATCTCCAACAAAGGTTATTTTTTTATTTAATAGAGAATCCTCAAAAAACAAGCTATAATTATTAAGAGCAAAAAACATTTTATTAAAAGAGGGTTTAATGCTATTTGAATGTCCTAATTTAAGATTAGCAAAACTAAAATTTCCATCCCTATTCCTAGAAATAAAGATATCTAAATTTAAAGATCTAAACTCTTGTATATTTAGCCTTTTATAAATTAATGGCATTAAAGAAAATTTTAAACTAAATTTTTCTAAACTTATTTTTCCATTAACTTTTTTATCTTCAAGTATTAATTTATCCCCAGAAAATAATATAGAAAAATCAGGATATGATTTAATTTTTAAATTTTTTATATTTACATCTAAGTTTGTTTTTAACTCTAACAAACTAACAATTTTAGAATCTAAATGTTTAGAATAAAAAACTTTTGGTAAAATAAATAAAAAGCTTACTTCAAGAATAAAGAAGACAGTTAATAATAAAATAATTATAATAATCAAAAATTTACTCTTAAGCATTATTCTTTAATTATATACCTAATTATTAAATAGAACAAACATTTTTAAATATTTTTAAACATAAGTAACGCAAGAAAATTTTATATAAAATTTTCTTGCGTTACTTAAAGAATTATTAAATTTAAGATGCTGAAATAGTATTATCAGTATTTTCAGAAGCTTTAGCTTTTTCAAAAACAATTTTATTATCTTGCAACTTCAAAATTAATTTGTCTTTTGGTGCATAAGCTCCCATTAAAATTTCCTCAGCTAAACCATCTTCTATTTTTTTCTGGATAAGTCGTCTTAATGGTCTTGCCCCATAAGCTTCTGAATAACCTTCATTTGCTAAATAATCTTTTACTTCATCTGCTACTTCTATTTCAAATTCTTTATCTTTTAATCGCTTAAATAAATCATTTAACATAAGATCAACAATCTGACGTATTTCAGCCTTACTTAAATGAGCAAATACAATAATATCGTCTATTCTGTTTAAGAATTCAGGTCTAAAAGACTTTTTCATCTCTTCCATAACAGTATCTTTTAAATGATCGTATTTATCCTTGCTTTCTTCTGAAGCGACAGAAAAACCTAACTTAGAAGTAGATGTTATCATACTAGCCCCAACATTGCTTGTCATAATGATTATAGTATTTTTAAAATTAACATATCTACCCTTAGAATCAGTTAATCGACCATCATCTAAAATCTGCAACATAATATTGAAAACATCTGGATGTGCTTTTTCTATTTCATCAAATAAAATAACAGAATAAGGTTTTTTCCTTATAGTTTCAGTCAAGTTACCGCCTTCATCATACCCAACATACCCTGGAGGTGATCCGATAAGCTTAGAAGTAGAATGTTTTTCCATAAATTCTGACATGTCAACACGTATCATATTGTCTTCTGATCCAAAAATAGCTTCCGCTAATGCCTTAGCTAATTCAGTCTTACCAACACCTGTCGGACCTGAAAATATAAAACTACCTATTGGTCTATTTGGACTCTTTAATCCTACTCTAGCTCGTCTTATAGCTTTAGATAAAGCCACTACAGCCTGATCTTGGCCTATAACTCTATCGTGAAGAGTAGATTCTAGTTTCAATAGTTTCTGACTTTCACCCTCTGTAATCTTTGTTGTTGGTATACCTGTCATAGTGCTTACAACTTCAGCAACTTGTTCCGGTGTAACCGTTGGCTTATTTGCCTCGTTAATATCTTTCCAATTTTGAGATAATTCTCTAATTCTTTCTTTTAAATCTGCCTCGTCTTCTCTTAATTGTGAAGCTAACTCAAATTCTTGATTGCGTATAGCTTCCTCTTTTGATTTTATTATTTGTTTTAATTCTTTTTCCAGTTCTTTACCTTCTGGTGGTAACGAACTCATATTTAACCTTACCTTTGAACTTGCTTCATCTATAATATCAATAGCTTTATCAGGCAAAAATCTATCTGTAATATATTTATTAGCTAATTCTGCAGCTGACACAATTGCCTCATCAGAAATTATTAGCTTATGATGTTCTTCATATTTAGATTTTAATCCTCTTATTATCTGAATTGTATCTTCAACCGAAGGTTCATCTATCAATACCGGCTGGAATCTACGTTCTAATGCAGAATCTTTTTCTACGTGTTTACGATATTCATCTAACGTTGTAGCTCCTATTACCTGTATTTCTCCACGTGATAAAGCAGGCTTTAATATATTAGCGGCATCAATAGCTCCTTCTGCGGCTCCTGCACCTATTAAAGTATGCATTTCATCTATTACTAAAATAATATTACCCGCTTGTCTTATTTCGTCCATAATTTTCTTTAGACGTTCTTCAAATTCTCCTCGATATTTTGTTCCTGCTATTAAAAGTCCCATATCAAGTTGAATAATCTTTTTCGATTCTAAAATATCAGGCACTTCCGAATTAACTATCCTTATAGCTAAACCTTGTGCTACTGCTGTTTTACCTACACCAGGTTCTCCTATCAATACCGGATTGTTTTTTGTCCTTCTTGCTAAGATCTGTACTACTCTTTCTATTTCTTTTTCTCGCCCTACAACCGGATCTAACCTCTGTTCTTGTGCAGCTAAAGTAAGATCTGTTCCAAACTCATCTAAACTAGGAGTCTTTGTCTTACCACCGGTTGCTCCACTTCCTGCTGTAGCTGTTTGTGTCGTCTTAGTTTCTCCGAGCATTTTTATTATATTTGCTCTTAGTTTATTTAAATCTACTCCTAAATTCTCAAGTACACGAGCTGCTACTCCTTCTCCTTCTCTTATTAATCCAAGAAGTAAATGCTCTGTCCCTATATAATTATGACCTAATTGTCTTGCTTCATCCCAAGATAACTCTAATACTCTCTTAGCTCTTGGTGTAAATGGTATCTCTACCGCTACAAATCCTGAACCTCTACCTATTATTTTTTCTACTTCTGCACGAGCATCTTTTAAAGTTACTCCCATTGCTTTTAATGATTTCGCTCCAACTCCTGTACTTTCACCTATAAGGCCTAAGAGTACTTGTTCTGTTCCTACAAAATTATGGCCTAATCTCCTTGCCTCCTCTTGTGCTAACATTATTACCTTTATAGCTTTTTCGGTAAAGCGTTCAAACATATATATTCTCCTAAATAAAACTCTATTTATTTTATAAATTTATTTTACACCACGAATAGAGATGTTTCAACCACCTAATTATTTTTTATTTTACTTAAATATTTTAATGCCGGATAATATTCAGGCTCTACTTTTAATACTCGCTCTAAATGCAATTTAGCATTATCAACTTCATCTACTGTCAAATGTAGTAATGCTAATAAAAAATCTGCCTCAGGATCATCAGGACAAAATTCTAATCCTTCCATTAGAAATTTGTAACTTAATTGGTAATATCCATGTGCAAATAAAACTCTCCCAAGATATTTATACGCTTCACAGTTTGCATTCGCTAAAAAATTTATATTATTAATTATTGTATCAATAAATTTATACTGTTTTGCTATTATTAATAAATTAATATCACACTCAAAATAATTCTTTACTTCTAAATATCCAGGTGTATAATCATACGTTTCTTCTATAATACCTAGTAAAGTCTTTCCCCAACAAATAATAGGACTCTTATCATCATCTAATGAAAACCATACCGCTCTTGCTGTTTTTAAATTACCCTTTAACAGCTCACTTAATCCATATTCGTATTCTAAATTATTCTTTAAATAAAGTCTTGATGCTTTCTTAAATTCACCCTCTAGTAAATATTTTAACCCCTTTTCTTCTATATCCATTCTTTTTTTTCTCTCTCTTACTTACTTTTTGATGATTCGTTACTATTGCTATTCTTTTGATTTAACATATCGCTAATAGTTAACAATTCATCTATTGAGGCATACTCAGCCTCTTTATTCGAAGATTTAATCTCTTGGAATAATTCTTCTCTATATATGGATACATCTTTTGGAGCTTTTATACCTAGTTTTACAAGATTATTTGAACTCTCTAATATTACTATTTCAATATTCTCGTTTATTACTAATTTCTGACCGTTTTTACGACTTAAAATAAGCATATCAAAATTTTTTCTTCCCTTTTTCTTTTATTAAAATATTCTCTTTGCACTAGGTAATGCAGAATTACTTAAAACTAACTGCATTGCTTTTTTGTTTAACTTATTTACTACTATTGGGGCTAATAAATTTATTGTAGCTGATTTTGGATTACCTTTTGGTATCGTTACTATATTAAATGATAATACATCTTTTCCATCTGTTAGACCTAAAACTTCTGCATCTTCATCTTTTATTTCGAACTTATAATCTATATTAAAGTATGCCGGCACTGATACCGGAAAAGCTAAACTTAAATCCTCTACTGATTGTAACCAGCTAAATATATCATTACCCTCAATATTTACAAGTACAAATTTAGTTAACTCTGAATATCCTAATATAGGTTTTACAAATGTAAGTATTGAACTCTCTTCAACTTCTATTTCGCCTAACTTCGTACTTTTTATCTTCATTTTACTCTCTATCTCACACATAATATTTTATTCTTAATTAGATTTCATTCCAAAATCTAAACCGGGCATCATTGCTGATGTCATCATTATCTGTATCATTTCAGGTGTCACTTTAAAACCATTTGTATTCTGAGTACCTTGATTATTATTCATACTTAATATTAACGGCAACATGTTCATCATATTATTTCCATTATTTTGATTGCCCATTCCATTTCCTTGGCTTAACATCATATTTAATTGTGCTAACTCATTATTATTTATATATGCTTGGGCCATATTCTGCTGTGTCGCCTGATTATTTACATTCCCATTAACTGCAAACGGATTTAAACCTAATTTCTGAAAAGTCCTTACTGCTTGTGCTATTTCCTCATTTGTTGGCTCACTGTTTGATGATACATTAGGATTCTTTTTTTCTTCTTTTGGCAAATTCTTTATATTATGATTAATAGCATCCTTTTGATACTGTAATCTCTGTTTTAACATCTCTTTCTTTGCTGTTTCTGATACAAATTTATGACTATTTATAAATTGATCTATTTGAGCTTGACTTTCATTTTTAACTACACATTTATCAGGATTTGCTAAACAATCTAAACCTCTTTGTGAATATTTACCTATTAATGAATTTGGATCAAGCAATTTTGCCGTATTGAAACTTAAAGTAGAATTATCTTTATTCCCTAACATTGAATAACTTAATCCAAGGTAATACCATACAACCGAATTATAAGGTTCAACTTTTAAAATTTCTTCTAAATCTTGGACACAACCTGTATAATTCTTTGTTTTATATTTATATATTGCTCTTCTTATTCTCGGTGTATTTGCCGAGTATTTTCCGGCTGATTGGATTCTTATATTGTTCTTATGACTCTCTATATATTTTGCTTTCTCTTGCAATCTATTTTTAGTTTGATCTGATGCCTTATCCGATTCACTTCCACATACTCCTGCCAGACCTATTAATAAACTCAACGTAACTGCAAGTAGTTTAATTTTAAAATTTTCTTTCATAAACACTATTCCTAATTTTATTTCTAACATTTATTTCTATATTTTATCTTTTATTCTATTCTATAAAAGATAATTTATTATACATCTAATATCTTTAAAAGTTAATAATACATTTAAACTATATAAACAACTTCTTTCTTCTTATATTTTTTCTTATTTTAAATATTTTTTGATTCTTTAATACTTTTTATTAAATAATCAACAATTTTAGATACATCTTTTACAATTCCTATATCTGATATATTAAATATAGGAGCATCTTTATCTATATTTATCGCTATTATCCTTTCAGAATTCTCTATACCAACTATATGCTGATTCGCTCCTGATATCCCACATGCTATATATAATTTAGGAGCAATAGTTTTACCGGTCTGACCAATCTGATATTCTGATGATAAATATCCTTTCTCTACTGCACACCTTGATACTCCTATCTTACAGTCTGCTAATAATGCAAATTCTTTTATTTTTTCAAAAACATCCTCATCTTTTACTCCTCCTCCAATTGATATGACTACTCTTGCTTCTTGTAACTCATCTGAGTCTGTTTTTTCTCGCTTTCTTATACTCCTTATTTTAACTCTTTCTTTTATTTCTGAAAAATCATAATCTATATAATCATACTCTTGACTCTCTTTATTTTCCGATTCCAAATAATATTCATCAGGAATTTTAAATACATTTGCTCTTACACTTGCCATCTGAGGGTATGTCTTTGTTAAAATTGTAGCCATTAGTTTACCTCCAAATGTTGGACGTACTGCTGCTAATTTCTTGTCTTCATCTATTTCTAATCTTGTGCAATCTGCTGTAAGACCAGTCTTTAACTTCACCGACAACCTAGGAGCAAGATCTCGGCCTAAACTTGTTGCTCCTATTAAAAATATTTCAGGGTCCTCTTTTCTTATTATTTCATATATTATTTGAGTATATATTTCTGTCGAGTAATATCTTAGTTTTTCATTATTTACTATTATTATTTTCTTAAACGGCATTAAGTCCAATTTCTTCTTGATTAATGACTCATCAAAGTCTTTTATGTTCGTCAATATAATACCGAATACAAAAGAATTACTTAGTTTTTCCGATAATTCTTTTGCTTTATAACATAGCTCTATAGAAACTTTTTTTATATCATTTTTTTCCGGTTCAAGTTCTATATATACACCTATACCCTTTGGCAAAATTATTCTCCTTTTTAATTCAAAATTATATAAAATTTAAAAAATCTACCTTTTATTTACTAACTCTCTAAATAGATTCTAGTTTTAATATTTCTTCTACAATAATTTTAGCTATTTGATCATCTGTTTCGTCTTCATATTTGATTGTATTTACTTTTCTTTCATATTTAAAAGCATTTTTAACATATGTCAATGACCCTTTTAGACCAACTTTAGAGGCATCAAGATTAATATCTCTTAGATTATATTCTTTTATTTCAAAATTCTGAGCATATATATTATCCTGAACTTTTGGAATTCTTAAATCTTTTTCCTCTGACTTTAGAATACAAATTAATCCCGGAATCATCATTTCTAATTCTAATTCCTGATCCTCTGTAACTTTCTTTACTATAATTCTATCATCTTTTATATCTATTATTTTATCAACATACGTTATCTGTGGAATATCAAGAAACTGTGCTATCCCAGGACCAGTCTGGGCAGTATCTCCATCTATTGCATATTGACCGCAGATAATTAAATCATAATTTGGGATCTTCTCTTCTATACACTTACTTAAAATCCTTGACGTAGCAAATGTATCTGATCCAGCAAAGTGCTTATCCGTCAATAATATAGCATCATCACATCCTAGTGCTATCGCTTGTCTTAATATTTTTAATGCATTACCAGGACCCATTGTTAAAGCTGTAACTTTACTATTCCCTACTTTTTCTTTTATTTTTAATGCCCACTCAATAGCAAATTCATCACAAGGATTCAATATACAATCTACCTTGCTTCTATCTATTGTATTATTTTTAGTCCATTTTATATCAGATGTATCCGGCACCTGCTTTATACATACAACAATATTCAATTTCAACCTCTTTTTATTTTATCTTCACTATTTTATTTTAACAATTTTTTAGCAAATTTTTTAGCCTCTTCTGACTCTGGAAAGATATTTAATGATTTTTCTATAAATATTTTTGCCTGATCATATTGTTTTAAATAATAAGCACATTTGGATAAATTTAGAAGAATATAAGAATTTTTAGGATACATTTCTAATAATTTCTCAAAATAAGATTTTGCTTGACTATATTGCTTTAATTCAAAAAGAGTAACTGCTAGTAAATTTAAACAATCCTGATTAAGACTTATTAAATAAGATTTTTCTAAGCATTCTTTTGCCTCATTAAGCTGTTTTAAAGAATAATAAATTAAACCAAGATTATATAAAGCAAACCAATCTGCATTATTCTTGTCATCTACAAGTATGTTAACACTTTCTTCTTCTTCTAATAATGTTTTAGCTTCTTGAAGTTTATTTAATTTAATAAGATTATAGGCTCTAAATTTTATAAACTGTACATTATCTTTTTCTATAGAACAAGCTTTCTCATATAACTTTTCTGCAGAAATATAATCTTGAATAGCATTTAAATAATTTGCAAACTCAAACAATATTAAAGAATTCTCAGGAGAAATACTTAAAGCAATTTTAAATTCTTCTTCTGCTAAATCAAAGAGTTTCTGGTGTAAAAAAACAACAGCTAAATCCTTATGTGCCATTGCATTATTTGGATCCATTTTAATAACTTTTTTCAAAATCTCTTCTGCTTCAATAAATTCCGCTGTTTTTACACATATATAAGCATAATCTTGATATATTTCTAAAGGAACTTTTTTCTTATTTATTAATCTCTTTAATAAAACCTTTGCATTTTCTAATTTATTCTTTTTAACATACACTTGAGATAATTTCTGAATGAATATTGCAGAGTCCGGTATTTGATCTATTAAATTAATAAGTATCTCTTCTGCTTTATCCAACTTATCCAACTCCAAATAACAAATTGCTAAATTATATTGAAGTGAAATACTTTTAAATGATTTTTCATCCAATTGCAAATAAAACCTAACGGCATTTTTATAATCCATACATAAAAATGCACTACTTGCACATATTTTTAACTGTTTATTTGTTAATTTATATTTCTGAACTTTTTTTATATAACTTAAAACTTTCTTATAATCGTTTTTTATCTGATATGCCTGAATAAGCCCTATAAATGCTTCTATATTTTCCGGATCTAATTTTAAAATCTCATTGTATAAGTTAATAGCTTCATCAATTTGGTTTTTAGATACATATTGTCTAGCTAAATTACGACATAATTGAATATCGAAAATACCTTTTGAATATGCTTCTTCAAGTACTTTTATACCTTCTTCTACCTTTTCTAAAAGGAATAAGTTAATAAATTTTGTATTATAAGCAAGTACATCTTCAGAATCAGTTTCTAAACATTTATCACAATATTCTATTGATTCTTCAAACTTTTTTAAATTTATGCACACTACACTTAAATTACGATAGGCATTTTTATATTCCGGACGGATTTCTATAAGCTTTTTGTAATAAATATAAGCAGACTCATTGTTATTATTTTTTGATTCTAATAAACCCAGATAAAAAAGAGAAGTTGCATCTTCAGAATTAATACTTAAAGCTTTTTCGTAATTTATTTTTGCCTCATCAAATAAGTTCAGATTAACATTGCATAATCCAATAGATTTTATTGCCTCTATATTTTCAGGTTCCTTATTTAACACTTCTATTAAAATATTCTTTGCATCCTGAAAACTATCCGCTTGTATTAAACTGTATGCCTGATTTAATAATTCTACAACTTCCATAATAAATAACCCATTTAATTAGTTTTACACAATATATCATAATACAAATTTGTATAAAAAAACATCCTTGAAATTATCTTTTGTTTTGGTTATAAAAATAATTGTAGGTTAAATGTAATTTAAAAGAGAGGAGCTTACAAAATGACAAAAGTAGCAATAAACGGTTTCGGAAGAATCGGTCGTAACACATTAAGAGCAGCAGTTAAAGAAGGTATTTTTAATGAACTTGATTATGTTGCTATTAATGATCCTGGGTTAAATCCTAGTCAAGCAGCTCATATTTTCAAATATGATTCTGTTATGGGTAAATTTGATGGTGAAGTAAAAGCTGAAGAAGATGGTATCGTTATTAACGGTAAAAAAATCCTTTTCTTTGCTGAAAAAGATCCTTCTGTTTTACCTTGGAAAAAATTAGGTGTAGATATTGTAATTGAATCTACAGGATTCTTTACTGATGCTACAAAAGCTAAAGCTCATATTGAAGCTGGTGCTAAAAAAGTTATTATTTCTGCTCCTGCTAAAAATGAGGATTTAACTATTGTTTTAGGCGTTAACCAAAATCAATATGATAGTTCTAAACATAATATCATTTCTATGGCATCTTGCACAACTAACTGTTTAGCTCCTGTAGCTAAAGTTGTTTTAGAAAACTTTGGTATTGTTAAAGGTTTAATGACAACTGTTCACTCTTATACAGGTGATCAAAGAATACTAGATGCTGGTCATAAAGATCCAAGACGTGCTCGTGCAGGTGCTTTAAATATTGTTCCAACTACTACAGGTGCTGCTCGTGCAGTTGCTCTTGTTATTCCTGAATTAAAAGGTAAATTAAATGGTTTCGCTATGCGTGTTCCTACTCCAGATGTTTCTGTTGTAGACGTTGTTTTCGAAACTGAAAAACCTGTTACTGTTGAAGCTGTTAATGAAGCTTTAAAAGCTGCTGCTAATAAAGATTTAAAAGGCATCTTAGATTATGTTGAAGAACCTCTTGTTTCTAGTGACTTTATTGGTTCTAACTTCTCTTCTTCTGTTGATGCTGCTTTAACTATGACTATGGGTGATAATATGGTTAAAGTTGTTTCTTGGTATGATAACGAAATGGGTTATTCTACTAGATTAGCTGAAACTGTTAAATTTGTTGCTAGCAAATTATAATCAGTTTTTAAATGTAATAAACATAAAAAGCGGGGTTAAGAAACCTCGCTTTTTATTATCTTTATTGTCCATCATTATTTTTATCTATATCGGTATTATAGTCGACTATACATTTTTACAATAGTTATCTACACTGCATATAAGTCTAATAATTATTTGAAGAATGTCCTCTTCTTTTGAATCTACTGTCAGTCTGATGATCCCATCTATAACTCATTTCTTGTTTAAATAGAAAAGCTTTTCTTTCATTATGAGTTTTATCTAGCATTAAAGCCTCAACCGGATCTTGAAAACCATCCGACCAATTTCTTTCAGTAAAAGTAATCATTGTCATATCATTTACTAATGCCCGTTGTGATAGTGGCTCTACGTTGCCTTCTTTACCAAAAACCAATTGGTAATACATACCTTTTTCATTATCAGATATCGGAATCATCTAAGACAATTGACCCAGCTGTCGAGATCCAAATCTGTTATCGTTTCTTCCATAAGTAATATTATGAATCATTTTTGCACAATTCTCTAAACTATTTTTTTTATATTTATATTTCCCTTGAATACTCATATAAAGTTGACTGTATTCTACAAAATTTGTCATAAATTCCTCTAAAGACTCACTACCACTAAAGCGATGTGCAATCTGAGCTGCTGCATGTTGATCTGTATTATTAATAACTATACTATACTGATATTCATCGAGATTTGAGTACATTTTTCTATATACCAGATCCAAAATTGCTTCTTTTTGTTTATCATTCACAAAACCTTCCTCATGTTGATATCCTTGTTTAGTTTTTGTAGTATATATAGGCATTACTATGGTAGTATCTTTATCAATTTTAACTTTCTTTAAAGCTTTAACATAAGAGCCATCATCCTGCCTCACATCAGATATTTCAGACTTTCTTTCTGCATAAATTTCCCGTGTATCAGCCACTTGGCAAAATTCTTTATGTTTACAAAAATATTCAATTTCATCAAAACTTAAGTTTAAACCGTTAACAAGATCTTTATCCTCATCCGGTATTGAAATTTTATTATATTTCAACATAGCTAATTTTATATCATTTTCTAAATTTTGTAATTCTTGATTGATATTATTGATCTCAAAATCAAATGAGAGTTTCACATTTTCATCAAGCTTCAACTTCTCTTCTGATTTTATACCTGCAAATTCTGATTTAATAGCTATATCTTCTTTTTGTTTGTTTAATTTACTTAGATTATCCAAAATTTCATCTAATCGATTATTAAAATTAATTAATTCTGTAAATTTTTCTTTAGTAAAATCATTTTTAGAATTGTCTATAAGTGTTTTATAATCTTGCAAATCTTCTTGTAAATATACTTCATCTAAATTTTCTAATATTTTATTTAAATCAATATCTTCTAGAAGATCTATGTTCAAACGATTACAAGATTTTTCTATGTCCAATAAGCATGGATCTTTTATTCGAATAATCTTATTATCCTTGAGGTTTTTATAAACGTAATCTCCTTCAAAATAAAAACAATAATAATTTATATTATTATAAATTTCATTGAGGCCTAAAAAAGAGCTTAACTCATTACATTTACTCATCAAGTGTTCCACCGATAACTCAGGAAAATCTTGATTATTTTGGCTTAATTCAACTAACTGTGCCCTATTATTAGTAGATAAAATATTCATACTATCAGAAAGTCTATTAGAAGAATCACATTTAGCAGATTTTACTTCTGGAAGAGTAGAATCTGCTATTTTTGTTCTTTTACTTTCAGGCTCTTCTGAGCTTATTTTCGAACTGTTTCTTTTATTTACAGAACTTTTTTCGGATACTCCTTGTTTCACCTGTGAAAAATTATCTCTAACTGGCAACATTCTATAAACTCCTTACTATATACAAAATGTGTGATATATTATATATATAATATATCACACATAAATATTGCCTTTTTAAAAACTACTTATTAAATTTTATTACATTAATATATAATAAATATTTCAATATATTCCATAACCATATTCTGATTCCTTATCTATTTAATTTTAGGAATATTTGATAAGTCCTAAGTTAAAAAAGCTTTTCTTATTTTTAAATCATCATCTAATAATTTATAATCATGCTTTGTATCATTTTCACTCTTATCGAACATGACTGTTTTTACATATACTTTACCTGGTCTTGATTTCTCACCTTTAATAAAATCAAATGCAAGTCCAACTTTTTGTTGGTTAATCGTAACACTAGGCCACTCTGCTAAATACCCTCCATCTGTGGATTTGCTATTCTCATATATATTCATTGTCACGTTTTCTTCACCTCCTTTTGGCATTAATAAATTATTTTGAATCCATTCTGGGAGTTTTTCTATAGAATCAATTTTAAGTCTTTCTAGCATTCGTGCTATACAATGAGCAGATAATCTCATATTCGTCTTCCTCTCAAGACAATGATTAACATAGTTTACAACCACTGGATCAACAAAAGGTCTATCTTCTCCGTTCACCTTATGACTATAAACCGGAACATCCTTAGGCGAGGACATATTATATGGTTGAATATCTTGAGTAGACAGCTCACTTTCATATAAACATTTGTCGTAAGCCTCTGGTTTTAGTCTCCTCATATAATCCGAATACGTATTATTGCTTTTACCGTCGCCTATGACATAATCTTGTAGATATTTTGGAAATTTATCAATTCCACCAAGAATCCAATTTAGTGTAACACTCCCTTCTTTTCTTGTATCTTTTTTCATATCATTCGACCCCGAATGCATGTCTGGAACTCTTATTCCAGTATCTACTGCCTTTTCAGAATTAGTCGCTTGACAATTAACTTGTTCTCCCGTATCATCATTAGGATTAGGGTTATTTCCATCTAACTTTCCCTTAACACCCCAAAATTTTGTCAGTCCCAGTGGTAAATTACTTTGAGTTGGATGTAGTAATGGAAATTGTTTTTCGCTACTAAGGTCAAGAGTTTTTTTAGATCCATTAGTATTTGATTTAAGATTTTCATTATTCCCTATTTTATGTTTAAATGATGACGGCTTCTTTTTTGCTCCTATCGACTTATCTGCTTCTTTATTTGGCTGCATTTCTGGTTGCTGCCTCACTGGTTGCGGCACTGGTTGCGGCACTGGTTGCTGCCTCACTGGTTGCTGCCTCACTGGTTGCTGCTGCACTGGTTGCTGCTGCACTGGTTGCGGCACTGGTTGCGGCACTGGTTGCTGCCTCACTGGTTGCTGCTGCACTGGTTGCTGCTGCACTGGTTGCGGCACTGGTTGTTGCTGCACTGGTTGTTGCTGCATTCCTGGTGGCAGCGGCATTCCTGGTGGCAGCGGCATTCCTGGTGGTAGCGGCATTCCTGGTGGCAGCGGCATTCCTTGTTGCAGCCGCATTCCTGGTGGCAGCGGCATTCCTGGTGGCAGCGGCATTCCTGGTGGCAGCGGCATTCCTTGTTGCAGCGGCATTCCTTGTTGCAGCCGCATTCCTGGTGGCAGCGGCATTCCTGGTGGCAGCGGCATTCCTGGTGGCAGCGGCATTCCTTGTTGCAGCGGCATTCCTTGTTGCAGCCGCATTCCTTGTGGCAACGGCATCACTGGTTGATACAGCATTCCTTGTTGCGGCATTCCTTGTTGCGGCATTCCTTGTGGCTGCCGCATTCCTTGTTGCAGCCGCATTCCTTGTGGTATGAACTCTGGTGTGCTACTCTTCAACTTTGAAATAGATACTGGCTTGACCGCTTGTGTGCTACTCCTCAACCTTGAAACAGATCCTGAATCATTCATCGAAATATTCTCCTACATTTATTACTATATATATAATAATAAAGTAGAACCAATTTACTATATTTATAGTTTTAGTTATTTATATAACAAATTATTTACAAATATTTACAAATAAGTATTAATTGGCTATGAAATTAATGTTTCTGATATCTTAGCTATGGAAGATAACGATAAATTTTCAGCACGCAAATTTTTATCAAGATTACAAAAATTTAAAGTAAAATCAACATCAGAAGGATTTAAACCCGCTTGAATTAGACAATTACGTATATTCTTCCGCCTTGTTGCAAATAAAGCTTTTAAAATCTTCTTAAAAAATTTATAATCTGTAAGTTCTAAACTAGGTTCAGGTCTAACTTTTAATTTTACTAAAGCAGAATCAACTTTTGGAGCCGGATAAAAAGATCTCGATTTTACAACTTTAAGCAATTCAACATCACAATAAAATTGAGATAAAACAGATAATAATCCATACTGCTTAGATGCCGATTTTTCATTTGCAATCATTCTATATGCAACTTCCAACTGCACCATTAATATAATCGAATCTATGGAATTTCTATTTTTATTATTAAGATCATCTATTTCACCCAGTAAATGAACAAGAATAGGACTTGTTATATAATAAGGAATATTAGCTACAACTTTAACTTTGCCTTTAGATAAAGAAGAAATATCTGTTTTCAATATATCATTATGAACTATCTTTAAATTATTTGCATTAATCTTATCTAAATGATGAATAGCATCTTGATCAAGCTCTATAGCAATTACATTCCCAGCCTCTTTTACTAATTTTTCAGTTAAAAAACCAATACCGGGACCTATTTCAATAACAGTATCATTTATGTTAATATTAGCATAGTCAACAATAGAATCTAAAATTGATTCATCAATTAGAAAATTTTGCCCTAGTCTTTTTTTGGTTCTAAATTTTTTGGCTCTTTGGATATAGTTCATAGTATAATCTTTCTTTATACATATAGTTAGATTGTTTTAGTTAATAGGTTCTGATATGGTTACTTGTATGAAAACTTTAAATAAAAAAAATAATATAACAAAAGAAGAATTAATTAAAGATCTATACTTTGCTTGTAAACATCCCAGAAATTTTAAAATTGGTATTGAATATGAACGTATTACTATTGATAAAAATAATCAATCTGTAAATTATTACGGAGATAATGGAATAAAAACATTACTTGAAAATTTTTCTTTAAAGTATAATTGGGAAAAAATTTTAGATTGTAATAATTTAATAGGAATCGAAAAAGACAAAACTACTATTACTCTTGAACCAGGTGGACAAATTGAAATAAGTCTTAGTCCACAGAAGTCTTTAGCGGATATTGAAATTAATCTTGAAGATTTGAAAAACAAAATTGATATAGAAGCTAATAATCTTGGGATAAGTATTTTAGAATATGGTATTACTCCTGCAAGCAAAATAAAAGATATTGATATTATCCCTAAAAGAAGATATCTTACTATGAGCAATTATTTACCATTAAATCTGGCTCTTGTAATGATGAAACAGACTTCTGGCATTCAGGTAATTTTTGATTATGAAAGTGAAGAAGATGCAATAAAAAAATTAGCTTTAAGTTCAAAATTATCTCCGATAGTTACAGGTATTTTTGCAAATTCACCAATATATGAAAAGAAAGATAGTGGATATAAATCATACCGTGCTTATGCTTGGTGTCATACTGATAATAATCGCTGTGGTATTATTAGCTCTAAACTTTTTAATTATTTTTCTTTTTCTGATTATATTGATAAAGTTTTTAATATACCTATGATTTTTATTGTTCGAAATAATAGGATTATAAATATCGATGGGAAAATAACTTTTAAAACTTTCTATGAAAATGGATATCAAGGGTTTCAAGCAACAAAGGATGACTTTTTACTCCAAGCATCTTTATTTTTCCCTGATGTAAGACTAAAGAATTATATCGAAATAAGAAATCACGATTGCCAAAAAGGTAAATTAAAATATGCTATTCCTGCTCTTTATAAAGGATTATTCTCATCATATAAGTCCTTAAGTGATGCTTCTGAAATTTTAAAACCATTTAATTATGAGGATATAAAAATAGCACAAGAAACTTCTGCTAAAATTGGACTTGGGGCAAAAATAGGAAATTATAAAATATCAGATATATCAAAAGAAATCTTAAAACTTTCTTATGATAATTTAGATTATATTGATCAGAAATACTTGGAACCTATTTTAGAAATTAATTATGATAATCTTTCTCCAGCTGATATAATTCTTAAAAATTGGTATGGATCTTGGAATCAGGATTTTTCTAAATTTATAAATTATTTAAAGTCTTAAAAATTCAACTATAATGATGATCCAAATAATAATAATTACAAATATACTTATTTTATATTATTAAATAAAATAGGAAACTTTATTTGTGGTTGTTAATATACAAAAAATTGCAAAATCAAAAGAGAAATCTAAAAAAACACTAAAATTAGTAAAAGAAGCTGAAAGCTTAACAAAACCTTATAGTGACATAAATCTGAAAGAATGGAAAAATTATAATCATATACTTACAGATAGTCTTTGGGAATTTACATCTCGTGAGAAGAAAAATGGTCATAAATATGATTATCACGGGAACTATATACCACAGATAGCTCAACAATTATTTGAACGGTTTACCAAAAAAGACGATATAGTCCTAGATTTATTTTTTGGATCAGGTACTTCTGGCATAGAAGCTTTAAATATGAATAGAAGATGTATAGGTGTTGAACTAAAATCTGATCTTGTTGATTACGTAAAAGGGAAATTTACACCAAAAGATCTTGTAACAAAAATCAATATACTTAATGGAGATAGTGCATCAAAAAGTATTCAGGATAGAATAAAATCCCGATTGGAAATTATGGGTAAAGACCAAGCACAATTTTTAATTTTACATCCACCATACGATGATATTATCAAATTTTCTGATGATCCAAAAGATTTATCAAATTGTAAATCAACAGAAGAGTTCTATAAATTATTTGAAGAAGTTGCAGATAATGGATACAAAATGCTAGAAAAAGGTAGATTTGCTGCTTTAATAATAGGTGATAAATATCAAAATGGAGAACTTATTCCTCTTAGTTTCAAATGTATGGAAAAAATGAATAATTTAGGTTTTATTACAAAATCAATTATAGTAAAAAATATAGAAGGTAACGAAAAAGCTAAAGGAAAAAATTCTAATTTATGGCGATATAGAGCTTTATATGGCGGATTTTATATCTTCAAACACGAGTATATAATTTTATTTCAAAAAATATAGCTATGTAAACGAAATAAATTTTGCTTTAAAAAGTTATAGAAATATGATAGAATTTGATTAATATTAAAAATGGGGGTCAATATACTGTGAAAAAATTATTTATTACTAGCTTATTAGCTTTATCTATATCATTTAGTTTTAATTTAAACCAAGTAAATGCAGAACAACTTATAGGTTGTGCAAATTATAAAAAAATTGAACAGAATTATACTTATGCTCAAAAAGCTTATAAACAAATAGATACTCAAGTATTAGAATTACAAAAATTTTTAATGAACAAAGAAAAAGAATTCAAGACTATTGATTCCCCTGTTAAACGCAAAAACTTTGAAGAAGCTACTCAAAAAGAATATAAAACAAAAGAAGATGCTGTATTAAAATTAAAAGAAGAAAAAGAAGATCAGGTTTATAAAAATATTATCGACGCAACAAAAGCTGTTGCAAAAGAAAAGAATATCAATGTAGTTATTGACTATCGTATGGTCTTTACAGGTTGTGTAGACTTAAGTGATGAGATAATCAAATATTTAAATTCAGTAAAAACAAAATAAATAGTTTTCTTATCTGTAATCAAAATAATTTATTCCTCATTAAATAAAAGAATTATATTCTCTTAAAAAACATTAAACGAAATTATTAACTATTATAAATTATAGAAAAAAATTAAAGGGTAGTTATATATGAATATAATAGAAATAATTGAGAAAAAAAAGAGATATTTTACTTTAACAAAAGAAGAGATAAATTATTTTATAGATGGAGTAGTAAATAACACAATAGAAGATTATCAGATCACAGCATTATTAATGGCAATAAATTTTGCAGGATTAAATCTTGATGAAACAACGAATCTGACAGAAGCAATGGTAAACTCAGGAGAAATACTTGATTTATCCTCTGAGATATCTGAAGCCCATATAATAGACAAGCACTCAACAGGTGGTGTTGGAGATAAATTAACGTTAATGTTTTTGCCAATAATAGCCTCTTTAGGTTATAAAGTAGCAAAACTATCAGGAAGAGGTTTGGGACATACCGGAGGAACTATTGATAAATTAGAATCTATTCCCGGATTTAATACTAGTTTAACAAATGAAGAATTTATAGAAAAAGTAAAGAATACAAACATAGCTATTGCCTCTCAAACAAAATCATTGACTCCTGCAGATGGTAAACTTTACGCTTTACGAGATGTAACTTCAACTATTGATATTAAACCTTTAATTGCCTCGTCTGTAGTATGCAAAAAAATAGCCAGTGGAGCAAACCATATAGTTCTTGATGTAAAGTATGGCAAAGGAGCATTTCTAAAAACAAAAGAAGATGCTTATGATTTAGCATTAATGATGGTAAATATAGGTAAAAATCTCAATAAAAATATTTGTGCCGTAATATCAAATATGGATATACCCCTTGGAAGAGCTATTGGAAATTCTCTTGAAGTAATAGAGGCTATAGAATTTTTAAAAGGTAATATGGAAACAGACTTAAAATCTTTGACGTATGAACTTGTAGCAACGGTATTAATGCAGACAAAGAAGTATAAAAATAAAGAAGAGATCTTCAAATTAATAGATAAATCAATAGAAAATAAAACAGCATTAAATTGTTTTCGTAATCTTATAAAGAATCAAAATGGTAACGAAAAAGTGATAGATGATTATGAATTATTCAAAAAGACAAAAAATATAATAAAAATAAAATCAAAAATTAATGGGAAAGTACTTAATATAGATGCACTAAAAATAGCGAAATTATGCAAAATATTAGGTGCAGGTAGAACAAAAAAAACTGATACAATAGATTATTCTGTTGGAATATATTTAAATAAAAAAGATAATGAACTTGTAAAAATTAATGATACAATAGCGACTGTATATTATAATGACGAAAGTAAAATTTCAGAAAGCGAAATAGAACAAAAAGTATATCAAGCTTACACTTTTGGAAAAGAAGAAGATAAAGTAGAAAAAGAATTAATATATAAAATAATAAATTAATTTATAAAATATAACATCGAAGTTCAAAATATCGATTCCAAGGATAAGAATACGAAATGTTATTAAAACAGGTATCCAAAGACTCTAGGATAATAGATTCAAAAGGGTTCATTTTTTGTTTTAACAGATCTAAATCATTATTGAATATAGGATATAAAGATCTAATTTTTTGTCTGACATTTGATTGAAATGCCCAGTCATCAAGTAAACGAATAGTCTGTAGTTTTTTAAAAGCTAAATCATTATAAGAAGAAGATAAATTAGCTAACAATTTAAAAACAGCACAA
Organism: uncultured bacterium; assembly: GCA_902462155.1. Lineage (GTDB taxonomy): Bacteria > Cyanobacteriota > Vampirovibrionia > Gastranaerophilales > Gastranaerophilaceae > CABQAQ01. The sequence goes on along the minus strand of CABQAQ010000003.1, from coordinate 99,974 downwards.
GAAATAGCCGAACCAAGCGCATTAGATGTAGTGTTCCAAGCAGAGAATCCATAAAAATTCTTATGAGAGAATACATCTAAATTATGAAGAACAAAATTAAAATCCGCTCCATTAGCATTTAAAATATCTACAATAAAAAATGGCTTATTAAAAACTGTTCGAGGGATTTTGAATAAACTTGATTCATTTTCAATTCCCATAACAATCTCACCTTGACTGGATTTAAAATTATTAATGACTAAAATAAGATCTGCATTATAAATATCATCAGAAATATACTCAGAACCTATGATTTCAATCTGCGACTTAATAGACTCAAAGACAGAAACATCTTCATAATTAGATACTTTAGAAATAGATTCCGGAAAAGAAAAAATAGTCGCAATTTTTAAACCATTATTTGATAATTTAGTGTTTTTTAAATTTAAATAAGCCAAAGATAAAAGAGAAAACGGTATCTCATCCGCTCCTGTTTTAACAATAGCATTTATATTACTCTGAGTAATTCTAAAGCATAATTCCTCAGCTTCAAGAATATTTAAGCCATATTGAGCACAATCATCTTTAGAAAAAATAAGCTTCTTTATTAAATTATTATTCTTAGCTAAATTAATATAATAAATATTAATAAGAAAATTTCTATTTCTAGTGTTAATATAATCTTGCAAAATATCCTGAGGAATTTTACTCTTAATACAAGAGTAAGAAGAGAAATTGTCATAATCAAAGGATTTAAACGATTTAGAATAATTATAAGAAAAATCAAAAATGAGTTTTCCATAATCTTTCCAATACTCTTTTTCCTCATCGTTAATATTATTATCAGAGATCCTCATAATACTAGAAAAAGCATAAACGCATATATTTTTCTTATTAATAATAGAAAAAAAAGAATCAATTCTGGATTTAACAGTTTCAAAAGAATCCGAAGAACGTCTGGAAGGTATTAACCCTCCATAAGCAATAGTATCAAGAGATACAATGATTGAATGAACATCCTTAAGATTATCAAGCCAAGAAAGTATCTGATTTATATCAGCAATTTTATTTAAATCACCTAATAAATGAATAGGAGGTAAAAGAAGTTCAATATTATGATCAATCTCAGAAGTTTGCAATAACAAATCATAACAGACCGGTCTATTATCTATAGGAATTAAAGCTATCTTTTTTTTCATAATAAAACATCAAAAAATTATAAATAAATATTAAACAGAAGCAAAATGTGAATCAGAAAGCTCTTGTATAAGATCCTGAACAGTAACCTCTAAAATAGGAGATTGATCATCTTTTCTAAGATATACTTTCTTAATTCCGGATTGAACGATAAATCTTTTACATAAAATACATATAAATTGATGCCCATAAATATACATAGTAGAATTTTTACATCGATCTTGTCCGGCTTGAATAATAGCATTTTGTTCAGCGTGAATACTTCTGCAAGTTTCATATCTGGTACCGGAGGGTATATTATGTTTTTGTCTATAACAAAATCCCAACTCTAAACAAGAAACGACTTTAGAAGGTGTTCCATTATATCCGGTAGCTTTAATTTTATTATCTTCGCCAACAATCACAGCACCAACTTGAGCTCGTATACAATTTGAACGAGAAGAACAAGTCTTAGCTATTTCTAAAAAATAATCAACCCAAGGTTTTACACTCATAAAATAATCCTAATCATTCTTTTTCAAGTAAATTATAGCATAGAAAATAATAATATAAAAAAACCAGAATAAAAAGTATTAGAAAAACCAAAAGAAATAGTTAAATCAGATAACCAATTTTGGCAATGATTAAAACATAAATTCAAAGACATAATTTGTTGTAACGAAATACACAAAAAAGGGCTAATAAAAAAAGTAGCCCAAATAAATTTAATTTTTTCTAAATAGGAGGAAAGAGATGACAATTAACAAAATGACCCTTGCCGCAGCATTAAGTATAGGGATTTTGGCAAGTACAGTAACAATCAATGCAGCTACAATAGACGATATAAGCGGATTAAATTTAGCTAGCTGTCCATTAAGCGGTTGTGAAAAAAGGATAACCCCAAATAATGCAAAATGCCCAAAATGCTTTCAACCAAAGAATAACTGTAAATGTCAAGATCCTTGCGAAAAGCCTTGTGAAGATCCTTGTGAAAAGCCTTGTGAAGATCCTTGCGAAAAATCTTGTGATCCTTGTGGTGCCGCTCCTTGTGACCCTTGCGATCCTTGTGAAAAATCTTGTGAAGATCCTTGTAATCCTTGTCCAGCAATGGCTCCTTGCCCTTGTCCGGATGAACCGGCTTGTGCTGTATGTCCTAATCCAGAAAATAATAGCGATCTTCATAGACAACAAGTTTATGCGTACCCATATGCTATATATGGTGGAAATAATGTAGTTGGGGAATATAATAATGGAATAGGATTAAACGCTAGTCCATACGCACCTTGCCCAGCTTGTGCTGATGCCTCTTATGGTTGCCTTAATGGATTAAATGCTATGACTAACGGCGTACCTGTAATCTCATCTTGTGATCCAATGCCTTGTGGTGCTGCTCCAACTTGCGATTCTTGTGCTACCGGAGCTGCTTTACCTATTATTAACAATAATTCTTGTGGTTGTGGATGCGGTGTACCTGTAGAAGATAACTGCAAAACATCTAATGGTTGTGGATGTCCTATACAAATACATACTCAAACAAGTATGGAAGCTAGAAAACGTTCTCTTGAACCATTCAATATGTCCATGAGTCAATCTACCGGTGGAGCTGCTTCTATACCATTTGTAAGTTCTTTTTCTGATATTCCTCAAGGATTCTGGGCTGGATGTGATATCAATCGCTTAGCTGAAAATGATGTAATTGTTGGTTACCCTGATAGAACATTTAAACCTAATTTACCTGTATCTAGAGCAGAATTAGCTTCTATGGTTGTTAAGGGATTCAATTTAAATGATAACATGACTTGTCCGCAAAATACTTTCAGGGATGTTCCAAGAAATCATTGGGGTAATAAAGTTATTAACAAAGCTGTAGCTAACGGATTAATGTGTGGATATCCTAACAATACATTTAAACCTAATGAAACTGTATCTAGAGCAGAAGCTTTAACTATACTTTCAAAAGGTCTTAAATGTGACTTAAGTGATTGCCAAGCTCAAGAAATATTAAGTCAATACTGTGATGGAAATAACGTACCAGGATGGGCTCAAATACCTGTTGCTAAATCTTTACAAGCTGGGGTATTAAATGATTCACCTTTACCTAAAAATATTATGCCTAATAATGATGCTAGCCGTGCTGATATAGCTTCTATGTTACAATCTATACGTATAGCTGTAGGATATGACAATCAAGATAAGGTATCTATGGATGGATGCCCTTGCAAACCTAATGATTGTGATTGTCAAAATTCTAAAGCTTATATAGAAAAAGAAGAGATTGTTAAAGTACCTACTTTAAAACTTTGCTTAAATGATGAATTAAGTGCAAAACACGCTAATATAGGTGATAGATTCGCTGCTAGAACTGTTGATGCTGTTACTATTAATGGGGTTAATTTCCCTGCCGGTTCTATAGTTCACGGTAAAGTTACTGAAGTTGTTAGACCAACAGGTAAATGTAAGGGTGCTATTAAATTAAGCTTTAATGATATCCAAAATGGAAAATGCAAACAAAAGTTACCTAGACAAATATTAACAGCTCAAGTAAATACTCTTAAGAAACCAAACTTCTTTGCTCGTCTAGTTGAAGCTCCATTCACTTGGACTGGTGGTTTAATTGGTAATGTTGGTAGAACTGTAGGTGGTGCTGTTGTTAATGCCGGTAATGCTGTTGAATCTGTTTTTGATGGTGTAGGTGTAGGTACCGGAGAAATATTCCAAGGTCAATTCGGATCTGCTGGAAGAAGCTATACTGATGCTATTAAAAATACCGTTAAAGCTCCTATTGATGTTACTCGTACTGCTTTAAGCGGAACTATGGGATTATTTGGGTATACTGCTGATGAAGTTACTTACCTTGTTGACCCTAATGGTATGAAAGTTTCTTCTGTTAATCCTAAACAACAGGTTACTATAAGCTTTGGTTGCCCTACTCAAGACTAGTAATAATTATTTTATTAATTAAAAATATTTTTTAACATAATATTTTTAATGAGAGCTTTAAAGAAAATTAATTCTTTTAGCTCTCATTTTTTTGATGTTGGGAAAAAAGGTAAAAATAAAAAAGTAAAACGATTTTACCAAAAATAATTAATTTTAATTTGAATATATTAAACATCTGTTTTATTCAAAGAAATCTAATTTAAAAACAACCAGTAGGAACATTATTTTTGTCTTGCTTTAATAATATTTGCAAATCTTGAGGACATCTTCTATACAAAATATTTTCTTTTCTTAATACCCAAGCTGTACAATGATACCCTGTTGATAAACAATTACTTAATATGGTTCGATCTGTGCTACCTTTATTAGCACCTGTTGGAACTATATTATCTTTTTGTATAGAAAATTCAAAAAGGTCATACCCCCATCTATTAGGTCCTTTTGTACCGTTTAAATCAACATATATAACTCCCCATCTATCATATCTTTCATCCACACTGTCTCTTCTTGTATTAAATATAACAGACGTTCCATCAGCCAATACTACATCATATCTACTATTTAGATATAATTCAGAATCTCCATTAAATTTATGATATTGGTTATTTAATATACATAAACTATTATTCCCATCTTTTTTACAATCATGCATTATATGCATAAAAGGCCTAAATTTTTCTGCGAATAAAGAGTGATCAAAATTTTGATTAATGAACTCAGGCCAATCTTCAGGCGAACCATTAACTATCCTTACATACCTATATGCATTTGACAATGTAGAATAAACCTTTTTCACTTGCGTTACAGTTAATTGTTCATAAACGTCAAACACCAACGTCGGGATAGTTATGGCGGCTATAATTCCAACCACAAGTAAACAGATTATCACCTCTGCTAAAGAAAAACCTCTATTTTTATATACAATATCCATACATACGACATTATACAATATCATATTTCATTACGCAATATATATTATTTATATATTTACATTTCTTTACTTATATTTTAACACACTTATTCTTTAAATGATATTGTATTTTATTTATTAATATTTTAATTTGTATATATAGATCGTTTTAGCCTTTTTTCTTACAATATGTATAAAATCTACACACAATCTGTCACAATCGCCATTTTAACCACAAACTATCACCACTTAATATAACTCTTGGCTTCTTAAACACCTCACACACACACACACAACAAAAAAAATTTTTCTTTGAACTTTTTCAAAAAAAATCCCCCTTTCACTCTGAACTTAAAAAATTCAAATGGCCTTTTTCTTTTGTTATATTTTTAAAATGCAGTTCAAACATACTTTTTTGAAAATTTTAATACTTAAATAAAAGGCAAATTAACAAAAAAAAGAAACATTTAAAATATATTCTAAATGTTTAAAATAATTAAGAATTACATTAGATCTAAATTTTTTTAATAAAACAACAGCGAGTATCTAATTAATAAAGAGATTAGATTTATATAAATCTAATCTCTTGAATTCCTTTTTATAAAAAATTCTTAGTAAATTTTATGACTTTTTTTCTTTTATAAATTGAGTAATTCCTGCTGAAATAAATAAGACTACAGCCCCTATTATTAAAGAATATTCCCAATGATAATTTATACCTGCTCCATTTGGCATTGTAAATTGTAATTTACTTATTATCCAAGCGATTAAAGTACATACAAATACTTGCGGACCGGCAATAAATATATTAAATATTCCCATCATAGTACCTTCTGTACCTTGCTTTATATATTGAGATAACATAGCAAAAGGTAATGCAAGAATACTTGCCCAACCTATTCCGGCAAGACCCATAAATAGTATTACTGTTTTAACATCTTTTGTAAATGCTAAACCTAAGTATGCTATTGCCATTATTATTAAAGATACTGTATGTGTATTTTTTGAACCTAATTTAGATGAGATAACTCCAATTGGTATTGATACTATAAAACATATTAAATTAAGTACTGCAAAACCTATTGATGATAAATTTGTACCTTTTAATGTAGCCTCTGCATAAAGAGCTTTTATTGATTCATTTGCTGTTGTTAAATCAGGTACAGCATATATACTATGCACTGTATACTGTGTAAAAAATATAAACATACACATTACACCTATCCAAGTAAAAAATTGCACTGTACATATTTTCGCAACTTCTGGAGATAAGGCAAAAAATTCTTTTATAGAATCTTTCATTGATTTTGATTCTTTATTTTTTTCTATATCTTTTACATTATTTTCTTGATCTTGCGTTTTATTTAATAAAGATGTATTTCTTTCACTTATAGTCATGCAAGTCCAGATCATAGCTAAAGAAAAAGCTAAAGCTGCCATTATAAACTGAGAATTTATTGACATCTGATAATTACACACATACTTTAAAAATGGTGCTGTACCTGCTGCTACTACTGATCCTAAACCTATAGCAAAACTTAAAAATGAATTTGCGATTGAATACTGCTCACTTGGCATTGTATCCGGTATTAATGCTCTATATGGTCCTTGAGCTATATTTATACACGCATCTATTACCCAAATCATTAATGCTGCGAAGGCTAATGCACCCCATATTGGAGGATTAAATCCTAAAGTATGACATATATCTTCTGCTATCTGGGATGAATTTGGAAATGCCCATAAAGCTAAACTGGCTAAAATTGCTCCACCTAATAAATATGGTCGTCTTCTTCCCAAAATGGTATGTGTTTTATCACTTAATGCTCCTACTATTGGTTGTACTACCATACCCGTAAACGGACCTGCTAACCATATTAATCCAAATAAAAACGGTGATGCTCCAAATCCTTCTGTTACCGGACCTGATAATATTATCCTCATTTGCCAAGCAAATTGTAATCCGAAAAATCCAAGACAAAAGTTTAATAATTGGATAGTTGAGAATCTTCGTAATTTCTCTTTATCTCCTCCATCCTGCATTACTTTTTCTACTACTTCATTTGACATTAATCTTTATTTCCTCCCTTATTTTCAACCCTTTTTGATTTTATCATACTTTCCCTTTTTTTTATACTTTTCTTTTTTTATCTTATTCTAAATTTTCATCCATTTTATCAAACTTTTCAAATATTTTATCTATGTTTTTTAAATAGTCTTTTATATCAAAACAATCTTCTATTTCTTCTTTTGTTATTATTTTTAAAATATTTTCATCTTCTAAAAGACTCTTTTTAAAATCTCCATTTTCTACACCAAAATTTTTATGTGCTTTTTCTTGTACAATCTTATATGCTTCTTCTCTTGTTAAGCCTTTTGATACTAATTTTAACAGTACCTTTTGAGAATATACTACTCCTCCATATAATTCTGTATTTCTTCTCATGCGTTCTTTATATATATTAAGATTTTCTACTGTATTTTTAAATCTATTTAAAACATAATCAATAAGAATTGTCGTATCCGGAAAAATTATTCTTTCTACACTACTGTGTGATATATCTCTTTCGTGCCATAATACTATATTTTCCATAGCTGCTTGAGTATTTGATCTTATTACCCTTGATAAACCACATAAGTTTTCTGATGATATCGGATTCTTTTTATGTGGCATAGCTGATGAACCCTTTTGACCTTTTTTAAAACCTTCTTCCACCTCTAAGACTTCTGTTCTTTGTAAATGTCTTATTTCTGTTGCACAATATTCTATTACTGATCCTATCATTGCTAAAGCTTGCATATAATATCCGTATCTGTCCCTTGATATTACTTGTGTCGATATCCTTGCCGGTGATAACTTTAATATTTTACATACTTCTTTTTCTATTTCCGGATCTATATTACTATATGTACCCACAGGACCTGATATCTGACCTACTTCTACATATTCTCTGACTCTTATAAAATTATCGTATGATCTCTTTAACATATCATACCAAGTTAACAGTTTAACCCCAAAAGTCATAGGCTCAGCATGTATACCATGGGATCTGCCTATACATATTGTTTCTTTATTTTCGTAGGCTCTGATTTTTACTATTTTTAATAACTCTTCATAATCTTTCTTTATTATTTCATTCGCCCTTTTAAATTGTATACCTAATGCGGTATCTATTACATCTGAACTTGTTAAACCCATATGCATATATCTTGATGAATCACTCCCTATATTTTGATTTACACAAGTTAAAAATGCTATTACATCGTGATTTACTTCTTTTTCTATTTCTTCTATTTGCTTTATATCAAATTTGGCATTTCTCTTTATCTTTTGATAATCTTTCTCCGGAATTACTCCTTTATTTTTATAGACTTCACATACTGCTATCTCTACATCCAGATAAGCTTGAAATTTTGACTCTAACTCCCATATATTTTTCATTTCTTCTCTACAATATCTGTCTATCATTTCTTTTTATCCTTTTTCTATTCTTTGCTTATTTATTTTAGCAAATAAATTCTTATTTTTAAATTAATATACTATAAACTCTCATTTATACTTTACTTCTTTATCTATTAGATAATTTATATATTCAGTTTGACTTTATTTACTTAAAAAGATACAATTTCTAAGTACAATTTTTATATATCAACATTCTTAATAAAAATATAAAATTTTATATGGAGAAATTTGAAATGGAACGGAAGCCTTTTTTTTATGATATTACTCTAAGAGATGGCAATCAAGCATTAAAAAAGCCTTGGAACTTAGAAGAAAAAGAAATAATATTCAATAAAATTTTAGACTTAAATATGCAAGCAGTAGAAGTAGGTTTTCCTGCTGCTTCTGATATGGATTTTCTCGCTGTTCAAAAATTATCTCAATTAAGCTCTGATAAGAATATAGTAATTTCTGCTCTTGCAAGAACTATTGAACAAGATATTTTAAAAGCTAAATGTGCTATTTCGGAAGCAAAATATCCTAGAATCCATACATTTATTACATTAAGTCCATTCCATATGAAATATGTTCTTAACAAATCACCTGAAGAAGTTAAAAATATTGCCATAGATGCTGTTAAATCTGCTAAAAAACTTTTAGGAAATAAAGGTGAAGTCCAATTTTCTGTAGAACATTTTGGAGATTGTATTGATAACATTGATTTTGTTATCTCTACTTTAAAACAAATTGTAAACTCCGGAGCTACTATTATTAATTTACCAAATACCGTTGAAAGGAAACGGCCTAAAGTTTTTGTTGATATGGTAGAAAAAGTTTATAATAGCTTACCTAAAGATATTATTATCTCTGTCCATAACCATAATGATCTTGGTATGGCAACTGCAACTACGGTTGAAAGTTATTTTTCAGGAGCGATACAACTTGAATGTTGCTTAAATGGTATTGGAGAAAGAGCCGGTAACACAAATACTTTCGAAGTTGCTGTTGCTTTATATAACAGTGGAGTTGATGTTCCTTTAAATTTTGGATTATTTTATGAAACTGCCTTACTTATAAGCGAAATGGCTAATATCCCTATTTTTGAAAAATCACCTCTCATTGGTAAAGACTCTTTAGCTCATAGATCCGGTATTCACCAAGATGGCGCTATAAAAACTAAAGATATGGAAATAGGGGCTTATAGACCTATTAATCCAAAACTTATTGGACGTAAAGATGACGAAATTATTGGATTTACTTCTCAGTCCGGTAAAACTGCTATTTTTGAAATTATTTCTAATGCTTCTTATCCTATTACTATACAAGAAGCTATACGACTTACTCCTATTATTAAACAAAAAGCTCAGATCTCTGGTGAATTATCTGCTGATGAAATTATTAAAATTTATTTTGATGAAATCTTTGATGTTAAAGGTCCGTTTAATATCCTTAATTTTGAAAAAATTTCTGATAATTCATTTGCTCTTTCATTTACTTTTAATGATCAAGAATACAATATTGATACTATAGGAAATGGCCCTATCGATGCTTGTATCAATGGGCTTAATGATTTACATTTCGAAGTTAAATTAATTAATTATAGCCAATCTGCCTTAAATTGTCCTATTTCAGGATCTAGTTCTCAAGCTATGACTGTTATGTATTTTCAATCACCTCTTGATAATCAACAAATTATCTCTAGAGCTATTAACGAAAATACTCTTAAAGCTAACGTAAAAGCCATCTTCAATGGGCTTAACATTCTATATACTCTCCATAATAATAAAAATAATACTTCTTTTAATAATTTAAAATAATTTATTTTCATTTACACCTTTTTTCATTTATCATATTATTATTTTTAAATGTATAGTTTTGAGCGTAAATATTATGAATGATTTTAAAAAAATATTATTAATTAATTTCGGTGGTATTGGAGATGAAATACTCTTTTTACCTACTATTAATACTTTAAAAAAAGTATTTCCTAATTCTCATATTACTCTGGCTCTAGAATCCAGATCCAAGAGTATCATTAATCTTACTGATTTAATCGATCAGGTTTTTGAAGTTAATATTAATTCAAAAAATAAATATCTGGAACTCTTTAAACTTATACTCTTTGCAAGAAAAAATAAATTTAATATGGTTATTTCTTCCGGCTCAAATAAATTTATTCCTATATTATTGCTGCTTATGAATATAAAAGAAAGATATGGATATAATAATGGTATTACTTCTCATCTTTTAACAGAAAAAGTTAATTTAAATAAAAACCAATATGCATCATATATGTATCACGATCTTCTTCGTCCAATAACCGATATAAAATGCGAGTTACCTAAGATAGAAATTAAACCCAATGTAAAATGGTCATTACAAAACCAAATTTATAAAGAAGAAAATTCTGTTCTAATACACCCTGGGGTAAGCAAAATGAGTATAGAAAAAAATATCATTAAAATATTTAAAGCTCCCATCTGGGCTAATATTATTAATCGATTACTTTCTTCAGGTAAAAAAGTATATCTGGCTGGTGGACCTGATGATGAAACAATCATTCGTGAGATATTAAGCTTAATAGATACTCAAAACCCACTATTCTATAATATGTATGGCAAAACTAAAAATATTGAACAATTGGCACAATTAATTAAAAAATCAGAAGTTGTTATCTGTTCAGACTCCGCTCCTATGCATATTTCTATTGCTGTTAATACCAAAACTTTAGCTATTTTTGGACCAACTGATGAAAAAAAATTATTACCACCGGATAATAAAAATTTTATTGCTGTCACTAACAATTGTAATTGTCGGCCTTGCCTTTGGGATAAAAGAATGACCTCTTGTAAAGACTTATTTTGTCTTAATTTTGATATAGATGATATTATTAAATACATTTAAATCTTTTTTATTATTATAAATTTTAATAACTACTCTAATTGGTATTACCTTATTCTTTAATAATTTTATTTTAAAACTATTAGATTTTCTGATTAATAAAATTCTAAATGATTTAAAATAAAAATAAGGATAAGGAAAGATTTTATATTATGTTTGGAATTTGTGAACGACTAATAATCTTTATTGTATTGGTAGGCATTGGGTTAGCCCCTAAGGTCATTGCTGACTGTGTTACTGGGTATGCTTGTAGTCTCAAAGACTTAAATGAAGTTAAAGAATTAAATCAAAATATTAAACCATTTCCTTATCCTGTTCTCTCATCTGATAAAATTGATAAAAAATTTCAACTAAATAACTATTTTATAATACATAAATTATTTAAAACACACGATAACATTATCACTAATAAAAATAACTCTTGAATAAAATGCGCCCTTTGAATTAAATTCAAAGGGCGCATTATTCATTTCATATTCTTATGTTTGCTTATTCTAATTCTAATTTAATTTACTATAATTTTGCTATTTGCTTATTATAATCAGTAACTTTTTCAAAATTATAAGCTGTTTGCAATAATAAACTCTCAGTCAATGGTTTTGACATTAATTGAAGTCCTATCGGCATATTATTAGAATCAAATCCGCAAGGTAAACTCATAGCCGGGAATCCTCCAAGATTCGCTGATATTGTTGCTATATCTGATAAATACATACTTAATGGATCATCTGATTTTGAACCTATATCAAATGCACACGTTGGCGATGTTGTTGATAATATTACATCAACATCCTCAAATGCTTTATCATAAGATTGTTTTATAAGCATTCTTAATTGTTGGGCTTTTTTATAATACGCATCATAATATCCAGAACTTAAAGCATATGTTCCTAACATTATTCTACGTTTTACTTCATCTCCAAATCCCTCTGATCTCGTTTTTGTATACATTTCTATTAAATTCTTAGCATCAGATGTCCTATATCCGTATTTTACTCCATCAAATCTTGCTAAATTTGAACTTGCTTCTGCTGTCGCTACTATATAATATACTCCTATTGAATATTTTAATAACGGGAAGGATACTTCTTTTATTTCTGCACCTAACTTTTTATATGTTTCTATTGCATTCTGAATAGCTTTTGCTACATCATTATCTAATCCGTCTGATATAAGTTCTTTTACTACACCTATTTTTAGTCCCTTTATATCTTTATCAATATTTGCAAGATAATTATCTACAGGTACATTTAAAGATGTAGAATCACATTCATCTATACCTGAAATTGCTTGGGTTAACATAGCTACATCTTTCACTGATCTTCCAAACGGACCTATTTGATCCAATGATGATGCAAACGCAATAAGACCATACCTTGATACTCGACCATAAGTTGGTTTTAAACCAACAATTCCACAAAAACTTGCCGGTAACCTTATACTTCCACCTGTATCTGACCCTAAGGCTACTGTTGATTCTAATGCTGCTACTGATGCCGCTGATCCACCTGAACTGCCACCCGGTACCTTATTTAGATTCCAAGGATTCCTTACTTTTTTAAACGCAGAATTCTCATTCGATGATCCCATTGCAAATTCGTCTAAATTTGTCTTACCTATTATTGGTATTAAATTCTCTTTTAATTTCTTTGTTACTGTCGCATCATACGGCGATACAAAATTCTCTAATATCTTACTTGATGCGGTTGTTTTATAATCTTTTAAATTTATATTATCTTTTAATGCTAATGGAATCCCAGCTAATAATGGAAGATCCTCGCCCTTTGCTATCTTCTCATCTACTTTTTTTGCTGTCTCTATTGCTAACTCTTTTGTTAAACTATTAAATGCTCCTATTTTATCTTCTACTGCTTCTATTCTATTATACGTTGCCTCTATCAATTCTCTTGCTGATATCTCTTTATTTAACAGAGCTTCTCTTTGTTCACTTGCGGTTCTTTCTATTATCTTTTCCATTTTATTCTTTTATTCTCCGTTTATTTTTACTCTTTATTTTTATTCTATAACAAATAATTATCTTTATAAAGTATCTTTCAATATCAGCTTTTTATTTTAACTGTATTTTTATTCTATTTAAGCATTTAACTCTAATTTACTGCTGCCTTTTTTCTCACCAGATGATAACCTGTTATTATTTTCTAATATCAATTCTACTGCTTTAGCATATCCATCTTTTGTTATATCATCAGTTACAAATTTTGCCTCAGTTTTTAAACACTCTTGAGCATTACCCATTGCTACTGATAAACCACCTTCTTTATTTAAAACTCTCATCATATCAAGATCATTTTCTGCATCACCTATCCCCGACATATTCTTTAAATCTATTGATAAATCTTTCGATAAAAATCTTATTGCCTGTCCCTTTGATACAGTCTTATTTGTTACTTCACAATACCAAATCCCTGAATTAAATACATTTAAATTCTCTTCTAAGTTTTCTCTTAAATAATTCTTTATTCCGTTCATTTCTTCTATATTCTTAGAACTCTTCTTTAGAAATAAAGCTTTTGTTGGCTTCTTACCTGCTTTTAAAAGATTATCAAATGAATCCACAACTATTGTTTCTACAAATCCTTTATTTGTTGGTAAATCACATCCACCTTTACAAGCTACCGGTTTCCCATCTATATACAATATCAACTCTATCTCTTTATCTGATTCCTCTTTGTATTCTTTTGCTAATTCTATTATCTTATACGTATCCTTATCATTTAAAGTATCTTGAAATAATATATCACCCGTTTTATTTAATACACAAGCTCCTTGCTCTGTTATTAAATAGTCCGGTGTAAATCCCAGTTGATTTAAAACCGGCTTTAATTCTTGATTCGATCTACCTGTTGCCAATATAACAGGAATCTTATTTTCTCTTAGTTTCTCTATTGCTCCCTTTGCACTTAATGGTATCTCTCCCTTATAATCTCTTATTGTTCCGTCTATATCTGTAAAAAACATTTTTATCGGATTATTAAATCTCTTCACTATCTCTGAAATCCCATATCCCTTTTTATCTGATGCCAACATATTGCTACCTTTTCCGCTAAAGTTTATTGTATCTCTTTGTAATCTCTTTATTTTTCTATATTCTTCTTTTAATTCTACATTATTGCTTATTTTATTCTGCATTAAAGCATTATCCCTTTTATAAACATTTGGATTGATGTTATCCATATTATTTTTCAAAACTATATTCATAATTATATTACCTCTAAACTATTTCTTTTTAGATGCATTATACTACACATTTCATAAATATTTTATATCTAATTCATTAACTTTAATTATTTTTTACAAAATAATCTCTTACCTGCTCTACATCTTTTACTATCTGTTCTTTTAAAACTTCCACATTTAAAAATTTCATCTCTTTTCTTATATATGAACAAATCTCTATTCTTATTTGTTTATCATATATATCCTCATTAAAATCAAATATATTTACTTCTGCTATTGGCAATTCTAAATTGTTATCAAATGTTGGCTTAACACCAAAATTCATAACCCCTTCATATTCTTTTTCAAAACCATCTATTCGAACCTTTACGGCATAAACTCCTTTTGGGATCCTTACTATTCCTTCAGGATATTCTATATTTGCCGTCCTGAATCCTATCTGTCTCCCTATTTGATTGCCTCTTACTACCTTATTTTCTATAAAAAATTTATATCCTAATAAGTTATTCGCTCTTTCTATATTACCTACCTCTATTAGTCTCTTTATACGACTCGAACTTATTGCTAACCCTGTTTCATCTAATATTGGCATAATTTCCATAGCTCTATATTTAAATTTTTTCTCCTCTTGCCTTAAATAATCTATATTACCTTCTCTACCCTCTCCAAAATAATGGTTAAATCCTATTGTTATAAATTTTGGATTATACCTTTCTATTAAATACTTCTTTAAATATTCCTCTTTTTTTACTTTCGCTAATTCCTTATTAAAATCAAGTAAAAAAAGATAATCTACTTTTAATTCCCTAATAAACTCTATCCTATTTTTAAGAGATAATATATAACAAGGCTTTATATCTTTTATTATACTCTTCGGATTCTCTTTAAAAGTTATTACCGCACTTTTTATTCTATTTTCTTTCGCTAAATTTACAGCATTCAGTATAACTTCTCTATGACCCTTGTGGATCCCGTCAAAAAAGCCTAAAGCTAAGGATAAATCTTTATATCTGCTTAACGAAACATCCTCTATTATTTCCATCTATATTCACTTTTTCTTTTTTTATATTTTTATCTTATTCTTTTTCTTCTGTTAATATTTCATCTTCTTCTAATGATTCTATAAACTCTACTAACCTTTGAAATTCCTGATCATCTTCTATTATTTCAAAAGAATACTCGTCTTCTGATGTCTTTACTAAACGCATTACTGCGGCTTCATCTTCTATATTATCTGTTTCTGCTCTTTCATCATCTATTACAGGATTCAATATACCATATTCCTTATCTTCAAACTCTATTATATCTAGAAGCTCAAACTTTATTATATTCCCATTCTCATCTACTGTTTCTATTATCGCATTTTCTAAATTTTCATCTTCTGTTTCTAAATTATTATTCACATTCTTTTCTAATTCTGTCATTATAAATACTCCTATATTTCCTTATCTGTCTAAATATTGCTGTAATATTATACTTGCACTTTGCATATCTACTAAACCTTTTTGTTTCGTATATTTCTTCTTCTTTAACTTTAATATCTCCGAAGATTGTTCACTTGTCAATCGCTCATCTTCATATATTACTTCATAATCTTTTTTAAAATATTCCGAAAATTCTATACAATTCTTCCCTTGAAAACCTAACGATCCATCCATATTATATGGAACACCTATTACTATCTTTTCTACTTGATTATCTTTTGCTATCTTATCTATTTCTAAAAAAGCTTTTTCGTCGTTACCGACTTCCCTTAATACCAAAAATGATTGCGATGCAAACATACAAAATGGATCGCTTATGGCTATTCCTATCCTCTTTGTACCTACATCTATTCCCATTATCCTCTTGTATTCTCTCTTTAACTCCATAGCTCTTCCATTTTTCTTATTAAAGCATCTATTCTATTTAGATCGTATTTCTCTTCTTCTTTATTTTTCCTTATAAATACATTTATTGTTCGTCTTCTATCTCGAATATTCTGCTTCTTTAATAAAAAGTCCTGATATATACTCGTTTTTATCATATGTTCTAAGAACATATTAAAATATTTACCTTCTGCATCTACTGCTAAATTATAAACCTCTTGACCTATTTCTTCCTTTTTATCTACTTTTAATAAATATGCAACTATAAGCATCCTCTTCTTTAATGTTTTTATAAATTCATCATCAAATACCTCAAAAAGACTTTCTTTATATAATCCTAAATTCTCCGTATTATAAATATTATCAACTAAAACTTCAAAATCCTTCTTAAAATATTTATCCACAAACCATAAGTCAAATATATCTGACTCTATTAATCTTTTATACTCATCATATGTGATTTCAGTTTTAACATATTGATTCAATAAAAATCCATTAAAATCTAATCCCTCATTTAAAGGAATATCCATCAGCAAATACTTCCAACATATATATTCATAAGGAAGAACTTTTTTATTCTTTATATTTAAATTTTCATAATCATTAAGTAAGTCTTTTATAAATGTATTTTCTACTTCTAGTTTATACTCTCCGCAATTAAACTTTTCGACAAGTTTTCTATATTCAGATGGGGAAATAGAGTTAAAACCAAATGAGCTAACAATACCATCTATATCATTTAACACAACTGCAAACATCTGAATCTGACAATCTGCTTTTTTCCGACTTACAAATATACCTATATTCCCTTGACCGTCAGGATACGTAATAAGTGCTCTCTGTATTATTGAATCAAAAAGTTGTGTATTATTTCTATATTTTATCTGATCTTCTTGTACTCCTGATATTTTTAATAATTTCTGATTCTTTACTATTAACTTATTTAGATAAATATCTTCCTGATTGACTTTTTGCAAATACTTTAAAGGCTCAAAAGCAAATACCGACTTAGATGTGCCAAAACAGTTGATCAAAATTTCTAAAATCTCTTTATCTTTTTCTATAAATGCTATTGGAGATAATACATTTATTAATACATCTTGCGAGTAATCATTTATAAAAGAATTGATAAGTAAAAGTTTTTCATCTTTACTTATAGCAGAATAAAAATCAACAAAATCAACCTTAGATTCCGGATTATTTAAAGCGGATTTCAACATTTGGTCTGTTGTTTTATCTATAAATTTTTCGGAATCTTCTAAATATTTTACACACTCATTATAATTTAGATTTTCACCTAAAAGTTCTAGCAAATTCAAAACTTCAATTTTAAGATCATCTTTTAGTTTATTATTCTTTAAATACTTGTATAAGTTTGATTCTATCAAATCTAAATTAAAAATCTTTAATAATAAAAAAATTATAACTTTTTTATTTTTCTCTATTTTACAACCAAGAAGCTCATTTAAAAAAATACTAAGTAATACAGATTTATCCTCTATTTTATTAAGATTCTCTACTATATTATCAATAATAAGCTGATCATTATTTCTATTTGACAAAAGACTAGATATAGAATCTATAACAATAGCTCTTATTTGTAATTTGCTTAAATTTTCTTCTGGTTTCATAATCTAATCTTTGGCTATACCCCATAATTTATCTAAAATACTTTGTGCAGCATTAGACGGTAATCTATCTTCTAAAATCAAATATTGTACAGCTATCATGGTACATTCAGAACATATATTAACCCCAGGTCCTTTAACCATTTTTACAACTTCCGTATTTGCTCTATTACAAAAACTACAATATACAGGTTCTTCTTTTAAATTACTCTTTTCTTTAATTGTTGTTGCTTTTTTATTTTTTTCTTGTTTAGCACCCAAAATAGATACAACTTTATCATCATTTTCTAACATAATTAACTTTCTATATTTTATTTTTTGTAAATATTATATTATACTATCATTTAATTATTATTGTATATTAAGAATAATTTTATTGCCAAAACATAAAGTTTTGTTTAGAATATTCTTGTTATTTTAATAGTTTATTACTAAATTATAAAGGTATAAAGGAATTAATAATGAGGAAAGTTTTTTTAATATTAACTCTATTAATGGTTTCAGTATTAACTACAGCTTGCATAAATAATTTTGCAGTACAAGAACTCAATAATAAAGCTAAAATTTATCTTGAAAAGGGTGATACAGAAAAAGCTATTTCACGACTTAAATCCAGCTTAGATCTAGATGATTCTATATTTGAAACTCATTATAATTTAGCTATAGCTTATATGAAAGCAGAAGAATATAATTTGGCTAAACAATCCTTCGAAAAAGCTAAAAGTATTAATGATAACGTGGCAGAACTTTACTACTCTATAGCACTTTGTGATCAACAAATAGCAGATATAGCTATTAACAACTTAAAATCTAACGATAATTCGCTTAAAAAATCTCAAGAAAATGATGTTGATGAGGAAAATAATCAGGATAATAAAAAAGAATATAATCTCTCTTTAAATGATATTAAATTATTACTAAATAGTTCTATTGAAAATTATCAAAAGTATATAGAGCTAGAAAAAAATAATAATGATAAAGAAAAAATAGAAGAAATGATCACTGATATAAAAAATCAATTGAACGAATTGTCAGAAGTAGAGTCATAAGCTTATGTATCCGCCAAAGAGCGAAATATTCATATCATTTTTAAATTTCAATATTTATTATTATGGAATAATCATGGCTTTTGCTATATTTATAGGCTTTATTACCATGGAAATTATAGCAAAAAAATATTACCCTAAAATATCAAAAAATATTTTAAGTGATCTTGTTCCAATTACAGTAATATTTGGATTAATAGGTGGAAGACTCTATTATATATTACTTGATTTACCTTATTATATAAAAAATTTAAGTGAAATTTTTGCAATATGGCATGGCGGCTTATCTATTCACGGTGCAATAATAGGTGGATTATTAAGTGGAATCATATACCTTAAATATAAAAAAGAAGAAATTTTACCATATTGCGATATATTTGCCTATGGACTTTTAATCGGCCAAGCAATAGGAAGATGGGGAAATTATTTTAATTCTGAAGCATTTGGCTTACCTATCTGTACTAAAATACCTTGGAAATTATTTGTTCCGATCACCAATAGACCTATTGAATTTATTGACATAGAATTCTTTCACCCTACATTTTTATATGAGTCTATATGGAATATTATTGTATTTTTATTTATTTTTAATATCTTACGTAAAATAGTTGAAAATAAATATCATATACTTAAAAATAATTCTTCCGATGGATATGGCCTTGTGTTCTTTTCATATCTCATTCTTTACTCTATTGGCAGAATATTCATAGAATTTATCAGAATAGATAGTATTAAAAATTTCTTTGGTGTACCAATTGCGGTTTTAGTAAGTATAATATTAATAGTTATAAGTTTTATATTTATTATCCAACTTAATAAAAAATATAATCATATTGTAAATAAGAAAGAAGCAAAAATATGACGGAAAAAAAAAGAGTATTAATAAGTGTTTCTGATAAAACCGGATTAAAAGAACTGGCAGAAAAATTAACAAGTAATTATGATTACGAAATAGTTGCTACAGGTAATACTTATAAATTTTTAGAAGAAAATAATATCAAAAATATAATAAAATCAGAAGATATTACAGAATTTAATCAGCTATTAGATGGAAAAGTTAAAACATTACATCCGAAAATACACGCAGCTATTTTAGCTGACCCTACAATTTCAACAGACCTAGCAGACTTGAAACACTTTAATATAAAACCGTTTAATATGGTAATAGTTAACCTTTATCCTTTTGAAAAAGTTTCCCTTAGTACAGATGATGAAGACATCTTAGTTAAAAATATAGATATAGGTGGTGTCGCTATTTTAAGAGCTGCTGCTAAAAATTATAAAAATATAACCGTTGTTTCTGATATATCTCAATATGAAGTTATACTAGATGAACTTAAACAATTTTCTGAAATAACAGATCAAACCAGAAAAGATTTTTCATTAGCTGCTTTTAAATTAACGTCTGAATATGATTCTATAATTCTTAAAAAATTTCAACAGATTAATAATATAGATCATTATCTATCTATAAACACAAGAAAAATAAAAGAGTTAAGATATGGAGAAAATCCGCATCAAAAAAGTAGTTTATATGAAATAGAAAATCAAATCAGTTATGAAATATTAAATGGTAAAGAACTTTCTTATAACAACTATCTTGATATGACATCAGCTTTAAATATAATAAGTGAATTTTATGATGTAGCCTCTTGTGCAATAGTAAAGCATAACACTCCTTGTGGAGTAGCATTGGGGAAAGATATAAATGAGGCATATTTAAAAGCACTTGACTGTGATCCTATAAGTGCATTTGGAGGTATCGTTGCTTTATCAAGAACTATAGATAAAACTTTAGCTAAGAATTTAGTATCTATTTTTCTTGAAGTAGTTATTGCACCTGACTTTACTCAAGATGCTTTAGATATACTAAAAACGAAAAAGAATCTTAGACTTATAAAACTTAATACTCCTTTAGAAAGTTACAAGAAAATAATAAACAAAGAAATAAAAGTTACACCTTTTGGTATTTTAGTTCAAGACATAGACAATAAAGATCTTAATAAAGAAACATTTAAGATTGTAACAAAGCAAAAAGCAGATGAAACAATGATAGAAGATATGATTTTTGCGTGGAAAGTTGCAAAACATGTAAAATCAAATGCAATAGTTATAGCAAAAGATTTTAAGACTTTAGGGATTTCAGGTGGTCAAACAAGTCGTATAGAGGCTGTAGAAATAGCTTTAAATAAAGCGTGTGATCAAGCTAAAGATGCAGTTTTGGCCTCTGATGGATTTTTCCCTGCTATTGACAATATAGAAGCTGCCGCACAAAATAGAATACGTGGTATTATTCAACCGGGTGGAAGCATTAAAGATAAAGACGTTATTGATACTGCTGATAAGTATTCTATAACTATGGTTACTACAAGTATAAGGCATTTTAGGCACTAAATTATGTTAAAACCTACTAGAAATAAAGCTCTTAAATGGATTAGTTCCGGTCATTTTATTATTGATATGTATAGTGGATTTTTAAATCCAATTTTACCGTTTATTGCCGCTAATTTAGGCATTTCTTTAGCTATTGCTACTTCAATTATAAGTATAAGCCAAATCACTTCATCAATAACACAACCGCTTTTTGGTTATATTGCTGATAAATGGAAACGTAGATTCTTTTTATTCTGGGGCTTGATTTTAGCTTCTATCTTTTTATCCTCTACAACTATTGCTCCAAATGTATTTGCTTTAGCTATATGTGTAATCTTCGGTAGTATGGGGGTTAGCTTTTTCCATCCTCAGGCTAGTGGGTTAACAAATTATTTCACTTTTAAAAAACGCTTGACTAAAAAAATGAGCATTTATCTTACCTGTGGTACTTTAGGATTTGCTTTAGGACCTATTATATCAAGTTCTATCTGCGATTTTATTTCGCTTAAAGCCTTACCTTTTACTTCTATTATAGGAATTATTATGGCTTTAAGTTTATTTGCTTTTGTTCCAAAAGTAAAAATAAATAAAAAAATCAAATCCGATCATAAATTTATATCCACTATTAAAGATATCTTCAGATGTAATTCTACTCGTACTTTAGTGTTACTATCTATAATTAAGGCACTTATTCAAGTAACATTCCTTGTTCTATTGCCTTTTTTATGGAAAGATTTAGGACTTCCTGCTTCAAAAATAGGATTTATTATCTTCTTATTTTTAACAATCGGTTGTATTGGTACTATGCTAAGTTCAAAGATAGAGAACCTGTTAAATACTAAAAGAACCATTGCTTTATCATTAATAGTTCCATTCCCTTTTACTGTTCTATTTGTTCTTTCATATTTAAATTACCCTATAATATCAATTATCTGCTTTTTAATTATAGGATTCTTTATTATGTTATCCACACCTATAAATATGACTCTAGCTCAAAAAATAATGCCTGAGTATAAAAGTACAATAGCAGGCCTGATAGGGGGATTTAGTTTTGGTACTATTGGTTTATTTTTACCTGTTATAGGATACTTTGCTGAGAAAATTACTATTCCTTATTTGCTAATAATTTTAAGCTTAATACCTTGTATTTTTTCTGTTTTAGTAAGATCGTTACCTGATGAAGTCATTATTAAAGCTTGTGCAGATAAAAAATAATCACAGATTATTTAGCCAAAATTATGATTACAGAATCAATATAATTCAGCTTAAAATATAATTATACCAAATATTGGGGTCAAACTGGATATAAACTAAACAGAAAGAGCAAGTCCAAGTGTAGTGTAGTTTAATGTTATTTAAAAAAACAGATCGTAAAAAATTTTTGCAATATGCATTTTTATAAAAGTTAAAAGTAAAAAATTATAATTAAATATATTGTAACTTTATAATCAGGAGTTAATCATAAAGTTATAAACAATTTTAGAAGATTGAATAATAAGCTCTTTAGCAGCAAAAGAATTATGAGGTCTTTTAACCATCATCGCAATAATATAACGTCTACCATCCGGTAAATAAACAATACCCGCATCGCCTAAACAAGAACCTATATCGCCTGTTTTATGAGCTATAAGAGCATTTGGACCTAAACCTGCTGCTATTAATCTATTATTTTTTACATGCGACATATAATCTATTATTTTTTCGTGAGAATTTAAAGACAAGAAAGAAGCATTATCAATATTAAACAAAATAGTAGCTAATTCTTTAGTAGTAGAAACATTCTGTCCTCCAAGATCAGGTAACCAATTATGAACATAAGTTTTCTGTAATCCCCACTGTCTTACAGCCCTATTTATATCAAGCTTTCCTCCAATATTTGACATAATCATATTTGTAGCTGAATTATCAGATTCTGTAATCATAATTCTGGCTAAATAATCTAAAGTATATTCTCTATCACTTCTTTGAAACTGTAAAGATCCTGATCCTTCTGCACGGTAATAATCAGTTAAAGCCATTTTATCATTTAAGCTTACTTGCCCCATTTCTATTGATTTGAATAATTGGATCAAAATAGGTAATTTAATTATACTTGCCGTTGGGTAAATTTTATCACCATTAATATCTACATACTTACTATTTTGAAAATCCCATACAAATACAGAGGCATCTAATTGAGGATATTGTGCAATTACATTATTTAACTGGGATTTAAGTTCAAGCATCTCTTGAGAAAAAAACAACGGACTCATTTTTGCTTGTTTACTAGCCTTTGGCAAAAATAAATGCTGATCTAAAAAATAATTATTATGAAGATAATGTAACGTAGGATAATAAATGTCATAATAATCTACAGCTAAAGGTTGCGAAAATATAGATAGAAAAATAGGTTTCGTAATACTTTTAAAAGAATATGGAACTACATATAATAAAAATAATAATATAAAACAAAAAGAAATTAAAAAAGAATAAAAATCTAAAAATATATTATTATTCTTTTTATTCTTTTTCTTATCATTATGTAATTTTTTATTAAAATCAACAAATTGTAAATTTTTTTGAGATCTACCAGATTGATGAAAAGTCCTATTACTGACAGTAGTTTTTTTATTCAAAAGATTATGCTTCTTATATGAATTTACATAGACTCCTCGAGCCACTTTTCTTATTCTCCTTTTATTTCCCAAGTTATTAAATAATTAAAATTTTTATCAATAGCTATATCTTAATATATTTATAATTATATTATATCCTAATTTATTAGAATTACCTAATATAAATAACGGATTATAACAATTAATATTAAAAATAAAACACTATAATGCTAAACTTAATACATTTTAGAACTATAAAATAAATTTAAAATTAAGCTCCGATTGAAAAATAAAGATAATTAAGCTAAAATAAAGTTTATGTTAAATATAATATCAATATTTATAGGTGGTGGATTCGGAAGTATTTTAAGATATATTATTGATCTTAGCTTCAAATCAATTTTTCCAACCCAAATATTTCCTTATGGTACTTTTATTGTAAATATAATAGGTAGTTTTTTAATTGGATTATTTATAAGTTTATTTCTATTTAAAATCGAGAATATACAAGAAAACTTTAAATTAATGCTTACAACCGGACTCTGTGGAGGTTTAACAACATTCAGTACATTTTCTCTAAATATCTTTGAACTTATTAAGTCTGATCAATATATTTCTGCTTTATTATATTTATTATTAAGCATTTGTTTGTCAATTATTTTATTATGGGTAGGGTATAATGCAGGAAAATTTATTTAAAAAAAGAATTCTATTTATAGGCATGCCGGATTTTGCAATAATTGCACTATCCAAGCTAAATGAACATAAAGTTAATATTGTAGGAGTTGTTCCACCTCATAAATCAGATCCGACATATAATATCATGTGCGATATAACAAAAGACTACGGATATAAGCTTATAGAATATAATAATTCATTAAATGAAATTGAATTTTTAAATAAAATAGAATCACTTAATGCTGATATAGGAATTGTATGTTCATATAATAAACTGTTACCAAAAGATCTTTTAAATAAAACAAAAGATGGATTTATTAACTGTCATCCGGCATTGTTACCTCAATATAGAGGCGGAAATCCATATTCACATGTAATAATAAATAATGAGAAAGAAACCGGTGTTACATTACATTTTATGGACGAAAAATTTGATACAGGTAATATAATTTCTCAATATTCTATTCCTATAGAAAAGTTCGAAACTATGGGAACTTTATTTAATAAATTAAGCTTTTTAGGTACTGATATGCTAATAGAAACATTGAAAAAATATGAACAAGATTCAAAATTAGATTCAACACCTCAAGCAGAAGGCGAATATATTTATGCCCCAAACATACGTGATATAAAAGGTGAAAACATAATAAATTGGAATAATGATGTAAATTATATTGAAAGATTTATAAGAGCATTAAATCCATTCATAGGAGCAATAACATATTATAAGTCTGTAGGTGTTAAAATACATAGTGCCTATGTAAAAAGTAAAAAGGTAAAATATACTCCGGGAACAATATGCGAACTTGACAATCATATAGGAGTAGCTGCTTTGGATGGAATTGTTTATATAAAAACATTACAGGTTGGTTCTTATTTTATAGGCGATGCATTAGATTTTATCAGATACATAAATCCAAAAAAAGGAGAACGATTTGGATATTAAAAACAAAAAATTAAATTTCCTTACAGCCGGTAAACCTTTAATTGCATTAGATCCTGGATATCAAAAGGCTTTTGAGGTATTAGAATCACTTAATCTTGATGGATTAGAACTTGAATTTGTGCATGGTATAAAAATTAAAGAAGATACTCAAAATTTAGTTGCTAAATTATCAAAAGAAAAAAATTTAATATTAACAGCCCACGCCCCATTTTATATAAATCTAAATGCTAAAGAACCAGAAAAAATAGAATCCAGTATAAAAAGAATACTAGATACCGCAAGAATAGGTGTAAAAGTAAATGCCTTTAGTATCACTTTTCACGCAGCTTTTTATCTTGGGCAAGATAAATTAAAAGTATACAACCAAGTTGAACAATCAATATCACAAATTATAGATACTGCTAATAAAGAGGACCTAAATATCTGGATAAGACCTGAAACAACAGGTAAACCTACTCAGTGGGGGGATCTTGATGAAATTATTAAATTATCTAAAACTTTTAATAAAATTTTACCTTGTGTAGATTTTTCTCATTTACACGCTAGAAGCAATGGAGGATATAATACTTATGATGACTTTGCTAAAATATTTGAAAAAATAGGCAGCGAACTTGGAGATGTTGCTTTAAAAAATTTTCATGCCCATCTTGCCGGAATAGAATATAACCAAAAAGGTGAAAAATTCCATGTAAACTTAAATGAGTCTGATATGAATTATAAAGATCTGTTAAAAGCTTTTAAAGATTTTGATGTTCAAGGGGTAATTGTATGTGAAAGCCCAAATATTGAAACAGATGCTAAAATGATTAAAGAATATTATTTATCTTTATAGATTAATAATACACACATAATATTTCTTTTATTATCTTATCTAAATTTTTTTAGCTAAATTATTTAGCTTATCTATAGTTAAAGAAAAATCAGCTTTATCGTCAATATCTTGGCAAAGAAATCCATTAATCTCAGACATAAGTAATATAGCTTTATCTACAATCGGATCCGATCCTTTAACATAAGCTCCTATATTTATTAAATCTTCATTCTTACGATACGCCGCCAAAAGAGTCCTTATTTTACCTGCAGATTCTCTATGCTCTTTACTTACAACTTCATTCATAACCCTTGATACACTTTGCAATATATCAACCGCAGGATAATGATTTTTATGTGCTAAATCACGTGATAATGTTATATGACCATCTAAAATACTTCTTACTGTATCTGATATAGGTTCATTAAAATCATCACCTTCTACTAAAACTGTGTAAAGCCCCGTAATTGTACCATTTTCATTACTGCCCAATCGCTCTAAAAGTTTTGGCATTAATGCAAAAACAGATGGTGTATATCCTCTTGTAGCAGGTGGCTCGCCTACTGCTAAACCTACTTCCCTTTGTGCCATTGCTACTCGCGTTACACTATCTAACATAAATAGTACATTCTTTCCAAGATCTCTAAAATACTCTGCTATTGTTGTTGCTACAAATGCTGCTTTTATTTTTACTAACGATGGTTGATCTGATGTCGCTACTACAACTATTGATCGTTTCATACCTTCTTCACCTAAGGTCGATTCTATAAACTCTTTTACTTCTCTTCCTCTTTCACCTATCAATGCTATTACATTTAAATCAGCTTCTGTATTCTTTGCCATCATCGCTAATGTCGTACTCTTTCCTACTCCGGAACCTGCAAATATACCTATACGCTGACCTCTGCCTATTGTCATAAATCCATCTACGGATCTTAATCCTAATGATAATGGAGTCCTTATTAATTCCCTGTTTAGTGGATTTATCTCTTTCCCAAATGTTGAATATAATGTCTGAGAATTAATAATACCCAAATTATCTATTGGATTCCCAAGACCATCTAAAACTCGTCCGATTAATTCTTTTCCTACCCTTATTTTCATAGATGACCCTGTATTTATAACAATTGAACCAGGCTTTAATCCATCCATTGTTCCTAAAGGCATTAGCAAAATACCGGATTCCTTAAACCCTACAACTTCTGCTTCTAATTTATTTTCGTTATCCAGATATATATAACATAAATCTCCAATACTACATTTTGGACCATCTGCTTCTATTATTAAGCCTACAATTTCTATTACTTTTCCTACAAACCTTAATGTCTGGGTTCTATTAATTAGATCTTTATATCTTTGCAAATTTATCATAAATATTAGATATTCTCATTTATTTCTCTAAAACGTATTATTATTTTCTGTCGATTTATCTTCTTCTATATAATCTTCTTTTATTTCATTTACTAATGTATCCTCTGATGTCATCTGTAAATCTGTTAAAAGCCGAAAGGATAACTCATCGATCTGAGATGTAACTGTACCATCTATACGTGTATCTAAAGATTCTACTATTACTCCATCAGTGGCTACATTTCTATCTTGCAGTATTTCTATTGATTTTAAATTTAATATTATATCTTTCATTTTATCTGATACTTCAAGAATCCTATTATACATAACCGGATTTACTATTATCTTTATATTTTCTCTATCATTTAAAGAATTTATAGAATTATTTATTACATTTATTAAAATATTTTTATCTGTTTCTATTGCCTCTTGACAAATCTTTTTAGAAATAGCTAAAACTAAATTTATTATATCTAAATGTGCAGACTTTATTATACGCTTTTTTAACTCAAAATTGCTCTTAGCAAAATCATTCACACTTGTAATCTTATCCTCAAGCTCTTTTGTAATATTAGACTGACCATCTTTATATCCGGTTTCAAATCCTATTTTATAACCTTCTTCTTTCGCTGTATTTAAAATATTATCATACTCACTTTGAGCTTTATCTACTGATTCATTTACAATCCTGTCTGCTTCCTGAAATTTACTATTTGCCTGAGTTAAAAGCTCATTTGCCTGATTGATTATATTATCAGCTTCTAACTTCGCTTTAGCTCTAGATTCTAAAATAATCTTTTCAGCTTCGGCTTTCGCTCCTTCCATTATACGCGTGTATTGATCCTTTATCTCTTGAGAAAAATTACTATTTGCATTAATTACATAAGATTTTCCTACTAAGACTTTGTCACTTTTTATTCTATTACTCAATTAACTCGTCCTCAAGTGATTCACGTGCAATAACAATCTCTCCTGCTGCTTCTAATGCCCTTATCGTTGCAACAATTTTCGTTTGGGTTTCTTGTACTTCTTTTGCTCTTACCGGACCCATATATTCCATATCATCTTTTAACATTTCTTGAGCACGCTCTGACATATTCTTAAAGATCTTTTCTTTTACATCTTCCCTTGCTCCTTTTAATCCCATTGCCAGATCTTTTGTATCTATCTCTCTTAATATTCGCTGAATAGCTTTATCTTCCAGATTTACTATATCTTCAAATACAAACATTAATTCACGTATCTCTTCTGCTAAAGATGGATTTTTTACTTCTAATAATTCTATTACATTCTTTTCTGTTGCTCTGTCCGTTCTGTTTAGAATACTCGCTAATGATTCTACACCTCCAGCTTTTGAAAAATCTTTTACCACTACTGATGAAAATTTACTTTCTACTATCTTTTCGATCTCTGACAATATCTCCGGATTTGTTGTTTTCATCTCTGCTATCTTTAAACACACCTGAGCCTGTACTTCAGGTGGCAAATAATTAAGTACTAACGCTGAATGGTCAGGTTTTAAATATGCAAGAATCAATGCTATTAATTGTGGATTCTCATTCTGAAATGATGACGCTAACTGAGCAGGATCTGCATCATTAAAAAATTGAAATGGATTTGTATTTATCAATGATGATAAACGTGATAATATCCTATTTGCTTGATCCGGTCCATAAGCTTTTTCTAACAATGTCTGAGCATACGACATACCTCCGGATTGAACATAATCACTTGCCATAAATATTGTATGAAATTCATCTAATATTATGTTAAGAACTTCTGCTGGTACTTTATGTAAACTAGCTATATCTAATGTAAGCTGCTCAAGTAATTCATTATCTGAAATATTTTTTAATACTTCTGATGCAGCATTTGGACCTAATGCTATTAGCAATGCCGCTACCTTTTGGGTTGATGTCATATAGTCTATATTAAAATTATTTTCATCTTCTGAGGCCATAAATATATTTTCTCTCTATTCCTTTTAATCTTTTATATATGATACCAGTACTCTTGTTGCTTCTGCCGGATCTATTAATATTTTATCAGTTAAATCATTCTTTTTCTTATCCATTTCTGAATCTAACGTTGTTTCTAACTGTAGTGCATCCTCCATACCTGCTAAGTTATCTTGTAACGAATGTTGGTATTCACCTTCCTCATATTCATCCCAAACTGCCGGTGCTTGTGCTTGCTGTTTTGGCGCTAATCTGTTAATTAATGATCTAAAGATAAATAATGCCGCTAATCCTAATATCAATACTATCATCATTGGGGCTACTTTATTTAACACTAAATACATTATTGTATCATTTTTTATATCCTTCTGAAGTTTTGCTTCTCTTTGTTGTTCTTCATCTAATGCTAAAAACTGTAAGCTTGATATACTTATCACATCTCCTCTTGCTTCATCGGCTCCACTTGCTGATAAAACCAGATTCTTTATCTCAGACTTTTCCTCTTCTGTTAATATTTTATTTACTGCTACTGCTATTGTCATACGCTTTACTGTACCAGGTGCATATACTATCTGCTTTATCTCCTTTGATACACTATAGCTAGCCGAACTCCTTTGCTTTTGGTAATTCAAATTTTTAGCTTGATTCTCTTGCTTCTCTAACTGTTGATTACCTTCTGTTCCAGTATTTGACCCTGTAACCTGATTCCCTGTTATATTACTGTTATCTTGATCTTCTATAGGTGATATATTATTACTATTTGTCTGTACATTATTTTCTACTATAGGCTTTTCATATATCTCTGATTCTGTTTGCCTTGCTGTTAATACACCTTGTGATGATTCACCATTTACCGGTATATAACTCTCTATTGTTGCTCGTGTACTATTAAAATCTATATCCGCACTTACCTGTACTGTTATATTACCTCTACCTACTATCTTTTCTAATACTGATTGAACCTTTTTTGAAGTCTGATGTTCAAAATTATATCTGAATGATTCTATGTCACTTGAATTCTTTCCTGGTTCATCTGTTAAATTATTCCCATTCTGATCTGTTATAAATACCATCTCAGGCTTTAATCTCGGAACAGAATATGCTACTAAATTCTTTATTGCTTTTACTTGCGCTGCTTTTAACCTATATCCCGGATCTAAAATAAGCATCACAGATGCACTTGGTATCTCATCATTGTCTGTAAACACTGACCTTTCCGGTTGAGCAAGCTGCACTCTTGCTTTCTTTATTCCGGACATCTTTTCTATTGATCTTGTTAACTCCCCTTGATATATCCTTTGCTTTGTTAACTCGTTTTTAAAATCTGTAGATCCAAGCTGCATTCCGTCTAATAATTCAAATCCCGGTGTAGAATCTTGTATTAAATCATTCTCTGCTACATATACTCTTAATTCATCTTGCATATTTGCCGGTACTAGAATCGCTGCTTTATCTTTACTGATTTTATATGGATATCCACCTTTTTTTAATCCTTCAACTACTGATATTGAATCTTGTTCTGATAAATCTGAATACAATACCATCCAATTTGGCTCTGTCGATTTTATTATAAAATATGTACCGGCTACTATTGTTATTCCTATTAACGTTATTAAACCAAACTTCTGACCTATATCAAGACTGTTAAATATTCGTCTTAGATCATCAAGCATTAGTTTAAAATAATTATTATTCTCTTTTTTATTGCTACTATTATTTTCGTTATCTTCCACAGCTTTTCAACCTCTTGGATATTTTAGTATAAGTACTATATTCTCTATTTTTTATCAAGAATGTAAATTTTAATATACACACCCTAAAAAATTTATCTATACTTATATTTTAACATAAATAATTTTTCTATACTCTTATCTGATTTATCTCATTATATGCTTGTAATATTTTATTCCTTAATTGTAATGACATCTGCATTGCTAAACTTGCTTTCTCTGATGCTATCATTACTTCATGCACACTTATATCCCCTCCGGATGCGTATGTCTTTACTGCATTCTCTGAGTCTATCTGTTTATTGTTTACTTCTATTAAACTACTCTCTAATGAACTTGATACTTTATTTGCAAATTTATAAACTTCTGATGCACTATTATCATCTCTTTGTGATAATCCCTCATTCTCTATTCCTATATCATTACTGATTCCACCCTCAAGGCCTTTAAATGTTATATTATCTTCTATTTTATTATCTAATATTTTCCCAAAATTATTATTCTCAGCTTTTATACTATCAAAGTTTTTACTTAATAGTTTATTATAATTCTCTATTGAATTTATATTTTCTATATTTATCTTTACACTCATTATTTTTACCTCATACACTTTTCATTTAATTATTCATTAAATTTTATCCCTATATGTTTTTTCTTTTTATCTTTATATTATTGGTTATTAATTTGTTTTCTACTATTTTAAATTTTTAATGCCGATGATATCATATTCTTTGCCGTTTCTGCTAATGTCGCATTTGCTTCATAAGCCTTTGACGCTGATACCATATTTACCATTTCTTCTACTATGTTTATATTTGGTAATACTACATATCCTTCTATATCTGCATCCGGATGTGATGGATCATATACTCTTTTGTATGGATTCTCTGATTCCTCTATTTGAGCTACTTCAACTCCTGTTGATATCTGATTCTTATCATAACTTATACCACCTTTTAATATCATCTCCTCTGTTGGTCTATTGTATAATACTTTATGATTACCACTTGGAATCATTGGTGCATTTGTATCTTCTAGCTTATTGTCATATATTGCTTTAAACGATACCTCTTTCTTTATATATACCCCCTTTGAGCCATCGTCTTTCCTTGTTGTATTTATATTGGCTATATTACTTGCTATTACATCCATCTTTGTCTTCTGAGCATACATCCCAGATGCACAAACATCAAATACATCAAAACTCATTTATTTTTTACATCTCCTTAAATTGCTTCTTTCTTCTTATGCCTACTTCTACTGACCTCTTATTATCGTCTGTAATCCTGTAAACATTTTCCCCTGTAATGTCGCTATTACATTATACTTCATTCCCGTTTGAGCCATATCCATCATTTCTTTTTCTAATATTACATTATTTCCGTCTATCTGATCATATTGACTCATATCCATACTTACTGATGGCTTAAATTGACCATAATTATTTTCGCTTAGTATTGCTTCTTGCTCCTTTATTATATATGGAGATGTCCTTAATACTTCCTTTACTGTTAAATCCTTATTATTACCTATTACTTGACTATTTACTTCTTTTATCTGATTTTTTATTTCTTCTTTCTTTATTATCTCACTTAATTGACTTTCAAATGATACTTCTTTCCTCTGATAATCAGGAGTTTCAACATTAGCTGTATTTGCCGCTATTGCTTTTTGCCTCTCATATAAACCATCTAATGCTAACTTTGTAACTTCTATTCCTGTAGATGTTATTTCCATTTATTCTTATCTCCACCCTTATCAATATTTTATTTTACCACTTTAAAATCCTCTTTTAACCATTTCCCTTTCTCTATTCTTATCCCTTTTTTATCACAAGGGCAAATATTGTACTTACATCATCACTTTTTACTAATTTTAAATCTCCATTCTGATTCAACATCGTCTGCTGTGATATAAATAATCCTATTCCATTACCCTTCTCTTTTGTTGTAAATCCCTTCTTAAATATAAGTCCCTTATTCTCTTCTGCAATCGGAGTCCCTGTATTCTCTATTAATATATCAATATTATCACTATTTGACTCTTCTATTACATCTATATTTATTACACCATCTTCTCCGGTTGCCTCTATTGCGTTGAATATTAAATTTATAAATACATTCTGGGTCATTACTGCATCAAAAAATCCACATAATTCATTCTCTTCCACATTTATATTCAATTTTATCTTATTCTGATCTATTTTTCCTATTACTAATGATATTATGTTATTTATAAAATCATTTATTTTATATAATCTTATATCCATATTAGTTTCGGATTTTACCTGTGATAGTAATGATATGTTTGAATAATTTGCTTGTTCTATATTCTTTAACGTACTTAATAAATCTTCCTCTTTTTTTGTATCCAGTTTTTGATTCTTTATTTTATTCTCTAAAATCTTTGCATTAAGACCTATTACTGATAATTGGTTATTCATTTCGTGGGTTACAACTTTTACTCTATCTATAAAGTTTGTATATTTCTGAATAGAATCACAATGCATTAGTAATTTCTCATTCTGTATCCCATTTATTTCAAGTTCTGTCTGCATTGTATTTAAAGAATTTATTATTGAGCCTATTGCCTGATTAAGAAGCTCATTTGCTCTTCTTTCTGGAGTGTATTTTGTCCAATACTCCGTTAATTCTATTTTTGAATTACTTGATATTATATTTAAAATATCGCAAACTAATCGAGAATTTATTGCAAAATAATATGGTGTATTATCTTTTACATTTGAAAAAGAATAATCCCAGATAAATGCAGCACAATATCTAGATGTTATTACAACTACAAATTGAGTTTCTCCCCAGATATTCTCCTTTAATGCCATTGGAAAACTTTGAAGATTATCATTATCTGAATATGAGTATACTATACTATTTGAAAATTCAAGACGCTTCATTAAGCTTTCAACTTCTGTTGTATCTGACATCCTTAGCAATACTAAAGAATCCTTTACTAATGTAGTTGATAATACCGGACTTAATATAGATCTTATTATTGACGTTACAGTTGTTTTACTTAATGTCTTATCAAAATTATCTAAAATATACTCTTGTAACAAATTTGTCTTTTTATCAATATTATTCTTTACCATTTTATTTTACTTTATCTTTCTATTTAATTCTTTATATTTTTTTACTTATATAATTTAACTTTTCTTTTACTTTTAAATCCATTATTTAAAGCATATAAAACAGCTTGAGTTCTATCATTTACCTGTAACTTCTGAAATATATTATTTACATGGGTTTTTACAGTTGTTTCCGATATAAATAATTTTTGAGCTACTCCTTTATATGTTACACCTTGTGTTAGAAGTTCTAAAACTTCTTCTTCTCTTTGAGTCAGATAAGATAGTAAGTTTTCCTCATCAACTATATTTTCAGATTCTTTAGCTTTTGATGTCTTTTGGAAATAATCAAAAAATCTGGATGATAATCCTGATGGTAAATATACTTTTCCAGAAACAACTTCTTCTATTGCATAAATTAATTGTGCTGAAGCCATTGTTTTTAATATATAACCCTTTGCTCCTATCTTCATCGCTCTATAAACTAAATCCGGATCGTCATAAGCTGTTAATGCTATTACTTTTGTTTCTAAATTTAGTTTCTCTATTTCATAAATTGTTGTTAATCCATCCTTCTCCGGCATATTTATATCCATCAATACTATATCAGGATGGTATTTCTTTATTAAGCTGATTGCAACATTACCACTTGAAGCTGTTCCAACAACATCAAAATCACTCTCCAACATTATTAGCTCTCTTACTCCAGATAAATGATCTATATTATCATCTACTATTATTAATCTGGCTTTTTTCTTAAATGTTGCACCTCTTCGCATTTCTTACCCCCTAATTTTTTTATTTAACTTAGCGTAATTAAAAATTAAATAAATCACATTTGCTTCACATATTGAATGTTACCTCTAATAAAGGTATTTACTCATCAACTAAAAGATCGAAAATTTTATACTTAATGGATAATTTTAAGATCTAGACCTTTTGATCAATATATAAATCAAAATCTTATTATATCTGTATAATCAACTCTTATTCTTAATTTCTACATAATACTTTAAATAATTGATAACTACATTTATCAATGTAAAGCATTTTGCGTATTTTTATACTATACGCTATAATAATCTCTATTAATTTCTTCATTTATTATCTGTGCTGCTGTAAGTAATGGGTCTATAGATGGCGAAAATGGAGGTGCATAGGGTAGATCTAAATGAAGAAAATTACTTATCGTCATTCCACTTTGTAATGCCGTTGCTACAGTGTTAATTCTTTTATGGGCATCTCCACAGCCTATTGCTTGGGCTCCCAAAATTTTTCTTGTATTTTTATTTGCTATTAATTTTATTGTAATGTTCTTCACATTTGGCATATATCCGGCTCTATCTTTTTTTGTAACAACAACACTTACTGTTCTAAATCCATAGCTCTTTGCCTCCTTCTCACTTAAGCCTACCGTTGATATTATTAAATCAAAGTATCTCGTTACTGTTGATGCTAATACTCCTGGAAATTCTTCTCCATAGTTGCATATATTAAATGCTACTACTCTACCTTCTTTATTTGCTATTGATCCTAATGGATTCCACGATGATTTCCTTGTTATTATATTAAAATTCTCTGTACAATCTCCTGCTGAATATACATCTCTCAATGATGTTTTCATAAATTCATCAACTTTTATTGTATTTTTATAACCTAAAATCCCTCCCGCTTCTGCAAATAATTCCGAATTAGGTATAACTCCCGTACATATAACTACAAAATCAGAATACAAAACCTTACCTTGAGATGTTACTACCTTTATTTTTTCATCATCTTCGATAAATTCTATCACTGTATCTTGAGTATATATATTTATTCTATCCCCATCTTGATTCAATATATGCTCTGTTACTAATGATGCTAACTCCTCATCTAGAAGATTCATTATATTTTTATTACGTTCTATAATATTTACTTTTAGATTATTTTTTATAAATGCTTCTAATAGTTCAATACCTATATAGCCTCCACCTATCATTGTTACAGTATTAGATTTCAACATCTTTTCTCTTATTAAATAACCATCTTTTAATGTCCTTAGATAATAAACATTTTTTATATTTATATTCTTTATATTTGGTATATAAGGCCTTGCTCCTGTTGCTATTACAAGATAGTCATAATTTACTGTTACTAATTGATTTTGTTTTATATTTAAAATATCCACCTTTTTTTCTTCTGGATATATTTTTACACATCTTGATAGTAAATTAATATTTACATCCTGCTTTCTAAACTCAGATGGGGCCCTGACTATTAACTTTTTTATACTTGTAATTAATCCTTCCACATAATATGGTAAACCACACGCTGAATATGATATTACATTTTCGTCTGTATATAAATCAATTATCATATCCTTATCTAATCGCCTTAACTTTGCTGCAACTTTTGGTCCTGCTGCTCCACCACCTATTATTACTGTCTTTTTCTTACCATTTGTCATAATGCGATTCTATATCTTATCTTTATTTTTTTAATCCCTCTTTGTGTTAAATCTTTAATATTCTTTTTACTAATTGCAGAATTTATATATCTTAAAATTACTCAATATTTATTTGAAATTTTTTCTGATTAATAGGATATAATATATGGTAAGTACACAAAAAGAGGTGAGAATATTGAAAAAATCTATTAAAAATTTAAGTATTTTATTTATGTTTAGTCTATTTTTAACTACTAGCGGTTCTACAGATATTTTAAACAATGCACAAGCATCTGAACAACTATATAGTCAAGCTTGGAATCTTGTTAATCAGAAATATGTTGATAAAACTAATAATTCTCAATCTTGGGAAAGATGGAAAAATAGATATTCCGGTAAACTACTACAAGATGAAGACTCTTATGTTGCTATTTCTAGTATGCTTGCCAGTCTTAATGATCCTTATACTAAATTTCTTAATCCTAAAGAGTTTGAAGAAGAAAGAAGTTCTATTAAAGGCTCTTTAAAAGGTATTGGTGTTCAGATAGGTGTACGTGATGGAAAATTATTGATTATTGCTCCATTAGAAGATACTCCTGGGGAAAAAGCCGGATTAAAAGCTGAAGATGAAATTTTATCTATTGATGGCAAATCTACTAAAGGCATTACTGTTGATAAAGCTGCTGATCTCATACGTGGTAAAGAAGGAACTATTGTTCAATTATTAATAAAAAGGAAAAATGTTCCTAATCAAATTTATGCTATCAAGAGAGCTCAAATTGATATCAAATCTGTTTCTATTAAAAAACCTGAAAATTTTCAATTACAAAATAATATAGGGTATATAAGATTAAGTTCTTTTATCAGTAAGAATGCCACTCAGGAATTCTCTCAAGCTCTTAAAACTTTAAAAGATAAAGAAGGCTATATTATTGATTTAAGATCTAATCCGGGTGGACTTTTAACTAATGCTATTTATATCTCTGATATGTTCTTAAACGGTGGTATTATTGTTTCTACAGTAGATAGGGATGGATATAAAGATACTATAAGAGCTACAAGAAAATTTGTTACAGATAAACCTTTAGTTGTTTTAATCAATAAAGGTAGTGCTTCTGCAAGCGAAATATTCAGCGGCGCACTAAAAGATAACCAACGTGCTTTACTTGTTGGTCAAGGTTCTTTTGGTAAGGGCCTTGTTCAGGAAGTTAATAACTTACTTGGTGGTAGTGGAATGAATATTACTATTCAAAAATATTTAACACCTAATGGCACTGATATTAATAAAAAAGGAATTACTCCTGATGTTTTAGTTGAATTATCTGAAGAGGATATTAAAAATAAAAATGATGCACAACTTAAAAAAGCTCAAGAACTTTTATCTCATATGATTAAGTATTCAAATGTTACATCTTCTTCCGACCTAGCAAAATAATCCCTTAGCTTTTTAATTATTAGATTTGTATAAATGGCCTATTAAAAATAGGTCATTTTATTTATAATTTTATACTTCAATATACGAAGTTTGATGGAGCAAATTTTTATTAAAATTATTTATAATTTATTGACTACTTAAATTAAAGCATTAAAATATACTAAAATATTTATAGAAAGAATTGTTTATGTTTAAAAGAATCTCACAATTTATAAATAATACTCCAATATTAGCTCCAAGAAATAACTCTATTCCCATTGAGCAGAGCAAATCTTTAACAAGCAGTAAAAATCCTTTTTCAAATAGTCCTTTTATTAATCAAAAAGACTATACTTTTGGTAAAAATCAACCTTCTTCAAGTGGTTATTTTGCCGGATATTATAATGGTAAACCTAATATCGTTGGCAAAAGACTTTTTATTGAAGCTTAATTTTTTATTATTTATAATTTATTTCTAATTTTTTATTTTCTCTCTTTCTATTTCTATTTCTTTATCATTCTTTCTTTTACTTTTCTTATATAGAACGACAAAAAACAAAATAATTAAAATTGTAACAGCTAAAATTACAAGCTCTATATATTTTTTTATTGATTCTCCAAATAACATAAGTACAATACTTACTATAAAAAATCTCAAACCTCTTCCTATAAAGCTTGCAATTATGAATTTTATTATAGGCATATTAAGTATACCACTTGCAATAGTAAAAACTTTATAAGGTATAGGAGTAAATGCAGCGAACAATACAGCTATTGACCCATATTTATTATATAACTCTTCAACTTTATTAAACTGATCTTTTTTATTTCTAAATAACCAGTTAAAAATAGGTCTACCACCTATTTTCCCTATCAACCATCCGACAATACCTCCGAATGTTGATGCTATTGTACATATAAAAGCATAATAGAGTGCTTTATTTGGACTAGCCAAATCCATAGCTATTAACAAAAAATCAGGTGGTGGTACCAAGAAAAAACTTTCTACAAAAGAATTTAATATTAAGCCAAGTTCATTTGTACTTTTAAATATCGAAACTAAATCCACCGATAACTTCCCTTTTTATTCCTTCAATAATATATTTAAATGATAACATAAATATTATTCTTTATTTAAAATTTTATTAAACATAAGATCTTCTATTTTTAATAAAACAGAAGATCTTTATAAATAATATTTACAACAAGATTATTTATTTTGATTCAAATATATATCTATATGTTTTTTTAGATTTTCAGCAGATTCAATCGCCTGTTTTCTATACTGTTCTTTAGCGGTATTTAATCTTTGGACTTCAACTTCTTTATTTTCTAATTGAGTTTTTAATTTCTGTATTTCTGATTCTAAAGCTTCTGTTTTTGAGGTTTCAGCTTTTAATTGTTGGTCTAATAAAGCTACTTCTTGAGTTTTTTCTTCTAACAAATGCTTTGTTTCTTGTAGTTTTTCTTGTTGCTTTTTATTTTCGGCTCTTAAATCCGAAGTATCTTGGTGATATGTGAAAACAGTTTCACTTATATTATCAAGATATTCTTTTTCTTTTTGCTCTTGTTCTAGTGCTAATTTTTCTTTTTCTTGTGTTAATTTTTCTTTTTCTATTTTTAAATTTTCTATTTCCATTGTCTGCATAGTTGCTTCTTTAAAATATTCCTTGAAGACTGTTCTTAAAACTTCTATTTTTTTTGAAAAATTTTCTTGTGCAAGAAAATTTTTTCGATTTTCCTCTACTCTATTTCTCACATCAAAATAGTTATGATATTTTTTATCATATCCAAACTTGCCTTCTACAAATATTCTCATATCAGAATTTATTACCTTTAACATAAAATCAGAAAATTCTCTTTTTTCTTGTTCTAATGCTTCTTTTTCTTGTTTTAACATTAATTTTTCTTTTTCTTGTTCTTTTATTTTAGCTGCCAATTCTGCTTTTTTCTGTTCTAGTACTAATTTTTCTTGACCTTGTTTTTTCACATTAGCTTCTAATGCTTCTTTTTCTTGTTCTTGTTCTTTTATTTTAGCTGCCAATTCTGCTTTTTTCTGTTCTAGTACTAATTTTTCTTGACCTTGTTTTTTCACATTAGCTTCTAATGCTTCTTTTTCTTGTTCTTGTTCTTTTATTTTAGCTGCCAATTCTGCTTTTTTCTGTTCTAGTACTAATTTTTCTTGATCTTGTTTTTTTACCTTAGATTCTAATACTTCTTTTTCTTCTATTTGACCTGTAGATTCTTCTATATAAAACTCAAATAAGTGCTCTAATCTATCTAATTTTGTTTTAAAATCTTTAGCCGATATAATAGATTCTAAATCGTTTTGTATTAAATTTCTCAACTCTTGATTATTATAATATTTTTGGTTATACTCTCCTTTTCCTTTTGCAAATTTTTCCATATAATCTTGTATTTCACTAAAGAATTCCTCTAACTGTACTGTTTGTGATTCAATAGTTATTTGGCTTTCTGATAGGCTAACTGGTAACTCAGATAATAATGACAGAGCTTCTTGGTTAATATATTCCGGTTCTATTCTAGCCTGATAATCTCTCTCAGGTAAAACTCTTAGTAAATTATTATTCAAAGCTCTTGTTGTATTTCTCATTTGCATTCTCGGGTCATATGACCTAGTTTGATGTAAACTACTTTCTTCTGTTTGCTGTTGTTCAGTAGCTCTTGTTGTATTTCTCATTTGCATTCTCGGGTCATATGACCTAGTTTGATGTAAACTACTTTCTTCTGTTTGCTGTTGTTCAGTAGCTCTTGTTGTATTTCTCATTTGCATTTCCGAGTCATCTGACCTAGTTTGACGTAAACTATTTTTTTCAGCTTGCTTTTGTGCAGCTTTAAATATAGACTGAGTATGTTGTGTTGATAAAAGTACTGGTTTCATAATAAAACTCCCGATTATATACATAATATATACTTATAAACAAATAAAATTAATATTTATTAACCTTTTTAAGGAAAAAAATTACAAATATTTACATTTGTAACAAACATAAATATAATAACAATAAAAATTTTATTAGCGTTTTTTTTCAAAATATGGTAATATTATCTAGATTTAATAATGTTGAAAGGAGAATAAAAATGACAACATCACTTCCAGAATTAAAAATTTATCTAGATAAAGATATCAATACAGAAAAAATAAAAAATAAAAAAGTTGCTATAATAGGATATGGTTCACAAGGATATGGCCAGATAAATAATCTTAAAGACTCTGGAGTCGAAGTAGCTTGCGGATTAAGAGCAGGAAGTCCTTCAGCAGTGAAAGCCAAAAATCAAGGAATAAATGTATTAAGCATAGAAGAAGCTGTTAAATGGGCAGATGTAGTACAAATTTTAATTCCTGATGAAATACAAGCAAAAGTTTATGAAGAAAGTATTAAACCTAACTTAAAAGCCGGACAATATTTAATGTTTTCACACGGTTTTAATATCCATTATAAAAAAATAGTACCTC
This sequence comes from uncultured bacterium, assembly GCA_902462155.1. Lineage (GTDB taxonomy): Bacteria > Cyanobacteriota > Vampirovibrionia > Gastranaerophilales > Gastranaerophilaceae > CABQAQ01. Next base: position 58,044 of record CABQAQ010000003.1, on the reverse strand, counting down.
CTGAGAATGTAAACGTAATAATGGTAGCACCAAAAGGCCCTGGACATACTGTAAGAAGTGAGTATCAAAAAGGGAAAGGTGTTCCATCTTTAATAGCTGTATATCAAGATCCAACAGGTGATTCAAAAGAAGTAGCATTAAGTTATGCATCTGCTATAGGTGCTGGAAGAGCCGGCATAATTGAAACAACCTTCAAAGAAGAAACAGAAACTGATTTATTTGGAGAACAAGCAGTATTATGTGGTGGTGTATCTGCACTAATAAAAGCCGGTTTTGAAACTCTTGTTGAAGCTGGATATTCACCATATATGGCTTATTTTGAATGTGTTCACGAACTTAAACTAATTGTTGACCTAATAAATGAAGGTGGTATTTCTGATATGAGATACTCTATTTCAAATACAGCAGAATATGGTGATCTAACTCGTGGACCTAGACTTGTAACAAAAGAAACTAAAGACGAAATGAAAAAAATCTTAAGCGAAATTCAGGATGGATCATTTGCCAATGAGTTTTTAACAGAATTCCAATCAGGTAAAGAAAACTTTAAACGTATGGAAAAAGAAGGAGAAGATCATCTTGTAGAAAGAGTCGGTAAAAAATTACGTTCAATGTTTTCTTGGATCAAAGAAGGCAAGATTATCGATAGAAATAGAAATTAGGAAATAAAAATTAATATTAGAAAATAATAAATAAGTCGGATCGAAAAAAATTTTTTCGATCCGACTTATAAAATTTGTAGAGAAATATTTTTATTCTATACTATCCTTTATTGTAATTATTTGCTATTATATTGTTTAGGAATAGTTTGGAGCATTTAATTTTGCAAAATAATAATAAAAAAATAGAAATATACGATACAACATTAAGAGATGGAGCCCAATCCGAAGGTGTTAATTTTTCTGTATCTGATAAATTAAAAATATTAAAGTTATTGGATAATCTGGGTGTAGATTATATTGAACTTGGTTGGCCTGGTGCAAATCCTAAAGATATAGAAGTATTTAATCAGGCAAAAAATATTCAACTTGTAAACTCAAAAATAGCAGCATTTGGTTGTACTCGAAAACCTGATACTCAAGCAAAAGATGATATTATTCTTAATACTTTACTTAAATCTAATACAGATATTATTACTATATTTGGAAAAACTTGGGACTTTCACGTTATAAATGCTTTAAACACAACATTAGAAGAAAACTTAAATATGATTTATGACTCAATATCATATTTGAAAAGCAAAGATAAAAAAGTTTTCTTTGATGCAGAACATTTTTTTGATGGATTTAAACAAAATAAAGATTATGCTATTCAAACAATTCTAACTGCATTTAAGGCTTCTTGTGACCGAATAATTTTATGTGATACAAATGGAGGCTGTACAAATAACGAAGTCTTTAATATTACAAAAGAAATATTTGAGATTTTATCTAATAATAATCCTGAAAATAAAGAAATTTCCTTAGGTATACACGCACATAACGATGGAGATATGGCAGTAGCTAATTCAATTGCTGCAATACAAGCAGGTGCTATACAAGTCCAAGGTACAATAAATGGTTATGGTGAACGTTGTGGTAATGCAAATTTATGTTCTATTATCCCTAATCTGCAATTAAAACTTAATTATAATGTACTCAATCAAGAAAATATATCTAAATTAACTTATACTTCAAATTGTATAGCAGAAATAGTTAATATATTACCACCATCAAATCTACCATTTGTAGGCAGAAGTGCTTTTGCTCATAAAGCAGGTGTACACGCAAGTGGAGTTAGAAAAAATTCCCAAACCTATGAACATATAAATCCTGAGCTAATCGGGAATACTAGAAAAATATTAATAAGTGATCAAGCCGGTGCTGCCTCTTTAAGAGAAAAAATTAAAAATTTAAAACTGATAAATCAACTTAATAACGACGAAATACCTAAGATTATTGACAAGCTAAAAACTCTTGAATGGGAAGGGTACGCTTTTGAAGGTGCTGAAGCCTCTTTTGAACTTCTTGTAATGGAGTTAATGAATATTCGACCTAAATTTTTTAAAGTCTTAGGCTTTAGAGTAATTGGTGATACTTTTGATAATTTTAAACATATTATTACAGAAGCTTCTATTAAATTAAAAATAGATGACGAAATTATTCATACCGTATCTGAAGGTGATGGACCTGTTAATTCTATTGATAAAGCTATTAGAAAAGCTCTTATACCTATTTATCCGGAAGTTAAACTATTTAGACTAAATGATTTTAAAGTAAGAATTTTAGATTCAAAATCCGGAACAGCTGCTAAAGTAAGGGTAAATATAGAAACTACTGATGGATTAAATAAATGGGATACTGTTGGTGTTTCAGAGAATATTATTCAAGCCTCTTATTGTGCTATTTTAGATAGTATAAACTTTGGTTTATTATTCAATAAAGCTAAAGCCAGATTATAAACTTTTCTCATTTATTTAGATGATTCATTAAATATTTTCTATATTTTTTAGACTATTTTTACTTAAAACTATTAAAGTAGCCTTAAATAGCTAATATATAAGCTTTTTGATCATATATTTGACTTTTATTTTATTATCATTAAAAAAACATATATAAAATAATTAATGCTAAATATTTAATAAAATAAACTATTTTAACTTATTGATCAAAAAGTTAATTAAAAATATTTAAAATTGTAGTAAATAAAAGTTTTAATTATTTTAGTCGTAAATTTTTATAGAGTATAGAAAAAAGATAAGGAAAAAGAAAAATGGGAATGGCAGCTTCACAAGCAAGATTTCTAGCCTTGACAGCAAGAAAAACTAATGTAGAATATGAAGGGCAACAAATTAACCAAGCAAGAACAGCTCTAGCTAATCAAAGTAGTCTTACTTTTAATAGACTTTTAGCTTTAGAAGTCCCTACTGCTCCTAGTGTTTCTGATTATAAGTCAACTTCTTATACTTTCTCTGATGGACTTACAGAAGATACTATTACAAATATACAACCAAACACCGATCCGACTACAAGTAGTCAATATCCTTATCTTGTAACTTCTAAACATGATACAACAAAATATACTTCGTTTAATACTAATAAATTAAGTGGACCTATTACTAGTAATAATCAAGATTCTAGTACAAATAGCGAGTATCCTTATGTCCTTAATTATTCAAATGGACAAACTCTATTAAAAGAAATTCATTATGACACTTTATCTAATAGTGATACTGATAAGCTGGCTCTTGAAACTATTAAAAGCAAGTATTCTAATTTAAACGATAATGTTTTTTATTCATATACTGACTCAAACCAAACATATTATATCTCTGCTACGGATCTTTATAATTATAACTATGATTCTTCCGGAAATAAAAAACCCTACGATGCTACCTTAAAATTACAAACATATTATGCGGCAAATATCCAATCTTATGAGGAATCAACTTCACCTGCTATTTTATCTAAAGATTCTACAGGAAGATATACCTCTATGACAATTAATGATGGATCTGCTAATGGAACAACTTATTCTTTAAATTATAATATAGTCCAAGATGATGCTGCTTATCAAGATGCTATGAATAATTACAATTACGAAAAAGCTCTTTATGATAAAGAAATAGAAGATATTAATGCAAAAACAGAAGAACTTCAAATTCAAGATAGAACTTTAGAACTAAAACTAAAACAACTTGATACCGAACAAAAAGCTATTACAACAGAGCAAGATTCCGTTAAAAAAGTAATCGACAAGAGTGTTGAAATGGTATTTAAAACATTTGCTTAAATATCAATTTAGACAATTTATTTTTATTATTCATTTAAATAAAAATAATAAATTTTCAATGTTTTTGTATCAAAAATAAAAAAAAATAAAAGGATAAAAAAACAAATGGCATATAAAAACGATTCATATATAGTATTATCAAATAAATATGGTGGAGCTAGTGCCGCAGCAAAAGCTCAGTTATTTGAAGTATATGATCAGTTAAGAGATCTAACCGTAAGCGGGCCATCAATAGCCGGATCCGGATTCGGAACAGCCGGAAGTTTTTTATGGAATATAGCAAGTTTATTATCTCCAAGTGCATTTATGCCTGTTATGGGTGGATCACAATCTATGAATATACCGGGGACATCATATTGGTCGCCTGTATCCGGAGGTAATTCTACATTATATGGGGGTATTTCATCTTTTGGCTTAAGTGAGCTTGGAAATTATCCTGGATTTCCAAGTGGTGCTGCACCTGTACAATGGGGATTTGGTACTTATAATAATAGTACTCTTACTGATGGTTATTTTACAGGTGGAGCATCATCATTATCCAGTTCATCAGAAATAGCAGGTATGGCCTCTGCTGCAGCTTACGGCCTTGGTACTTCTACTGGCTTAGGGTTTGGAAATAATCTTGTATTACCACTTGCAGGTATTGTTTCCGGTTGGGGTGGAATTATGCAAGCTGCTGCTCCTTATCTTGATACTTTTGGATTACCTGCTATGGTTGTCGGTAATTTAATGCAAGGGACAAGTTCTGCTGCTTTAGCCGCTTACCAAAATGTTACCGGTAGAATACAAACTAATGCTGATACTATTTTATCCAATAAGGTCCGTAATATAGAAACTGTCTGTAAAATGCTTGATACTCAAGGGGATATTGTTAAAAAAATGCTTAAAGAACAATTTGAAGGTGATAAAAATCAGTTACAAAATCTTTAAATTATTATACTTTATGTTAATTTTTATTGCCTGATTGTACTGCCTCATTGTATAAACTTCTATATTTTTTTTTGAAATATGCTTTAAAGCATGTATTCTTATTATAATAAATTAATTATTAGCCTTCTCATTATTTTTTTATCATCTATTAGTATGCCCTCTTTCCCTGCTAATGTTAATGATTATGATAATATGATCTGGAATATTGAAAATAATACCTTCCTAAAAAGGCTTGAAAAAAATGAAAAATTATTTACAAAAGACAAACAAAAAGTAATCGATGGTAGTATTGCTCTTAGTTTTGATTATGAGTTAATATATACTAATTTACAAGATTGTATTATAGCTGCTTTAGATAATAATTACGACATTAAAATCCAAGCTATGAAAAAGCAGATAGCTTATCACGATTATAAAGCTAAGCTTGCAGAATTTCTACCTAATTTATATTATAATTTTATGATAGCAAATATTACAGGTACATACCTTGTTGGTGAAATTTTACCTGTTAAATTAAATGAAATTCCTATTGAAAGCCATTATGGAGTAAAATGGTCAACTTATAATCAAGGGAAAGTTATTTTTGAATCTAGGGCTCTAAAAAATAATCTTAAAGCCCAATATAATAAATTAAATTTTACTAAAGATGAGATAATTTTAAATACCGCTTTAGCTTATTATGACCTTTTAGGTAATAAACTACAGATAGAAGTACTAAAAATTAATCTTGTAGAAAGAGAAGAACAGTTAAGATATACAAAAACTTTATATGATATAGGGGATGGTACAAGATTTGATGTTTTAAGAGCAGAAGTAGAAGTAGCTCTAGCGCAAAAAGAACTTAATGATTCTTTAAAGAATTTAAGACTAAAACAAGCAAAACTGGCAAATATTATGGGAATTGATGTAACAGCAAGTATTTATCCGTCTGAACTCTTTATTGATACAGTAAAAGTCGTAAATTCTCAATGCGAAATTGAAGAATTATATACAAATGCCATGGTAAACAGAAAAGATATAGCAGAAAAAAAGGCTTTAATTAAAGCACTTGAAGAAGAAAAAAAAGTAGTTTACAGTCAATTTCTTCCTAATTTTACGTTGCAATATGAGAGAGCTAATGTCGGTACTGTAAGATTAGGTTTAAGACAAAATGATACTTTATATTTTAATATTGAAGTACCTATTGGTAAAAATCTTGGAATAGGAACTTATCAACATTTAAAAAGTTATGATGCTAAAATTAAACAAGCTAAATTTGAACTTATGAATCTCAAAAGAAATATAAAAGAAAATATTATTAATTCATATTATGAATCAGAAACTAACTTAAAAAATATAGAGGTAAATAAAAAAGAAATAGAAGCAGCTGATGAAAGTTTAAAAAACGCCATGGCTAGAATGATGATTGGAGAGGCAACATTTTTAGATGTATTAAATGCCCAAAAAGATAAAACCCAAGCTAGAATAACTTTTATAACAAATATCATTGATTATAATAAATCTCAAGTTCAATTACTATTTGATGCAGGTGCTATAAGTACAAATTCGGTTTTAGCAAATTATATAGTACCGCCTACTCCTTAATACTATTTTTTATATATAATTTTATATTTTATAGTGTATTTTTTTCTATTTCTATTAAATTTTTCAACTTAATATATTGATCATTTTTTGGAGATATTAACTTTATAGGATAAAGATATTTTTCAGCAGTTGTATAATCTTTTTCATCAAAGGCTATTTTAGATAAATCTAACCAAGCATTAACGTATAAAGGATTTAATGATAAAGTCCTTCTTAAATAAGTTTTTTTATCTTTTTCAAGCTTTGACATTATGTAAGATGTTAAATATGGTGCCTTGGAAACTTCTGCGGCTTTTAAACAATTTTCATACGATTTATCATATAGTTTATTTATGTAGTTTATCATTGCTAGTCCAATATAGGCTTTATATAAATTTTTATCTTTTTTTAGTGCGTTTAAGTAATAGTTTTGTGCTAGTGTATAATTTAGATTTGTAAATTCTAAATTAGCAATACTGACTAAAATATATGGATCTTTTTTGTTTAATTGGTAAGCTCGATCAAAATATTCTCTAGCTTTAGATCTATTATCTTGTTGCAAATATATCTCACCTAATAATGCGTATGCTTTACTATATTTCTTCTTCTTTGCAATAAGCGAATTAAGCTCTTTTATAGCTCTTTGAGAATCACCATTCTTAAAATAATAATTCGCTGTTAAAAATTTTCCCTCATATTTATTCCTAGCTGATTTAGCTAAATTATAATCTTTTAATAATTCTAATTTAGGCATATAATTCATTAAAACTATATTCTTTTGGTCTATTATACTTATAATATCAATACTATCTTTATATTTTGTATCATCAGATAATATCTGAGCTTTAAAACCCAAATAATTAACATTAGCATTATCAAATGCTATAGCTTTATTTATATAATTTAAAGAGCGAGAATAATTTTTATTTTTATAATGAGCTAAGGCTAATAAATAATTTGCATAATCAAGCTTCTTAAGTAGTTTATGATTACGACTAAGCTCTTCTACAGATTCCATAGCCATATTACTATACATAATATTAGAGTATATCTCGGCTAAATAAATCTCCTCTTCAAAAGATAATGACACAGAAGGGAAATACACTTGTTTTAAAGATTTAATCTGCTCAGACCATAAATTAATATCCTCAATTTGGACCAAACTATTTTGAGCTAAACTAAAAAGTCCCATTTGAGCAAATTCGTAAGCCAAGTTAAAATATAAAAAATCATCCTTAGAACTATTATGAATAATTTTACTAAAATCACGATAAGCAGCTGAAATATTAGATTGTGAAAACTTCTCAAAAGCTGATGTAAAATCTAAAAATACATCCTTAGATTGAAATTCCTTTGTATTATTATAATTAATCCAAGGTGTAAGTGTTATCATATCAATTATTTTAGATTGGTTGTAATTTATAAGCTGAACATTTTCTTGACAGTTTGCATTTAATTTAGATCCTTGTACAAAAAATAAAAAAAATACAGTTAAAAAAACGATTTTCTTTTTCAAAACTTTTTCCTATACTTAACTTATTACTTCGTATTATACAACAATAATACGATAATGGCTACTAATAAAAAAGGAAATAAATTATGAAAAAATTAAGCATTCTTATTCCGGTATACAACGAAATAAATACATTAAACGATATTTTGAATAGAATAGATCAAATTAACTTTTTCGATCTTGAAAAAGAGATAATACTTATAGATGACTGTTCTAGTGATGGTTCTAGAGAATTAATAAAGGATTTAAGTTTAGATAAATATATAAAAATTTATCACGAAAAAAATAAAGGAAAAGGTGCAGGTATAAAAAGCGGATTAAAAGTTGCAACCGGTGATATAATTATAATACAAGATGCAGATCTAGAGTATGATCCTATTGATTATTTAGATTTAATAAAGCTCATTTTAGACAATAAAGCAGATGTAGTTTATGGATCAAGATTATCCGGTGGTAAACCTTCCAGATCATTTATGTTTACACATCTTTTAGGCAATAAATTGCTAACGCTTATAACAAATATATTATATAATACAACATTAACAGATATGGAAACTTGCTATAAAGCTTTTAAAGCCGAGTTCATAAAGGATATTGATATAAAATCACTACGTTTTGATTTTGAGCCTGAAATAACAGCAAAGATATTAAAAAAGAAAGCACGACTTTATGAGTTGCCAATATCATATTACGGAAGAGAATATAACCAAGGTAAAAAAATAACTTGGAAGGATGGTTTTTCTGCAATAGCAGCATTAATAAAGTTTAGATTTATTGATTAATAAAAAGACTAGATTAATTTAAAAAAATATTGTAAAATATTGTAAACAAAATTAGGAAATAGAAATTAAGATAAAAAAGTATTCTAAAAATAAAAGCATAAAGAAATTTATGTTGTGTGTATAAAAGGAGAAAAAGAAGATGTCAACTATTGAATTTTTCACAAGCTCAGATGAATTAAAGAAGTTATATTCTGCATCTAGAGCAACAATTACCGCCCCATTTTTTGGAAATAATGTGGAGTTAGTAAAAAGTGTATCAGAAGCATATAAATTAGCTAAACTAAGTTCAGGAACCATTGAGTTAACAGGTATGCCAATATATAAGCCGGAAAAGATAGGATTACCGCAAGGAGCGAATCAGTTATTATTCAATGATGGAACAGTGGTTGGGCGTTGTGCTGCGGCTCGTAAAATAGTTGGAGAACCTAATTGTGATTTAAGTTATTTATTACCTATATTACGTGAAGCTGTTTATCAAACACGAGATAAATTAATGTATAGGACAGAAGCAGTTGTAGGCTTAGAAGAAGACTTTATGGTAAAAGCTCATTTATTAATACCTGAAGGATTTGAAAATATACTTTATTCTTGGATGCTTAATTTTCAATATTTTAATGAAGTTTATTCAGAAATGTATGAGAACTCAAGAAAGATAAAAGATGGAGATATATTTATATTTTCAGATCCTGATTGGACACATCCTGATTTTCCTTATGGTCTTACATTCTTTGATCCGGAACATAATTGTGCTGCAATTTTAGGTATGAGATATTTTGGTGAGCATAAAAAAGGTACCTTAACTCTTGCGTGGGGAATTGCTGCTAGAAACGGTTATGCTTCTTGTCACGGGGGGATGAAAAGATATAATCTTAATAACTCTTCATTCCAAGCGGCTGTATTTGGACTTTCCGGCTCTGGTAAATCTACTATTACTCACGCTAAACATAATGGCAAATATGATATTACAGTACTTCATGATGATGCGTTTATTATTAATATACACGATAAATATTCTATTGCATTAGAACCTGCTTATTTTGATAAGACTCAAGATTATCCTATTGGATGTGAAGCTAATAAATATATTCTTACTCAACAGAATAACGGGGTAATCGAGGGAGAAGATGGAAAACTGTATTCTATCACCGAGGATATAAGAAACGGTAATGGTAGAGCTGTTAAATCAAAATTATGGTCGCCAAATAGAGTAGATAGAATAAATGAACCTATTAATGCTATTTTCTGGTTAATGAAAGATCCGACAATACCTCCTGTTATTAAGTTATCAGGTTCATCTTTAGGAGCGGCAATGGGAGCTACTTTAGCTACTAAAAGAACCTCTGCTGAAAGATTAGCTAAAGGTGTTGATCCTAATGCTCTTGTTGTTGAACCTTATGCTAATCCTTTTAGAGTTTATCCTCTTGAACTTGATTATTTAAGATTTAAACAACTTATTCAAGATGGTGTAGATTGCTATATCCTTAATACCGGAGAATTTATGGGACAAAAAGTACAACCTAAACATACTCTAGGTATTTTAGAAGCTATTGTTGAAGGTAAGGCTTCTTTTGAAAAATGGGAAAACTTCTCTGATATTGAAATTATGCATATTGATGGTTTCAATACTTCTTTTTCTGATAATAATTATAAAGATCAATTTATTAAAAGGATGGAAGATAGAATTAACTTCGTTAAATCAAGAGAAACAGAAAAAGCCGGCATTGATAAATTACCGGATGATGCTTTATCTTCACTTGAACAAGTTATTAATGAGGCTAAAAATTGCTAAATTTTTAGCCTCATTATAATCTATAAAACCTTCAAAAGGGGAATAAAAGTTTTATTTTTAAATAAAGGAGTATTGATGCGATTATATGATCTAGTAATTAGTCTTGGATAAAAATGTGGTACTTCAATGTTATTAAGATCTTTAAATTTTCAAACTTATAGTTTCCCTTTTGATTGGTTATTAAGCTATAGTAACAATTTTGGTCTAAAATCTAATATTGAACTAATATCTAATGATTTTAATAATTTTTTAGATATAGAATCACTTGAAGATGTACCAGAATCCCCTTTACGTCATCACAAAAAAGTATGCAACAAAAAAATTAATTATTATTTTCTTCACGACTTTCCTATTGATAAAAGTATTGAAGAATCCTTTAAGGAAATAGATAATAAATATAAACGACGTATTAATAGAATGTATGACATGATTAATCTATCAGAATCAATTTTATTTTTATATATTAATACAAGAGAAAAATTATCCATTCAATCTTTAAACAATTGTTTAAAAATGCTTCAAGATAAATTTTTCATACAAAACTCTTCTTTTTCCCCCCCCCCCCCCGAAAAAAATTGACTTATTTTATATTCAACACGATGAAACAATGGATCCCAATATCTGCCAAATAGAGAATATTAATCCTAACTTAACCATTGCGTATATGAATTATTTAAATCCTTTAACATATCCAGATTCTTATTGGCGAGGTAATGAAAAATTCTGTCAAAAAATTTTATCTAATTTTTGTACCACAAAATCTAAAATTGACTTTTATGAGAATACGATTAAAAAACAAACACAATTATTGCAATTATACAAAAATAAAATTGATATTTATGAAAGTAGAATAAAAAAACAAACACAATTATTACAATTATCAAAAAATGATATTACATTTAAATATAAACGGTATAAAATATTATCCAAATTACTTTTAGGTAAAACACGGATTCGTTATAAAAAAAAGGCTCAAGATTATAAAAATTATCTTAATTATCTTATTTATTAACACACAAAGGAATAGATTAACGTGAAAGAAAAAATTATCCTATCTTTTAGCTCTGGAAAAGACAGTATTTTTACTTTATACCAGATTTTAAAAACTGATAATTATGATATTTTCAAATTATTCACAGTTCTTTCAAAAGAATATAAACGGGTAAATTTTCATTCTATAAATTATAATTTACTTGATCTTCAAGCTAAAGCTCTCGGGTTTAATTTAGATAAACTTTTCATCTCTAAAAGTAGTACTATAGATGAATATGCAAAAAAACTTGAACCTTTATTGCTTCAATATAGAGATAATTACAATATTAAAAAAATTGCTTTTGGGGACATTTTTTTAGAAGATTTGCAACAATTCAGAATAGATTCATTGAAAAAAATTGATCTTACTGCTATTTTTCCGATCTGGAATTTTAATACTTATGAATTAATGCTTAAATTTATAGATCTTAAATTTAAATCTATTATAACTTGTATTGATACAAATGTATTAGATATTTCTTTTTTAGGTCGAACTATTGATAAAGAATTTATCTCAGATTTGCCTAAAGACATCGATATATGCGGTGAAAATGGAGAATATCATTCGTTTGTATATGATGGGCCTATTTTTCATTCTCCTGTAAAATTTCATAAAGGCTCTATTGTCAAAGTCGATAATTTTGCTTATCTGAATCTAAATTAATCTTCTGTCTATTTTATTAATTAATGTAAAATTTATTTTTTCACATCTTTTTTCTTACTTTTAGTTTTATTTTTCTATAACATTTAACTTTTTTATTCTAACTTATCTCTTTTTTTATATTTTTCTAACAAAATAAGTAGATTTAATAAATTCAACTAATAAATTTACATTACTTAACATTAATCAAAATTTGACCCAAAATCAAAAAAGAGTAATATTAATTAAAGTTATTAATATATCAAAGTTTCAGGAGCTAAATTTATGGAAAATACTACATTTATTTCAAAACCGGGTCATTCTCTTAGTAAAGATCAGATTAAAACAATCATAAAGGAAAACAAAATTGATTTCATAAGATTACAATTTTGTGATATAAACGGGAAATTAAAAAATATGGCGATCCCATCTGAGCAAATTGATAAAGTATTAAATAATGAGCTAATGCTAGATGGGTCATCAATAAAAGGATTTAGAAGTATAGAAACTTCAGATATGTATTTTTATCCTGATTTATCTACTTTTACAATCTTACCTTGGAGAAGTAGAGAAAATCACAATGTTGCCAGAATAATCTGTGATATTCATAACTCAGATGGAACACCATTTGAAGGATGCCCAAGATGTAATTTAAAACGTGTAATAAATAAAGCAAAAGAATCAGGCTATATCATGAACGTTGGTCCTGAAGCTGAATTTTTTGTATTTAAAAAAGATGAAAACGATAACCCTACAGTAATTCCACACGATCAAGCAGGATACTATGACGTATCTCCTGAAGATCTGGGGGAAGATTTCCGTGGTGATATGGTAAAAACATTATCCAAAATGGGATTTGAAATAGAAGCTAGTCATCACGAAGTAGCTTGGGGACAACACGAAATCGATTTTAAATACTCTGATGCCTTAACTACTGCTGATAATATTTCTACTTTCAAGTTTGCTATAAAAGCTATTGCTGCAAAATATGGATTATATGCTACATTTATGCCAAAACCTTTATTTGGAGTAAATGGATCAGGCATGCATTGTAATATTTCTTTGTTCAAAGATGGTAAGAATGCTTTTTTCGATGAACAAAGAGCATATCAATTATCCCGAGAAGCTTTGTTTGTAATCGGTGGTTTACTAGAACACGTCAAATCTTTTACAGCTATTACAAATCCGCTAATTAACAGCTATAAAAGACTTGTTCCAGGTTATGAAGCTCCTGTTTATTTAGCTTGGTCTTTAGCTAATAGAAGTGCTCTTATTAGAGTCCCCGCCAAAAGAGGTAATGCAACAAGAGTCGAATTAAGATCCCCTGATCCGTCTTGCAATCCTTATCTTGCCTTAGCTGTTATTCTTGAAGCTGCTATGGATGGTCTTAAAAAAGAAATTAAACCTCCTCTTCAGATTGAAGATAATATCTATAGTATGGATGAAAAAGGTAGAAAAAGACATAAAATTGATTCTTTACCTGCTAATTTAAACGAAGCTTTAGATCTCTTATCTCAAAATGATGTAATTAAATCTGCTCTTGGTGATCATATCTATAACGAATTTATTTCTTCTAAAAAAATAGAATGGAGCAAATTCCAAACTTATGTTTCTCCTTATGAACTTGATTTATATTTGAAAAATTACTAACATTACTATTCTATAACTAACTTATTTCATTTAATATTAACTAAATAGGATATTAATATCCTATTTAGTTAATACTTTTACTTATAAGTCTTGACTTGATTCTTAATATCTTTAAGATTTTTATTAATTTTTTTATATTCTTTTGGCATTAAAAAACTAACATAATCTTCAAAATCAGCAACCATTTTTTCCATAATATCTTTTCTTTGGCTATAATATTGCTTCATTTTATCCAGATCTTTACTATCTTCGTTTAACGATTCTATTTCACTTTTCATATTCTTTATTTTGCTAAGCTCTGAATACAAATTATTTAGTTTAACTTTTACAAAATCCCAATTTGGTATTTCGACTATACTCCTATCGGTATTTTGTAGATATAAACTATCTCCAATAACACCTAGTACATTATATGCGTGATGGGTGGTTAATTTTAAATTATTAGTTCCTATTACAGGTATTCCTACATTTGATCCTACACCCAAATTATCCATAAAATTTAATGATATGCCTGTAAGCATATTAATTTGTGTAGGATTAAATGCAATATCTAAAAACGTCCTATAGTCTTTATGTTTATCATCCTTAGAATTTTTAAATCTATCCGAATTTAAATAATGAATTAATGATGTATATTGGAAAGAATCTAAACTTTTATATTTACCTATTTCTTTATCTTTTAATATATCAATTTTTTTTAATCCTTCAAATATTTTATCCAACCTTTGAGATATCTTATCATAATTTCCTGTTTTCATAGAATTAACAAGTCCTTTTTTTATGCTTATTAATTCGTCTTTACTTATTTCTTCGCTATTAAACAAATCTTTTTCTATCATTAGATTCAAAGCTGATTTCATCCGACTTAAAGCTATAGCTTGTTCTAATAAGAGAAAACCTCTCTGGTCAATATTTTTCTTTAAATCGTTGTTTAGTAATGTTTTATTCCGATTAAAATTAAAAATATCACCATTTTTTAATTCAATACTTAAATAACCTTTTTCATTTTCTCTAAATAATGAGCAGTATTTAATAAAATCTTCCTCTGAATGAATTAATCCATTACAAAATGATACAAAAACACAATCACCATAATAACCTTGCATTCTATAATTCATAGGTTTTATATAAAAATCATAAGCATCTTTAGTGAATTTCATATCATATACTTCACCTGTGAAATTATTTTTTATTTTTATATAATCATTATCTTTTTGTTTTTCTATACTTAAATTTAAGTTTGGTAATAATTTTATATCCTGAGAGTCACCCAAAGGATAATCCGTAGGAAATTCTAAGTCAAGTAAAGTTTCATATAACTTTACTTGGTGGTTTATCATTTTTTTCTCCTTTAAAGAATACTTATCGCTTAATAAATCCTCTTTTCCTTTATTAAATAACTCGTTTAAAAATTTTTGTCTATCTGAAATTATTTCATCTAAAATTTTAATCTCATTGTCGTCAAGCATATTCTTTGATAAATAATATATATAGTCATTAGCTAAGGCTAAAGGTCTGAATTTTTTAGTAAGTTTTAAAATTTCTTTGTGTGTTTCATTTTTTTGCAAATTATTTTTTAATACATTTGACAAAATGCCTTTAAACTTTCGTGAAGCAGTACATTTTTTCAATAATTTAGCTTCTTCTTCATTTATAGGCTCTTTCCCCTTAATTTTTGTTAGAATATTATTTAATTTTTTAGAAGTTTCAATATCTGTTTTATTTAAATTTGGAATTATACTTTCTAAAAATTCACCTATATTTTCACGAGCATCCTTAACCTTTTTTTGTGAGTATTCTTCAATACCTTTAAGCGCTCTAACATGTAGTATTAAATGGTTAGCTCTAGTAGGTATAAGAAAATCATTTACTTTTATATATTCTGGCAGGTTATCAAAAGTTTGCCAAATACAATTTCTTGTCATTGGATCTTTAGCTTGTCTATAAAAACTTAAAAGAGCTTTTCTATCATTATTTATTTCTGGTATTCGCTTTAAATTAACAGAAGCATACTTTCCAGTTATATTATTCAAGAATTCTTTTATTTTAAAATTTAAAATATTTTCTCTCATAAACAGTTGAGATTGAGCAGCAATATAATACGAAAATTCTTTATAATCTTTAACCGGTTTATTTGGATCAAGATGAATTATCGTCTTAGGCTGATTTAAAGATTCTTGAGTTGGTGTTTGAATATCTTTTGCTTTTAATTTATCTACATTTATTAAAGATGTAGATAAGTTTGCCATTTTTGATTCTACTGGTGATAAATCTTGTTTTACAGTCTGTTTAATGGGATTCATATTGATTTTTTTAAACGGTAAAGTAATAGACGATATATCTATTTTTGCTAAATCTGTATCAGAATATGATCTTTTTAATCTGGGTTTGTTAATATTGCCGGCTAGTATTTGCATATAAAATTTCCTTCTATATTCTATGATTGTAATATATTATCTCAAACAAATATAGAAAAGAATTACAACCAGCCTATTTTTTACAAATCTTCAATAAAAACCTAAAGAGAAAAAGCAAAAGGCAATAATTGATCAATAGAAAATATCTTTATCCCATCTTTAGAATCATCTTGTAAAATAATTTCAGTATTTTTATCTTTGCTTAATTCCATAATCCATTGTCTACAAGCACCACACGGAAAACAAAGATATGTATTTGGAGAAAAAATAGCTATTTTTTCTATTTTATGTTCCCCATTTGAAATACCATTAGAAATAGCATTTCTTTCAGCACAAAGACTTAATCCGTAACTTGAATTTTCAACATTACAACCGGAATAAATATTTTTAGACTCAAATAAAACCGCAGCACCTACTTTGAAGTTAGAATATGGCGCATAAGCATAATTACTAGCTTCTTTAGCTAAATTAAGTAGTTGAAAATAGTTATTCATATTATAATTTTTGCACTTTTAACTGTAATAAAAATCCATTATAAAGATGATATAGTTAATATTAATTTGGATCATAATCATAAAAGATAGGGAGAAGTTAAAAATAAAAGAATTATTAAATAAATTAAAAATTTTAATAGTAATATGTTTATCAATATTGATAAATAATAATTTTTGCTTAGCAGAATCTTTAGTTATTATCCCCGACTCATACGGAGATATTACAGAGAGTCAGAATATATACACAAAAAGTGCTTGTCTTATTTCAAATACTATTACAAATAAAATAAGCGAAAAAAGGAAATTTAATTGTGTAGAAATATCGACCATACCAAGTAATGTAATAAATTTTGATGAGAAAAAGCTTCTTCACAACTCTTTATTAAAATATCGTAAAAGTAATATTATTGATTATCCAACATTAAAAGTTATAGCGAAAAAATTAAAAGCAACTAAAATATTACTGATAACAAGTAATATAGATATGCAAAGCAAATTCTTAGAAAGCACGGTATGGAATTACCTTAATATAGGTGGAATGGAAACGGTTAATCCCAAATATATACTAAACACACACTTAACATTAATAGATATAAAAAATCAGAAAATAATTTTGGATAAAACAATTTCAAAAAATATTAAATCTGAAAAATTCGATATTATAAGTCAGAATATAGGTACAAATTATGGAGATATAAATTCTTTAGATCAAGAAATAAGAACACTAACAAATAATATAGTCCCTATTATAGAAAGCAAAGTATTAAATATACCAATACCTGCTGAAAATCTTCAACAAAGTAAAAAACAAAAGCTTAAATTAAAGTTACAAGAATACCTAAAACTAGAAGAAAATTTATAAAAAATAATTACAGAAATTCAACTAAAAGTATAACATTTTAAAGATTGGTGTTTACATATTAGAGATTTAGTTATATGATAAAAAATAATGATATAAGTATTTTTGGTAAATAAAATTGGCAGAAAAATTAAGAATAAAAGGATCAAAGACCTTAAAAGGTGAAGTAAATATAAGCGGAGCAAAAAATGCAGTATTAAAATTAATGGCAGCTGCATTACTAGCAAAAGGCGAAAGCAAAATATATAATGTTCCAAAATTAACAGATGTTACAATAATGCTCAATGTTCTAAATCAATTAGGAGCTAAAACTACATATAATAGCGAACAGAATTATGTAACAATAGATGCAACAGATATAACAAATATTACAGCAAAATATGAGCTGGTAGGTAAAATGAGAGCCTCTTTTATAGTATTAGGAGCCCTTATAGGAAGATGTAAAGAGGCAATAGTAGCATTACCAGGTGGATGTGCAATAGGCGAAAGACGAGTAGATTTTCATATAAAAGGATTACAAGCTTTAGGCGCTAATATAAAAATAGAAAATGGTTATGTCCACGCTAAAACAACAAAATTAAAAGGTACAGATATTTATTTAGATATCCCATCTGTAGGAGCTACAGAAAATTTAATGTTGGCCTCAGTTTTAGCAGAAGGCTCAACAAGAATCCAAAATGCCGCTCAAGAACCTGAAATAGTCGATTTAGCTAATTTCCTTAATACTATGGGCGCTGATATTATAGGTGCCGGTACATCAGAAATAATTATTAATGGGGTAAAACAACAAAATTTACACCCGATAGAATATACAACAATACCTGATAGAATAGAAGCCGGTACTTATATGGCTGCTATTGTTGCAACAAAAGGCAAAGGTATAATAAGAAATGTGTACCCAAATCATTTAACATTCTTTAATTCAAAATTAACCCAAATGGGTGCGAGTATAAAATTGATAGAACCTAATGCTATAGAAGTTAGTTGCAAAACAAGATTACAGCCAGTAAATATAGTAACTCAACCATATCCGGGATTTCCTACAGATCTACAATCATTAGCTATAGCTATTTTATCAACAGCAAATGGTGTAAGTATAGTTACAGAAAGCTTATATGAAAATAGATTTATGCAGGTACCTGAATTATGTAGAATGGGTGCTGATATTCATCACGAAAGAAATCACGCTATTATAACCGGAGTAAAAAAATTAACAGGCGCACATATAAAAGCTAGTGACTTAAGAGCAGGAGCTTCTCTTATTATAGCAGCTTTGATGGCAGACGGTTATAGTGAAATAGAAAATCTACATCATATAGATAGAGGCTATGAAGATTTTGAAAGTAAATTCCAAAAATTAGGCGCAGAAATTGTAAGATATAATGATTCTATAGGTTTTGTAAGTGAAAAAATTGTAAAAGGGGTAAATAAGTAATGGGGCAAACTTATAAAAGATGGTATGATCACGATCCTGTATTAATAAAGGTCTTAGAACTTTTAAGAAATTATCAGGACGAATTAAGAGCTCAAGCTGAGGAATTCTTTGTAAAATTAGAAGAAAAAATATCAAAAGAAACTATTGATAGATTTTATGAAATGGTAAAACCTGTGAATGGAAAACGTTGGTATGACCAAGATCCTGTAATATCAAAGACTGTAGAACTATTACGTGTTGTACCACCAGAAGTTCAGAGGCAAGCTGCAGAACATTTTTTAAAAACTCTTAAAGATCTTGGGTTAGTTGAAGATACTCAAATTTAATTTTTTTGCTTCTGTCTGTTGCATTTTATAAAAAATTTAATAAAATATTATAATTAACTATGAATAAAATTTTTTTTGATGAATTAGATTCTACGAATTTATATGCAAAAAATAATATAGAGAATCTAGAAGATAAATCTATTATTTATTGTAATAAACAATCTTTAGGCCGTGGTAGATTTAACAGGAAATGGGTTTCTTCTAAGTCGGATAATATTTATTTATCTTTCGTATTGAAACCCTATTTTAAAGATGTTAATCAGGCTCCTATTATAAATATTACTCAATATCTATCTTTAGTTCTTGCAAAAATGTTACAAGATTATAATATAGAACCGGAAATTAAATGGCCAAATGATGTTTTAGTTAATAATAAAAAAATATCCGGAATTTTAGCTGAATCAATATGGAAAAATAACAAATTTAAAGGGATTATTTTAGGTATAGGTGTTAACCTTAATTTGGAAGAATCCGATTTGGATTTAATAGATCAAGAAGCTACTTCTCTTAATTTATTACTTAATCGTCCAATAAATAGAGATTCGTTTTTAGATGATCTTGTTAATAATTTTTTTAAAAATTATAATAAATTTTTAACGTATGGTTTTGAACTCATAAAAAGAGAGTATCTTAGTTTTTTAAATATTATAGGAAGGAAAGTTTGTGTTAAAATAATAAATGATAATGTAATAGGTATTGTAGAGTCATTAAATGAGAATGGAACAATATCAGTAATGGATGAAAATGATGGTTATTTAAAAATAGTTAATATAGGAGATTTAACATGTCTGAACTCTTAATTATACTCAAAGAAGGATGTATTGTATGCGTTATAGGTATGGGTGTAGTATTTATATTTCTTACACTAATGATATTTGCAATGAATATTACAAGCAAAATAATATTATATCTGAATAAAATATTTCCTGAAGTTGTTATGTGTCCGAATAAACCAACAACGAATAAAAAGAATAAAAATTTCAATCAGGAAGAATCAATAGCTGTAGCAATAGCAGCATTAATAGCAAAAAGATAATGGGTAATTGTAGATAAAAGAGGTAAAAAAGATGGCAAAAAAATTAATCAAAGTTATGGATACATCATTCCGTGACGGATTTCAGTCGTGTATAGGAGCTAGAATATTTACAAAAGATTACCTTCCGGCTCTTGAAGCAGCTGTTAATGCAGGGATTAGGCATTTTGAATCAGGTGGTGGAGCTTTATTTCAATCACTTGTATATTATGCTAATGAGAACCCTTTTGAGAATATGGATCTGGTAAGAAAAACCGTAGGTGATGACATTGAGCTTCAAACTTTAGCTCGTGGTGTAAACTTAATTTGTTTAAAATCTCAGCCGTCTGATATTGTTAATTTACACGCACAGTTATTCAAAAAACACGGTGTTACAACTATTCGTAATTTTGATGCATTGAATGATGTTAATAATTTAATATATTCAGGTCAATGTATTAAAAATGCAGGATTAAATCATGAAGTAACAATAACCATGATGGAATTACCACCTGGGACAACAGGAGCAGCTCATACTGCTGAATTTTATACTCAAACTTTAAGAAAAATTTTAGATTCAGGATTACCTTTTGATAGAATAGCTTATAAAGATGCTTCCGGTACTTCATCACCTCAGAAAGTTTATGAAACAATTAAACAAGCTAGAGAATTAATAGGTTATGATATCCCTATAAGATTCCACTCACATGAAACAGCTGGAGTATCGATTATAGCCTATAAGGCAGCTTTAGATGCCGGAGCTGATGGTCTTGATTTAGCAATGGCACCTTTAAGTGGCGGTACTTGCCAACCTGATCATATTACTATGTGGCACGCTTTAAAAGGTACTGATTATGATCTTGGTTATGATATTAATAAAATGATTGAAGCAGAAAATATTCTTAAAGATGTACTTAAAGATTACTTTATGCCACCTGAAGCTACTATGGTTAACCCTATGATTGTTTTCTCTCCTTTACCTGGTGGAGCATTAACTGCAAATACTCAGATGATGCGTGATAATAATGTCCTTGATAAATTCCCGCAAGTTGTTGAAGCTATGACCGAAGTTGTTAAAAAAGGTGGATTTGGTACTTCTGTTACTCCTGTATCTCAGTTTTACTTCCAACAAGCATTTAATAATGTTATGTTTGGACCTTGGAATAAAATTGCTGAAGGATATGGTAAAATGGTTCTTGGGTATTTTGGTAAAACTCCTTGTGAACCTGATAATGAGATTGTTAAAATTGCAAGTGAACAATTAAAACTACAGCCTACTGATAAAACACCTCTTGAAATTAATGACCAAGATCCGAGTGTTGGTATTCAAGCGGCTAAAAAACGATTAATCGATTCTGGATTAGAAGCTACCGATGAAAATATTTTTATTTCCGCTGCTTGTGAAGATAAAGGTATATTATTCTTACAAGGAAAAGCTCATATTGGTGTTAGAAAAAATACTACTGTTAAATCTAATACAACTACGACTTTAGAAAAATCTGATTCTTATACTATTACTGTTAATGGTAAAAAATTTAATATCTCTTTAGAGGGAGATACTAAAGCTAAAGTTAATGGTAAAATTTATGATATTTCTGTAAAAAGTGGCATTGAATCTAAAGAAACAGATAATCAATCAAGTGATTCTACTGAAGTTAAAGCTGCTTTACCTGGTAATGTTTTACGGATAAATGTTGAAGAAGGTGATTCTATTGAAGAAGGGGATGTAATTTTGGTGCTTGAAGCTATGAAAATGGAAACTGAAATAAAATCACCTTGTTCCGGTACTGTTTCTTCTATTGATGTTTCCGTAGGAAATCAGGTAAATAGCGGACAAGTTCTAGTAACTATAAATTAAGTTTATATTAAGGATTTAAAAGTATGAATATTTTAGAAAGTTTAAATAGTTTATGGCAATCAACCGGTATTGCAAACTTTATTTTATCTGCTGACCCTAATTTATCAGGGATTGAACAAGTTTTACATATGTTTGGTGTTCCTATTATGATTCTTGTTTGCTTTTTTCTTCTATTTTTAGGTATTAAAAAGCAATTTGAACCTTTATTACTTGTTCCTATTGCCTTTGGAGGGTTGTTAGCTAATATACCTGTGGCTAATATTGCCGGTGAAAATGGGTTTTTAGGTATTATTTATAATATGGGGATACAGTCAGGATTATTTCCATTATTTATCTTTATGGGTGTAGGTGCTTTGACAGACTTTGGACCTTTACTGGCTAATCCTAAAACCGCTTTATTAGGTGGGGCTGCTCAATTTGGTATTTTTTCTACTTTAATTCTTGCTTTGCTTTTAGGTTTTAATTTAACCGAAGCTGCTTCTATTGGAATTATAGGTGGTGCTGATGGACCTACATCTATTTTTGTTACTTCTAAATTAGCTCCTCACCTTTTAGGTGCTATTGCTGTTGCTGCTTATTCTTATATGGCTTTAGTCCCTATCATTCAACCTCCTATTATGAAATTCTTAACTACAGAAGAAGAACGCAAAATTGAAATGAGGCAATTAAGACCTGTTTCCCAAAGAGAAAAAATTATTTTCCCTTTACTTGTTTTAAGCCTTTGTATCATTTTCTTACCTGATGCTTGCCCTTTAATCGGTGCTTTAGCTTTTGGTAATTTAGCTAAAGAATGTGGCGTTATAAGTAGAATATCTAATACTTTACAAAATGAGTTTATTAATATTGTTACTATTCTTCTTGGATTATCTGTTGGTTCTAAATTACAAGCCAGTCAATTTTTAACTATTCAGACTTTATATATTCTTATTCTAGGTCTGTTAGCATTCTCTTTTGCTACTGCTATGGGGGTTATTTTTGGTAAAATTATGAATAAATTCTCTAAAGACCCTATCAATCCTTTAATAGGTGCTGCTGGTGTATCTGCTGTGCCTATGGCTGCTAGGGTTGTTAATAAAGTGGGATTAGAAGCCAATCCTCAAAATTATTTGCTTATGCACGCTATGGGACCTAATGTTGCTGGAGTCATCGGCTCTGCTGTTGCTGCAGGTGTGTTACTTGCTATTTGCGGATAATTTTATATCCCTTTTTTCATTCTTGGCAAGGATTTATTTTTATCCTTGCCTTTTTTGTTTACTCTCGACAATATACTTTTATTTAATATAAAACTTTTAATTCAAAATTTATAACCTGTATTTTATATTTTTAATAACTATTTAACAAAATTAATTCTAAACTTTCATATATTTAAAATTAATTAAATATTTCTCTTAACCCTTTATTCTTTAATTAACCTTTAGCTTTTTCTATATCTAATATTTTTGCAAGTGCTTGAGTGTCACCTTTTAATTTAAAATATTCGTTAAATTTCTTTGTTGTTTTTAAGTTATATGATCTCCCATTTGGATCTTTCGTTCTTGTTATTAAACCTTTTTCTACTAACTCTGAAACGTGTTCATAGGCATCTGATCCCCTTAGCTCCTTTAAATAAGCTTGACGTATAGGCTCTTTTAATGCTATTACACTTAATGTCTTTAATACTGCCGGTCTAAGTTCTACCGGACATAACTTTTCTACTATATCTAAATGCTCTTTCTTTACTTGTAATATATAACCATTCTCATCATCTATCTCTAATGCTCCATCACTTGAAGAATAGTCAAACATTAAATTCAATAATGCCTCTTCAACATCTTGCTCCTCTACTTCCAGAACTTCTGATATCTCAGATATCGTCATTGGATTTGCTGTTACAAATAAAACTGCCTCTATTCTTGTCTTTAGTAATGTCATTTATTCTCTTCTTTTTATTTTTAACTTTTTTATTCCTAGTTTTATATGCCTATTCGTTACTATTATATCACGCTAACTGCTTTAATTCATCATACTTCTTCTCTTTTACTACATATAAATCAGAATAAAACTCTTCTTGCACTAACTCGTAATCATCACTTGCACTTAAAAATAATAACGCTATATATGCACTTATCTTATCCATACCAAGTAAAGTTAATGTATTTAATTCTACTCTCTCTTCTTTCTCAAATATATGTATCAAATTCTCGTGTAATGTTGCTATTGATCTCTCTATATACTCATCGTGTGCTATATTTATAATATCATCTGCCGTAAATTTCGCATACGATTTTACTCGCCTTTTTGCTCGGTCTAGTTGGCTCTTTAACGCTCGCTTTTTATCTAATTCCTCGTAAAATTTTAATTGCCTTATTAAATCTTTTAATGTTACAACTCTACTTCTATTTAATCTTATTGATGTTCTTCTTTCAAGTACTTCATCTAAGGATATTACATTATTTGTTGGTAATGGTCTACTACTCCCTTCTATATCTTCTTCATAGTCTTCGTATTCATCATTGTAATCATCTGTTTCATCGCCATTATTCTGTGATTCATTTAATATTTCTTCACTTACTCCCTCTAATATATTTGACTTCAATCTTAATAATATCGCAGCAAAAAGTAACGTACGTCCTGTTAATCGTAAATTATTACTCTTCATTTCGACTAATTTCTTTAAATATTTATCTGTTACATCTACTATATCTATATTCCAAGGATCCACTTTCCCTTGCTTTGCTAAATTTACAAGTATCGATATCCCATCAGATGTTTCAAATACATTATCATATCCTAAATGCTCTATCTCTATTCGCTTCTCAGTTTCTATAAGATCATTCTTATCTTCTACTTCTTTATAAAAATCAGAACTATCTTTCATATCTTCTTTTATACTATTGTTACTAAAATTATTATGTATCATAATTCTAATCTCTTAACTTAACCCCTGTTACTCTTGTTATCCCCTTATCTTTTTGAGTTACACCTATTGTTCTATTTGCTGATTCTATCATAGGTTTTCTTAAACTTACTACTATAAATTGTGTATTTTTTGATTGTTTCTGAATCATTTCTGATAACTTTTCTACATTTATACCATCTAAGTGCATATCTACTTCATCAAATGCATAAAATGGTGCAGGCATATACTTCTGTATTGCAAACACAAACGCTAGTG
This sequence comes from uncultured bacterium, assembly GCA_902462155.1. Taxonomy (GTDB): domain Bacteria; phylum Cyanobacteriota; class Vampirovibrionia; order Gastranaerophilales; family Gastranaerophilaceae; genus CABQAQ01. The sequence continues at coordinate 32,819 of CABQAQ010000003.1, read as the reverse complement.
CTGTTAATGATTTCTCTCCTCCACTCATAAGCTCTAGCCTTTGCTTCTTTTTATCTCTCGGTTGTGCTTCTATTGTTAATCCACCTGTAAATGGATCCTCTACGTTATCTAATATTAACGTCCCCTCTCCATCTGATAATGCTTGAAATATCTCTTTAAAATTATTATTTACCTGATTATATGTTTCTAAAAATGTATCCTTTTTTAATTTCTCATAACTTGACATCCTTTGATGAATCTCTTTCCTTTCATTCGATAGGGTGTCTATTCTATTCTGTAACTCTTCTTTCCTTAATAATACCTCTTCGTATGAAGTTATTGATCTCATATTCACAGGTTCTAAGGATTCCATTTTCTTTGTTAATCTGTTAATTCCTGTATTTATTTCATCTATACTTAGCTTAGGAACTTCTAATTTAGATATAATATACTTTGCCTCTTCTAATTCTTTTATTATTTCATTCAGTTGAGGTTCTAATTCTCTCCTTCTTGATTTGAAAGATTCTATCTGCTCATTAATTCGCTCTTGATTATTTTCTATTAATGCTTCTTTATTTAATAGTTCTCTTATTTCCTTATCCAGATTATCTCTTTTCTCTTGGTATTCTGATAAGTTTTTTGATAATTCTTCTAATTTTACATTTAATTCTTCTAATTGATTTTTTAATCCTTCTATATCTATTTTAAACTTCTCTTTATCTGTCTTTAATATCTCATTATCTTTTAATAATTTCTCTATTTGTTCATTTTTTGTTTTAATAACTTCTATATTAAAATTAATATCTCTATTAAAATCATTTATATCGTTATTAAATATATTAATTTGATTATCAAATCTCTTTATTTTTAATTCTATTGACTCTGTTTTCTCTTTTAACTTACTTAACTCGGATTCGCTCATTTTTGATTCTATTTCGCTTATTTCCTCGTCTAATTTTAATATTCTGTTCTGAAGGTCAAACTCTTTTATTTCAAGTTCATCCAATCTCTTTTCTATTTCAGGAATCTTTGGCTCTATTATTTCTATTTGCTTTGCTTGATTTTCTATATTACTTCTTGATTCTTCTTGATTCCTTAAAATACTTGCTAATTCTATTTTTACTTTGGAATACTCATTATTTAAATTAGAATACTCAAATCTTACCTTATCTTGTTTGTTTTCTAATTCTGTCTTTTTGGATTCTAAATTCAATAGCTTTGATTCTAAACCACTTAATCTTGTTTTATACTCATTTAATTCTTCATCTTGAGATTGACTGAATCTTATTCGACTACGGTTATTTGATGATCCGCCTGTAATAGCACCGGTTTTTTCAAATAATTCACCGGATAATGTTACCATCTTATATTTCCCTATAAACTTCTGCGCTGTAGAATAATCCTCTACTATTAAAGTTTCTCCTAATGCTAAATAAAATGCATCTGTATATATATCATCAAAATCTATAAGATTAATAGCAAAATCAACAACACCTCTATCATTTGGGGTCCTTAAAGAAGATGGAGCTCTTTTTATCTTATTCAATGGTAAAAATGTAGCCCTACCTGCATTTGATGACTTTAATATTTCTATAGCTTTTCTTGCTGTAAAATCATCATCCACAACTATATGCTTCATTCTTGCTCCCATAGCTATCTCTAAAGCTAAAGAATATTCTTTATCCACCTGCGCTAACTGGGCTAAAGGAGCATGTACTCCCGCTAGATTTGAATCCAATATTATATCAATAGCTCGACCAAAATTTGCTTCTTCAAATGCCATCTTTTGGCCTTCCATTTGTGCTATTTTATTTGATGCTGTCCTTATTGTATATGTAAGATCATTTATTTCATTTTTTACTTTATCCAGTTCATATAAATTATTCTGTTGTATCTGTTTAAAATCTTCTAATTCTTTTTTTAACTGTTCTTCTTCTAAAACCAGTTTATCTTTTCTCTCTTCAAAGTCAATACTCTTAAGCTTCTCTAAATTTAATTTTCCTGTCTCTAGTTGCTTTTTTAAATTTGCAAGCTCTGTTTCTAACGGTATCTTTTCTTTTTGAATATCTAGTTCTTTATCTTTTGTTTCTTCTAACTCTTTTCTTAAGCTACTCCTTTTTAGTAACTGCTCGTCTGCACTTTGATTTAATCCTGATACTTCTTCCAGTATCTGTTTTAATATCTCTTTTTCTTTTTCTTTTTCTTCTTCTACTCTTTTTATATCTAATAGCTTTGATTCTATTTTTAATTTACAATCATCTATTTTCTTTTCAAGATTTAATATCCCATTCTTTGCATTCTCAATAGTCTTTAAATTATCCTGTATATTCTTATCTGCAAATATTATAGATGAATTCTTTATTTCTATTGAGGCTTTTAATTCTTCTGCTTGCTTTTTAACTTCAAGCTGCTGTGTTTCGCCTTTTTCTTTTATAAGATCTGATAGCTCTTTAAAACTTTCTTGCTTTGATTTTAAATCTACTAAAATTTCTTCTAATTTAACTTTTTCATCTTTTTTCTTTTTTTCAAATTCTAATATATTTTCGTGCACTAACTCTAATGACTTTTTTATATTAAAATACTTTGCTATATTTATTTGGCTTTCTAATTTACTTTTTTCATCTTTTAATTCTTTATATTTTAAAGCCTGTTCTCTTTCCTCTTTCAACTGTTCTAAAGAAACATCTACCTCGTTTAGAATAAGTATTGATCTCTCTACTCTAGATTCAACTGTTTCAAGTTCATTTTCAGCTTGTTCTATTCTTCTGTCAAAATCTGCTACACCTGCTATTTCATCAATAATCTTACGTCTTTCCGTTCCCGAACAAGCCGTAATACTTGTAACATCTCCTTGCATCATAACATTATAACTATTTGGTGTAATATTATACTTCTCAAGTTCTATATGGATCTGTGATAATGTACATATTTTATCATTATAATAATAAATACTATTAAATCCTGATGATGTTTTCTTTATACGCCTTGCTACTGTAAACTCGCTATTAGCTTCATCTTCAAGAGCAAATGTTACTTTTACAAATGCCTCATTCCTTTTTGTATGTGTCGAAATAAGGTGAAAAAGTTTTTCTGCTCTTAATGTTCTGGACGATGATAAACCTAAAGCAAACAAAATAGAATCTATAATATTACTCTTACCTGATCCATTTGGTCCGGAAATAGTAGTAAATCCCTTTAAAAAAGGTATTGTTACCTGATTAGCAAATGATTTGAAGTTATCGACTTCTAATTGTTTTATAAACATTTATAAAAAAATCTTCCCAAGCCCTAAATGACACTTATACATTTTTTATTACACTACAAAAATATCTTTCTTGTCAAAGATTTTACTTTTATTTACGAAACTTCTTGTTATTTATATTATTTCTAACTTAATTTTGCTAAATAAATCATAATTAAAACTTACTAAAAATAAAAAGGCCTTATATGAGCTAATTTTGTTACCTGCTATTCTCCAGCAGGTGGGTTAGCGCCAAAATAAATTCCGTTTCCAACTCTAAACCTTGTTTCTTTCAAGGGTTGGTATACTTCATTATTTACGAGTCATCTTATACCCTATTTATTTAAATGTAGGAACAAAATTATCACCCATATAAGGTTACTTTTATTATATCATATTTTTCTTATTATTTATCATACTTTCTAGCTTAGTCGCAAAAATTTACACAAAAACCTTTTTTATATTCATACTTTTATCATCGGCAGTTCAATTAAAAAATTTAGATACTTATATATTTTCCACTAAATATGTTTAAAAGATAGTTATAATGTCATTTTAAACTTGTTTGCAATTTTTACCGTACAAGATCTAAAAAACATCTTCAAGCTTACAATTTTAGCTCAAACTGCTATATAAATCCTATAATTTATTCGATCTTTGTATATTTCTATAAAAATAATTTTAATAATTTGTTACACTTTCCGAATTTATTGTTATTTTCTACTACATTTGTGGAATAAAATACACAAAATATAATAACGACAAGGAGAAAACTAATACTATGGATGGAGTTTCAAATAATAATCTAAGCTTTAATATGCAAATAGCTCAAGCTCTACTAAATAATAGCGGCTCTCTAGGACTACAGTCTTCTACCGGCTCAAGCAACTCTATTTTAGAATTAATAAAAAGTAACAAAAATACTGTTGTGTCTTTAAGAGAATCTTATGGATCTAAAAATTCTATTAAAGCTATGGCCATTGACTCCATTAAATCTTCCCTTGTTGCTCTTGCTAACTCCGCCTATCAACTAAATAATCTCTCAACCGAAACCGCCACTCGAGAAGTACAAACGACTCAAGAAAAAACTGTTTCAGAAGTTAAAAATATTGCTGTCAACGGAACCCCAATTAGTAATGGAACCACCACTCCTACTAGTAATGAAATTGAATCTATCACAGTTCGGAACGTAACTGATGGAACTTATACCATCTCAGTAGATAATGCTAACGCTACACTTTGTCAAATTCAACAACACTCAGGCTTTAATTATAGTAATGCTGTAAATTCTTATACCAAATTATATGAATTTATAAATATAGAAGATACTACAACAACAACACATTCTTTTTATATACAGACTAAAGATCTTTCCGGAAATGCTAACCAATTAGAAATAGAATTTAATATAAATAATAATATAGTAGAACTCACAGATAAAATTAATACCGTTCTATCTGATGCAAATGCAGGTTCTGCTGAACTAAAAGATGGCCAAATAAAAATAACAAGGTCTGATAATGTATCATCCGTAACATTCCAAGCAAATACTGACTCAGCAGAAAGTCAACAACTTGTTGAAAAATTAAATTTTTCCAATGACTCAACACATTATTCCTCTTTAAAAACAGGAACATATACCTTAAATGGCCAATCCATAACTATTGATGAAAGTGATACTCTAAAATCTATTCAAGGGAAACTAAAAAATGCACTTTCAGACTTTGACTTAGACATAGAAATCGCTAATAATAATTTAAATGTAACTACTAAAACTCCAGGAGAATTTAATGATTCTATTATAAGCTCACTATATAATATGGGGTTTAACTCACATTATATAAAAGCCTCAAATGCTGATACTGCTTTCACAATAACTAGCCCTGAAAATGAAAATGTACAATTTGCCTCTAGACGTGATAACCGACTATGTTTTTCAACCAATAATGGTTTTTTTTATTTAACAGCAAAAAACGATATTGCTTCTGGTACTGTCTTTCAATTTACAGTAAAAGATGGCAAGGTTACTTCTCAGGAGGTTCTTCAATCCGATTCCGGATCTACAACCAGTAATGCAGTTAAAAATATCGTAATTGGTGGAAATTTAACTAAAGGCGATTACAGTATTACATTCCAAGATAGACCGGCTCAAGCTTTTAGCCTAAGCCTCTCTGCGCCAAGTCTTCAATCATATACAAAAATATCCGACATTATAGAGAATATAGATAGGTCTACTACATTTTCTTTTAATATAGAAATTCAAGGTACTAATCCTAGCACACAAACAATCGAATTTAATGCTGATACTACAATAGGAGAACTCACAGATAAAATTCATACTGCTCTATCCATTGCATCTGCAGGTTCTGCCGGACTAAAATATGGCAACATAGGAATAACAACATCAGCTAATGTATCATCTATCTCCTTCAAAGCAACAGAAGGCTCAAAAGAAAGCCAAGCACTTGTTGAAAAATTAAATTTCTTCGATAATCAGACACATTATTCCTCTTTTAACACAGGAACATATACATTAGGTGGTCAATCCATAACTATTGATAAAAATACAACGTTAGGTAATATTGCTTCCCAATTAGCTTATATTTTAAACCCTGACTATACTAACGTATATCAGCATTATAATTTAAGTAATCATACATTAGATATATCTCTAACTACAACAGGACAAAGTCAATTAGATCAGGATGAAAACCTTTTATCAACGCTACAGGCTATGGGATTTAATATAGATAACTATACAAAAGGTCAAGATGCCGGTACTGACTACATAATAACTAGCCCTGAAAACGAAAATATACAATTTTATACGACAAATGACGGATCCTTGTATTTTACAGGTAAAAATGGCAAGTTTAAAATTACAACAACAGATGGAACGATTCCTTCCGGTACTACATTGACATTTACAGTAGTCGATAAAACCATTTTAGAAGAGGTAACTATCCAGGAAGAATATAAAATCTATACGGATAACTCTTCTGATTCTATACAGAAATTTATAGACCAATATAACCAGACTCAATCTTTAATTAAATCAACAACAAAATCCGGAGGTGCTTTACAATATAAACAAGTTATTAAAAAATTAAATGAAGAGCTAAATGATCAAATTAACAATCTGGTAAATAATGATATTGGTATATCTAAAAATAAAGACGGCTCATTATCTCTTGATACAGAAAAACTTAAATCTGTTGATGTAGCTAATGCAAAAACTAAATTTACTCAAACAGCATCTAATCTTGAGTCATCTGTTATTAATATTTTAGATTCTAATTCTAAATTCTCTAAAGAAAAAGCTAAAATAGATAATATTATCTTAAAAAATGATAATGCCTTAAATAAACTAAAAACAAATATCCAAAACTCTATCTCTAGTGCAGAATCAAATCTTAAAAATCTGAACTCTATTCTTTCTACTCTAAATTCACAACAAACAGAATCCGTAAGTATTCTACAAGAATACTTAGATAAATCTAACAAAACTTCTAAAAATAATAAAGAAGAATCTGATGTAAATACCTTACTTGAAACTCTAGGATATAGTATTAATAAAGATTCATAACTAAATTTATCTACATCATATGTTGGATATTTAAAATATTTTTTAATACATCTGGATAAAATTGCCTAAAATATGGTAAAATATTCTAGTGTAAAAAAGTTTGAGGTAAAGAAATTATGAGTATAAATTTTTCAGGCCTTGGCTCAGGTATGGATTATGCCTCTTGGGTAGAACAACTTGTTGCAGTAAAAAAACAGTCTGTTGTAACACCATTAACAGATAAAAAAACAACTCTGGAAACAACAAATAAAAATATAGATACTATTAAATCGTCTTTTTCTACTCTATCTACTCAAATGCAGAAAATTTTAGATTCAAAAAATAGTACCTCTGCAAATTTCTTCCAAAATAATCAAGTTAATGTATCTGATGAAAAATATCTGACCGCTACAGCTACAAATACTGTTCCAAAAATGAACTTCACTGTCGAAATTTTGCAATTAGCTACAAGTACAACTTTAAGAGGAGCTGTTGGTTTACAAGAAAAAGAAAATCCTATTACAACAAATACATCTTTAAGCTCTTTAGATGATTTTAAGGAAGGCTCATTTGTTCTTTCTCTAGGCTCTGGAGAAAACTTAACTATAAATATATCCTCGTCTGATAAAATTAGCAAAGTGATAGAAAAAATTAATGCTGCTAGTGAAAAAATAGAAGCTAGTCTTGATGAAAATGGTAAACTCTCTATAGTAGATAAAAATGGCACAGGAGTTAAACTTGGAAAAGGTAGTACAAGTAATTTTGCCGAAATTATGAATCTTGAAAATAATTCTGATTACTCTCGTATAACATCCAGTGAAACCGTCTTTACAGATCCAACTCCAAAAAATAAAGTAAAACTTGTTGATCAAGGATTCTCTATTGGGGACTTTAAAATTAATGGACAAACTTTCTCTATTACAGAAAGTACTACTATGGATTCTTTAATGAGTGCTATTAATACAAATTCAAAAGCAGGTGTTAATGCTATTTATAATACAAAAACAAATACCTTCTCTTTAATGTCCAAAGAAACAGGAAGTAATGAAATCAAAATAGAAGAAGTTTCTTCTAACTTTATCGAAAAAGCCGGATTAAATGATCCAAATGCTCTGACTTCCGGTAAAGATGCTATCTTTTCTATTAATGGTGAACAATTAACTTCTAATTCTAATAATATAACTTCTGAAGACACAGGTATTGTTGGACTTACTTTAAATTTGAATACCGTCACAGAAAAAGATTCACCTATTATTATTAAAGTTACAAATGATACAAATTCTGTTGTGTCATCTGTTAAAGATTTTATAAGTGCATTTAATGACTCAATTTCAAAAATTGATCAATATGCTACCTCAGGACAAACTCTGGCATTTGAAAGTGCTCTTACTTCCGCTAGAAATAATATGAGAACTATTGCAACTTCTAAAGTAACAAACGATGGTATTTATAAAACATTAAGTAGTATAGGAATTACAACAGGAAAAGTAGGAACTTCTGTAGCTTCAGACACAAATAAATTGGTTCTTGATGAATCAGCTTTCAAAAATGCTTTAGAAAAAGACCCTAATAGTGTTCAAGAACTTCTCGTTAATCTGACAAAAACTCTTGAAGCTCAAACTAAAAAACTTACTGACCCTACAGAAGGGTATTTTGTAACTAAATCGAATTCTATATCTAAACAAATAACAAGACTAGAAAACGATATTACCCGAAAACAAGAAAGCTTATCGAACTATGAAAGTTCTTTAACTAAACAGTTCCAAAATATGGATAGTACTATATCTAAATTACAGCAACAATATAGTAATATGACATCTGTTTTAGGCTCTAACTCTTAAACTATAAAAATATATCCCCTATTTTATTATAGATATAAGTTCAGGATCTAAGTTGTTATTATAATTATAAATATCCGCTATAGTTTTTTGTTGAAATGATTCTTGTTTATTTTCATCTAAATGAAAATTACTTCTTATAAAACTGTTTTCTAATGAACAATATTCGTATTTTTCTAATCTTTTTAAAAGATTATGTAAAAATAATCTAACCATAGTAGCAGAACATCCTCTCTTATCATTTCCTATAAATTATAACACCATTTATATATTTTACAATATTAAAAAAAAGGAAGTTATAATAACTTCCTTTAAAAATAGTAAGAATTTAGGTTATGAAAAAGTTATGAAAAAGTCTTAAAAGATGATTCAATATTTTTTTGAACTACTTGTTTAACAGCATCAATTTCTGTTTGTAAAGCATTATGTTCAGTATCAATCTGCTTTAATTCTATTTCTAAATTTTTATCTTGAGATTGTAGAATTTCTGTTTCTTTATTGATTTGATTTTGGATTTTATCATACTCGATTTTGTCATATTCATATTTTTCCATTGCTCTTTGATAAGCAGCTTCATCTACAATTTCTATAGGCTCTAAGCTATAATATTGTTTATTACCTGTAGAATCTTTGACTTCAATAGCTTTTATTTGACCATTTACACTTACAACAGCATTAAGATCTTTACCTGACCATATATCACTATCTTCACCATTTAAAGTCATTTTATTTATATTAATATGCTTATTTGCTTTTGTATCACCACTTGAAAACCAGCTGGATACATTCTGCCATAGATTTTCCCAACCGTTCAAATCATCGCTTGAGTAACTTTGAATTACTAAAGTTTGTCCGTCACTTAAAGTTGTTTGATATCCTGTGCTTGTAAAATCTTGTTTTGAAGGTGGAGTTGGGATATCCATTTTCTGAGCTTCTTTAAACAGATTAGAAGTTCTATTTGCAAGAATTGTTCTACTTTGGTTAATTTGTTGACCTTTATACTCTAAATTAGTTTTTTGCGCAGTCATCTGCAAAAAACGTACTTGTGATGCTGCTAGTCCCATGATACACACTCCTTTATTTAATTTTTCTTTAAATACTTGATACATTATAGTTATCGGTCATTTATTAAAAATCTTTAGTATTTTCTTGAAAATATCTTATTTATTTTTACACTTCTTTACATATATAACTCAATGCATTATTAATAAAGAACTTTACAATACTTCATATTATAAAATTCAAATTTACAATACATTACAATCAATAAAACTATTTTTTATTATTCTCTTTTTTTCTTTTCTTATTGTGATGATTATTTAAATCATTAATCTTATGCCCATTGTTAGCAGATACCCTTTTAACAGAATATACCTCAGGAATGCTCTGTAAAGAACTAATTACTTTTCTTAGCCTATCAATATTATCTACTTCTACACCCAGATAAATTGTCCCTATTTTATTCTCTGTATGAGCTTTAATATTTGCATAGGTAACATTTGTATTACATTCAGTAAGATTTGTTAAAATCTCTTTTAACATCCCTATTTTATCTTGTACATCTATTTTTATTGATGCAGTATAAGTTTTAGATAATGCCTTTAAATCTTCTGACCAAGATATATTCATTAATCTTTCAGGCGGTACTGTATCTAAAGAGTTACAGTCAATTCTATGAACAGATACACCCTTACTGCGAGTAACTACACCTACAATAGGTTCACCCGGAACAGGAGAACAACATTTCGCAAAATTATATAATAATCCTTCTAAGCCAACTATATCACTTGTATTTTTTCCACGTTTTTTAGAATTAGATATAAAACTTAGTTGCTCTTGTTGCACAGGCTTCCTTAATTTGTTTACTACTTTTAATACGGTTGTTTCACCATAACCTAAGGCCGCTAACAGATCATCTACTGTTTTATAATTCATTTCTATAGCTACATTTTTCAAATCGCCATTTTTTATCTTCTCGTCAAATACAGATTTGTTAAGTTCTGACTCTAACATTGATCGACCTATATTGACATGAGTTTCTCTATTATTTTTCTTAAACCATTGCTTAATTCTGGATTGGGTCTGTTTAGATTTAACAAAATGTAACCAATCAAGTCTTGGGGTTGCATTTTTTGAGGTTAAAATCTCAACTATATCGCCATTATTTAGTTGAGTATCCAATTGGGCTATTCTTCCATTTATTAAAGCTCCAACAGTTTTGCTTCCGACATCTGAATGAATTCTATATGCAAAATCAATAGGAGTAGCACCGCTTGGCAAATCAAACACATCGCCCTTTGGAGTAAATACAAATACTTGATCCTCAAAAAAATATGTCTTTACTTCTTCAACAAACTCGTTTGTATTTTGCGCCTCCTTTTCCATTTCTACAAACTTTCTCATCCAAGAAAATTTTAAGTCATCTTTATTGTTTACAACCTTTGATCCTACCTCTTTATATTTCCAGTGAGCAGCCACACCATATTCAGCAACTTCGTGCATTTCTTCTGTTCTTATCTGAACTTCCAAAGGTTTTGATCTTGGGCCTAAAACAGAGGTATGTAATGATCTATACATATTTGCTTTTGGCATTGCTATATAATCTTTAAAACGTCCTGCTATTGGTTTAAATTGGGAATGAATAATTCCTAATACCTCGTAGCATTCTTTTACTGTTTTTACTATTACTCTTACTGCTGTTATATCATACATATCATGAAAAGCTAAATTAAGACGCTTCATTTTATTATATATACTATAATAATGCTTAGCTCGGCCTTGTATTATTGCCTCTATACCATTATTTTTAAGATTTTTAGATATATTTTCAATAAGTAATTTAACCGTCAGTTCTCTTTCTGCTTTTTTCTGGGATACTAATTGAGCTATTTCAAAATATTTTTCAGGATGAAGATATCTTAAAGATAAATCTTCAAGTTCTGTTTTGATTTTACCTATACCAAGTCTATTAGCTAATGGAGCAAATATATCTAACGTTTCTTGAGCTATTTTATGCTGCTTTGCCTGAGCCATATAATTTAATGTCCGCATATTATGTAATCTGTCTGCCAACTTCAAAAACACGACTCTTACATCATTTGCCATTGCTATTATCATTCTTCGGAAATTTTCAGCTTGTCTTTCTTCTTTTGATTTGAACTGATATTTACCTATTTTTGTTACACCCAATACCAGATTTACAACTTCATCTCCAAATTCTTTTCTTAATTCGTCAGCTGTTGTATCTGTATCTTCTAATACATCGTGTAGTAATGCGGCCATTATTGTTTGTTTATCCACTTGCAGATCTGCTAAAATTTTTGCTACTTCTAAAGGGTGTACTATATAGGGTTCTTCACTTACTCTATATTGACCTTTATGTACTCGCTCAGCAAAAAGATAAGCTTTTTCTATATCATTTAAATCTTCCTCTGTTCGATTTTGTAAGCTTAGAATCTCTTTTAATTCGTCAAATGTATTTATTAACCGCATATTTTTATCTTCTATCTTTTTTCTTTTTTTTCTTATTATTTTACAATTTTTCTTTTCATTTTACCAGTTTTTTCATCTAATAATATTATATATTACTATTTTTTGAATCTTAATTTTTGCATTTTTTTTATTATTATAGACTTTTTTTATGATAAAATAACTTATAATAAAGAAGTAGATGATTAAGAATTGGAATTAGTATAATATGGATGCTTTAATATTTGACGAAATTTTAAAATATGTAACTGATTATAACACACCAAAAATGGACTCTAATGAGGCATTGATAAAAATCAGTATGGTTGGAATATGTAATACTGATCTTGAAATTACAAAAGGCTATATGGGTTATAAAGGCATCTTAGGTCACGAATTTGTAGGTATTGTAGAAGAAGTTGAAAATCCAAAAGATAAAAATCTTATAGGAAAAAGAGTAGTTGGTGAAATTAATTTAGGATGTGGTAATTGCAATTGGTGTAATCAAGGTCTTAGTCGTCATTGTCCGAATAGAAGCACTTTAGGTATCCTTAATAAAGAGGGATGTTTTGCTCAATATTTAACATTACCTGTTTCTAACTTACTAGTAGTACCTGATAGTATACCTGATGAAGTCGCTGTATTCACAGAACCTTTAGCTGCTGCTTTAGAAATTCTTGAACAGTTGCATATTAAACCTTATGAAAAAGTAGCTGTTCTTGGTGATGGTAAGTTGGGTTTATTAATAGCACTTGCTTTAAATGCTTCTAATATTGATATTAATTTAATAGGAAAACATCAAAATAAACTAGATATAGCCAAAAATCAAGGTATTAATACAGAATTACTATCTGATATAAAAATTGAAAAAAAATACGATGTAGTTATTGAAGCAACAGGATCAGTATCCGGATTTGAAACATCTATAGCTCTTGTAAAACCAAGAGGAGTTTTAGTATTAAAAAGTACTATAGCCTCTGAAAAGGATCTTAATTTAGCTCCAGTGGTTATTGATGAGATAACAATTTTAGGTTCACGTTGCGGTCAATTTGCTCCTGCTTTAAGGTTAATGGAAAAAAATATTATTAATTTTTCTCCTCTAATTTCTAAAATATTACCTTTTAAACAAGCTATTGAAGGATTTGAATTAAACCGTAAAAAAGATACTATTAAAATTTTACTTAAATTATGAATATAATATCAAAATTTAAACGACTTATCTTTAGTTTAATCATAACTTTTATTTTATTGGTTATAATTTTTTGGAAAATAGATTTTTATCAATTAATTAGACTCATAATTTCTTTTAATGTTAAAGATTTATTTTTTATTATTATAATTTATTTTTTAAGCCTGATTTTAAGAGGATTAAGATGGAAATATTTAATTAGAAATAATACAAATTTAAAGTTAATAAGCTTAAGTGAGATATTTACGGTAGGTTCCGCATTAAATAGTTATTTACCTCTTAGAGTAGGTGATCTGTGGCGAGCTTATTACCTTAATAAAGAAGCTGAAAATTTAAATATTAATAATGGTAATAATAAACAAAATGACAAGTTTTATATTGGAAAAACAAAAGCTTTAGCAAGTATTGTTCTAGAACGTATTTTAGATGGAGTAAGCATAGTTTTAATATTAACTTTTGCAAGTTTAATCTTTTATAGCAACTCTGATATATTAAAATTAATATATATTTCAGGTATTTTATTCTTTGGTGCATTACTTTTTATTTTGTTAATACATAACTTTAATATAATTGATAAAATATTTAACTTTGTATCTAGATTTATAAAAAGAAATAATTATATAAAATTCTTAGAAAAGATTCAAGAAATTACAAAAAACTTTATTGACGGATTAAGCTGTATAAGCTCAATAAAAAATTTAATTATTACAATAGTACTTAGTTTTAGTATCTGGTATTGTGAAGTATGTTGTGTGTATATTTTATTAAAATCATTTAACTTAGATATAGGTATTTCAGCTTGTTTATTCATAATAAGTTTTATAGCATTATCTACAATAATACCATCAACGTCTATATTTATAGGACCTTATCAGTTAGCAGTTATTTGGGCTTTGAGTATATATAATATTTCTAAAACAACAAGTCTTGCTATCGCTTTTGTTTATCAAGGTATAATTATGCTTATATTAACTGTGATTTTTATTATATTTTTATTAAGACATAATTTTAAATTAGATAATTTAAAAAATCTATTAGAAAGAAGTTAAAATGGAAAAAACAAGTCGTGGTAACCGAATACATATAAGTATATTTGGTAAAAGGAATGTAGGTAAATCTTCTTTTTTAAATAAGCTTACAGGTCAAAAAATATCAATAGTTTCAGATATAGCAGGGACAACAACTGACCCGATAGAAAAGCCTATGGAACTGTTACCTATAGGATCTGTTGTATTTATAGATACAGCCGGAGTAGATGATATAGGGTCTTTAGGTAAATTAAGAGTTGAAAAAACTTATGAAGTATTAGGTCGTACAGATATAGCTGTTATTGTATGTGATTATAATGGTATTGATAATTATGAAATTGATATTTGCCAAAAACTTAATAAATCTAATATTCCTATTATAGTTATAATAAATAAAAAAGATATTAAAGAAATAAGTAATGAAAAACTGGAAATTATTAAAAAATATTCTGAAAATATTTTAAAAGTAAGTGCTGAATATGACAATGATATTACTTTAAAATTTAAAAATAAATTAATAGAAATTTTACCAGAAGAATTTATTCAAGCAAAAAAGATCTTAAGCGATATAATAAAAGAAAAAGATCTTGCAATTCTAGTAATTCCAATAGATAAAGAGGCTCCAAAAGGTCGAATAATCCTACCGCAAGTTCAGACTATAAGAGAAATTTTAGATACAAACGCTCAAGCCCTTGTCGTCAAAGAATCAGAACTTACACTAGCATTAGAGAACCTAAAAACAGATCCCAAAATAGTAATAACAGATTCTCAAGCATTTAAAGAAGTGTCTGCTTTAGTGCCTGAAAATATAAATCTAACATCCTTCTCCATATTATTTGCAAGACTAAAAGGTGATTTAAATATATTCCTTAAAGGAGCAAGTATGTTAGATGAAATAAAAAATGGAGATAAAATTCTAATATATGAAAGCTGTACACATCACCCTATAGAAGATGATATAGCACGAGTCAAAATTCCAAAATGGATAAAAAATTATACAAAATGTGATAATTTAATCTATGACTACCACGTATCAAAAGGATTCGAAAAAAATATAAAAGATTATAAATTAATAATTCAATGCGGTGGCTGTATGACAAATCGTAGAGAAATATTAACAAGAATAAGCATGGCTCAAGAACTTAATATTCCAATAACAAATTATGGTTTTGTTATTGCAAAATGTTTAGGTATCCTAAATCGAGCTATTAAACCTTTCAATCTTGAGTAATATAAACTTTAAAATATATTTTTAATAAAAATATTTGTTGACTTTTAGAAAAAAAATTGTAAAACTCTTTATTATGAAAAGAAAAAAAAATTTGTATATAAAAAAACTTATAGGAATATTATTGATATTAATAATGAGTGGAATAATAATTTCTGAAAAGAGCGAAAGTTATACTAATGAAGATCTGATAAGAGAAATAAATCCCTATAACAATAAGCACTTGACAATAATGAAAGGAGCATTTCTAAAAGGAGTAAGCCAAAGACAATTATCAAGTGAGGCACTAGATATAGGAGATGAAGTAACATTTATAAATCCACAGAATATATATGCCGATGAGGATATAATAATACCGGAAGGAGCAATATATGTAGGATTTGTAGAAGATGTCAAAGAGCCGGTACAAGGAACAAATGGAGCATTAAAAATAAAAATATATAAAGTAATCTATCCGGATAATTCCGAAAGAAAAATTAATGCCTACGTCGGATCAAGCGCAGAACAATATCTGGGTGGAGATAAATCACCGTATGCTTATTATGAAAGAGTACCACACTATTCAAGCAGCTGGGGAACAGGAGTTTTACAATATGCCCCTGTAAATGTATTTGAATATGGTAAACCAATAATAGTAAAAGCCGGAAGAGAACTTAATATTGTACTTATCGATGATTTTTCAATATAATCAAAACATCTTGTAATGTATATATGTTTCACATTTAATTAATTGTATATTATAATATAAATTAAAAAATCTAGCCTTTGGGTAAAAAAAATGGAGGAAGAAAAACATGAATAGAAAAAAAGTATTAAGTGCATTAATTTTAAGTGCGTTGATTTTAAGCAATACAACAGGGAATGTATTTCTTTGTGGAGCAATAGCCGCAAATAATAATTATTCACAACAATTAAGAGGTAAAGTAATAACAATACCGGCAGGAATGAGTATCCCCGCTATGACAACGTATGAATTAAATTCAGAAAACTTATCCTTAGGCCAAGGTGTAACAATAAATTTACCACAGAACTTCTATTATGGTAATAATCTGGTAGCACCGGCAGGATCAGTGTTAAATGGTAATGTAATAAGCGTAAAAAAAGCTAAAAGAGGTGGTATAAACGGGAATTTAAAAGTAAGATTCACAAATATAGTAACCCCAACAGGTCAAATGATTCCTATATCCGGAATGATCCAAACAGATGATGGAACAGGATTATTAAAAGGCGGAACAGCAAAAGATACAACAAAAGCATACGCAAAAGATATAGCTGTAGGTTCAGCAGCCGGAGCATTAGCCGGTGTAATAATCTCACCTTTAGCCGGTGGTAAAATAGGTAAAGGAACAGCTTTAGCAACTGCTGTAGGTGCAGGCGGTGGGTTAGCAAAATCTGTCTGGGATAAAGGTATTAATGCTGTTATTCCTGCCGGTACTCAAGTTAATATAGTCATTGACCAACCGATTACTTATACACCTGGCTCAAGATATTAATCATATCGGGTAATTGTTTTGCTCTTTGCTTTAGCTAAACTTTATTATGTAGTATATAAGATGGATTTATTTATATGACACTTTTGGGTAACAAATTTAATACATCAGAAGATGAAAATATCAAAGTTTGTGATCAAGGAAAAACACGAATAATAATAAAAGATAATACAAAAGAAATATCTTTTAAAAAATCACTTGTCCTTTCTACGATATTACATCCTGTATCTGTAGCCTTTATATGGCTAAGTATGATATTATTAGCCTTTTTAGGTATTAATTTTCAACTATTTGATAAACCAAAACCTAAACCTAAAGATATAGAATTTGTATTAGTAACTAAACCCGGTCAACCAATAAATAAAAATACAAAGAATCGTTCAGATATGGATTCACGAGCAGGAGGTAAGCACGATCCAACAAGAAAAGAATCTATGCCAACACCTTCTGCTCCGAAATCTGTATCACAAACAAAAGCTTCTATGCCTGCGGCTAATCAAGCTAATAAAACTGTAAAACCTAAGCAACAAGTTAAGCAAACAATAACTCAAAATCGTCCAAAAGCACAAGAGTCAGCTAAAAAAGCACCTACTGTTAAAAAATCAACAACTCAAGCTCCAAGACCAAATATTGTAGCTCAAGCTCCAAAACCTACGAGTAAACATTCACCTAATAAGTTTGCCGTTCCCGTACCTAAATATAAGGCTGGTAATAAAGTAGGAACTCACTCAGGTCCTGTTTCTACTTCTGGTAATGGAAATTCAAACAGATCTTCCGGTAAATCAACATCAAAGCCAAGCCCTATTTTAGCTCCAAGTTCCGGTGGATCAGGTGCTCGTAATGGTGGTAGATTTTCTTCTACAGGATCAAGCGGATCTTTAGGTAATGCTGGTAATCCTAGCCCTGGAAACCCTAAAGGCGCTCCTGGTATTGATGCCATTCGTGAACCGGATTTTGGTCCTTATATGAAAGAGGTTGAACGTAGAATTAAATCTAATTGGACTCCTCCTAATGGTGGGCAAAATAAAAAAATTGTATTATTATTCAAAATTGCTAAAGATGGTAGATTATTATCTCTATCTGTTCAAAAATCTTCCGGATCTAAATCTGATGATGATGCTGCTATTGCCGCTGTTAAATTAACTGCCCCTTTTAGACCTTTACCTCCGGAATATAAAGGTGCTAGTGTCGATATTAATTTTACTTTCGATTTCTATGCTTCATCTGCTCGACGGTACTAATTCAGTTTAGCAAAATATTCATAAAAAATTAAAATATATACATTATAAAGAAAGAGGATTACATTTATGGAACTTTTATTACATTCAATTAAACTAGATTGGCCGGTATTATTACCTATATTAATCTGCTCCATTCTTACTTTAGCTGTTGCTATTAATAGATTTTCTTTTTACAAAAAAAATCAACGTGATGTTGTTCAATTTATACCAAAATTACAAAAAGAATTAGTTAAAAATAATCTTGACTCAGCTCAAGCTTTAAGTATTCAACTGGGTGGAGTTATCGGCGAAGTTACCGAAGAAGCTGTTCGTATTTTTAAAGAACAAAGAGCAGGTTTCTCCAGATCTTTTGATATTGCTGCCAGTTTAGCTACCAGAAAACTTGAAAGTCATTTAACTATTCTTGGTACTATTGGTGGTGTTGCTCCTTTCTTAGGGCTTTTTGGTACTGTTGTTAGAATCCTATATACATTCCAAGACTTGGCTACTCAAGGTAATCAATCTGCTGCTGTTGCTATGGGTATTGGATCTGCTTTGATTGCTACTGCTTTTGGGTTAGGTGTTGCTATTATTGCTGTTGTTTTGTTTAACTTATTTCAATCTACTGTTAAACGATACGAAGATGATTTCCAATTAATCAAGTTATTATTCCTTAGCTTTGTAGATTCGGATGAGTCTTCTTCTATTAATCCTAATGATCATTTACAATTGAAATCTAATGTTTAAAATTTATTTATTAATTTTATTTAAGAAAGAACTATAATATGGCTTTTAACTCTTCATCCAACGATAAAAAAATATTTAACGAGATTAATATTACTCCTTTAACTGATATCTTCCTTGTATTATTAATCATTATGATGGTTGTAGCTCCTACGTTTCAATCTCAAGATAATTCTATCTCTGTTCCGGAAATTAATAGTGGTATTACTATAGAACAGAAAAAAGCTACCGTTTCCATCACTAAAGAAGGTGTCTTTTATCTTAATGGATCTAAAATTGATGTAAATTCTTTAACTTCTGATTTAGAAAAACTAAAACCTTCTTTAGAAAAAAAAGAAGTTGTTGTTAAAGCTGATGCACAAACTAAAAGTAGCCAGATTATGAAAGTTATGAATGCTGCTTCTCAATGTGGTTATGAAAAACTTACTATTGCTGGTGAACCTTTAACTAAAAAAGAGCAAAAAAGTCTTCAAGATCATAATCCGGATAATCAAAATCTCGATAAAAAAAATAATCTTATATCCTCTCTTGGATCAAATGCTCCTATTGATGAGGATATAGATTCTTATCATTACTAAGCTATTTTATATATCCGTACTTTAAAAATTATTTAAAAGGATTTTTACTATGAAACGAAAGCAACGCAAAACTTTTAACGAAATTAATATTACTCCTTTAACTGATATCTTCCTTGTATTATTAATCATTATGATGGTTATAGCTCCATTGCTTGACCAGCAAGGACTTAATTTAACTGTTCCTGATATGGTTGAATCTCAAGATATTAAAGAATCAAAAATTCTTAACGTTTTAGTTACAAACGATAATAAAATTATCGTTGATAATCAGCAAATGGAGCTTAATGATATAGAACATATTATCAAATCTAAATCTAAAGAATTCCCTGATGGACTTATGATCCGAACTGAAGCTCTTGCCACTCATGGTGCTGTTGTCAAAATTATGGACATTGCTCGTAATAACGGCATTATTAATATTTCTTTATCAGAAGTTTAATATTCCATTCTTTATTTTTTATTATACAGAATTTTATTATTTTAGCTAATATCTTACCAGAATTCTAATATTCTGTTAAATCTTTTTTCTGTAAGTATTCTCTTATATAATTTAATGAACTTTGTACTATTCGGGTAATTCTTGAAGATGATAATCCAACTTGTTCTGCTATCTCTTTTACCTGCATATTTCTATAAAAACGGTACTCTACTATTGTTCTTTCTTTCTGCGGTAATGTCGCTATTGCTTCCTTTATACATTTGCTTAACTCTGATAATTCTGCTACCTCATCCGGTAATGCTGATTTATCTTTTACAAAATCAAATGGAGAATCATTATCTGATGCGTTCGCTGCTAATGAATCTATTGATAATATAGTTTCATATATTGCTTCTCTTACTTTATTTGGTGATACGTCAAGACCTTTTGATCCATCATTATCTTCTTCACTTCCTGATGTTGAATGTCTTAAAGAGTACCATTTATATCTGTTACGTAGTTCGTTTCTTATTGCCCATCTCGCTGCTGTTGCTATATATGAAGAATTATATTTCTCTAACTGCTCTTCCGTCTTTCCTGCAATAAGCGCTTGAATAGCTATTATACCTATACTTACCAACTCATCACAATCTACCATATGATTTGGTATCCTTCGGTATTCTACTTTCGCTACTTTCTCTATTATCTCTATATACTGCTTTATTTTTAATTGCACTTCTTATTACACCATTTATTTTTTATTATCTTTACTTAAATTCTTTATATTATCTAGTTTATTCTTTCCTTTTAAATTATATACAAATAATAATATTTCTGCCACAGCTTTATATAAATCCGGAGGTATCTGTGCATTCAATTCTACCATACGAAACAGTGCTCTTGCAACAGGCGGATTTTCTACTACCGGTATATCGTGTTCTTTTGCTATCTCTATTATTTTCTTTGCTATTAGCTCCGTTCCTTTTGCTACCAGTTTTGGTGATTCCATTTTCTCAGGATCATATTTTAATGCACACGCTATATGCGTAGGATTTGTTACTACAAAATCACAATCCGCTACTGCATCTTGTTGCAACATCTGCATACGCCTCTGCCTCAACTGGGCTTTCACATTTGGATCTCCTTCTGAACTTTTATATTCATCTTTTACTTCCTTTAATGACATCTTTTGATCATTCATAAACTTTTGCCTTATCTGCATATAATCCGCACACGCTATTATAAAAAAGGCTAGCATTGCTTTTGTTATGAATTCCATTATTAAATTCCCAAATTCTGTCATTACTGCAAAATTATTATCTATTGCTGCTAATCCTAATATTGCCTCTAAATGATCACTATATACCATCCATCCTATATATCCTAGTATCGCTATTTTTATTATATTCTTGAATAAATCAAATACTGTCTTTTTCGAAAATAAATTCTTAAAATAACTTACTGGATTTAACTTTGTTAACTTTGGCATTAATGGAGTCGTTGTTACTAATGGCCCAACTTGAATAAAATCTCCAAATATTCCCATACACCACGCTACAAACAATATTGGCGCTATTATTAATACCGTTGGCAATATTGTTATCAAGCATAAATATCCGGACCCTATTTTATCTAAATGGACATTTGGTATCTGTTCATAGGTTAACACAAATAACCTTGTTACTTGATCCCATATAAAAGGAGATAATTTTGATACTAAAAAACACATTACTAATAAAAATAATGCTGTAGATAAATCTTTCGACTTTACTACCTGTCCTTGCTTTCTCGCTTGCTGCAACTTCTGATGACTTGCTTCAAATTGTTTATCTTCATCACCCATTCTTTTCCCTTATTGCTTGCGCAAACCTTTATTTTTTATTATATTCTCTTTCTATATTCTATATTATATCAGTATTTTACCATTGATACTACTTTTATTTCTTCAGGTAACTTTTCTCTACCTTTTAGTTCTGTTAATTCTATTACAAAAGCAGCTCCTACTACATTCGCTTTCATCTTCTTTACTAATTTACACGCTGCACTTATTGTTCCTCCTGTTGCTAGTAAATCATCTACTACTAACACATTCTTTCCTTCTTCTATTGCATCTTCGTGTACTTCTATTCTATCTACTCCATACTCTAATGAATATTCTTGACTTATTGTTTTCGCAGGTAATTTACCAGGCTTCCTTATTAATATAAATCCTGCATCTAAATTTATTGCTAACGCTGATCCAAATATAAATCCTCTTGATTCTATTGCTGCTACATAATCTATCTTTTCGTCTATAAATTCCTCTGTTAGATACTTTACTATCTCTTTTAATGCCTTCTTATCTTTTACGGCTGTTGTTATATCTCTAAATATTATACCCTCTTTTGGAAAATCTTTTATATCTCTTATTTTACTTTTTACATATTCATTCATTTCTTCCACTCCAAATTTTTTATATCTCTCTTGACTTCTTTATTATTTTACTACAAATATTTTCTTTTATACATCTCTATTATTACTTCTATTTTATTTAAATTTTTATTTATTACATAATATAAAATATAATATATACATAATAGTATTAACATTTGCCATATCCCATCAATCTTTAAATACTTTAAACATATCATTACCAACACTGTCGGGATACAACAAGAAAATCCAATACCTATTTCTTTTACAGGCATTATCCATTGTAAATTCTTCATACTTATTACTAAACTTAGGATAAAATATAATATATTTACTGATAATGCTGCTATTCCTATTGCGACTAATCCTATCTTTGGAATTAATATTATATTTAATAATATTCCTAATGCTCCTATTGAAAATTTTATTATTGTATCTATATAGGTCTTATTTACAAGATGGTATTGGATTGTTGTAAATTCAGCTAACTCTATAAAAAATACTGACATCGCTAAAAATGGAATTAATATACTTGCTTGAGCAAATTTCTCATTTGACATTAAACTTACAAAATCATTGGCATATATTGATATTAATCCTATAAGCGGTAATGATATACATATTAGATAGCCTGATATCTTTGATATTACAGGTCTTACATCTGCACCACTTTCATATAAACGTATTATTCTTGGCATTGCCGCTATTATAAATACCGATAGTAATGCCAATAATATAGAATATGTTAAATTGTATGCTACACCGGATATACCATTATAAAATGATCCCTTATAGTGCTGTAATATAAACTTATTACTCTGGGTTATTATCCACATACTTAGATGGCCTATTGCTAATGGCATTCCATAAAAACATAATTTCCTAAATAATCCAAAGCTTAAATGATCAAATTTTATTGTTTTAAAAAATTTTGTCTGACAAGCTAAAATAAATCCTATAATACTCGCTACTATTGCCATTGATAACAATATCGCATTCGCTTTTAAATTGAACTTCATTATGAAAAAACACGCAAACATCATTGTTAATACTTGGTTTAATATTATTGTTATACTATAGGCTATTGGCTTTATCTGCGCTCTTAATATTTGTAATAATAATGCTCTTATTGATATTGGTAATATTAATATTAGTATCACATATAAATACTTTACCGGTATATGAAAAAAATCACATATTAAGCTCTTACATATTAACGTTACTGTAAACATTAATGATAAGTTTATTAACAATATCGATACTAACGTTCCATGGTAATCCGAACTTTTATTCTGTAACTGTTGTTCTCTAAAAAATCTTAAACCTGATATTCCTACCCAATCTGAAAATATTATACATAAAAAACTTAAAGTCGCTATTGATATTGAATATAAACCATATTGACTTGGCGTTAATAAACTTGTATAAATTGGCACTACTATTAAATTCAATAATAAACCTACAATTTTTGATGGTGCGTATTTGAATATATCTTCTATTATTGGTTTTACATCTTTATCTACTTGTTTTTCTTTTAGATTCTCTTTTTCATTATTTTCCAAAGGTTCTTCTATTTTTTCAACAGAAACAATTTGATTACTCACTTTTTATCTCACTCTTTTTATTCTTAATTAACTTACAATTTCTTATTTTTTAAATATTTATCTTGAGTTTAATATATCTATTTTAAACTGTTTACTAAGTAATTTAATCCAAAAATTCTATATATTAAAAGGTCTATCTAAATGAGATTTAGTTAAAAGTTATATTATATATTCTTCTACAGGAGAGTTTAGATCTTCTATTACTGACTTCGGGGCTATTTGCTTTGCACTTTGCATTTTTAAAAAGTTATCCGCTAATTTTTTTTGATCTTCTTTGGTTTCTGTTCTCTTTGATTTTTCATCTAATTTTTCAAAAACCTTTTTCTCTACTTCATTTGATCTTATATAAACATCCATATCTTTCTTTTTTTTGACTGTCTTTATACTTGTATCATACAAAGCTTTTGGCAATGTAACTAATGTTACTATTGCACTTAAGGCTAATGCTGCTAAACCTACTTTTGTCATCTTTTGTTTTAAAGTCATCGGAGTTTTACAGTTTTTATCTTTATTCTCTATATTTTCTATTATATCTTCCAAATGTTCCTTAAATACATAGCTCAATGATGCAAATATTACTGCTGATGTCGTTGCAATCATTTCTAATGGACCACTTATTGGGTTTTCATATTTCTTCTTTTCTTTATTTTCGGGTATGGTTTCATTCTTTGATTCTTTTTTTATGCCAGTATTATTTCTTGCTGTCTGTGCTTGACGAAAATTAACGACTCTATTTGAAATATTTTCATTCTGATTTATAAACATTTTTTATTAATCTCTTAAGCGTTAAGTATTAATCCGGCTCCACCTTTGTTTCCTACCTGAAATTTAGCATAATTATTTACGACATTATCCAAATTTTCATCTTGACTTGCTTGTTCGTCTAATTTCTCTGCTATTGTTGTTGCAGCTGAACGTTCCCTTGTAAATACATCCATCTGCTTTTGCTTTATTAATGCCGAAATATTTGCTTTATATAATGCTGTTGTTACAGATACACCCCCCAACACTAATGCTGTCAATATACCTGAAGCCCAACCTAATCTTTTTTTATTTGATACACTCCCTACCAAACCTCCAACTAAACCGCCAACTCCTAATGAACCTGCTAAAGGTGGCATTACTGCTGTAAAATATTCGAATTTCCTATTTACAGGATTCTCATATTTTTTCTCTTGAGGATTATTATTTTGGCTCTTAAAACTTTGATTAATTTGGTTATTACTTACTGTCATTGACATTATAATATCCTCCCTTTATTCTATTTTTTTTAAAAACATCAAGATTTTTTATTGCTAACTTATTATAATGTTTTTTACATTTTTTTACAATTACTAATAAGATAATTTATTCATTTATATTAGATTATTTTTTATTCTTAATAATATCTTCTATTTAAAACTTATTATCCAAATAATATAGCAATTTTTTCTTTTAACCACGTCTTTATATCCGGTGTATAATTTGTCCTATCTATAATTATGCTATCTTGAATTACTATTAAAGGAACATTCTCCTTATTCCTTTCTTTTACCTTGGATACATAATCTAAATTTATATGCTCAATACTACTTAATGTATCATACGATAACGTACTTACATCTTGTTTGTTTATTGCTGTCGTGATTGCCATTGGCTTAAAAACTTTCTCATTACCTTTTAATGTTATCGTTATCTTTGGTGTTTGATTCTTTAAATAACCAAGCTCATGGCCTATATCTGCTACAGCTTGCAATAAATCTTGAATGTCTTCAGGATCTTTTTCTATTGTTCTTAAATCTATTTTATTTAAATTGCATTTAAATAACTCGTCTTGACTTGCATATGTTTTAACATTATATCTAAAGTCTAACACTTGGTTTGCTTTATAACATACCTCTTTTGGATTTATTTCTTGTTTTATTTCAGCTGCTTTCCTTTTCATACGATTAATTGCCACCTTGGCTTTTGGACTTGTTATTGCTATATATGTTAATAATGGTATTGATCCTATTAAACCTCCCAACAAAAACGTATTTATCTTATCGTTGCCCTTTTTTTTCTTTATATTTGAATCTACAACATTTTGACTATTATCATTACCAACTGAATTCACATTACTATTCTTATCATATCTGGCATATTCAGGCTCATTTTTAGTAAGAATATTGTTTTTTTCTAAATTACCTTTATTATCTTGCTTAGATTTTACTCCATTTTGATTACCAGATTTTTTAAAAAGACCAACTTTATATGACGGACTGGATTCAATGTCTTTTAATATTTCGTTATAATCCTGCTCGGTCTGTTGATCCAACTGATTTAGAGAAAATTGATAAACCTGCTTTGGTGGCTCTACAGTACTTAATCCAGGCCTATTAAATTTCATATGTTGATTTATATCTCTGTTTTTTTCTTCAGAGTTATTTTTCAAAACTGTATTTTTTTCATCTTTACTAATAGATTTATTCTGCTGCTCTTTTTTATATTGCTGTTGCTGTTGAGCTTGCCCATTATAAATCATTTGGCTATTTGTACTAGGATAAATTTGTGATTGCATATTTAGAACTTTTTCATTAATTAAAAAATAAACTGGAATTCTTATGTATTCTAAAATCAAAAAAAAAATTTATTGCCTAAATTCGCTTAAATGTTTCTAAATTGTAACATTATTATTATTTTAAGTATTATATAATAATATAAATATAATTTAATTAGTTTAGAAGGTAAATATAATGAGCAAACTTTTTGGAATTTTAGGAATTATTGTTATACTTTTTGTATCTTATATATTATCAAATAATCGTAAAAAAATATCAGTAAAGACAGTCCTAAGAGCATTTATCTTACAGGTTCTACTAGCTGTTTTTATACTTAAAGTGCCTATTGGGATAAAATTATTTAATGCTATAGGCAAATTTATTCAAAAAATTCTGGACTTTGCTCAAGCTGGTGCCGATTTTGTTTTTGGGCCTTTAACCGGAAATCCTGAAAAATTTGTTCAGATCTTTGGGGATGGTGCTCATATTTTCTCGCTTAAACTTTTATATTCTATTATTTTTATGATGGTCTTAGTTAATATTCTATACTATTATGGAATTATGCAGCGTGTGGTTGCTATTCTTGGTAAGGCTATGAATAAATTACTTAAAGTATCAGGAGCTGAAGCTTTATCTAACGTTGCTAGTCCTTTTGTAGGACAGATCGTTGCTCAAATTATGATTAAACCTTATTTAGCTAAACTTACTCCTTCTGAATTACTTGCCTCTATGTCAGGCTCATTAGCTTGCATATCTGCTGGTGTTATGGCTATATATGTAGGTATGGGTATCCCTGCTCAATATTTACTTGCAGCTTCTATTATGGCTGCTCCGGGCGCTCTTGTTATATCTAAAATTATTTATCCGGAAGATGGACACCCTGAAACTATGGAAAATATTCATATATCCAATGATAAAGATAGTTTTAATGTTATTGATTCCATTGCTAAAGGAGCTATTGAGGGAATGAAAGTAGCTTTAAATGTAATTGCTATTCTACTTGCTCTCGTTGCTTTAATTACTATGATTGATTGGTTTTTAAATAAATTTGGTATGTTTCTTCAATCATTTTTTCATATATCTAACATTCTTGGAATAAGCTTAGATTCGTTATCTATGAAGTCTATTGTTGGAAAAATTTTCTCTATATTTGCTCTTTTACTTGGAGTACCTTTACAAGATATCTCTTCTGTTGGTGCTCTTCTTGGGGAAAAACTTATCCTTAACGAAACTATTGCTTATATTGATCTTATCTCTCTTAAAAGTATAATCTCTGAAAAAAGTTTTATTATCTCTAGTTTTGCTCTTTGCGGTTTTGCCAACCTAGGTTCTGTTGCTATTTTAGTTGGCGGTATTTCTGAACTCGCTTGTAATCAAAGAGAAAATCTTTCTAAACTTGGTTTTAAAGCCCTTATTGCAGGTACTTTTGCCTCTTATATCTCTGCTGCTATTGCCGGGATCTTGATTTAATTTATTACTTATAAACTCCATTTTAAAAATATTTCACAATGATATTAATTTTTGTTAATATTTTTATATATCTTTTATAAAATATTAAAGACGTAATAAAAAATGCCGTTAACTAAAATTAGTTTTTAATTTTGTACGGAGATATTATTATGTTGAATGTAAGTTCGAAGCTAAGACAGGCCATGGCAAGGACCGTTAAAGTACAAATCGCAGCAAAGAAAGCGCTAACGTATACAAGTACTGGGGTTGCAGTGTATCAAACAGCAAAAGCTGCTCATAATTTTATGGAAAATAAAAGTTTAGAAAATGGTATAAATGTTGCAACAAATTTTTTTGGTATATATTCTCCTGTAGTGGGAGCTTTATGTGGATTTGCACAAATAGGTGTTAAAACAAAAGCTGCTCATAACGCTTTTATAGAAGATAAGCCCACAGATAAATTTCGTGTTGACGGAAATGGTAGTGGTGAGGAAATTATAATCAGTGACGAAGCTGGAAATTTATTAAAAAAAGAATATTTAACAAAAGAAAGTCTAGAAGCTATTAGAGAATATACAAAAAATATGATGGGAAATCTAATATTAGAAATAGCAATTGATCCAAGAATAAGTATGGCTAAGTTTACTAGAAGAACAACCCAAATTGCAGGCTGTCTCACAACTATCGCTAACATAATCTCTGGTATTGAAGAGATCGGCACTGACATTAAAGAAGATTTGGAGATGTACCAGAATACGCCTGATAGTGAAAAGAAGAAAGGAGAAGAAATATCAATTGATGAGTCTGTTTGCCAAGAGGGTGATGTTTAATCTTAATAAATACGTTAAGAATTTTTAAATAATAAAAAATATATAGCAAATTTAAAATTTATGTTACTTTAATAATTCATATGGTGCAAAGTGAGGCAATATATTAACATGGATATGAATATTAAAAGTAAATACCAATCATTTAAAACTAAAATAATAAATAAATCTAAAAAAACTTATGATACAAAAAATATAATAAAGAGTTTAAATAGTACACCTAATAAGAATAACAATATTGATAATAATTTAAAATCATCAACAAAAACAAAAGAAGCAATAAATTTTGCATATAGATATACTGGTTTAGCACAAGCTTTTGATCCTATATCGCATATTACATTTCCAGTGTTTAAATTTTTAAAAAATGTGTATGCTGATCCGGATACAAGCCAAGAAATCAAAAATGCAAAACTTGATGCAAAAGAAGCTTGGAAATCTGGTGATAAAAAAACTGCTTTTATGCAAGCTAAATATGCTTGGAATTTAGCTAATAAATATCCTGAAGATAATATTCCTAAAGCAAATTTAAATTCTGAAACTCCAGAATGTATAGAAATTTACAATCAAGCTATGGAACTTATAAAACAAGAAGAAAAAGTATAAGAAAGAGTAAGTTTTAAATAATTTATAATATCATTCTTATTAAAATATTTTATCCTTTATAACTTTGTTCATTTATATGGATTTATTAATATTATTATTGATGATTATCAAAATTAGTTTTTAATCTATAAAAATCCATATAAACTTGGATTTAAAACCTTTATCGCATGTATTTTATCTTCTTGAATTTTAAAATTTTATTAAGTTTTATTACGTAAATATATAATTTATCTTCTTTTTATTAAAGTTGTAGCATTTCTTGTCGTTATAAAAAGAATAAATTAGTTTTACGAGGAGATAAATTCATGAGTAGTTTTGCAAAAGCAGGGGGAAAATTAGTTGTAGCGATGGCAACATTAAGAGCCGGAATAGCACTTGGTGAAGCCGCATATACGAGACACAAAGCAGATAAAGAAGGATGGGATGATGATAAACTTATTGCTAAAGAAGCAAAACTTAAAGTACCGCAAAAGGTAACAAACGCGGCTATAGGTGTGGCAGGTTTTGGAGCTATGCCCAAAATTACAAAAACTGTAGCTAAAATTTGTAATGCCACATATTTTGACGGTGCAGAAAAAGGTGCTGAAACTTTTGGAAAAGAAATGCTAAAAAAAACAGGAGGAGTGGCAGGTTTTGTTGCAGTTAATGCGCTTACCGCTCTAGCAATAAAAAAAGGTGTGGAAGATTTATGTAATGACATGGGACTTACTGCTTATGGCGAGAAACATGGTGGGCTTGAAGTTGATCTATTTAATGGAGATGGATGCTATGGTTTACAGGAAAATGATAGAAAAGAAGTTAATTCTGAAACTGATAAATTGCTAGAATTTAACTAGTCACTTGAATAAATCATAATTTTAAATTATATTAAAAAATAATTAATATTATAAAAGGTATTTATTAAATGAATGATATAAAAAATATAGCTCAGAATAAATTTCAAAGATTTAAAAATAACATACATAATAAATATGATAATACAAAGTCTAAAATGGCTACTAGATTAAAGCAAGTACCAATGTTTTCTAAAGGAATAGATATTTATACAAAATCTAAAAATATAAAGGATTCTATAAAACAAGATAATTTAGAAGATCCCAACATAAAAGAGCAGATTAATAAAGAGTCTTTAGATGTTATATCTGATGCATTAGACCTTGGACAATCTTTTAGCGATACTTGTTTTATATTAAATCCTCTAGCTAAAATTGCTAGAAATATATACAATAATAAAGATGAGTTAAAAGAGCATGTTGACATAATTAAAAATTCATCTAAAGAAAAAAATTATGACAATGTATTAACTCACTTAACAAATATATGCGAAATTGCAGTAAAAGATGCTTTCAAAAATAATGAAGACGAAATAAATGATAATTCTAATTATGAAAACATATATTATAAAGATGGAAATCAAAGTATAGAAATTTACAATCAAGCTATGGAACTTATAAAACAAGAAGAAAAAGTATAAGAAAGAGTAAGTTTTAAATATATTACTGATTGGAAGATGTACAAAATTATAATAAAAATGGTGCTTAAAATATTAAAATTAAGCACCATTTTAAATATTTAAAGTATAAAACTAATCTACTTCTTTGGTTTAACATCAAGTTTTAAATGTAACTCTTTTAATTGTTCAGAACTTGCTTCTGCCGGAGCATCCGTCATTAAACACTTAGCATTTGAATTTTTAGGGAATGCTATTACATCACGTATAGAAGAAGTACGGGCTAAAAGCGCAATTAATCTATCAAGCCCTAAAGCAATACCAGCGTGAGGAGGTGTTCCATATTGAAATGCCTCAAGCATAAAACCAAATTTAGCTTCCATTTGCTCTTTAGTCAATCCTAATGCCTTAAAGACTTTCTGTTGAACATCACTTGAATGGATTCTTACACTTCCACCACCTAGTTCGTTACCATTATAAATAATATCATACGCAATAGAACGACAATTTTGAGGCTCAGATTCCATTTTATCTATATCCTCAAGATTTGGCATAGTAAACGGATGATGAACACTTACATATCGATTTTCTTCTTCGTTGTATTCAAACATCGGAAAATCTATTACCCATAGTAAATCGTGAGAATCTTTATCTATTAAATTTAATCTGTTACCAAAATGAAGTCTTAATCTTCCCAAAACATCAAAAACAACTTTAGGCTTATCTGCTACAAAGAAAACAATATCACCTTCTTTTGCATCAGCTCTTAATTTTAAATTTGCAATCTGCTCTTCATTAAGAAATTTAAACATAGGTGATTTTACTGTTCCATCTTCTAAATAAGTTATCCAAGCTAAACCTTTTGCTCCATAAGAAATAGCTAAATTTCTTATCTCATCCATTTCCTTACGTGAATAAGAGGCTATACCAGGAACTTTTAAAGCTCTTACCGTACCACCTGATTTTATTACATCTAAAATAGCTTGGAATGTAGAATCTTTAAATATATCAGTAATATCAAATAATTCTAACCCAAAACGAGTATCCGGTTTATCTGAACCATATTTATCCATAGCATCTTTATAAGTTAATCTTCTGAAAGGTGTATTTACCTCTACACCTGCTTCTTTAAATGCTGCTTTTACAAGACCTTCTGCCATATTAAGAACATCATCTTGATTTACAAATGAAAGTTCTATATCAACTTGAGTAAATTCAGGTTGTCTATCAGCTCTTAAATCTTCGTCACGGAAACATTTTGCAATCTGGTAATATTTTTCAAACCCTGATACCATAAGCATTTGTTTAAATATTTGAGGTGATTGCGGTAAAGCATAAAACTTACCCGGATAAACTCTTGATGGTACAAGATAATCACGTGCACCCTCCGGTGTTGTATTTATTAATATAGGAGTTTCTACCTCTATAAAGTCTTCAGAATTAAGATAATTACGGATAGCTGTTACAACTTTATGTCTTAATATTAAATTATTTTTTGTCTGTTCTCTTCGTAAATCTAAATATCTATATTTTAATCTTAAATCTTCATTTACATCATCACTATCTAGTAAGAATGGCAATGTCTTAGCTTGTGAAAGTACTTCTACCTCTTCAGGATACATTTCTACTTCACCTGTTGGGATTTTATTATTATAAGTTTCTTCCGGACGTTTTGTTATTTTTCCTTTTACTTTTATCACATATTCGCTCTTTAAGTGCGAGAAAATATCGTGAACAGGCTTATTAATTTTTGGATCAGCTACTATTTGAAAAAATCCACTACGATCCCTTAGCTCTACAAAGATTATTCCGCCTAAATCTCTTACAGTAGATACCCATCCGGCTAAGATTACTTCTTCATTCTCGTTTTTAATTGTTAGTTCGCCACAATTATTTGATTTCATTGATAATTTTAATGCCATATTTCCTCACTTATTTCATAAATAAATTATTTATTATTTAAATT
>CABQAQ010000002.1 GCA_902462155.1 uncultured bacterium | reverse complement strand
CGTAGAAGGAAATACAAGAGAAGTAAAAGAAGAAGTTTCAAAGGTTTCAGAAATCGTAGAAGGAAATGTAAGAGAAATAAAAGAAGAAGTTTCAAAGGTTTCAGAAAATATAAGAGAAAATTTAAGTAATTTAAAAGAGCAGATCGACTTGGATGTTTCTTATGATTTGTCTAAAATATCAGAAAATGTTAACTCTGTTAAAGAAATTTCTTCTAATTTGCAAATAGAAATAGGCAATGTTAATTTGGCTATTTCTGATTTTAAAGAAAGTCTAAAAAATGATATTAATGAGTTTGTTGACAATTCTGATAACAAGATAAATCAAAACTTAGATTTTATAAAAAATGATATAGATAAAAATGTATGTACAATAAAATCAGATGTAGATGGAATTAACAAAAATATAGATAGTATTTCATTAAAGATTACAGATGTTTCTGACCTATTGAAAAGTAATGATGAAGTATCTAAAAATCAAGTATTAAGTATTAATAGCCAAATTGAAAATTTATTAGGAAATATAAATCAAATATCAAATAAATCAGAAGAAGATAATGAGAGTATAAGACAAGAATTAAAAACTATTAATGAGTCACTTAATGATAATAATACTTTAATTAAGTCTAAAATTGAAGATAAGTTTGCCTTTGTAGATGAAAATTTTCAAAAGATTGAGGAGGTTTTTAATTCAGCTCAAGAAAATAGTGTAAGTTTGAATTCAAAAATACAGGATATATTAGAAAAGTTAAATAATATTGCTTCTAATGTCAATGATTCAAGTTTAGGATTAGAATCAAATATTTTACAAGTTAATGAAAAAATTGCTGATATTCCTTCTAGTATAAGTATAATTAATCAGAATTTAGATCAATTTCAATATGGGATAAATAATCTAAAATTAGATATAGATCTTGGGGTTAATAAATCTATTGAAAAAATTAACTTTATTCATGATACTATTGATGGTTTAAATGAAAAATTTATAAATATTACAGATGAAATAGCAAATACAAAGCAGAGTATAAATAAAGCTATGGAAAATAGCTCAGAGGAGCTTAAAACAAGTTTAATCGAAAAGCTTTCTACATTTGATAGTTTTAGTGTATCTATTAATGATATGAACTCTTCTTTAGAATATTTTTCTAAAGAATTTGAACAAATTTTATCTAATATAAATTTAATTGATGAATTTATAAAAAAATCAGATTCAAATATTGACTATATTAATGACAATATAGATGGAGTATCTTCTAAAATAAGCAATGTAGAAGAAAAATTTGAAATAATTATCAATAAAATTCAAGAGAATATAATAGATATTGCAGATAAATTTACAAAAATATCAAGTGAATTAGATGAAATTTCTGATAAATTTGATGAAGATAATTCAAGAATTAAGAGTGATTTGGCAATAATTATTCAATCTATAAACGGTTTTGATAATGAATTTAATAGTATAAATAATAATATTAACATTATTAAAAATGAAATAGTAGATCAATTTAATACTACAAGCTTTGCTATTGATAATGTATCTTCAAAAATAGGTTTAATAGAAGAGAATGTCCGAGAAGGTATTATAAATTTAAAAGAAGAAATAGGTGAAAATACTTCTTTGAAAATATCGAAAGTTTCAGAAACAGTAGAAGAGAACGCAAGAGAAATAAAAGACGAATTTTCGAAAGTTTCAGAAACAGTAGAAGAGAACGCAAGAGAAATAAAAGACGAATTTTCGAAAGTTTCAGAAACAGTAGAAGAAAACGCAAGAGAAATAAAAGATGAATTTTCGAAAGTTTCAGAAACAGTAGGAAATAATGTAAAACAAGATATATTAAATTTAAAAGAGAATATATCTATATGTATAGCAGATAATGTATCAAAGATAGAAGAAATAAATAATAGAATTTCTTTAAAAATAAACTCCATAGATGACAAAATTGATATAGATAATATAAACTTTATATTAAATGAAATTATCAAAAATGTAGAAGATACAAAGAACTCATTTAGTGATATATCTGAAAAAAATCTTAATTTACTTATAAGTAAATCAGATGAAATAAAAGATGTATTTAATGAATTGAATAATAAGGTATCTATAGAAGATTTGTTATATAAAGTAGGAGAAATAGAAGATTTAATTAATGATAAAAGTAATGAAAGTTTTGATCAATATATTATAAAAATAGAAGAGATAAAATCATTATTTAAAACAATAATAAAAGATGATAATCTTGAGGTTATAAGTAAAATTGATAGTCTTGAAAATAGTTATAAAGATATTGTAGAAGAGAATGCAAGAGGAATAAAAGACGAAGTTTCAAAAGTTTCAGAAGCTGTAGAAGATCATACTAGAAGTATTATTGGAGAAATAAGTAATTTAAAAGATAATATAGAACTCTTAAATAGTAGAAATATAGAAAAAGTTAAACCATTAATAGAAGATCTAGAAAATAAAATAGAGGTCTATATAAATGAAAATAAAGATAATGAACAACAAACAAAAGTAGAAATACAAAGAGATATACAAGATCTAAAAGAGAGTATAATAAACATCTCAATACAAGATGATATAGTTGAAATAAAACAAGATATTAATCTAACATTAGATAAAATAAACTCTAATATAGAAGAGATAAAAGAATCCTTTGAAGAAGAGTCATTAAAATATATAGAAAATATAAAAATAAAAATAGAAGAGTTAAAGACTGATATAAAAGAAGAATCTATATTAAATATAGATAGTTTAAAAGTAGAGATCTTGAATTTGAAAGAGCAGTTGGAAGAACAAAAGGAACTTTTAGAATTTCCATTACTAATTCAAACAGTTAATGATATTTATGAAGAGATAAAAACAAATAAATTAAATAGTGACGAGATAAAGCCTATAGTAGATTCATTAAATGAAAACTTAGAGGCAGTAATTAAAGATTCAGCAGATGATGTAATAAATAAATTTGAACAGATAAGAGATATAATTGATTCATATAATGAAAGCCAGAATAAAAATATAAATCAAGTAATAGAAGAAACGCAAAATTGTCTGGAAAAATCAACAAGGAAAAATGAAGAACTTTTTGATGATGTAAAAAGTGCATTAGAAGAATTAAGAATATTAAGCGAAAAGACCTTTAGTTATACAGAGAATTCTATAAAAGATAATGAAGATATAGGATCAAATATCTCATTGATTAACCAAAATATAGAAAACTTAAGGGTATTTTTACAAGATGATTCATTCAATGCACAGGATATAGTGAATGAAAAAATAGAGAATTTATTGTTACAAATAACAGGTATAAATGAAGAAATATCTAAATTAAATGGTGAATTAAATTTAAGAATAGAAGATGTAATAGAAAGTTCATCAGATAAAGTATCAGAAGAAATAAGCCTTATTTCAAAAGATGTAAAAGCAGATATAGAAGATATCTCAATAAAAATTGAAAAAATAAGTAATGATATAAGTGCCGAAATAGAAGATAAATTAAATAAAAAGTTTGAAGAAATAGATCTTAATCAGATAGTAAAAGCAACATTAAAACAAGAAGATTTAGAAGAACATACAGAAAAAATAATAGGAAAGATTTCTGAATCTAAAGAGAACTTAATAGCGGTTACAGCAGGATTTTTTGAAAATTTATCATTGGAAAATGAAATAGAAAGTATAAAACAATCTATACAAGAAGAGTTTAATAATACAAAAGAAGTTAAAGATAATGTAAAGCAAATACTTGAAGATAAAATAGAAAATATAAAGGACTCAGTAAAAGAAGAGATTAATAATTTAGAGAGTCAAGTATCAAAGACATTTGATTTAAATATATCTCCATTAAATGTGAAAATGGAAAAGGTAGAAAATTTACAAAATATTGTAAATAAAATTCATACAGTATTAACAAAAAATGGAGATGATATAGAAGAAGGATATGTATATACATTACTTGATTTAGAATCTGATTTAACCAAATTAAGAACATCAGTAAAGGAAATTACAAATTATATTAATGGGAATAGCGAAGTATTAGAAAAGAATTCGCAAATAATAAGAGAAGGTATAGATAATTTTACATTACAATTAAATAATTCCAAAATATTAGGTTTAAAAAAAGATATAAAAGGAATAGTAGAAGATTTTGCGGAATTAAAAGTAGATGTATCAGATATAGCAAGTAGAACAAATAAATTAATAATATCATCAGACAAATCACAAGAGGATTATGTAAAGAATTTATGTGAATTCCACGTGATGATCTCAAGAATATCAGAACAGATAGAAAAACTAATAAGTATAGGTATAAAATTTGAAGATCTAAATAAGTTATTAAAAACAATGCACGAAAGTATAAGTAAAATAAGTAACGCATTGAACTTATTAGCCAGTTGGATAGATTCTACAGATGAGCTTATAAAATCTTTATCAATAGATGGTCAAGAAATAAAAAAACAAATAAGTAACCTAGATATTAAGCTAGAGAAGAGCCAAAATAAGCAAGAAGAATTATATGAACAATCTGTTCAAAAATTAGTAGAATTGAATGCAAAAATAGAGTATTTAATAGAACAAGAAGAAAAAAATAAAAATCGAGATATAAAGTTAAAAGAAATAGAAGAGAATATAAAAGAGAATGATTCTAAATTAGTAAATCTTTTAGATAGAGAAGAATATTATATTCAGAGTACAAAAAAGGTCGATGAAATAGATGTAAAAGTTAATTATATGGTACAGAAAATAGAGTCAGAACTAAAGAATTTTAAAGAAGATAAAAAGCTAACAGATTTAAATGATAAAGTAAATTATCTTATAAATCGTCAAGAATCACAAGGAATAGTGAGGGATTATTCTGCACAATTAGATCAGATTATAACAAAATTAAGAAATCAAGATGAAAAAATTGATGGATTACAGAACCAGTTATTACTGAAAGATGTAGAATTACAGGAATTAAAAGATAGTTTAAGTTTAAAGAATCAAGAGCTTAATAGTTATAAAGATATGAACCAAAGAATATTATTGATAGAATCTTCGTTAGATAAATTGAATGAAAATATTTCAAAAATAGTAAACTATATAGAAGAGGATTAAAAAGGATTTATTAGTTATTAAAGAGAATACGAAAAAGAGGTTAGAATAATCTAATCTCTTTTTGTATAACAATTATTAATTTGAAGTTTTTAATCTAAATAAAAGACGGTAACGACTTTATGAGATTCTTCAGCGTGTTCGATAGCTTTATGAAGAGTAGCAGAAGTATGAGAAAGGAAACAGATAAGTTGTTGACAATCGTCAATAATTTCTCTATTACAGATTCTACTAGCATCAGCAAGAGTCATCATAGCACGGTCAGGGTGTTCAATAATATTAGGGACCCCAATTAGTTGATCCTGAACATCAGAAGGTTGTTGACCAATAGTTTGCGGTAGAATAATTTTAAGTCTTTGCGGGTTACTTTTCATAGCACCTCTAATGACAGCGGCATTAGTACCGCTAGAACCACCACTTGTGATAATTGAATTACCTTGTCTAATTAAAGCAGTGGATAACATTTCGATAATTTGTTGATGAGTAATGGTAAGATTACGGCTACCAATAATAGCAATTTTTTTAGCTTGTTTTTGTATAGTAGCAAGTTCCATAGCTAATTCATCAACAGTATCACTTTCTTCGGAAATTTTATCAAGGTCACTTATTGGGACCATAATCGAAGGCTTTTTGTCTTTGTTGTCTTCCATAAAAATACATCCTATTAACTAAAAATTTATAAAACTTAATCTTCTTTTTATTATTTTAATATTATAATGGTATTAATATTAAAATACTATTTTGGAAAAAAGTCAATGGAAAAAATACTTGAAGGATTAAACAAGAGGCAAAGAGAAGCTGTAGAGTCAATATTTGGAACGTATTTGGTACTAGCAGGAGCAGGTAGTGGAAAAACGAAAGTGTTAACTACTCGTATTGCAAACCTTGTATATAATGGAGCAAATCCTTATTCTATTTTGGCAGTTACATTTACAAATAAAGCAGCTAAAGAAATGAAGGAACGTCTTGAAAAAATACTAGGTGAAGATACGGTAAGAAAAATATGGGTAGGAACTTTTCATAGTATATGCGGAAGAATATTACGTTATGATATTGATAAGTACGCTACAGAAGAAAACCAAAAATGGGATAGAAATTTTGTAATATATGACGAAACAGATTCTATGAGTTTAATTAAGAATTCTATAAAAAAACTTAATCTAGATGAAAAAGTATATGCTCCAAAATTGATAAAAACAGTAATATCTAATGCGAAAAATAAAATGCAAAATGCCTATGCATTTGCAACACGAGCTAAAGATCATAAGAGTCAAAGAATTTCTGAAGTATATCAGGATTATGAAAATCAACTTATACTTAATAATGCCCTTGATTTTGATGATATGTTACTTATTACGGTAAATCTATTAAAAAATAATGATGAAATAAGAGAGAAATATTTTTCAAGATTTTCGCATATATTAGTAGATGAGTTTCAAGATACAAATCCGAGTCAATATTCACTTATAAAATCAATATATACGAATAACTTAACAGAAGGTGAGTTGGAAAATAGGAGTCTATGTGTAGTAGGAGATGTAGATCAATCTATTTATAGCTGGCGTGGTGCTGATTTTAGGATTATTTTAAATTTTCAGAGTGATTTTAGAAATACAAACTTAATAAAATTAGAACAAAACTATAGATCAGTAGAGACTATTCTTGAAGCAGCGAATGCAGTTATTCTTAATAATTCCCAACGTATTGATAAGAACTTATATTCAAGCTTAGGAAGAGGCGAAAAAATTCAGAGATTTGAGGCTCAAGATGAGTCAATGGAGGCTAATTTTATTGCATCCAGAATACAATCTATGAAAACATCTGATAAGAGTTGGGAGGATTTTGCTATTTTATATAGAACAAACTCTCAATCAAGATCCATAGAAGAAGCTTTGATTGCAAGAGGGTTGCCATATAAGATGGTAGGCGGATTAAAATTCTATGATAGAAAAGAAATAAAAGATATTGTTGCATATTTAAAATTTATTTATAATACAAGTGACTCACAAGCTTTAAGACGGATTATTAATATACCGAAAAGAGGGATTGGCCAAGCTACTTTACAGAAATTGCAATCTATATCGGATCAGAATAATATTTCTGTATTTGATGTGATTTCTTCTTTAGATAATTTTGAAACGTTTACTTCTGCTGTTAAATTGAAATTGGAAAATTTTGCTATTATTATTAATGATATTATTCAATATAAGAATAGAACAAAAGAGTTGAGTGATTTTATAACGTATGTAATTGAAAAGAGCGGATATTTACAAGAGTTAAAAGAAGAAGATACAGAAGAAGCACAAGGACGTATTGATAACTTGCAGGAGCTTATTAATGTATCAAAAGAATTTGAACCAATAGATGAAGATAATATTTTAGGTGAATTTTTAGCCCAGATAGCCTTAGTAAGCGATTTAGATGATGTTGAAAATACAGAGAGCATAACTTTAATGACGTTGCATAGTGCAAAGGGGTTAGAATTTGATACTGTATTTTTAGCCGGATTAGATGAAGGTATATTTCCTCATTCAAGATCAATAAATAATAATATAGAGCTTGAAGAAGAAAGAAGATTAATGTATGTAGGTATTACACGAGCTAAACAGAGATTATTTTTAACTAATGCTAAAAGGCGTCAAATGTGGGGAGAATATAGAGCTTATAATCCAAGTCGTTTTTTCAATGAAATACCACCATATTTAATAGAGTCTAAATCATTAGTTAAATCATCTCAAGTTAATTCTATAAGTTATCCTAATAATAATAGATCTTATTCACAACAATCTAAAGATAATTACTATTCTTCCGGTGAAAAGACCTTTAAATCTGCTATAGATAAAATAAGATCTACAGGCTCATTTGGTAAAGATTTTGTTTTTCCAAAAACTTCTAAAACTTCAAATACTACTGTTATTAAAAAATCGAATCAGGAAAGTTCTTCTTCTTCTAAGAATAGTCAGGTCTTAAGGACACCACCTAAAGCATTTGTAAATAAATCTAATGATAGCAAGGTATTAATTAATCGAGAAGAGAGAAGAATAGCTGAAGATAAAAAAATTCAAGATATTATAAAAAATAGCAGTATTAAAAAAATGCTTGAAGAAAAGAAAAAATCAGATAAAGAGCATAATAATGTTAAAATCAACCAAGAATCTGAAAACAAAACAAGTTCTTCTCCATTCCGAGAAAAAGATAAAGTTTTTCACGAAAAATTTGGTGTAGGATCTATTAAAGAAATAAAATCCATTGGAGATATTAATATGTATATTGTGGATTTTGGTGTTCAAGGCTTAAAAGCTATTGATTCTCATTATGCAAATTTGAAAAAATTATAGATATACTTATTTATGAATTTAACTGAACACAAGAATTATTTATTCACAAGATCTTTTTTTAAAATTTGTTTAGCTTTTTCCAGTTGAGGATCTTTATGATTTAGATAATCATTAAATGTATATTGAACATTAATATCAGGTTTAATACCTATTTTATTAATATCGGTTCCATTAGGTGTAAGATATTTTGCTATTGTTAAATTCATTCCGGTTTTATTAGGTAACGGATAAATTTTTTGGATCATTCCTTTACCATAAGTTTTTTCTCCTATTAATATAGCCTTGTTAGAATCTTTTAAAGCTCCACTTAGGATTTCAGATGCACTTGCGGTTGATTCATCAATTAGGATAACCGTTGGCTTATTTATAAGGAAATCTTTTTTCTCAGCATTTATGGATGTTATAAGGCCATTTCTATCAACAATTGATACTATTTTCCCATTTTGTAGAAACATATTTGCTATTAAAATAGCATTCGGTAGTAATCCACCAGGATTTCCTCTTAAATCAATAATAAGTTTTTTGGTATCCTGAGTTTGCTCTATGGCATTTAAAAATTCTTTTGGAACATCTTGTCCTATAAAATTTAATATCTGAATATAGGCTATATCCTTATCTATAACCTTATATTTAATGTTTGCTATAGCAATTTCTTCACGTGTAATTGTTTTTGTTAATTTTTTATTATTTCGGATTAGTTCTAAAACAACAGTAGAACCGATTTCTCCTCTTATTTGATTTGCTACATTTGTTATATCTGTACCTTGTACATCTTTATTATTTACTTTTAATATTATATCTCCTGCTTTTATATCATTTTTATAAGCAGGTGTATTTTCAACTACATTAAGTATGGTTATTTTACCTGAAATATTTATTATATTAACTCCAATACCAGTAATTTTGGAATCAATATCAGTAGTTTGCTCTAAGTATTCTTTATCATTTAAAAATCTGGAATAAGGATCATTTAAACTTGCTAACATAGAATTTATAGCTATATAAGCATCATCCTGAGTCTTAATTTGATCAATATATCTTTTTTTCCATCTATACCAGTCTTGATTGTTTAATGTAGAATCATAATATTTAGTCTTTACAATATTCCAAGTACTAAGGAATAATCTTGAAGGATTATATTTATTTTTATTAATTAAATCTTCAGTTTTAAGTCTTCCAGAATGTTCATAGGTAAATCTTGGAGAAGATGTATCAAAATAATATAGCAAGATAGCACTTAAACTAATAATAATAGTAAAATATATTGATTTTTTAAACATAAATTTTATATCACCCGTAATTAAATTTCAAATATATTTAATAATGAACAATTTTATTATTCAATAGATAAATGGTTATTTTTTAGAAGGTACACCTTTGGGTAATAACTTATAACCCCCACCATAGATTGTTGTTATATATTTTTTACCTTTAGAAATTTTATCTAATTTTGAACGTAAATGCCTTATATGTACTCTAATAGTTTCAATATCATCATCTTGAGAATATCCCCATATATCTTTTAATAACTTAGAGGAAGAAACCATACAACCGTGATTCTGTACTAGAATATTTAATATATCATACTCTATTGGAGTAAGCTTTGTTTTTTCATCAATAATTTGGACTTCATAAGTTTCTGGCAATAAAGTAATATCACCAATATTTAAAATTTCCTGAACGGCTATTGATTGAGGTAAAGCATTAGTTCTTTTTAATAGAGCTTTTACTCTCATTTTAAGTTCAGCCATTTCAAATGGTTTAACAAGATAATCATCTACTCCTATACTATAACCTTTTGATTTATCTTCAATCATACCTAAAGCAGTAAGCATAAGAATAGGTATATTATGTGTAATTGTATTTTCACGAATACGTTTAGCTACAGTATATCCATCAACTTCCGGCATCATTACATCTAAGATAATAATATCCGGTAACTCTTGTCGGGCTAAAGCAAATCCGATAGTACCATCGAATGCTGTTTTCACTTCAAAACCGGCTAATTCTAGATTTATCTTTATTAACTCATTTATTGATTTATCGTCATCAATTACTAAAATTTTATTCATACCAAATTTTACCTTTTATAATTTTAATTTAATATAAACTTCTATCCTATCATCCGGTGATGATATAATTTAAGGACATATTTTTTCCCAGTCGATATTATCATCATCATTGTCATCGTTATCATCATCATTGCT
The DNA here is from genome assembly GCA_902462155.1 of uncultured bacterium. Classification (GTDB taxonomy): domain Bacteria; phylum Cyanobacteriota; class Vampirovibrionia; order Gastranaerophilales; family Gastranaerophilaceae; genus CABQAQ01. The sequence goes on along the minus strand of CABQAQ010000002.1, from coordinate 222,427 downwards.
ATGTAGAAAATCTTCTTCTTCAAACTTCTCTGAGGATAAGTTTTCATTGCCGTTTGAATGCCTACCTGATTTTTTAGGTTCAGGAATTGGTTCTTTATCTTCTAACATCACCATAAGAATTAATTTTAATTGCTTTTTATAATTCTGTAAAGCTAAATCTCGAGTTTTTGCACAGAAAACAAAATTTGGTAATTCTTTAATTTCAATATAATGATAAGGATTCTGATTAAAATCAAGATCAATCCCTTCAATTAAAGTCCAATTTAAATTAAGATAATAATCTAAGTCTTTATTCATATAATGATTTTTCATCCAAAGGTTGATTAATAATAATTCCTTCACCACCTAATACATCTGCTTGTTTACCATCCAGATACAGGTATATTTTTTTAGAGCAGTCTGTACTATTTATAGTTTTTATTAATTGTTTAATTCTATTATAAATACTATCAGTACCACCACCATATTCAAAATCAGAACTAAGATTAATAATAATAGAGTTATTTTTTTGTTTAATACTTAAAAGTTTTGTACCTCTAGGTATTTCAGAATAATAACCTGCTTGTCTTTCTTTTAAAGTTGGTCCTTTAAGAAGTTCATTTATTGAAGATTCCAGTTTATTATTCTCGTTTTTAATTTCACGTTTAATTTTATGATACATAGGTATATTTGATGATTTATCTATTGAAAGAAAATAAATATATATAGTATTTTTTTTCTTAGCTATATTATTTTTATAATCTGTCTTGTTATTCTGTAAGTTATTCTGTGTAAAAACATTTTCTTTATATTGATTATAATCTTGCGGATCCTCTTTAGAATTTTTATTAAAATTTTTAATATTTTCTTTATTCATAAATAGTTCTGACATAGAATCTAAAGGATTATTAAAGTCAAATTTAGATAAAAAATTGTCTTTAATATAAAGAATTGCTAAGATCGCTATAACAATAACTAGTAACTTTGAAAATAATTTCATTGTGAATTTATGTCCTTAAATATTTATTTTTTGTAATTCTGTGCTATAAAAATGTTACCATCTAAAAGAATTTCATTATTTACAATTTTTATATTCTTTGTAGAAATTAAAGCTTTAGATGATGGAGAAACATAAGTATCAAAAGATAAAGGATTAAGCAGGTTGATAAGAGGTAAGATTAGATTCGCATTTACTTTGCCATAATTATCTACTTGTAAATCAGCTAAAGTAATTTTTCCTTCTGTAACTTTAAGTGAATAATAAGCAGTAATAGATTTTTCACCTATAAATGGTAAGTAGCAAGATAAGTTCATTTTTAATTTGTCTTTTAATATAGTAAACCTTGGTTCATAAACTTTAATACCACCAGTTTTATTTAATTTCATATTTAATTTTTGTAATTCTTTTTTATAATCATTAGAAACAAGAGTTTTTTGTAGATCATTTTGTGTAATTTTGCCACTAAAATTCATAATAAAATTTTCTGGAAATAATAGATCATTTTTAGTTTGTTTTATATAATTATAATTACATACGGTGTTAATTTTAATATCGGATATATAAACACCACCAAAATTAGCATTTTTAGAACTTAATCTAAGATCTTTAAATTTTCCATCTATTAAAGATTTAGTACCAAAAGATTTTAGATCAACATCAAATACACCGTCTGTTTGCTTTTTAAGATTCTTTTTTATTTGTGATTTAGCTATTTGAGTAATTAAAAAGTTAGTTCCGGAAACATTACTTACAGTCCTTGTAAATTTATTTCCAATATTATAATTATCCATAGTACAGAGGTCATTACCTACAGAATATGCCATTTCAGGACTGACATTTATTAATAAAGATAAAAATAGACTTAATATTAAATACTTTTTCATATAAACACCTTTTTAACTTTTAATATATTATCTAAAATTGTAGCAATTCCTACACATTTATTTTCATAAATTAATGATAACATCTGATTTTCAGAAAATCTACCATTAATATTTAAAGATTGTCCGTGAGATATTTTTATATACTCATCTTTATTTAAATTAAATTTATCAAATGGAATATAATCCAAAGGGTCTAATAAGTAATTATTAATATTATCAATATTAGAGCTAAGTTCATCTACCGAAATGGCATTAGAAATATCAAATCCATTAGAAGAAGAGCGTATTAACCCTATCATAATAGCTCCGGAATGAAAATAATCTCCTATATCTTTAATTAAAGAGCGTATATAAACACCACAATTACATTCAACAGAAATTTTAGCTATTTGATTATCATAATCAAAAGAAAGACATTGAATACTATTGATAAAAATTTTACGTGGTTTTAAGTCTGGAATAGTTTGTCCTTTTCTAGCATATTCGTATAATTTTTTGCCATTAACTTTTATTGCAGAAAACATAGGCGGAGTCTGCATAGTATAACCAACGAATTTAGGTAACAGATTAATGAACTGTTCTTTCGAAACTTTATTGAAATTAGGAGTAATAGAAATAACTCCTTGAGAATCATAAGTATCAGAAGTTTTACCAAATTGTAAAGTAGCAATATAAGATTTTGTATTGGGTAAAAATTCAATAATACGAGTAGCCTTTCCAATAGCAATAGGTAAAACTCCGCTAGCTAAAGGATCTAAAGTACCTACGTGTCCTATCTGTTTAATTTTAAGTATTTTTCTTAACTTATAAACTATACTTGAAGAAGTAATTCCCGACTCTTTATTAATATTAAAAAATCCAAACATAATTAAAAACTAAATTTCACCCTTAGAAATTTTATCTATAATTTCTGTAACTTTCATACCACGTTCTAAAGAGTTATCAAGAAAGAATTTTAACTCAGGAGTTAATCTTAATTTAATACGTTTACCAATTTCATATCTTATTTTTGATTTATGAGATTCTAAAGCTTGAAAAGCCAATTCTTTTTTATCAAGATCACCTAAAATAGAAAAATATACTTTCGCACTTGAATTATCATGAGAAACTTCTACATCAGTTATAGAAACGACACTTGAAATTCTTGAATCACGTATATCTCGTTGTAAAATATCTGAGATTTCTCTCATTAAAGCTTTTCTGACTTTTTCATTTCTTAAAGACATAGAATAAATATTTCACCTCAAATACAAATAAATTTAAACAAGAACTTTACGTTCCACTTCTTCTGTTTTAGATACTTGAATAATATCACCTACTTCAAGATCATTAAATTTAGAAAAAGAAATACCACACTCAAAACCTGTAGCGACTTCTTTTACATCATCTTTAAATCGTTTAAGTTGATCTATCTGACCTTGGAAAATTTCTTTACCATTTCTTATTAAAACGGCATTAGATCCACGTAAGATTTTACCTTCAAGCACATAACAACCAGCTATTTTTGCTGTTTTACCAATAGTAAATATCTGTCTTACTTCGGCTTTACCAAGTTCTACTTCTTTTAATTCCGGTTTAAGTAGATCTAGCATAGTTTTTTCTATATCTTCTAATACTTGGTAAATAATATTATAATTTTTAATAATAACATTATTTTGTTCGGCCATAGCAAGGGCATTAGCATCTTCTTTAACAGTAAATCCTAAAATTATAGCGTTAGATGCTGAAGCTAACATAACATCTGCTTCTGATATATCACCGACACCAACGTGTACTAATTTAGTTACGATTTCTTTCGATTCTAATTGTGTAATAGCTTGTGAAACTGCTTCTGCTGCTCCGTGAGTATTCGCTTTTATAATCAGATTAAGATGTTGGATTGTATCATCAGAACCAATAATTTCATTTCTAACAAATGTAGGAGATAAAGCTTCGAGTCTAACATTACGATCATTTTCTTTTCGTTCTTGAATAATTTGTTTCATAACTTTATCGTTTTCAACGACATTAAAAGAATCCCCTGCTTGAGGCACTTCATTTAAACCAAGAATCTCAACCGGAGTTGCCGGACCGGCTTTCTTTACTTTTTCTCCAGAATCAAGTAGTAATGCTCTTACTTTTCCTCCTACACTACCTACAACTATGCTATCACCTACTTTTAAGGTACCATTCTGCACTAATAAAGTTGCAACCGGACCTTTACCTTTATCTAAATTTGCTTCAATTACAACACCAGAAGCCATAGCTTGAGGGTTTGCTTTTAAGGACAACATTTCTGCGTGTAATAAAATATACTCTAGCAATTCGTCAATACCTGTACCTTGAATAGCGCTTACTTTTACACAGACGGTATCACCACCCCATTCTTCTGGAACCAGACCATATTCTGTTAACTGTTGCATAATTTTTTCCGGATTTGCAGATGGTTTATCTATTTTGTTAATAGCTACAATAATAGCTACTTCGGCTGCTTTAGCGTGATTAATTGCTTCAATCGTTTGAGGCATTATACCGTCATCAGCTGCCACTACAAGGATTGCTATATCTGTTGCTTTTGCTCCTCGTGCTCTCATTTCTGTAAATGCTTCATGACCCGGAGTATCTATAAATACGATTTTTTTATCATCCAAAAATACAGTATATGCTCCAATAGATTGTGTTATACCGCCTACTTCATCACTTACTATTTTATGCTTAGAGGCTCTTATTGAATCTAATAATGTTGTCTTACCGTGATCAACATGCCCCATTATACTTACTACTGGCGCTCTTGGCACTAATAATTTCTCATCTACGCTTTCAAGTTCTTTTAATTTTTCTTCTTTTTTAAGTTCTTCTTCTACATACGCATCCAAGTCTTCTTCTAAAACTTCTATTTCGAAATTCTCACATACTTTTTTTGCTGTCTTTATATCAATAACCTGATTTACTGTAGCTAAAATACCTGACATCATTAGAAATCTTACAACATCGGCTGGAGATTTGTTTATTTTTTTTGCCAATTCTCCTACTGTCACACTTGAATCTAATACAATTTGCGTTATTGTTTTATCTTGGACTTCTTCTTTTTGTTTTTTCTTATGTTTTTGAGTCATTGCTTTTTCAAGACTGATCATTTCTTGAAGTTCTTCTTTTGACTTATAAGTCTTTTCTTTATTTTTAGGACGAGTATCTTTTTTATGCGCAGTCCCTTTATCGTAAATCTCTTGAGATATCACGTGTCTTATTATAGGTTTTTTATTTCCTGAATCATTATTTGAAGGTGATACATTTTGTTTATTATTTTTATTAAAAGTTCCTTGTTGTTTACTACTATTAGGGGTTTGTGATTTATTCTGGTTTCCATTAGAAGCTTGCTTAGATTGAACTTTAATTTTCTCATTAAATTCTTGTCTTATATTTCTTTGTTGGAAGGTAGATTTTCTAACAGTACTTTGTTGCTCTTGTGTATTGCCAATATTTGTATTAATTTTGTTACCTGTTACATTTGATTTTATAAGACTATTATTATCATTTTTATTTGTTTGATTTAATAACTGATTTTTTTTATCTTCACTAGTTTTAGAATTTTCAATTGACACAGTATTTTTCTTAACAGAATTTTTAGATGATGGTCTTTGGTGTTTTACAATAAGAAGATCTCTTATGTCTGGTTTAGGCTTTTTTATTTCTGTTGACTTATTTTCTACACTGGATATTGCTGTATTATTTCTAGGTTTTATATCAACATTCTTGTCACCGTCATTATTCTTATTGTTTGATAAATCTTTCTCATCAGAAGTTTTTGTTTCTTCTACTTTAGATTTTGATTTCTTTACAACAAAAGCTTTTGGCTTTTTTGATTTATTATCTACTCCATCTTTGATCATTTCTTTTAGTCGTTCGAATTGAAATGATGATAGTGTACTAGAATGTGATTTTATTTTTATTCCAATACTATTTAATTTATCAATAACTTCTTTATTACTAATGCCAAGTTCTTTGGCTGCATCATATACTCTTTTGTCCGGTGACATTTATTATAAATTCTCCAATTTATTCTTTTATAACAATTTAAACACAATCTAATCAGGAAGTACAGCCCTGATTTTTTTTTCTAATAATTTATCTTGATTTATTTTTAATATTTTATATAGTTTAGATTTTTTAAAGGCTTTATTTATGCAGTCTAAATTCTTACATATATACGCAGAACGACCAAATTCAAAGCTACTTGGCTCAATTATTATTTCTTTACTTTTATATTCTTTTAATATTTTTATCATTAATTTACTATCTTGTAATTTATTACAACTTATACACTTCCTTGTATTTTTTATTCTTCTTGACATTTTTTCCTTTACATTTATATAGCTTTTTTTATTTTACCATTTATACTTTATTATATCATATCACTTTTCATACTTATTTAAATTTATAATCTATGAAAAAATTAATAAAACTATTATTTAATAAAGGAATTGTTTATCATTATGAATAGATCTTACAACAGAAAAAATAACCAATTAAGGCCATTTAAGTTTATAGAAAATTTTACAACTCAAGCATACAGTTCTGTTTTAGTAGAATTTGGCAATACTAAAGTAATTGTTGCTTTATCCTTTGAAAAAACAAAACCAAGATGGATGGAAAAAGATGACTTGCGTGGTTGGATTACGGCAGAATATTCTTTATTACCGTCTTCTACTAATCCAAGGAATACTCGTGAACGTTCAAAAATTTCAGGTCGTACTCAAGAAATACAAAGGTTAATTGGCCGAAGTTTAAGATCTTGTGTTGACCTTGCTAAAATACCGGATATGACTATTACTATAGATGCAGATGTTATTCAAGCTGATGGATCAACTCGTTGTGCTTCTATTTGTGGGGCTTTTTTTGTTCTTAAAAAGGCTATAAACAAAATGCTACTTGAGAGAATTATATCTGAAAACCCTATAATAGAACATATTGCTGCTGTTTCGGTTGGCATATTAAATGATCAAGTAATCCTTGATCTTGACTATTCGGAAGATTCTAAAGCTCAAGTTGATTCTAATATTGTTCTTACTCAATCTGGCAAAATTGTTGAGTTCCAAACAACTGCTGAACAATCTCCTTTCGATCAAACAAAACTCTTTGAAATGTTAAATTTCTCTCAAAATGCTGTAAAGACAATTATTAATTCTTATTAAAATTAATTATTTATATATTAATAGTATTTAGTTGCATTATCAACTAAGTACTATTAATATTTTTAACACCCACTTTTCTTTCTGTTGCTTATAAATTCTTTTTTATTTTTAATAAAAAATCAATAGCTTCTTCTTTATTATTTACATCACCGGATAGCTGTGCCTCTTTTAGTTCTTTTATTATAGGGCTCAATTCTTTTTTATCTTCAAGTTTTAATAACTTAAAGATTTCATTACCATCGATAAGTTTTTCTAGTGGTTTTTCATTATTTTTAAACTCAAAATAATCATTTAATAAATTATTTAGATTATTTATATTTTCATTTACAATATCTTTCGTAATTTCAGGGCCTAAAGCTGATAATCTATCGGCTTTTGCTAAGCTTATTACGTCAATTGTGAAATTTTCTGTTTTCCTATAAAATTTATATTTTGCTTTTGTTGTATAATCATTTCCACTTGTAAGACAAGAAGGATAAATATGATTTTTGATAAGCTTCGATATATATTCTTGACTTAACTTAGAAAATTTTAACCCTCTTAATATAGGAATAACCAGTTTAGAACCGATCTCATCATGTTTTATAAATCTATGTCTTAATGTATTTTCTTCTATACTCCAAGTAGATGGTTTACCTATATCATGCAAAAATCCTGATAATTTTAAAAAACTAATACGTGTTATATTATGTTGGAATACTTCATCAAAGTATTTTTTTATATTGTCATCGCTATTTTTATAAATTAATTCTAATTGCCTTACTGTTTCTATTGAATGATGGAATAAATCCAGATGATGATGCAAATTGGGTGGGATTTTTTTTACTTCAGCTATAATCGGAAAAAATAATTCTAACAGATTACACTTATCCATAGCCTCTATATAGCTTGAACAATAATCACCTTCAAAAAATTTTAATAACTCATATATAATTCGTTCACAAGCACAATTATTTATTAAGGAATAATTATCTTTTATAAAATCTAATATATTATTATTAATACTAAAATCTAATATAGAAGCAAACCTAAATACTCGAAGCATTCTTAACGGGTCGGATTTAAAATTATCTAAATTATAAGTATATAATTGTTTGTTTTTTATATCTTTATAAGCATCTGTACAATCTATAATTTTATTTTCTTTAAGGTCAAAACAAAGAGAATTAATAGTCAAATCTCTAGATCTTAGATCCTGATAAATATCTGTACCCTGCATTTTGGCTATATCAATAGAATTCTTCTTATCTTGTAGCACTATCCTATATATTTGGTTCTCCTGATCAAGGATAATAAAATGTCCTTGAAGTCTGTCTGCAAGATCCTTCGAAAATTCATAAGCTGATGTATTTTCTATAATTAGATCTCTATCAAAAGAATCTTTATTTAAAATAGTATCTCTTAAGAAACCACCAACTAGATATAGATTATAATTTTTATTCTCTACATTTATTTGATTAAGAATTTTATCAGTTTTGATTTTTTTTATTAAATTATCCATCGGTAACATCATATAATAAATTAGAAATTGAAACAATAACAGCAGTATCAGCTCTTAAAATAAGCTTACCTAGTGATACTTGAGGCAATTTTCGTTGATTAAATAATTGAAATTCATTATCTGAAAAACCACCTTCAGGTCCTATTATTGCTAATACTTTATCATTTTTATTAATTTTATTTTTATGAAGATAGCTTTTTAAACTTAAATTGTTTTCTCTCTCAGAGAATATAATAATTTTATCATAGTTATTTTCATCTATTAATTTAAATAAATTTTCAATATATTTAACATTAGGTATATAAGCACGTTCACACTGCTTAGAGGCTTCTAGAGCTATTTTTTGCCATTTCGATATTTTTTTTTCTATAATACTTTTTTTTATAGAACAATTATCTGTAAATATTGGATAGATATCATTTACCCCGAGTTCTGTAGATTTTTTTATTACCACATTTTGATCATCAGAATTTAAGATTCCTTGTGCTAAATCCAATTGGAAATTAAGCATTCTTTCTGACTTCTCTTTTTTTATTACGTATAGTTTTAAAGATTTTTTATTTATTTCTATAATTTTGCAGGTATATCTTATTTGATTCTCATCAATAACATAAATAATATCAGAAATTTTTGCTCTTAAAGACGAAATTAAATGTAAAACAGTATCAGGGTCTATAATATCTATATAACAATCATTTACCTGACTTGTGTTTATAAAAAAATGAGGCATATCTACTCCAAATGATGTATTTTAATATTTTATTATAATAGCACTGAAATACTTATAAATAAAGGCTTAACAGGATATCTTATACTAAAGTATGAGATATATATAACTAAAGTATGAAATAAAATTGTCGATAAAAAAAACAGAGAATAAAAGGAGAAAATAAAAATGGCAATTTATGTAAATACTAACGTGTCATCAATAATAGCCCAGAATCAATTATCAAAAAACACAAGTTCTGTTGAATCAACAATGAAGAAATTATCTACAGGTTTGAGAATTAATCAAGCTAAGGATGATGCAGCAGGTCTTGCTATTTCTGAAAGTATTAAAGCTCAAATAAGAAGTAATACTCAAGCTATTAGCAATATACAAAATGGTTTAAATATGATAGCAACAGCAGAGGGAGGTACTTCTTCAGCTACAGAGGATATTTTAAGAATACGTGAGTTGTGTATACAAGCAGCTAATGAAATTTATGACGATGAAAAAAAACAAGCTATTATGAACGAAATTAAGCAACGTATAGAAAATATAGATGTATCAGCTGAATCTACTACGTTTGCAGGTAAAAAAATGTTAAACGGATCATTGACTTCTTTGACTATACAGACTGGAGCAAATTCCGATAAAGAGATTAATACAATTGATATAGGTCCTTCTATGACAAATATTCATACTTCGGCTGGGGCTTTAGATATTCATCTTGATATTATAGGTATTGCTTCAACCCCTTCAGGAAATCAGATTAATGGCGCAAATTGGACTGGTGATGATATTCGTGCTTATCTTGATAAATTAGATGCTGCTTTAGATAAAATTACTTTTGATAGATCTATGATGGGGGCATATTCAAATAGAATGGAAGCTATTTCTAATAATATGACTACTATGAATGAAAATTTTGAACAAACTAAATCTAATATTACTGATGTAGATGTGGCTAAAGCTAGTTCTGACTTAGTAAAATATCAAATTCTACAACAATCTTCAGCAAGTGCTTTGATGAATTCAAATCAATTCCCACAAATTGCGTTACAACTTTTACAGCAGTAATTGAAATACTTTTAATCCCCTTTATTCTCTCTAGACGGAGCTACTTTTAAGTTTCAAAGTAGCTCCGTCTTAATTTTTTTTATATTGTTACTTTACTTTTTAATTTTTATTATTATCATTAATTGTATATGGAAATAGATGTTGCTATAATAAAAAAAGCAGTATACAATCTTTGTAAGTATGCCAACCAGAACCTTTCTTCTCAAGTCTATTCTGATTTAATAAATGCTTATGAATCTGAAATAAATCAAGAAAAAAAAGAAGAATTATTGTCAATAATAAAAAATGCTGATATTGCAAAAGAAACTAAACGTCCATTATGTCAAGATACAGGTCAAGTCATTTTATTTGTAACTTTAGGTCAGGATGTAAAAATAATTAAAGGAGATTTAAAAGAATCTATTTATGAAGCTGTAAAAACTTGTTATGAAAAGGAATATTATAGAAAATCGGTAGTAAAAGATGCTATTTTTAATAGAGATAATACATTAACAAATGCACCTTGTGTAATTTATTTTGACATTGTTAAGGGAAATAATATAGGAATAAAATTAATATTAAAAGGTGCTGGGTGTGAAAATCAAAGTTTCACACATATGTTTAATCCTACGGCAAGCCAAGATGAGATAATTGATTTAATTTTTGAAAGAATAAAAGAAAGAGGTAAAAAATCTTGTCCGCCATTATATATAGGAATTGGTATTGGTGGAACATCAGATTATTCTGCTATTTTAGCTAAAGAAAGTTTTTTTGAAGAAGATTATCATTTAGGTTGTAAAGAATTTGAAAATTATAATAAAATAGAAAAAAATACGTTTATAGATAAACTACAAAAAAGATTTGATGACTATGAGAAAAATTTTGTACTTGGGATAAAATTAAAAACATCATTTACGCATATAGCTTGTTTACCTGTGTCTGTGAGTATTAACTGTCATAGCTTAAGGCATTCTTCTTGTAATATTATTGATGGTAAAAATATAATTTATGATTATAACGATTTTAAATCTTATAAAGAAACAGATAAAGATATAAACACTTTAAGTCAAAAAGAAATATTTACAGACAATATAGAGGCAATAAGAAATTTAAAAACAGGAGAAAGAGTATTATTAAGTGGAGAAATATATACCGCAAGAGATGTAGCACATAAAAGGCTATGTGATATAATAAAACGTTTAATGGACAAAGAAGAAGTATCAGAAACGGAAAGAGAAATAGTCGAAGAGTTAAAGGGTAAAATAATATTTTATGCAGGGCCTTGTCCGGCAAATAAGGAAAAACAAGAGGTAATAGGTCCAATAGGCCCAACTACATCACAGAGAATGGATAAATTCGCTATTTGTTTATATGATTTTGGAGTTGTTGGTACAATAGGTAAAGGCAATAGGGATAAAAAAGTAATAGAGTCAATAAAAAAGAATAAAGCAATATACTTTACGGTAACAGGTGGAATAGCATCATTATTAGCAAGCAGAGTAAAAAAATCAGAAATAATAGCTTATAAAGAATTACAATCAGAAGCTATAAGAAAATTAACAATAGAAAAATTGCCCTTAAAAGTTTTTTATAGTAGATTCTAGATATTTTTTTAATGCATTAAAAATTTTCTTATCTATTTTTCCGGCTTTAACTTTTTCTTCAATAACTTTTAAAGCATCTAGAGGTGACATAGTACTTTTATAAGATCGTTTAGCAACTAATGCAGTAAAAATATCCGCAACAGTAACAATCTGGGCAGTGATATTTGGTTCATTTGAGTTAGCCGGATATCCGGATCCATCATTATATTTATGATGGTGTCTTATAACGTGTAAAGATTCTTCATCTAAATTTGCACTTTTGAGAAGTTGATAACCAAGTTCGGAATGTAATTCTACAATTTTTCGTTCAGAATCAGTAAGTTTACCTTTTTTATTAATAATGTATCCGGGGATCAGAACTTTACCAAAATCGTGGAATATTGCTCCTTTTATTATTGCTTTACGTTGAATATTAGTAAATTTATATTCTGATTTTAATATGTCAACAATAGCATTTGCAATTTCCAAAGTAGGATTTAAATGAGAGTTTTTAAGTGTTTCAAGATTGGAAATATTAATTTCTAATTTTATGTTAGCTTTATTTAGTATATTTGCAATCTGTGGATTTTTTTCAATGAATTTTTCAATAATTTTTTTATCAGTATATTCATAAAGTTGGATCTGAGCTAATAATTTTTCTAAAGATTTATTAAAAAATCCATTAAAGCTTTTTTCAATAGGTGTAGCTGTTGACCTATTTTTAAACTGATCAATGAAGCTATTGGTATTTTTAATTGTATCTATAGGTATGCTGCTATTTGTATTTAATTTAATTGAAAACATCCTCGTAACCTTTTTATATCTTTTCTATTATAAAAAAATTTGGGATATAAAATTTACTAGTTATTTATTAAAATATATACTTTTGTAATAAAAATTTACAATTAAGAGGGCTTATTATACATATTTTTAACAGACAGAAATGCCTCAAAAGCTTGATATGAGCTTCTTGTCAATGGTGCAGAAATTACTTTTTTAATGCCCGAAGAAATTGCTAAATTATTAAGAAAAACAAACTCATCAGGAGTATAAAATTTTTTAACGGGGATATGTTTTTTTGAAGGTGGAATATATTGACCAATGGTCAAAATGTCACAGTTAATATTAGCTAAGATGCCAAAAACATATTTAAGTTCATCTAAAGATTCACCAAATCCAATCATAATACCGGTTTTAGTAATAATATCAAAATTAGTTTTAGCAAAATTTAAAACTTTAATAGAACGTTCAAAAATAGCTTGAGGGCGTACTTTGGGATATAAAGCCGGAACAGTTTCAATATTATGATTAAAAACATCAGGACTTGAATCTAGAATATCAGTGATTAAAGTTTCATTACCTTGAAAATCCGGTGTAAGAATTTCTATTTTAGTTGAATTGTTAGATTGTGTTTTTATAGAGTTTATGGTTCTAATAAATTGATTAGCACCTTGATCTGATAAATCATCTCGTGTAACAGATGTAATTACACAATATTTTAAATTAAGTTTTTTAACGGCTAAAGCTATATTATCAGGTTCATTTTCATTGACTGATTCTGGAGAACCATTATGTATATTACAAAACTTACAATTTCTTGAACAGTTTTTGCCAAGTATCATAAAGGTGGCTGTATTATTTTTAAAGCATTCTGTTTTATTTGGACACCTTGCTTCATCGCAAACAGTATTTAAATTAAATTCTTTTATTAGGGATCGGATGTTTTTTACTTCATCAATACTGCCTATATTTCTTTTTAAATAATCTGGTAATCTTTTCATAATTTTATATTTTTTCTATGCTCGATGTGTATTTAATATATGTCATTTTGGAATCTTAAAAGAGTTTCTAAGATACCTTCAGAATATGTAGGGTGTGGAAAACTAGAAGATAATAAATCTTGAATAGAAAGATTATTATCAATAGCTAAAGTAAGAGTCATAATTAAAGAAGAGGCTTCAGGTGAAATAATATGAGCACCTAAAATTTTATCATCCTTAGAGATTATTTTAATAAATCCATCTAAAGCTCCATCAGTTTGAGCTTTGCCAAGAGCACTTATAGGAAATAGTTGAGAATTAAAATCAATATTAAGTTTTTCAAGTTCTTGTTGAGTCTTGCCAACCCAAGCTATTTCAGGCGAACCATAAATAACCGATGGAATATTAGGTGTAAAAGATGACTTATGTTGTTTTTTGTTAAGAAGAAATTCCGATAAAAATAAAGCTTGAGAGATTCCGCTATGAGCTAACATGGTTTTACCTGTTATATCACCTATAGCAAAGATGTTATTAAAATTAGTTTGAAAAGACTGATTGACTTTTACAAATTTATTATCAGTTAATTCCAGATTTAAAGTATTATTAAAGTTATCTAAAATTTTAGGTAATACTATTTTTCTTCCAATAGCAGATAAGATAATGTTAGGAGTAAGAATATCCTGAGATTTAAGATATACCTGTTTATTATTAATAGAATCTATGGAATTATTTTTGAAAATAGTAACTTTATTAAGTTTTAAAATACGTTCAACACGAGAAGAAATATCTTGATCGGCAGAAGGTAGAAGTTGGTTTTGTAGTTCGACAATTGAAACTTTTTTACCAAAATTAGAAAAAATTCTAGCCCATTCAATTCCAATAGCGCCAGAGCCGACAATTAAAATATTATCAGGTAATTTATCTAAATTTAAAATATCATCTGAGTTTAGAATAAAGTTATGGTCAACTTTTAAAATAGAATCATTGTTACTTGTAGTTCCTGTAGCCATTACAATATTTTTACATTCGTAAATATTATCTTGATTTGAAGTAATTATTTTAAGAATAGGCTCTTCATTTTGTATATTTTCAATTATAATATTAGCCTGATCATAAATAATAGTAATATGTTGGCTTAAAATTAATTTTTCAAGAGATTTATTTAAAGAGTTAATAATTTTATTTTTACGAGAGATAATTTTAGAATAATCAAAAGTAATATTATCAAAAGAAATACCAAAAGAGTTAAAGTTTAAAGCAGATTTAAAAAGCGAAGAAGATCTCATAATGGATTTAGTTGGAATACATCCAAAGTTAAGGCAAACTCCACCTACTTTATTTTTTTCAAATAGAATAACTTTAAGCCCTTTTTTAGCTAACTGTAAAGCTAAGGTATATCCGGCCGGCCCTGATCCAATAATTCCTACATCGTACATACAAATAACTCCAAGTAATTTGACTTATATTTAATACTCGTAACATATAATAACTATTATTACAAGTTATAATTTAATGAATTATATGTAATGTTTCACCAAGTATGTTAAAAAAATAGTGATAATGTTATTTTGTGTTTGTGTTTTTAGGATTCTCAAATAAGTTTGTTTGGGAAAAAATTTTAGTCAGTGTTAGCATTGTAAACTTATATAGAAATCTTTAATTTTAAAATAAGTAAAAATATCTGATTAACTATTTGCAATCGAACATTTTAAGGTTAAAATAATAATATAAGTTAAAAAATAGTAAATAAATTAGGTTGAAATAAATATGGAATTTTTTAGAAAACATCAGAAAATTATTGTAGGATTTCTAGCACTATCATTTGTATTCTGGACAATTGCTCCATTAGCAATTGCTTTAATTTCTCAATTTAGTAATTAAATAAAAAATAAAAATTTTTATGAAGTATGAAATAGACAATAATAAAAAAGTTAAAAACTTTTTTAAAATAATTTGTATACAAATAATATCATTAATTTTGTTGGTTAATGGTAATATTAGCTTAGCAAATAAACATCATCCAAGTGTTCAAGAAAAAAGACGTGATGCTAAAGCTAAAATATTGTATTTAAAAATGCTAGAACATAGAGAAACAAACAAATTATATCAAAATCAAATCCGCTTGGAAAAAACTTCTAAAAAATTGACCTTTTCAAAAGATCGTTATGATGATACTAAAAGTAAGCTTGCAAAGACAGAATATGAGTTTAATAAGTTAATACAAGACTATTCTATATATGAATTTAATGCAAGAAATAGAATAAGAAAGATATATAAAAAAGAAAGAAATGGATTATTAGAATTTTTATTATCATCAGAAAATTTTAGTGATTTTTTAGATAGAATCTATTTTCAGAAACTATTATTAAAGAATGATAAATATGAGCTTAATGTTTTAAAGATTAAAGCAGAAAAAATAGAAAAATTAAGAGATGAAATAAGACAACAAAAGGATTACTTATCATCATCAATAGCCGAGATGAAATATCAAAAAAAATCAATCCAAGATGCTATAAATCAAAATGAGCAGATGATAAATAAGTTAAAAACAGATAGAGCAACATATGAAAGAGCCGAAAGAGAATTAGCACAACAATCAGCTAAAATAGGCAGTATGATTACAAGTTCTGTAAAAACAAAAACAAATATAAGTTCAGGATTTATAAAACCAATATCAGGACCTATAACATCTCCATTTGGATGGAGAGTACATCCGATATTTAAATCAAGGACGTTTCATTCTGGTATAGATATAGCAGGTCCAAATGGTGGAGCAATTGTAGCTTCAAATAGTGGTAAAGTTATTTATGTAGGTTGGTATTCCGGATATGGCAAAGTTGTGATTATAGATCACGGCTTATATAAAGGTAAACCAACAACAACGTTGTATGCACATATGAGCGGTTTTGCAGTATCAAACGGGCAATATGTGAAAAGAGGTCAAACGATAGGCTTTGAGGGATCAACAGGATATTCTACAGGTCCACATTGTCATTTTGAGGTAAGAGTCAATGGAAAAGTACAAAATCCATTCAATTATATTTAGAAAATATATATTTTTAGTTTAAAAATTTTGGGGACATTTTATTGTGAAGAAGGTTAATTATAGAGTAATATTTCTTTTTTTAAATATATTTTTTATAAGCATAATGAGTAACTTTGCTATAGCCGGTGAATTTGAATCCGGTAAAATGGATTTACCTTCAATAAATATAGAAAACGAATTGTTAAATGAAAAAGAAAAATCAATAGAAGCATCTGTTGAAAAGAGAACTCAAGATGATATAGATATTTTAGATAAAAGTACAGAGAATAAGTTATCTAAGAAAAGACAAAAATTTAATATTTTAGGTAATTTGAGAAAAGATAAATCTTCAAATAAAAAAGAAGATGGATTAAATCAAAATAAAGCTACTAATTCAGAGGATGATAAAACATCAAATCTGGATATTTCAAGTGAAACAATGAATTATAATCCTGAAACAAAAGATCTTGAGGCTATAGGGAATGCTAAAGTATATTTTCCGTCTGAGGATACTACGTTATATGCAGAGAAAATTATATTTAATTATGATCTGAATACGATAAGAGCATTAAATAATGTAAGAATATTAAAAGATGGTAAGTGGATGTTTGGTGATTCTATACTGGTAGATCTTAATTATGGGAACGCACTTATAGAAGAGCCTATAACAAAAGATGATTTTATAACAATAAAAGCACAATATAGTAATATAGAAGAAGATAAGATGAAAGCCTATTGGGGTAATGTAAAATTCAGAGATGATTATGCCTTAAGTTTTCAGACCCGATCATTTGGAAATTATTTCCCATTAGAAAAAGAATTTAAACAAGAATTATATAATGATGACAAGATAAAATCCCATAAATATTATTTAAAAGTAAAAAATATAAAAGTAGATCGTTATGACCAGCATGATGTTGTAGAATTTCAAGATGGGGATTTATATCTAAATGATCAAAAAATATATAAACTGAGAGATATAAGGACATACAGTGATAAAGAAAGAAATTATGTAGAGGTATCATCACCTGAAATTGGCAGTTTCAGGAATTTCGGATTATATGCAGGATATGGATATGTGTTCAGGTTACCGTTAGCTTCAACATTGAAAATAACACCGGCCTTAGTATTTGATGATAGTAACGTAGGGGTTGGAGTAATTTCAAGATTTATGAACAAGTATAATACTACAGAGTTTGGATATGGAACGGCAAAAAATAGATGGATAGTCAGAGGTAAACATAATATAACAGATGATTTATGGATAAATTATGGATATGAAACATATATAGATGATTGGTTTTTAGGTCAAAGACGACCTGAGTATATAGCTCAATTAGTGCATCATAAGAAATATAATCTAGAAAATTTAGATGCAACATTTGAAAATAGATTTAATATAGCCTTTTTAAAAGATCTGCATAGTGATTTAAGCACGTTTAGAGGTAAATGGCAGACACAAGCAATTAAGAATTTTTATACATATACAAATGAGAAGCATAAATTTGATGCAAGTTTAGGTTTAATGAATCAGACATCTTTAGCATTATACGGAACAGGAGATGTGCAAGGAATATTAAGATTTGGGCCTACATTATTTACAAGATATAAAAATTGGGCCTCAAGGATATCATATTTTATGGGTGCAACAAATGGGGATAGTCCAGTTTTATTCGATAGGTATAGGTATGGTAAACAAGCAGTAGAATTTACAGAATCATTAGCGTTATGTAAATATTTATCCCTAGCATATTCAGGTACTGCGGTGTTATCAGATGATAAATTTGATGGTGACTTAATGCAAGAAAATAAATTTTATATAAGTATTGGTCCTCCATATGCAAAATTAAGTATTGGTTATGATACAAAACGTCAGAATTCTTATTTTGATTTTTCAATGCTTGTAGGCACTGAGAATAATGATTTAGACTTTGAATATTTAGAAATTAACGATATGAATAAAAAGAAAAAAAAGAATAGTAAGAAGTCAAATCAAAATCTAATGATAAATCAGGAGAATAAAATAGAGTCGGATAATAAAAATCTAACAAATATATAAAAATGAAATAGATAAAAGAAGATGATACAATACTAGACTTAATGTAAATAAGTATAGAAGAATATATTTTAATAAGATCTGTAATAAAAATATATTAAAACAACGAAGATTGATAAAGTATAATAGAAGTAGCAATACTTAGATTAAGAGATTCGACTTTAGAACATATAGGTATAGTAATTTTAATATCAGAAAGATTAATAGAGTTTACAGATAATCCTAATGATTCTGATCCCATTAAAATAGCAAATTTATCAGGGAACTTTAGATCTTGAATACTGATAGAATCCTTATGATTTACAACTGTTGAAATAAATATATGATCAGAGAGTAGATTTTTTAAGCTTAAGATATCGTTAAATTTAAAAATAGGGATTTTAGAAAAGTTGCCAACAGCACATCTTATAACTTTAGGGTTATAAAGATCAACCGTATCCCCTAATAAAATAATGGCATTTATATTAAAAGCAATAGCACTTCGAATAATTGTTCCGAGATTACCTGGATCTTTAATATTTTCTAGAACTAAAATTTTGTTATAAAGAGAAATATTGTCAAGGGAATATTCTAATTGATTCATAACAGCTACAGCTTCGGGAGTTGATTCTGTTGTGGAAATTTTTTTCATAATTTTTTCATCAACAAGATAAAAATTATTAGAAAGGAATTGAAATTTATGTTCTTTCCCTTTAAGAATAAAAACAGAATCTAAATTCAGGTTGTTTGTAATTGCCTCATAAATAGGTTTATATCCTTCTATTATGAATTTTTTATATAAATCTCTATATTTTTTTTGAGTAAGTTTATGAAGTTGTTTAATTTTTTCATTTGAACTACTTTTAATTTCGTGAATCATTTATAACCATTTTTTTAATCTACGCTTTTCGTCTTTACTAAGAATATTAAAACAAATAAGTTTTTTTTCAAACAGAGATTGAGAAAATGATCTGAATTTTAAAGCGGAATTTTTAGAAATATAAGCAAAGACAGTATTTTCAAGTCTAACCCCTCCATAGTTTGGTTTATACATACCAGGTTCAATAGTAAACACCATATTGGGTTTAATAAAATTATTTTTTGCTAATTTAGAAGGAGATAAATAAGGTGGTGATTCGTGTACATTAATCCCGACCCCGTGTCCTAATCCGTGATTGAAATTAAAGCCGTTAAGCCCTAAATTTTTACTGTTATTAATAACAGATCTACTTATTTTATCTAATTTAAAGCCGGATTTTATGTTAATAGAATAAAAAGCATTAATAAAAGCTTTTAAAACGGTAGTATATAATAATTTTTGTTCAATAGAAGGAGAATCACCTCGGAAGAAAGTTCTTGTAATATCAGTAGAATATCCCCCATCAAAGTAAGCACCTATATCAACAAGGACAAAATCTCCAGTTTTTAGATAAACATCTTTAGAAGGTTTAGAATAATGTATAATTGAAGTATTTTGCCCAAAAGCAACAATAGGTTTAAAACTAAGTTTTTTAGCACCTTGTTTTTTAAATTCATTTTCTATAAATTGAGCAAGTTCATATTCTGAGATTTTAATATCCGAATTTACAAGATCTCTAACTTTTTTAATAACAACATCTGTTCTTTTAAAGCAATATTTTAAATGATTAATTTCTTGAGAAGTTTTAATAATTTTTAAATTAGAGATTTTATCCTGAGATTCTACTTTAAAGTTAGATTGAAGAAGATTAAAGTCAAATAAATTAATAGAATTTTTATTAATAAAGACTTTTTTGCAAGAAGGTTTAAATTGTTCTTGTAAAATTGTTTGGAAATTTTTTAGTGGTTGAACATTAAAGTCTAGATTATTATCAGAATTATTAATGACATAATCAGTAAATAGGATAGCGACATTTTTACTGATTAATAATTTAGCAAAGAAAGAGGATGAATACTCAAGAAATGAGCCACGCAAATTAGTAATATAAGCAATATCATCTAAAGACGAGATAAAATAGAAAGAATCATCTTGTAAGAATTTTTGTATAGTATTAATTTTAGAAGCAGCAGATTTTCCGGTAATAGTTAAAGGGATTTTATCTATCTTATAATGTGTGGAACTATGATCTGAAGAAGGAAGATTTTTTTTAAAGAAATCAATAATAGGATCAGAATCTAGTAGTTCAATATTGTCAGATATATTAAGGAATTTAGAATAAAAAGAAAATGGTATTTTTTTAGAAACAAGAAGTAATTTATCATTATGATTAATAATACGAGCAAGAGAAGAGAAAAAGTTTTCAGAAATAGAGAGTTTAACTACTTGAATATAATTATGATCGACTTCAAGGTCAGCTTGTTGATGATATCGTCCGTCAACAAATAAATAGATTTTGTCAAGAGTAACTAAGGCTTCCCCAGCAGAACCTGAAAATTTTGTAAGTAAAAATCTGGAGTTAGAATCGAGAGGATTAAATTCTGTTAGATATTCATTTGTTGAATTAACAAGAATAGCCTTAGCATTTTTTTTAATAAGTAAATTATGTAAATATTGGATTAGATTATTCATAATAAAAGTAATTATATAAGAAAATTGAAAAAAAAGAAACGATACGAAGTTATTAAATAAAAATCAGAGGAATAGTTAACAAAAGTTAATAAAAAGGAATAAATAGTAAATAAAAGAATATAAAAAGTTTTTATAAAAGAAAGGGAATGTAAATTAGCAAAAAGATAGGTAAAAAATGAGTAGCTTTTTAGGAATGACAGCAGGAAAACATTATTGGTCACAGCAGCTTCAAGATGCAAACTATCAATTACAGTCAAACGCAATAGAATTGCAAAGGGTAACAGCCGAGGCCCAGAATAGAGCTAGTCAGAATCAGGATTTTTTAAATCAAGTAACGCAAGATCTGGGAGCAGTGTATCAAGAAGATGTAGAATCATTAAACTCACAGCATTCAAGTGGTATGATATCAGCAGAAGAATTACAAAGAGAGATATCAAATTGTCAAAAAGCTTATAATAATGCGGTAATGGAAGCAAAAGCCGCAGTAGAAAAAGATGATTATATGAAGAAATTAAATTCCTATCAAAAAGAGTTGCAAAGACAAAATGGTATGTTAGAAACTCAAGCAGCTGTGGCAGCTTCAAATTACCAAGTTTCAAAAGATGCAGAATCTAATGCTATAGGAAAATCGGCACCAAGTCTATAAAAGAAATAAACTTTAATTAAATATATATAATTAACAAACTAACGAATATAAACTAACTAACAACGAAACAAATCTATTTAGCAGAAACAACTAGGATAAGAAAAATTTTTCTTATCCTTTTTTTTATTTTAAATTTTGAATGATTAATTTAAATAAAAGTTAATATATTGATTAAAAAGGTATATTTTTGAGCTAAACTGTAAATATAAATGAAAAGAAATAAAAATAATTGGAGAATAAATTATGTGGGAATATTCAGATAAAGTAATGGATCACTATAGGAACCCAAGGAATGTAGGTAGTATAGAGGATGCAACAGTAACAGGTGAAGCAGGATCCTTATCTTGTGGAGATATGTTAAAAATTTATTTAAAAATAGATGATAACGGAATAGTTACAGATGCAAAATTCCAAACGTTTGGTTGTGGTAGTGCAGTTGCAAGTTCAAGTATTTTAACAGAAATGATAATAGGTAAACCAATAGATGAAGTAAAAAAAATAACAAATAAAGAAATAGCAGAGGAACTTGGAGGATTACCTCCTGAGAAAATGCATTGTTCTGTAATGGGTCATGAAGCATTAGAAGATGCTTTAAATAATTATTTTCAAGATGGAGAAGACCAAAATTATCAAGAAAAAGAAGATAAGATAATATGCAATTGTTTTCAAGTAAGTGAAAATGTATTAAGAAAAGAGATAAAAGAAAATAACATAAAAACATTAGAGGGAGTTACAAACTACTTAAAAGCAGGTGGAGCTTGTGGAAGATGTAAAGGTGCTATAGAAAACATTTTAAATGAGGTTAACCAAGAAAATAATAATGCAGAGAATGTAGAATTGACAGCTACACAATTAATATTAAAAATAAATAATGTAATAGATACATTGATATCATCTCAATTAAGAAAAGAGGGAGGAGATATTGAGCTTATTGATGTAGATGTAGAAAATAAGAAAGTAAAAGTAAAGCTAAAAGGGAGCTGTAAAGGTTGTAAGAATTCTTTGCTTACATTAAAAAATTTTGTAGAAGTAATGCTAAAAGAACATGTAGATAATAGAATAGAAGTTTTACAGGTGTAGATTATGGAAAAAAAGGTAATATATTTAGATAATAATGCAACAACAAAAGTAGACGAGGATGTTTTAGAAGAGATATTGCCATATTTTAGTGAATATTATGGGAACCCATCAAGTATGCATGATTTTGGAGGACAAGTGCATAGCAAAATAGTGCAAGCAAGAGAATCGGTAAAAGAGCTTATAGGAGCAAGAGATTCAAAAGAAATAATATTTACTGCAGGAGGAACAGAAAGTGCAAATACAGCAATAAGAGGTGTATTAGAATGTAATAAACATAAAAAGCATATAATAACAACAAAAGTAGAACATCCTTGTGTTTTAGGATTATATAAATTATTAGAAAAGCAAGGGTATAAAGTAGATTATATAAATGTAAATGCAATGGGAGAGTTGGAATTATCCGAAGTAGAAAATATGGTAACAGAGGATACAGCACTTGTAAGTTGCATGGCAGCGAATAATGAAACAGGAGTAATATTTCCATATGAAAAATTAGCAGAAATAGTAAAGGGAAAGAATGCGGAAACAAAAGTATTCATAGATGCAGTACAGGCAGCGGGGAAAATACCGATAGATGTAAAATCTACGTGTATAGATTTAATGGGGATATCCGGACATAAGTTTCACGCTCCAAAAGGTGTTGGAGCATTATATGTAAAGTCAGGGACAATGTTTACACCATTATTGATAGGCGGTCATCAAGAGAGATCAAAAAGGGCAGGTACAGAGAATGTTCCGGGTATAATAGGAATAGGAAAAGCAGCTGAAAAAGCACTTAGTAGTTTAGAATATGAACTAAAAGAAGTAAAAAGATTAAGAGATAAATTAGAATCAGGAGTATTAAATACAATATATAATGCCAGACTTAATACTTCAGTAAGTAATAGAGTGCCAAATACAACAAATATAGGTTTTGAGTATATTGAAGGAGAACTTATATTATTACATTTAAGTGATATAGGAATATGTGCAAGTTCAGGAAGTGCGTGTACAAGTGGAAGTTTAGAACCAAGCCATGTTTTAAGGGCAATGGGAATACCATTTACAGCATTGCACGGTAGTATAAGATTTAGTTTAAGTAAATATACAACAGAAGAAGAAGTAGATTATACTATTAAAAGTTTACCAAAAATAATAGAGAAACTAAATGTAATATCTCCGTTTCAAAAAGAGCTAAAAGAGCTTAAAAGATTAAAATCTGTATAGAAATTTATAGTTATAAAGTAATTAATTGGGTTTATGAGATAGCATAAATCCAATTTTGTTGACAGAAGGTGTAAATTTTTGTAAAAAAAAGTAAAATAAATAACAAAAAAAAATTTTTACAGTCTTTAAAATATATAAGTGTTGTAAAAAGCTAGTGTAATATAAGGGGTACCCGATGGATAATATAAACAATAGGGCGTCATTAATAGGAAACCAAAATAAAATAAAGAATCAAAAAAAGAATGAGAATAATGTATCATTTGCAGGATATAAAGGTACATTAGATAAGACAGGTAAAAAGATAGGAGAATTTTTCTTACCCCAAGATATAAATACAAAAGCAGAAAAAGCAGTATTAGAAATATTTGAAGTTGTAGAAAAAACAGGAGCTCAAATAGCAGCAGAAGATAAGGCTAATAAAAATTCAAGCAAAGGGTTGGCGGCATCATACCCAAATATGAGCTTGTGGGAAGTAAAAGAGAAACCTATATATGAAGTTCCATTTAATCCATCAGAAAAAGTTGAGTTAAACTTGGATAATGTTAAAAATTATTTTGGATATAGATTTAAACTTCAAGATGAAAAAGGTAATGTAAAATATGTAGTAGACCCTGGAGAAGTAGCAAATGCAAGGCGCTTAGATGATATTCAGAAGGTAGATACAAATCAAAATAATAAATTTAGCATAATGAATAAAAATCGTCCGGTAATAACAACCCCGAGTAATATGCAACTGGTAATGTTTGATATAGTAAACAAAGGTGGAAAAGAAGCAGAAAATGTAAGAAGAAATTCCGGAATAAAACTATCTGGAAATTTTAAAGATGTTACAAGTGAAATACCAAATTTATCGAAAGCAGGTTATACAAAAATAGTAGGTACACCGTTTACGAGTGATACTGTATCTTCACATGGATATTGGACTAAAGATATTTATCAGATTAATGAGGGTTTTGGTACAAAAAACGATTATGATAATATGCAGTTAAAATCATATTTAAATGGAATAAGCATAGTATCAGATGCAGCAGAAGTAAATGAAAGTATAGAAGGTATACATTTTAGACACGCATTAAAACATAAAAAAGATTCGCCTTATAGCTATTGGTTTACAATAAACGATCCTGATAAGACAACAATTCCTGTTGGTATATTGCCAAAAGATACTAAAAATGTTGGATTTAAAATTGTAAATTCACCTTATGGTAAGCATAAAAGTCAGTATAATCCTGATAAATCGACATATATTCAGTTATATGATAAGCGATTTGTAACAGAAGACGAAGCACAAAATAATGAGCTTATAAAAGAATATAAAATAAAAAATCCATCAATGAAAACGAATGGATTAAAGTCTGATGATTATGATACCATAGGTGCGGGAAATATAATGACACCATATTCTGTAGAAGTTAATCCAAAAGAGTTAAAAAAAGAACCGAAGAGTTTAAGTGATTTATATTTTTCAAATATAGAAGTAATAGGTTCAAATTATGCGGGTTATGAGCAATGGGATGGTAATTTTGATATTCCAAAATTAAAATATAATTTGGACAATAGTGATAATTTATCTTCAAAAAATAAACTTAAAATGCAGCAAGGTAGTTGTCAAGCCAGAGATTTTGAAATAGGATCTGGTAAGTATTGGACATTAGATGCAAGAAATACAGCATTAGAGTATGGTGCGAATATTATAAATCAATTTAATGCAAAGACTCCGGAAGAGTATATGAAATCTATGAAAAAAGCTGTAGAGGAAGGTAAATTGCCAAAGAATTTGCTTGATGCAGCACATAAGATAGATGAAGAAGTTATTACTAATGTAAAAAATGGTAATTACAGACTACCTGGAATTGATGTTTATTCAAATTATAATGACTTATTATTAAAAGAACTTATGGATTGTCCATTAGGAATATTAAGATTAGCGGATGATTTAAAAGCGACAATGGATACTCCTTGGATAAGTAAAAGAGCCTCTGTACCTGAAGAAGTAGGTCGTTCAAGATTTGAAATAGCAAAGGGATATAATGGAATAAAACCATATGAGAATGTTCCAAAAGAATTTAAGTCTATTTATATGAAATCAGATGACTTATACAAAGATGAATTATTTAATTTAGCAAATCAGGTATTAAAAGAAGTATCATCAAAAAGTAAAAACAAGCTATTTGATGATAACGGAGAAATTACAGATTTGGGTCGTTATGCTATTAACTTATTTACACCGGATATAGTTCAATACTCTATGTATAAAGCTATGAATCCTAAACTCAAATTTGATTTACAAGATAACAATAAAATAGATTTTTCTAAATTTAATAAAGATGATCTAACATTAAAATCGTTAAAAGTATCAGAAGGTAGTTCTGAAGACGAGGCATCAGAAGTAATTAATGTATTAAAGAAAGGAATAAGTTCTATAAAGCCAGAAGACAAAGAATTTTTAGTAGATGCTTTGACAAAGAGATTAGATAATTTAAATGAGGATTCTATAAAGTTATCACATATGATAATAGACAGAACAGAATGGGGATTAGGTTGGCGTTTAGATGCATCAAAAGACGTTGCATCGTTTAATGCTCTAAGAAATCAGGAAGAAAGATTAGATAATATCTGGGATAATGTAATAGAAAATTGGAAACCATTTATGGACGGAGTATTATCAGTTAATCCACATTCTTACAGTACAGCAGAAATAACAGATGTAGATCATTTTGTAAATAATATTACGCCATCAAAGATAAATTCTCAAAATGATAAGATATTAAATACATCAAAATATCCTGGTCCAACAGCATCAATAGCTGAAACTAAATTTTTGGATAAAACAAATATTACATCAACGGCGAACTATAATTATTTATTTAGTTCAATACCTGGATTATTTGCAAGAAATTCAGAAAATGGACAATTATCAGGAGAATTTAATAATATCCAAGCTTTAAGATCAAAGTTAGACGAAGGTTGGCAAGGTAGATTAGGTGCATTCTTTGATGGTAATTTAGATACAGTGCTTCAGTCATATACTTTTTCAAGTAATCATGATAAACCAAGAATTTTATCTACATTGGCTTTAGATTTAGATTTATTTTTCTCAAAATTTGAAAATGGATCAGCTCATAGAGAAATAGCCTCAAAAGTATTAGGTAAAAAAGTAGATGATATTAATTTTAATGAATTAAGTGCAAAATCAATAGCAATGGGTTATAGAATATTCCAAGAGGTAGAAAAACTAGGAAATATAAGCGATAAAGATAAAAAATCTATAAAGTTAGCAATAGCGGAGTTATCATCAAAGACAGGCCCTGGAGTAGATACATTTGGAACAATGCCTATAAATCAAGCAATAGAAGATACTATTGAATTAGCATCAAAAAAATATTCTTTATCATTGGATAAGGTGTCAAAAGACGATTTAAAAATAGGAATGTTTAAAGATATTATAGAACCGGCAATGGATAAAGAAAAATCGATATATAAAATGCTAGTAACATTACCTGGAGCCCCAACAGATTTTATAGGTGATAAATTGGGATCAACAGGATGGGAAACACCTTGTAAGAATGCGTATCAGCAAAACAGAAATGTAGTACCATTTTCTTGGGTCTCAGAAAATAAGGAATCCGGACGTAGAGATTATATAGTCAATTATAAAAATGATTTAGATGAAATATTAAAATTAAGAAATAAAAAAGAGCTAAGTGCTTTAGCTGATGGAATTCCTCATACATTACCAATGGGGCCGGATGATAAACATTTTGCTGTATACAGATATAATGATAAGGGATCACAAGTAATTTCTGTCTATACTGCAGATGGAGCTAATGATTGTAATAATATGAAAATGGATAGAAAAGGTGTAGCTACGGATTATTTACTTCTATCTAAAAACAGTAATATTTATAATGGTCAGGATTCGGATACAACAGAAAGCTATGATTTTAGAAAAGTAGGTATAGATTTAAAAGAAGGTACTACGTTTAAAAAGTATGGTGTAGAAAATTCGCCTATATATACAATAAGACATGAAGATGGTGAATGCAGATTATATCCTCCTAAAGGACAGAAGATAGAAGTTACACCTGAAGATTTTAATACGGCTATATTTTATAAAGCTTAAGATATTTTAAAAAGTTTTTGTTAGCCTATTTAATAGATCTAGAAGTATAGTTAACAATTTATCTTTTTTATAGTAAAATTTTAAAAGTAATTTCAAGATATATATTGAGATTACTTTTAATTTTATTTATATAAGAAGAGGTATTTTAATGTTAAAAGTATATGATTCATATTCTGCAGATATTACAGATTTTATTCCAATAGAAGAGAATAAAGTAAAAATGTATGTATGTGGTCCGACAGTATACGATAAAGCACATTTAGGACACGCAAGATGTTATATTACTTGGGATATGGTATATAGATACCTTAAATTTTCGGGTTATGACGTAAAATATTGTCGAAACGTAACAGATGTAGATGACAAAATTTTAAAGAAAGCCGAAGATCAGAAGAAAACAGTCGAAGAGATATCAAGTACATATTATGAATCATTTAAAGCCTCAATGGAAAAATTAAATTTATTATCTCCTGATATAGAACCATTTGCAACAAAATGTATAAAAGATATGATAGAAATAATAGAAAAACTAATAGAGAAAGGTTATGCTTATGAAGCAGATGGTGATGTATATTTTCAAGTAAATAAGTTTAAAGATTATGGAAAACTAAGTAAACAACCATTAGAAGATTTATCATCAGGAATAAGAGTAGAATTATCCGACAAAAAAAGAGGGAATCTAGACTTTGCCTTATGGAAGAGGGATGAAAAACACGGATATGAGAGTCCTTGGGGAAAAGGTAGGCCTGGGTGGCATATTGAATGTTCAGCAATGTCTAAAAAATATTTAGGTTCTACTATTGATATCCACGCAGGTGGAGCTGATTTAATTTTTCCTCATCACGAAAATGAGTTGGCTCAAAGTGAATGTGCAAATGATTGTAAGTTTGTAAAATATTGGCTTCATAATGGTTTTGTTACTATTAACAATCAAAAAATGTCAAAATCATTAGCAAATTTTGTAACTATAGATGACTTACTTCAAACTTATGATGCGAATACGATTAGATTTTTTATTTTGACGAATAATTATAGAATGCCTATAGAGTTTAATGATCAGGCTTTAATAGCTGCCAGTAATGGTGTAAAGCGTATAAAAAATTCTATAATCAGTGCATCTGAGAAATTTTTTGATTTTTATAAGGTAAAGGATAATACCGAATTATTAAAGAAATTTGGTTTTATAACTGAGTCAGATTTAAATTTAAGTAAATTAGAGTTATTTAGTAAAGGTAAGTTAACAAAAAAAGACTTAAAAGAAATTTATGATGGAGTAGAAATCAATGATTTTATAATAGCAATGGATGATGATTTTAATACATCAAAAGCTTTAGCTGTAATATTTTCATTAGTTGATAAGGTAAATAAATCTCTTTTAGATGGAAATTATGATAATGTAAAGAAATCAGTATCTATATTGATTATTTTATGTAGTATTTTAGGATTAGATTTTACAACAAATAATACAGCAGAAAATGAAATAGAGAAGAAATTATTAAAAGTAGTAGATAAATTTAGCTTTTTAAGCAAAGAAGATAAAAACTTACCTTTTTCGGATATTATGGATATAATATTAAATAAAAGGACAGAGGCAAGATCAAATAAAGATTATAAGACAGCTGATAATATAAGAGATATATTAAAAGCTGCAGGAATAGTTATAAAAGATACAAAAGATGGTGCCAAAATTGAACTTTTAGATTGACAATAAGTATTAATAAATGTAAAGTTCCGTAATTTGTAAAAATTACGGAACTTTTTTTGCAAATAAACGACTAAATAGATAAAAGAAATAGTTTAAACAAAGATAGAAAAAACTAACTAGTGAGAATTTAAATTGTTTTTTTTTTCAAGAATATCTGGAATAACAAAGAATATTAGATATGTAATCATTGCAAAAATTGTTAAATTAATTAAATCCATAATTTTACTCCTTATATTATCTCTTATATATTTATTATTCCCAGATTTAAGTATTATTAAACAATTTATCAAATAGATCTTAATATAAATTAACTTAATTTATATTAATGCTATAAAAATTTTTATTATATTATAAGTAATAAGAAAGCTCGAGAGATATGGAAAAGAATAAGATAAGACAATTATTTTCAGAGATGTGTTGTTCACGATGTAAAAGTGATTTTACAGATGAGTCAATAAAAATAATAAGAGCAGAAAAAGATTTATATGTAATTCAAGTCGTATGCCAAAATTGTAAAAAATCTTTTGGACTAGCATTTTTAGGTCTTAATTCAATAGACTTAAAAAACAATTATTCGACAGAGGATCTAGCCTTACAACTACAAACAGGTCCGGATCCTATATCTTATGACGATGTTCTAGATGCACATAATTTTATACAAAATCTTGAGCACGATTGGCAAAAACATATACCATCTAAATATAAAGCTATGAATTAATAATATTAATCATCATTATCTTTTTTTACTTTAATACGTTTATCATACTTTATTTCAATAGGCGTGTTATTGAATTTTTTCATATAGTCAATTGCTAGTTTATCTTTATCAAAAGGGTATAACTTAATCATTTCAGGTGTGTTAAGTTTTTTAATACAATCAGGGCATTCATTTGCACTTCCAACGTAATCATCCATAGCTACTTTATATTTTTTTGTTTCACTTGGATTATTAATATCTATTTTATGCTTTTTCCCATCTTTAGAAATAAAGTATAATTTTTTTAAGTTGCCCTTATCAGAGATAGTATATTTTAGACCTGAAACTTGTAATAAACCAGGTTTATTATCTTCCTGATTTACTGATTTTGCAAAATAAGAAAGAGCATCAACAAGATCTTTTTCAGAAACATAAGCGGTCATAACCTTGTTGTTAAATGGTACAATACTTGAAATATCACGTGAAGTTATTTCTCCTTCAGTAAAGGCTCCTCTTAAGTTACCACTGTTAATAAGAGCTATATCACAATCAAGCTCATTTTTCATAGCATCTGCAATAAAACTAGCAAAAGGATTTTCTTCTATCAGAGGATTATTAGGAAATTTATCTATATATGAAATATTTCCAATAACATTAGGATTTCCAAAAAATTTGTTACCTATAAATTGCATAATAATATTTTTAGGATAATTATTTGTATCTTTTACTTCATTTTTAGCATTAATAATTTTTCCATTATTATCAAAAACTATATCTAATACTCCAAAATTTTTACCATCACGACCGGCTTGTGTAATAATTATAGGCTCATTTCTTTTAGATATAAATAAATTTTCATTTTCTTTAATACCTTGAATTAAGTCGTGTGAATGGCCACCTAGAATTACATCGATACCTTCGACATTTTTTGCAATTTTTTGATCCATTTCTTTTCCACTATGAGATAACAGGATGATTTTATTTATTCCTTTTTTTTCAAGGGAGGATACTTCTTCTTGTAGTTCTTTAATTGTTTGCTCATCATCATCAACAGTTATACCTTCAAGTTTACTATTATTTTTTACTCTAGCGGATAAACTAGATGGTTGTATACCTATGATTCCATACTTATTACCATTTACTTCTTCTATTGTAGATTTTACTATTTTGTTATTTAGTTTGTGTTTATTATTTTCTGGAAAATTAAGATTCATTCCTAAAAATTTAGTTGTTGAATTTTTAATATGATCGGCTAAATTAGAAGCATTATCATCAAACTCGTGATTTCCTAGTGTTGAGGCATTAATATTATTAAGATTAAGGAATGATACTGCTGTTTTATTAACATTTTTATTACTTCCAAGAAGTATATCGCCTGAAGAGAGTTTCAGTCCATCAATATTGTTAGATTTAACAAATACATCGTGTGCCAACGAAGCACTTGTAAGTTGTTCCATTCTAGGCATTTGACCGTGTACATCATTTATATAGAAGATGGATAACCGAGTTTTTTTATTGTCTGTTTTATTTATATTTTCGGATTCTTGTTTTTTATCTATAATATAATTTGCTGTAATATTATTGTATGGTGTTGAAACTGGGGTATTCATAGGTAAGTTCATAATAAAAAATTCCCTTTCTATTTTTTATATTTTTAGGAACACTTCTAAAAAAAAATATTGCTAACTTTATTTTAATTTAGTTACATTTCTTTGTAAAAATTTTTTCATATTTTATTCAAATGTAACAAAAATTTAACAATATATATAAAATATATTAAGTTTTTATTTAAGATGTCGTATATATATTGCGTATAGTTTTGTTATAAAGTTAGGAGGAAAATTTTATGAATAGTCATAGTATTGGAGGAATGAACCCTGGACCTATGAGAGGAGTATCTGGTACAGAAAGAAAAAGTAGTAATACAGTAAAGCCATCTGACACAGGACTTAGTCAAGTTAATTCCAATCAAGAAAAAGCAGCAATTACAACAGGTGTAGAAAAACAACTGGATAGTAATGTTGAAAACTATCAGAATAAAATTGATATTGCAAAGGAAAGCATAAAGACTTTGGCCGAGGAGATAAAAAGCTTGGATAGGGTTAGTCAAAAAATAGAAATACAAAAAAGGACTCGTGAGATAAGTTCTTTAAAAACCAAAATTGATAGGTGGGAGGGATTTAAATCTAAGACAAAAGTGCTAAAGCAAAATCTGAAAGCTATACCTAAAGCTAAAACAACAGATAATGATGAAAAACAAGAAAAATTACAAAATATACAAGATAAGATAAAGAAGGCATTTAATGAGGGTCAAGTGAAAATTACAAGTCATAGCCGTTTAAGTTCAGCGTTAAAAGGTAAAGAGGTTTCAAAGGTTAAGTTTCAAAGCTCTGAAAAAATAACCCAAAGCAAAAACTGGGGACTGATTAAACAAACAGGTTACCTTGCTCAAATAACATGTTCAGATGGAACAGTTTTAAAAGCATTAGTCCATAAAAACGATGAGGGAATTTTTGAATTTCATAGGTATGTTGAAAAGTAATAATTTATAAAAATTAAAATATATAATAAATTACAAAAAATAGACATTACTACAAAGTAACATTTGATAGTAGTGTCTATTTTGTCGAATGTGAATTATTTAAGTAAATTTATATAAATGTAACAAAAATTTAATATATTTTTCTTATAATTAAATATTTTTTTTATAATGTCGTATATATAATTTATATAATAAGTTGTATGGGATAGGGATTATGGAGCAGATGTCAAATCAAAAAGAGATATCAAAAGAAGAGTCATTAAATAATTTATATAATTATTTAAAACAGCTAAGTAAAGATAGTATTACAAAGCCGGAAAAATTAAAGAAAACAACTCAAGAGTTATTAGATAAAATTATTTCAGAATTGCAATCATTTAATATTGATGAAAAAATTCCTGAAGGAAAAGAAAGTTTTACTGAATTTTTTGATATTGTTAAAAATATAAAAGAAAAATTATATAATAAAGAAACATTAGACAGTGACTTGATTAATATTATTATTGAAGCAATAGAAGATATAGAAAATTTTCTATATGATATAGAAGAAATAGAAGATGATAATGTATTTAATTTTTTTATTGATATAAGAATAATTGTTTTAAATTGTTATATTAATTTATCTGTTGGCTTATTGTATAAATCGCTAGGATATATAATAAACGAATCAAAAAGTGAACTGGACAATGAAGAGAACAAGATCGAAAGAATAGCAAAAGTAGCGAATAGTTGTGTTAACGAAATAATAAAATTGAAAAAAGAAATATCTAGTCAAGATATTTCAGAGGTCGATGTAAGTTCATTTCAAGAGATATGGGATATAAAAATTGAAATAGAAAAAATCCTTGAAGAATTTGATGTAACTTTAGTAACAATGCTAGTAAAAGAGATGTTATATAAAGTAGCAAATGGAGATGTATTACCTAATGAGCGTGATTCTTATACATATGAGACTTTATGTTCATTACAAGATAAAGCAAAGAAAGCAGCGAGAAAGGGTAATAGAGAATCAGTAATGTTTTATCTAACCCAAAGCAAAATGTTATCAAATGAGGTGAAGCGTAGAAATAAAATAGACGAGATAAGTGAAAAATTACAAGACGAAGAAATCTTTTTTTATCAGACAGAAATGAAGTTAGAAGAATTTGAAGAATTAATACCAGCACTGAAAAAGGCTAATGAAACAAGAATAATACAATTAATGAGGAGAAAAGCTAGATTAAACCAAGGAATTGCTATAAAAAAGAAATTTCTTGAAATGGTAGAAGAAGAGGATAATAAGCGTAATATACAGTATTTAAGCAAAATAAAAAAAGCACAAGAAAAAGAGATAGATGAAATATTGGCAACACTTGATTAGGAGTTATAAATTAAAATATGGATATAAATATAATGGAATTAAATTTATCTAAATCTTTCAAAAGACAAAGCATTGTTTCTCCAAATAAGGTTGAAGATCAATCTAATAGTACACAAAAAAAAGTAAAAGTAGATAACGAAAACATTATTAAGGTTGAGTTACCAATGCAAAATGATCAATTACAGATTTCAGATACTCATATAGAAGAGAAATCACTACAGAAGAGAATATATGTAGAAAATTTATGTGATTCTGTAAAAACTGCTTTGAATCAATCGGCAATACATTTTAATCATAATAGTACTTTAGGTAAGCTTATAACAGAAAATATTTTGCAAGGTAATACTGTAGAAGATATATTATCAGATAATATGGAGGAAACAATTCAAAAAAAAGGAGTAAAAAAAGAGTCTGGATATCCGGTAACAATTAAGTTTAAAGATGGTTCTGTTGCTTTAGCTTTAATTAATAAAAAAACTAAAAAGAAAAAAAATGATAAGGATGATTATGAAGTACACGGACAAAGTATTAATAATAGAATGATAAGAAATATAATAACTTCACAGAATGTTTCATTGGTAAAGAAAGAAGGAAAATTTGATTCTAATCCTGACTATATAAAAAAAAATAGAGATATAATAAAAAATTATTTTGGAAAAGTTTATTTAAAAAAATTAGATAAAATAGACAAAGAAGAAATAGAATATAAACAATTAAAAGATTTAGCTCAAGAAAGGCAAGAAAAAATTCTTAGTAATATTTTAAAATTAAAAGAAAAAGGCCATACAGATAAATCTCCGGAAATAAAAATACAAATGCAATTATTAGGAAACGAGAAAAATCAAGAAATTGGAAATGGTATTAAATTATTAAAGTGTCAAGAAAAGCGTTCCCAAATATTTCAGAAATTGCAAAGGATTCAAGAAGAAAATGAGTATTATTCTGATTTACTATGTTCAGGACTGAATAACAATAGTATAACTTTTGAAGAAGGGAGTAGATTAAATAAAAGTTTAAAAGGACAAAAAGTTAAAAATGTTCAATTTTTATCAAGTTACTATCATAGAAAAAGTAATTTTTTACATCACGATAGTAAAAATGAAAAACAAGGATGCCCTGTTCTAATTACACTTGAGAACGGCAAGTCTGTAAAAGTTCTTATGAACATTAAAGATGAGAAGAGTTTTGAAATTTACTAAATAAAAATAAAAAGAGGGTATAAGATGTCAGAAATGAATGTAAATTTAAGAAGTAGTATAAAGACAATACAACCTAAGACTACACGAATGGCAAGAGAGGTACAAAATTCAAAATCAGATGTTGAACTTGGCAAACTTATAGATCAAGGTTTTGAAGAGATGAAAAATCAAATTTTTGATAATTCTATGTTTAATGAAAGTATTTCTAATAATATTGAATCTTTTGATCTTTTAGGGTTAGAAGATCAAAAAAATCCATCTATTGAGGCACAAGAAACGTTTACCCAAAACTATGATGCTAGTGGAGATGTAATAGCTCAACTGTTCCAGGATTTATATATAGATAATCCTGAAAAGAATCCAAGTATAGGTGGAGATGCAGAACTAGCTCAAATGCTCCAGGAATTAGATAGTCCTAAAACGGATTCAAGTATAGGTGGAGATGTAGAACTAGATCAAATGCTCCAGGAATTAGATAGCCCTAAAACGGCTCCAAGTATAGGTGAAGATGTAGAACTAGATCAAATGACCCAGAAATTAGATAGTCCTGAAACGGATCCAAATATAGGTAAAGCTTATTCACAAGCAGAAAAGGATATTGCTGTAATCGAAAATGAAGCCTCAGAGCTTTTAAAAGGTGCTATAGACAATGGCAATGCTAATCTCAATGGAGTTAAAAAATTGAATGGACATAGTGTATCTAGTATTGATGTTAATATGGATATGGCACCAATACATCAAGATGGTGGTTATTTTAGATCAAAATATTCTATAGATGGATACCCAGCGAGAATAACATTGGATGATGGAAGCAAGGTGGATGTAATATTTAAGCAGGATGATCGCACAGGGAAATACGAATTACATAAATTAAAAGCTTTTGGTGGTAAAAAGGATGCAGATGAAATTTTTGATTATTCTCCAACTCGACAAGCAGCAAAAAATCAAGTTAAATCGGAGTCTTTAGAAGCGGCAATAGATAAGCAAAAGGCTAAAATGGGTAACGTGATGGACAGACTAACAACTACTAACCAAGCAAGACCAACAAGAAAAGCTCAAACAAATACTCAAATTGATGCCAATGTAATCTCAAAAGCAGAGGCAAGAGCTGCAGAAAGGAAACAAGCAAGAGTTAAAAAACAACAAGAAAAAGAATTGAAAGCAGAAGAAAGAAAACAAGCAAGAGTTAAAAAACAACAAGAAAGAGAATTGAAAGCAGAAGAAAGAAAACAAGAAAGAGTTAAAAAACAACAAGAAAAAAAATTGAAAGCAGAAGAAAGAAAACAAGCTATTAAAGCAAGAGAAATTCCATTAAGTGAGCAAACAGATACGGAAAGGGTTTACACTATTACGAGGGGGCTGTTAGACACAGCAAAAAGTATAAAAACTAAAGGTCAGGCTCAAAAATTTATTAATGAAATATTAATTCCAAATATGGAAAGTCATAATATATTTGCTAGAAACTCAAGAATATTAAAAGAAAAATTAGAAGAAAAATTTAAATTAAATCAATAAAATCAGAAATTAGGATCAAGAAGGGATCTAGCAATAGCTAGATCCTTTTTTGTAGTAATTTTGATATTATCATAATTGCCATCAATGATAAATACAGGAATGTTAAGATATTCAAGCATAGAAGAATCATCAGTAAAAGATAAATGTTGAAGTTTTAAGTGAGCTTGAAAAATAGTGTTAAATTGGAATATTTGAGGTGTTTGTATATTATAAAGTTTACTTCGATCAATAGTTTTAATGATAAGATTATTGTCAGTATTAACAAGTTTAATGGTATCAGTAGCTTTAACACCGACAATAGCAGCCTTAGTTTCAAGAGCTAAATTGAGAGTTTTAAGAATAACATCATTGGAAATAAAAGGCCTTGCACCATCGTGAATAATTACAAAATCAGGATTATTAGCTGCTTTAAGCCCATTAAAAACAGATTCTTGTCTTGAGCTTCCCCCTAAAATAACTTTGACCTTAGAAATATCATTGAAAATAGAAGACATTTGATCAATTAAATGATCAGGAGCTAATATAATAATTTCCTGAATATTCTCGAAATTAAGAAATTTATCTACAGTATATTTAATAATCTCTTTATTATTAATTTTAACTAATAATTTATCTTGTCCAAAGCGAGTGGATAAGCCACCGGCTGGAATAATAGTTGTAATTTTCATATAGAATCCTTAAAGTGATTGAATGTTCTTTCATTAAAAATTTTATCATTAATTATAAAATTTTTGTCATTATCTTTTAAAATTACAGGCGAGTTTGCAACTTTATCAGATACATAACCTATCTCAAAGAAAAGATGTTTATCTAATTTATGAAAATCCTCTTTAGAAACAGTAAAAACTAATTGGTAATCTTCACCTCCAAAAAGAAGAAAATCCATATAATTATTAAGTTTTTTAAGTTTATCTGATATTGGAACTTTATTAAGATCAACAATAAAAGAAGTATTACTATTTGTAGCTAATTTAAATAGAGCATCAGCTAGTCCGTCAGAAGAATCCATCATAGAAATAGGTTGAGATATATTACACATAAGAATGTTGGATTTTTGGATTTGTGGTTCCGGTTCTAAATGAGATAAAATAAATTCTTGCTTTTCTTCATCTGAAAAATAATTATTTGACAATTGATTATTTAAGATAGCAAATCCTAAAGCACTTGACCCATGATACCCTGTAGTTAAAATAATATCACCAACCTTAGAATTATTACGCAAAGGTAAAAAGTTTTTATTAATAGGCACCCCAATAGCACAAATAGAAATAAATAATTTATCTTTAGAAGAAGTGATATCCCCACCTGTGACTTGTAAATTATATTCAGAACATTGGTGATTAATTCCTTGATAGAACTTGGAAATAAAACTTTTATTAATGTAAGAAGGAATAGCTAAACCTATACTTATATATTTAGGAGAACTTCCAAATGCAGCTAAGTCAGAAAGATTAACCGAAATGGATTTTTTTCCAAGTTGGTAAGCACTAGTAGTTGAAAGTGAAAAATGAACATCTTCAATAAGGTTATCTTGAGTGATAGCAATATTTAAATCGGATAAATAAGCACAATCATGTCCAAGTAGCAAATTGTTAGATAAAGTTGAGTTAATGATATTTAAAAAATCTAATTCCAACATAGTTTAAGTAAGCCTTTAAAAAAATAAAACTAATCTAGTTTTCCAGCATATAAAAAATATTCGGAACAATAAACCCCACTAGATTGTCTGGAACAATCTAGCTTTAAAGCCGCTTGAGAAAGATTATGCCCAAAAGGTAATAAAGTTTTCCTATATATTTCAACACCAAAAACATCTTTTCCAAATTTATTTGGTTGATCTTCTCCATTAAGGTCAAAAATCATAATTCCACAGATTTGCTCACCTTTACAATATGGATTATCTATTTTATAACCTAAGATTGTACCATTTTCAAGCAAATAAAAATCTTTAATAAAGTATTTTGAGTTTTTACTTATATTAGAATTATCAAGAAATTTTATTTTATAATTTTTTAGATTAGGTTTTGATTTACTACTAATATAATTAGCTTCAAAAAACTTATGTAATTGATCAAAAGATGAATTTTCTTGTAAATTAAAAACATCATAAGCATAATTAGCTTCATCTAAAGTACGTTGCCAAAGACTAATTAATTTAGCTTGTTTTATATTTGTTAAAGAAAACGGTATAGACATTGATACAATAATAGCTATAATAAAAATTACAATAACGATTTCAATGACAGTAAAAGCTTTTTTTTTAAGATTACAGATCATGTAGCTAAATCCAATCGTTTTTTTTCATTAAGTAATTCGCTAAATATCCAATCAGGAACAAAATTTCTTCCCATAATAATTTGTCCATTATTAATATTTGGAGCATGGAAATCTGATCCACCGGTTACAATTAAGCCTGATTTTTCAGCAATAGATGAGAAATACTCTACCATAGCCGGAGAATGTTTACGGTGATAAGCTTCTATACCTCTTAACCCAACTTTCATAAGTTCTTGAGTAAGAGTTTCTGCAATATCAACATCAAACGGATGAGCAAAAACAGGTATTCCACCAGCCTCATAAATAATTTCAACAGCTTCAAAAGGAGAAACAGTTTTCCTTTGAGTATAGACAGGAGAATTATTATGTATAAATTTGTTATAAGCTTCAATAATACTAAGAGTACCTCCAGCATTAGTAATAGCTTTAGCTATATGTGGTCTGCCTATACTACCTCCTGGTGCTACAAGTTTTTTTATATCTTCAAATTTTATATAAATCCCCTCTTTTGAAGCCAATAATTGGATAATTTCTTTAGTCTGTTTTATTCTTGCATTCTGCTGAGTCTTTATTAGTTGTTTAAACTCACTATTAGCTGTATCCATAAAATACCCAAGAATATGAACTTCATAATCTTTATATATAGTATTAATTTCTACGCCTTGAATTAACTGAAGATTTATATCACTATTTTCCTCTTTTAATTTTTTTAAATGCCTATTAGCAATATCAAAAGATAAGATATTATCATGATCTGTTATTGAAATAACATCAATGTTTAAAGCAATAGCAGTATCAACAACTTTTTCGGGACTAAATAATCCATCTGAAAAAGTTGTATGGATATGTAAATCTATTTTCACTTTTTTACCTTCCTCTAATCATTATTTTTACCTCATAAATTATAATTTTTATAATAATTAATTCTTGAAATAGAAGTAGCTACTCCGGATGACATATCAATAGAAACAATAATAGCATTTGCTTCCCCAATTCCAGATTTTATAACTTCGTGTTTTAAGTTAAGACCAAGTGATAGCTTTTGTAAAGAAGTTTCATAAGACATTCCAATAACACTATCATAAGCCCCACAGAACCCTACATCAGTAATATAAGCACTCTTACCATTAATAATTTTTTCATCAGATGTTTGAACATGAGTATGTGTTCCAACAATGCAGGATATATCAAGATTACTTAACCAATGTCCCATACAGATTTTTTCAGCAGTAGCTTCTGCGTGAATATCAATAAAAATATTTGGTGTAATCTCTTTTATTTTATTAATAATATCAGGTAAAACTTCAAAAGGTGAATTAATTACTGGCATAAAAGTTCTGCCTAAAAGTGATATTATAGCTAATTTAAAATTAGCCACATCAAAAATTCTATACCCCATACCAGGTAAAGTATCAGGATAATTTATAGGACGAATAAGTCTATCAGCATCATCAATATAAGAAAAAATATCTTTTTTATCCCATATATGATTCCCCGAAGTAAGGGCATTAATACCAAAAGATATAAGATCATTATAGTTTTTCTGTGTAAGACCAAAACCACCTGAGGCATTTTCACCATTAGCTATTATAAAATCAATATCTGGTATAATATCAAGGTTTGTATTTAACTTTATAGCACTACTATCTTTAGAAATTTCTTCTAATAACTCACAAACAGATTTACCTTTATTATTTTTTAGAAATAAAATAAAATCTCTACAAACTTGTCGACCAAGTCGACCTGTAATATCACCTAGGAATAATATATTTTTGATATTCTTATTATTATCATAGTTCATTTATTTACTTAGCAATTTCTGTTGTTCTTATTTCTCTTACTACAGTAACTTTTATCTGACCCGGATAATCAAGTTCATTTTCAATACGTTTAGCAATATCTCTAGCTAATTTAGAGCTTGCAATATCATCAAATTTATCCGGTTGTACTATTACACGTACTTCTCTACCGGCTTGAACGGCAAAGGATTGTTTGATTCCATCATAACTAGATGCAATTTCTTCCAGTTTATGTAATCTTTTGATATAAATTTCTAAAGTATCACGTCTTGACCCTGGTCTACCGGCCGAGATAGTATCAGCTAATTTTACAAGTACAGCTTCTATCGTATTAGCTGTAATATCATCGTGATGTGCTTCTATTGCGTGTATTACAGCTTCTTTTTCACCATATTTTCTAGCGAGTTCAACACCAAGTTCTATATGAGTACCTTCTTGTGTTTGATCTACTGCTTTTCCTATATCGTGTAATAAACCTGCTCTTTTAGCAATATTAACATCAGCTCCGAGTTCTTTTGCTAAAAGACCGGCTATATGACCAACTTCTAAAGAGTGTATTAATACATTTTGACCATAACTTGTTCTATAATAAAGTCTGCCTAAAATTTTTATAAGCTCTCTATGGATATTCATAATACCCATATCTAAAGTAGCTTGTTCACCTTCTTTTTTTATTTTTGCTTCGATCTCTTCTTTTGCTTTTTCTACCATATCTTCTATCCTTACCGGATGGATACGGCCGTCTGCTATTAATTTTTCTAAAGCTAATTTAGCTATTTCTCTTCTTATTGGATCAAATGAAGATAATACTACTGCTTCAGGAGTGTCATCAATAATTAAATCTACTCCTGTTAAAGTTTCTAATGCTCTTATGTTTCTTCCTTCTCTTCCTATTATTCGACCTTTCATTTCATCAGAAGGTAAACTTACAACTGATACAGTAGACTCTACTACCTGATCAATTACTATACGTTGCATTGTGCTTGTTAATATCTCTCTTGATAATTGTTCAGAAGATTCTTTTATTTTTTGTTCGTTTTCTTTAATCAAAATTGCTGCTTCTTGTTGCAAATCTTGTTTTAACTGATCAAGTAATATCTTTTTTGCTTCTTCTCTTGATATACCGGCTAACTTTTCTAGCTCTAGTATTTGGTTTTGAATAAGTTCTGCTAATTTATCTTCTTGAGCTAATAGTTCCTCGTATTTTTTTTGAAGATTCAATTCCTTATCTATATTTGACTGAATTTTTGCTTCGAGTGAATCTTCTTTTCTACTTAATTTATTTTCCAATCTGGATAATTCTTGACGTCGTTCACGAATCTCTTCATTGAACTTTTCTCTATCAGAATTTAATGATTCTTTTGCTATTATCATAGCTTCTTTTCTTAATAATTTTTCTTTTTCAACAAAATCTTTAGATTTCTGATCTATTTCTTTCTGTAATTTTTTTTGTTGTTGAGTACTTAGAAAAATTACAATCAATAATCCTATTATAATTATGCTGAATATAATTATTGTTATAATAATATTTATTGTCCCATACCTCATTCTTCTGCTACTTGACCTGATGATTCAAATAGTAAAATTAGCATTCATTTAATTTTTATTATTTAATTCTCTATTACATCATATATTTAAATTTATATTTTTTATCATCATAATAAAAATATATCACATTCCATATGAATTTAACAAGAAGTTTTTTATAATCAAACTAAATACTTATAACGGGTATATTATTAAAATTAAATAATACTTTATAATTATATTTTTCTTGGAATATTAAATATGAAGCAAAGGCTCCTAAAAGTGCTTCAAGTTGAGCTATTGGTAACATATTTTTTGATAAGCTTGTAAATCCAAATTTATCCTTTAGCATATACTGAAGACACCTGCAATTATGAATAGATCTATTTGTGAATATGGTATTAAGACCAAAAGCCATTTTAAGATATTTAATATCAAAACGGTAAATATCACAATTCATTTCTTTTAGCTCTCGTATAAGTTCGGTACCTCTATTTGAATAACGATTGAGCCATTTTTCTTTAACTTTTTTTTGTTCATTAATATTAAATAAAACAGTCTTTTTTGCATTAAGCTTCCATTTAGAATCTATTAAGCTATAGTCTTCAGGTATGGATATGAATATAACACTGGATTCTAAATCAGAGTGATTTTTTAAAGATATTTCCAAGTCTTCCAGCTTGTAAAATTTATCTAGTTTTAATAATTCTCTATCTCTATTTAAATAAGCTATTCCAGAATCCATAGAAGAACCGGGACTTAATAGAATCCCGATAAATGAGTGTTTTTGTCTATTGTTTAATTTTAATATGCTTTTTTGTCTAAAGTCTGCGTAGTTTTGAGAGGTCTTTTTTAGTAACACCTCTTTTTTTGTATAATTTTTCAAAATTTGCCTGCGTCTCTCTATAATTCTGTGCTGTGATTTTTACTGACTCATTAATTAAATAATAAGTTAAAGGTAATCCTATGATTATGGTAAATATAACTATTAAAAGATGTTTTGTATATCTGATAAGTCTTTTATTTCGTCCACGAGATGTAAGATCTTCTTGTTGACGTAACAAAAATTTATTAATAAGTACGGAACGTTCCTCTGGTGAAAAACTATCAAAATACTCTGTGTTCTCAGATTCTATTTGAATTACATATTTTTTTAAATGACTTTTCTCAATAGAAGAATGTAAATTTTCAAAATTATATTTATTCAATAAATTATCCGGACTATTACTTTTTTCCAGACCATTTTCTGTATTTTCATTAC
Source organism: uncultured bacterium (assembly GCA_902462155.1). Taxonomy (GTDB): domain Bacteria; phylum Cyanobacteriota; class Vampirovibrionia; order Gastranaerophilales; family Gastranaerophilaceae; genus CABQAQ01. The sequence goes on along the minus strand of CABQAQ010000002.1, from coordinate 178,242 downwards.
TTTTATTATTAAGATTCTCCATTGACACCTTATATTTTTTTTGTGATAAACTATATTTAATAATTAATTTTATAACATTATTTAGTAATTTAGGCAATAAAAAGAAATAGTATGGATAAAGAAATTATAAAAGAAATACGTGATAAACTATCAAATATAAAAGAACAAAAAGTCTTAGTGATAGGTGATTTAGCTATTGATGAGATGATTTATGGAGATTGTGAAAGAATTTCAAGAGAGGCTCCTGTTCTTATTTTGCAACACTCGCATACTAATATTATTTTAGGTGGGGCTTCTAATGCGGCTAATAATATTTCTGCTTTAAATGGTGGTAAAATAAGCGTAATAGGTGTATGTGGTAATGATTACCATAGTGATATTTTACTTCAAGCTTTTAAAAAAGCTAATATTGATACACAATATATCGTTAAATCAGATGATGTTAAAACAATTGTAAAAACAAGAATATCTGGATCTTGTTCTCAATCAATTACTCAACAAATAGTTCGAATAGATAGACAAACTAATAAATATATTTCAGGTGATACGGAAAAACAAATTATTCAAAATATTGAAAAAGCTTTACCAAATTTTGATGCTGTTATTCTATCAGATTATCATATCTGTACTTTAACTGATAATATTGCAAAAAAAACTATAGAATTAGCTAAAAAATATAATAAAATAGTAGTAGCAGATGCACAAAAAAATCTTAATAAATATATAGGTGCTACAGCTATTACTCCAAATCAGCCGGATACAGAAAAATATCTGGGATTCTTTTTAAAAGATGAAGCATCTTTAATCAAAGCAGGAAACCAACTATTAAATGAACTTAATTTGGAAGGTGTATTGATTACACGTGGAGCTTTAGGTATGGCTGTGTTTCAGTCTAATGATAAGATTGTCCAAATCCCTGCTTATAATAAAACGGATGTTTTTGATGTTACAGGTGCAGGTGATACTGTTGTAGCTACGTTTACTTTAGCATTAGCTTCAGGATTTAGCTTCGAAGAATCTACTTTTATAGCTAATGTTGCTGCTAGTATTGTTATTCGCAGATTCGGTTGTTCTACTACTTCCATCAGTGAATTAAAATGCCATATAGATAAGATGATAGAAAGTAACGGTAAGGAGATTTTAAATGAACGGAAATTTTAAATTAAGAACGGTAGATTACATTATCATTGCAGGTGCAATATTATTACTTTTAATTGGGCTTTTGATAGGGTTTAAATTAAACAAATTTTCAAAAAGTCCGGTGAAAAAAGAAGCACAAATTGCTATACAGGTATTCTTGCGTAATGTTGTTATTACATCTAATCGTAACCCTATTTTAAAAGGAGATTTAAGCCATATAACTATAAGAAATGTTCCATATACAAAATTAAAAGTTATGGATGTTGTAACAATGAGAAAATCTGTAGTATTACCTGTTCCATCTCAAGGAAAATCTGCTTCTATGATTGAAGATGTATCTATGCCTTTTCAATATGATATGATTATTACTTTAGTTGATAAAGCAAAAATAACAGAAGATGGACCTGTAGCAGGTGGTAATAAAATAAAAATAGGTGTACCTATTGTTTTAGAGGGTGTAGATTATAAATTAAATGGAGTTATTTCTGCTGTAGAACTTGTTGATAATCTTTCTAAATCATCAGCTCCTGCGGTAAAATAAAAGTAAGTTTTTATATTTTATGATGAGTTATTATGAACAATTTTGATTCTTTATTTATTAATATTATAAATTCTATTTTCCGAAATATACAAGATAAACTATCTTTCATTTCAGAAAATAGTTTTTTTATTAAGTATCTTGATAAATTTATTTTCTTTTTACTTGTAGTATTACTTATTGCAAGTACGTTTGTTACTACTAATACTTTAGGTACTATTTCCTTCTGTATTTTTATTTTAACTTTATTAAAGCTTATGCTTGTCAAGGATACTAAAATTACCATAGGACCGATTGGGGTAATTATTTTTTGCTTTTTAATATTTACAATAATAAGTGTATTTAATTCTACGTTGGTTGGTCATAGTCTTAAGGGATTTTCTAAGACATTAATTTATATAAGTTTTTATTTTTCTATGGGATTATTTTTTAAAGATAATAAAAATAAAATATTAACGGTACTGAGTATAATAAGTATTTTAGTTGCAATTGAGAGTATATATGCTCTAATACAAGGAAGTTGGGGGATAAGACAAATATCGACGTGGCAAGATGTTTCTAATTTAAATCCGGAACAGGTTTTCACTCGGGTTTATGGAACATTAAAGCCTTATAATCCTAATTTGTTAGCTGCTTATTCACTTTTAGCACTTATTGCACCTATTTCTTTATTTTTTGTTAATATTCTTAATCGTAATTATAAATTAGTTTTAATATATTCTGCTATTTCATTGATTACTATTATAACAATAATTCAGACAGGATGTCGTGGAGCATATCTAGGCTTATTTGCTATTTTTATAAGTGCGTGTTTTATTATTTTTAAACTAATAAAGAGTAATCGATATAAAGATTATTTTAAAATAGTAATAGGCAGTATTATTGCTATAGCTACATTTATTACAATTATAACTCCGGCTTTATTAAAGAGAGTAATATCTATTTTTACTTTACGTGCTGATTCTTCTACTGCTTTTAGGTTGAATGTTTATAATTCATCTTTAAAAATGTTTTACGATAATTTCTTATTTGGCATAGGAACCGGCAATCAAACTTTCAGAGAAATTTATGGTTTATATATGGTAAGTGCTTTTGATGCTTTAAGTTCATATAATATTTTTCTTGAAATTGGAGTTGAAAGTGGGATATTTGCTTTAATTTGTTTTATATTAATATTTTTTACTTTATTATATTACGGATTTAGGTTTATATTTTCTAATAATCGAGATAATATGATGGATAAAATAATAGTATCAGGTTCGATTTTAGTGTTAATAGCAACAATTGTTCACGGATTTGTAGATACGGTATTTTTTAGACCTCAAGTACAGTTTATATTTTGGTTAAATGTTGCAATACTAACAACTTTAGTTAAAAGCTTAAAAGAAACAGATAATGCTAATATTAATCAGTTACAGATAAATTAAGTAATTTGTTAAATTTGTTTTTGTAAACATTTTTGTAAAACAATGGCGGCTTATAATTTAAAATTATAAGCCGCCATTAAGTAATAATTATAATTGAATTGTATTAAAATTTATTCAAATTAGCTTTTCTAATTCTGACATTTTGAGGAGTAACTTCTACTAACTCATCATCAGAAATATACTCAAGACAATCTTCTAAAGACATTAATCTTGGCGCTTGTAATGTTACCATAACATCGGCAGTTGCGCTTCTCATATTAGTTAATTTTTTAGTTTTACATATATTAATAGCAATATCTTGAGGACGATTTGCTTCACCAATAATCATACCACGATATACTTTTGTTTTGGGAACAACAAAAAATACTCCTCTGTCTTCAAATTGGTTAAGAGCATAAGGAATAGCTTCACCATCCTCGAAAGCAATTAATGAACCACTACGTTGTCTTGTTATATCACCACAATATGGTTTGTAATCATAAAAAGTATGATTCATTATCCCTTCACCACGAGTCATTCTTATGAATTCGGATCTAAAACCTATAAGACCTCTAGCAGGTATTAAAAATCTCATATGAGTCCTTGAGCCAACAGCATTCATTTGTTGCATTTCGCCTTTTCTTCCAGCAAGTTTTTCAATGCAAGATCCTGCATAACTTTCAGGTACATCTATAAATAAATTTTCAAATGGTTCATATAAGCTATCATTAATAGTTTTGAAAATAACTTCCGGTTTTGATACTTGAAATTCAAAACCTTCTCTACGCATAGTTTCTATTAAAATACCAAGGTGTAACTCTCCACGACCGGAAACTCTAAATACATCAGTATTTTCTGTATCTTCTACCTTTAAACTTACATTCTTTTCTAATTCTTGGTAGAGTCGTTTTCTTAATTGTCTACTAGTTACAAATTTTCCTTCTTGTCCGGCAAATGGACTATTATTTACTGAAAAGTTCATCTGTAATGTAGGCTCGTCAATTTTTATAAGAGGTAAAGCTTCCGGTTTATCAAGCGAAGAAATAGTTTCTCCTATCTGAATATCGCTAAATCCTGCAATACCTACTATATCTCCTGCTGATGCTTCTTGAATCTCTACACGACCTAAATCTTCAAAACCAAATAATTTGACTATTTTTCCTCTTTGTACACCTCCATCTGATTTTATTAAAGATACCATCTCTTGTGATTTTAATACACCGTTAAATATTCTTCCGATTGCTATCCTACCTACATACTCATTATAATCTAATGTTGTAGTATGAAATTGTAAATTAGCCTCAGGATCACCTGTCGGAGCTGAAATGTTTTCTATAATACAATCTAAAAGTGGAGTTATATCTTTATTTTCATCTTCAAGCTCTTTTTTTGCAAAACCTTCTAAGCTACTTGCGTATATTACTGGAAAATCTATTAAATATTCATTATCTGTAAGTTCTGTAAATAAATCAAATATTTTATCTAATGTTTTATCTGGATCTGCAGCAGGTTTATCAATTTTATTAATAACAACGATTACTCTAATACCAAGCTCAAGTGCCTTAGACAAAACAAACCTTGTTTGTGGCATAGGTCCTTCTGCCGCATCAACAATTAGTAATGCTCCATCTACCATACCTAAGACTCGTTCGACTTCTCCGCCAAAGTCTGCGTGACCTGGAGTATCTACTACATTTATTTTGTAGTCTTTATATTTTATTGATACATTCTTTGCTAAAATTGTAATTCCACGTTCTCTTTCAAGGTCGTTATTATCTAATACTCGCTCTTGAACTACTTCATTACTACGAAATACTCCACTTTGTTTTAGCATACAATCTACTAATGTTGTCTTCCCGTGGTCTACGTGAGCTATAATTGCTATGTTTCTTAATTTTTCATTTTTCATCTTTTTGCTTCCATTCTTGTTTATTTAATTTTTTAATAGTCTTTTAATTTTATGATATAACAGAAATAAATTTTTTTTAATTCTTATACCTTTAATTTTTGTAAATTACTATTTTTTATTTTTTTTCTAAACCTATTAGAGGATAATTTTAATTTTTATTAAATAAATTTATTAATTTAATCGTTGATTCTATTAATTAAATAAACTGAAAAGAAAGTAGATACTTATTATGATACTATTGCTGCAAGATAATTTTAAAGATATTTTTTATTATCAAAACTTATGTACCTCAGCAGGGATAAGTCCTGAAAAGATTATTTCTCTTATAGATTCATCTTTTATTGAGCAATATTTTAAAAATCAGCTTATTGATATAGTTATTATAAGTGCAAAGTTTTATAATTTTTATACTTCTAATATTTTAGAAAAATATAATATTCCTAAGGTTATAATTTCGGATGTTTCTGAAAATCTAAAAACTATAAGACTAATTTCTAATAAAAATTTAAAATACATTTATAAAAATTCAACTATTTCTCAAGTAAAGTACTTATTAGATTTAGACTCTTTAAAATCTAACAACTTAGGGTTAAAAAAGATAGTATAGTAAACTTTTTATGAATATTATTTTTGTATTAATTATCTTAATATCTTTTATACTTGGATACTTTAATGAGAGATTAAATGAAGTTACAGATTCTATAATCTCTTCTTGCAAAACGACTTTAGATGTATCTCTTTATTTAATAGGGATAATGGCTTTTTGGATGGGGATTATGAAAATAGCTCAGGATTCTGGATTAATAACAAAGCTATCTTCTTTTTTTTCGATAATAGCAAAGAAAATATTTCCTGATTTAAAAAGAAATGATGATGTAATAGGAGATATAGCATTAAACTTTACAGCAAATGCGTTTGGGTTATCTAATGCTGCCACTCCAGCTGGGTTAAGAGCTATGAAAGGTCTTCAAAAAATTAATAAAGATAAAACTTCAGCCTCAGATTCTATGTGTATGCTACTAGCTATGAATACTGCTGGTTTTCAAATAATTCCAACAACCATAATAGCTATTTTAGCTGCTTGTGGATATAAAAATCCAACAAATATTATTTTACCTATTTTTATTGTGACTTCCATATCATTTTTATTTGCTATGTTTCTTGCAAAAATATTCCAAGTATTTTATCCGCATCAAGAATATAATATTAACAAAAATATTAATATAGAAAGTGAACCATCTATTCAGTTTGAATCAGAAAAGGGAGTGTAAGAATTGACAAGTTTATTAATACCTTCTTTTATCTGTTTTATTCTAATATATGCTTTTTTAAAAAAAATAGACGTATATAGTTCGTTTATTGAAGGTGCCAAAGAAGGTATTAAAATAGCTGTTGATATTTTGCCGTATATGTTGGCAATAATTGTAGCTATTGGCATGTTTCGAGCTTCAGGAACTATTGAATTATTGCAAAATTTACTAAAACCTATTTTAGATTTTATAAAAGTTCCTATAGATGTAATGCCAATAATGATAGTTCGAAGTTTGTCAGGCAGTGGAGTTTTAGCATTATTTACTGAGCTTACTCAAAAGCTTAATCCTGATTCATATGCTATAAAGCTTGCTGCAATAATGGTTGGTAGTTCTGAAACAACATTTTATGTTATTTCTGTATATTTTGGGTCTGTAGGTATTAAAAAAATAAGATACGCATTATATTGTGGATTACTAGCTGATATATTCAGTATAATTCTATCTATAATAGTTGCGGATATATTTTTTGGAATATAAAAATTAATTTTTTATAATTATAGTTAAATTTTCATAGAGTCATAATGATTCTTATTAATGTATTTTCCCTTGAAATTTAGAGGTTGAACTTGGTTTGATGCCAAAGGCTTTTCTATAGGATAGGTTGTCTTAAACTTGTTATTTTCATCTATAGGATTATTATCCGGTTCATTATTTAATTTCTTTTTATCATTTCTATTTTTTATCAAGGAAGCTATTTTATTTCTTACAATAGGCGTTACAATATTACACGCAACAACCGAGGCCATAATTGTTGTGATAATATCTACCCCACCTTTAAATTGTTTAAATAATTTTTTATCTTGGGCATCTGTTAATAAATCGGAAATATTTTTAGTTTTTAAAAGTTCATTTGCACTAGTATTATTTGATTTAGCTATTTTATTAATAATATTAGTAATTTCAGGATTTGTAATTTTACCTTTTTCAACAGCTTTAGTAATAATTCTTTGAGTTGTATCTGTTAAAGCATAAAACATAGAAAAATTAACAATACCATCTGCTGCTTCTTGTGGTATAAGAAATTTTTTGTCTTCTTTGTCAATTTTTTTATTTGTAATTAAAGCAATAAGTTGTGCGCCAGAGGCAATAAACCATCCTAAAGCTCCCATGTGAATAAGCATTTTTCCGCCGTCTTTAGAATAATTTTTCCACATAAAGTCTTTAAAATTATCAAATATTTTTGAAGGATTAAGATTCATTTTTTATCTCCTTCTCTTTATTTTTTTTAGCACCAATATCGTGAATTTTATTAAATAATAAATTTGTCAGAGGGGCATCAATAATAAAATTTGTAAACAGCATAATAAAAGTCGCTAAGAATGTACCCATGGCTTTTGTATATTTATCATTTGCATCTTTGGAATAATTTGTAATGTTTTTAGGTGTAAAAAAAGAATTTTTATTTGCTTTTTTAAAATATGTTACACCGTTTTCTGTAACCTTATCAACATTCGTAAACTTTTTTGAAAGTTTTATAGTTAAATCTCTTATTGCAACTCCGGTAAAAGTTCCAACTATTATTTTAGCTATAGTCTTTTCTGTAGATGATTTACGTGTATTTTCATCTACATCTTTATTGTAATAATCGATAAATGGTTGTGTCATCATAGCTGTAATCCCAAGAATTAATCTTTGCTCAGGAGATGAGATTGTTTTTTCACACCATTTAATAAATTTATTACATTTTTTAGATGTAATATTTATACTATGAAGTGAATCATTAGCTTTTGAAACTTGATTACTTATCCCTTTTGATACATTTAAACTAGTCATGAATTGTTAATGTAGATCCTTCCAAAATTAATACCCTGAAATTAAAGTGTTAATTTTACTTTTAATTTATTCAACATGAATAAAAATAATGATAAAAAAAGTTTGCTTAATTTTGTCCAAATTATGAATTTATGTAAATATCTATTTTAGAAACTATTTTTTTGATTCTTTACATAAAATAACAAAAGGCTCTTTTTTATGCATATTAAAAGAGTTATTATGAAAAAAGAGAGATTAAAATATATATTCTAATCTCTCATATTATTTTTATCCTATTTTTATCATGAAATTATTTAAAATTTTTATTCAGTTTCAGCAACTCTTCTTTTAACTTTAGGTTGAGAATTTTCAGCAATAGAGGACTCTGAGTTTACAGGAGTATTAGGAACATCTGGTAAATCGTTTGCATTAAAAGGAACATCTGGTAAATCTGCTGTTTCATCCTTTGCTATTTCTTGGTCAATCTCTTCTAAAATATTCTCTATATAAGCATTTTCCTCTTGAGTATTCAATCCAAAAGTTTTATCAGTTCGTTGATCAACGGATTTAACGAAAGCTTCTTTTTGTTTAATGTTAGAGTCTGCTTTTTTTGATTGTAGTTTCTGCTTAGCAGTAGTTGCATCAAGTTTTTTGGCTTCAGCTTTTAATTTACGAATTGATTTTTTTGTAATGCCATTCTCTTTTGCGAAAGTCGGGTCATTCTCATATAGATTTTGTTGTTCCATAGCTATAGCGTATGCAGATATGTTCTGAAGAGGAATATGTAAGTGTTTTGCTTCTCCTTCTATACTATTCGTAAGTTCTTCATCAGTTTGTTCATCAATAGCCTCATCACTCTCATCTATCTCGGCCATTAGTTTTTCCATATCTCCACTATCTTCAAGTTTTTTAATTTTGTTCACTTCTTGCATTAACTCTTCAAAAGATACGGTTTTATAAGTATTGTATCCTTGTATAGTCCCTTCAATTTCGTCCGCAGTATATCTTTCTGCTAATGTAACTAAATCTTTTAATTTTGCCTCGGGAAATTTTTCTTGAAGAGTTTTAATATCTGAGGCATTGTTAAAAATAGAACTTGCCAATGGAGTTTCTTTTGACACTTTCATTTGATGTGGATTTGCTTGATTGGTGTGTTTGACTGTAGCTTGTCGAGTTCGTTCACCTCCTGTATGTTCTGCCTTTCTTGCACCTCCAAAACCAATATTATGAAAAAAGTTAGCAATTTGATGACTCATAATTCCTCCTCTTAGTTATATATAATATATGTAATGTTTATCGATTAGTTTTGATAAAACTTTAGAATATTAAGAAATTTATTAATAAATATTGACAGATTGGTATATATTTATATCTGAGAACTGATATTTAGAAATCAGGATAAAGTTAATATAACTTAATATAAAGTTAAAGCAAGGAACAAAGAAAAAGATAAAACGTCTTAAGAAATATACTCCTAACTTATAAACTCCTTCACAACTCCCCTCATAGTAAATATGAGGGATATTTTTATATGTTAATTAATAATTGTTACAGGAAGTATAAAATGTATTTTTAAAAAGTTTTTTTGTTCTAAAATAATAAAATAAAGTGAAGGTGAATAAAATGAGTCGAATATATAAGACACCTATATCAGATAAGATGATAGAAATAGGTAAAGAAAGTGGTAAAGATAATATAATAATGGCAATAGAAACAAGTTGTGATGAAACAGCTTGTGCAATAGTGAAAAATGGGAGAGAAATATTATCAAATATAGTAGCTTCCCAGATAAAGATCCATCAAAACTATGGAGGTGTAGTTCCAGAAGTTGCCGCAAGAGAACATTTGAATGCTATAAATATGGTAATAGAAGAGGCGTATGATCAAGCAAAAATAAAGAAAGAAGATATAACAGCATATAGTGCAACAGTTGGTCCTGGATTAGTCGGGTCACTACTTGTAGGATTAAATGCAGCAAAGACATTAAGTCTTATATATGATAAGCCGTTTATAGGAGTAAATCACTTAAATGCACACGTTTGTGCAAATTATATAAATACGGATCTTACGCCACCATTTATGAGCTTATTAATAAGTGGCGGACATACTCAGATAATAAAAGTAGACGATTATGAAAAACAAGAAATAATAGGTGAAACAATAGATGATGCAACAGGTGAGGTGTATGATAAAGTAGCAAGGTTGGTAGGTATTCCATATCCTGGAGGACCAAATTTAGATAAAATGGCAAAATCTGGGGATAAAAATGCATATATTCTTCCTGTAGCGAAAGTGAAAGGTGAATTTGATTTTAGTTTTAGTGGTTTAAAAACAGCAGTATTAAATTTGTCTAGGAAACTTTTATCTGAAAATAATGGTGTATTGCCAAAAGAAAATTTAGCAGCTAGTTTTCAGGAAAATATAACAAAGACTTTATTTGAAAAGACATTAAAAGCAGCAAGAAAGTACGGAATGAAACAGATAGTCTTAGCAGGTGGAGTTGCAGCTAATTCTGAGATAAGAGCTAAGTTTTTCAGTTTAGAGTCAGAAGGATTTAAGATATATGCACCTAAAATGAATCTTTGTACCGATAATGCAGCAATGGTTGGAGCAGCGGCTTATTTTATGGAATTTGGTTTGAATGATTTGGATATAGAAGTATTCTCCAGATGTTAATATAGTAATATTATTTTGTAGTCAGGAATTAATAATTTATAGAAAGATAAAATTGTGATAACAGAAGTAAAAGAAGAAAGAAATATAGAAGAAATAAGAAGAATAGTTAAAGAAACAGATTTAAAGCATATAGCAATAATAATGGATGGAAATAGAAGATGGGCAAAAGATAGATTTTTACCAACAATGATGGGGCATAAAAAAGGTGTAGAAGCTTTAAAAAATACCCTGTATGCTTGCAATGATTTTGGTATAAAATATTTAACCGTTTATGCATTTTCTACAGAGAATTGGAACAGATCAATAGAAGAAGTTAATTTTTTAATGGATCTTTTAGCACATACAATAGAAAAAACAGTAGATGATATGAATAAAAATAATGTTAAATTAAAATTTATCGGGGATCTATCAAAATTAAAAGTTGATCTTGTAAAAATATTAAAGTCGGCAGAGAATAAAACTGAAAATAATAATGGAGTAAATCTTCAAATAGCTTTTAATTATGGAGCAAGGTATGAACTTGTAGAAGCATTTAAAAGAATATTAGAAAAAGGAATAAATCCGGAAGAAATTAATGAAAAATTAATTAGTGATAATCTATATACAAATAACATGCCGGATCCTGATTTATTAATAAGGACAGGCGGAGAAAAAAGAATAAGTAACTTTTTGTTATGGCAATTAGCATATTCTGAAATATATGTAACAACTAATTATTGGCCGGAATTTAATAGAGATTTATTAAGTGAGGCGATAATTGAATTTAAGAACCGTAATCGTAGGTTTGGAGTTTAAGTTTAAAATGTGTAATCAGGGTTAATTTGTATTATTGAGAAGAGAAAAAGTAATGAAAGAACTGGTTTTAGCAACGTCAAATAAAAATAAATTAGAAGAAATAAAAGATATAGTTATAAGTCAAGGTTATAAAATAAAGTTTATATTACCAAATAAAGATCATTTTAATCCTATAGAAAACGGGGGGACATTAGAAGATAATTCGTATATAAAAGCAAAAGCAGCATCAAATTTAATGAAGATGTATTCATTAGCAGATGACACAGGATTATTTGTAGAGGCATTAGATGGAGCGCCTGGTATTTATAGTGCAAGGTATGCAGATAGCCAAGAAGAGAAAATAGCAAGGCTTTTGTCGGAATTAAAAGGTAAAGATAATAGAAAAGCAAAATTTAAATGTTCGATGACACTAAGCGATAAAGCAGGTGAAATATTATACCAATCATACGGAGAAATAGAAGGATTAATTACAGAGAGTCGAGTTGGTAAGAATGGATTTGGTTATGATCCAATATTTTATATTCCTGAGTTAGATAAGACAATGTCAGAATTAAGCAAAGAGGAAAAGAACCGAGTAAGTCACAGAGGTAAGGCATTAAGATTGATGTTGGAGTGGATAGAAAACAATTTAGAAGATGTTATGGAATAAGTGTAAAATAGTAGATTAATATTCTATAAAGATATAAATTTTTTTTATAAAAGTGAATAAAAAGTCAGTTAAAAGAGTATAAAAATAAAAAAAGAGTGTACAAAAATCACTTAATATGGTAAAATTATTAAGAAATGTAAAGTAAAATATAGATTGATAGATAGTGAAAACTCTTGAAATTAAAGCTTTTTACAGAAAGAATAATTTTTATAAATAAATATTTAAATGAAAATTAAAAAAACTAGCAAAAAAAAATGATAATATGTTTTAATATAGTACCCGTTTACGAAAAGAAGAATTGGAGTATATAATTATGCCTGAATTAAATAACATTAACAGTAACAATAATATAGTAAGAAAAGCCCAAGTGAAAAAGAAGAAAGATTCTTTGACAGAGATAAATAAAAAAACATTAGAAGAAAATGTAATACAAAAAGAATTGAAGAATAAAGATAAGTTACCTCAACCTGCAGAAGTGTTAGGTAGATCACAGGTAAAACATAGAAATATAAAAAATATTAAAAATGATGTAAAAAAAGATATAGCATTATTTAAAGCCAACCAGAAAGTAATAGAATTTTCAAACAATGTATTTGATAAAATAATGGAAAGATCAATCAAAGAAGGATTATCCAAAAGTGAGGCATATAAAAAAGCTTGTCAAATAAGTTGTGCTTTAGCAGAAGAGTTATTATAGTTTTAAATAGAAATAGTATATATGTATCTTGCATAGAAAAAAAATAAATGATAAAATGAAAATTTGTAAAAGAGGCATTTAAGGAGAGATATGCAAGTAGAGAAGCCTAAAACATCAAAGGATAGAATAGTATTAGCCCTTGATGTGGATACGATAGAGGAAGTAGAATATTTAGTAAAAGAACTTAAAGATTATGTGGGTTTTTTTAAAGTAGGATTACAATTATATTCTTCTTGTGGATATAAAGCAGTAGAAATGATAAAAAATCAAGGAGCTAAAGTATTTTTTGATGGAAAATTTCACGATATACCAAATACGGTAGCAAAAACAAGTGTAAATCTGCTTCGACATGGGGTGGATTTTTTTAATGTTCATATCCAGGGTGGATCAAAAATGTTAAGTGTTACAGTGAAACTTACAAGAGAATATGCGAAAAAAAATAATTTGGATTTACCAACTATATTTGGAGTTACGTTATTATCTAGTTTTGGCCAAAGAACATTGACAGAAGAGTTAAGTGTTCAATTAAATATAGATGATTATGTATCAAATCTAACCCAGATAGCAATAGAGTCTGGGATAAATGGTGTAGTGGCCTCAGCAATAGAGTCAAAAAAAATAAGAGAACAAGCAGGAGATGGTTTTTTAATTATGTGTCCTGCAGTAAGACCAACTTGGTCAGTAGTAAATGATCAAGTAAGGGTAGTTACTCCGACAGATGCAATAAGATGTGGCATAGATTATTTAATAATAGGACGTCCGATAATCTCAGCAGAAAATAAAGTAGCAGCTTGTAATATGATAATAGATGAGATAGAAGATGCAATAAAGGTTGAATATTAATTAACAGAAAACAGAAGAGAATATATAAAAAAGGGGAAAAAATGAAAATAGGTGTACCAAAAGAGCTAAAGAATAACGAATCAAGGGTAGGTCTTGTGCCATCTGGAGTAATGACTTTAGTGAATGATGGACATGAAGTATTTATACAGAAGGATGCCGGATTAAAAAGTGGTTTTACAGATCAAGAATATATAAATGCCGGAGGAATAATTCTAGATAGTATAGAAAAGATTTATGATAAAGCAGAGTTTATAGTAAAAGTAAAAGAACCACAGAAGGAAGAGTACAAGTTATTAAAAAGGGATCAGTTGTTATTTGCATTTTTGCATTTAGCGGTGGAAAAAGAGTTAACGGAAATATTACTAAAGAATAAAGTAACATCAATAGCTTGTGAAACGATAGAAACAAAAGAAGGTAAATTGCCGGTATTGATACCAATGAGTGAAGTGGCAGGAAGAGCATCAGTGCTTATAGGTTCAAATTTATTGCAGAAGCATCTTGGAGGAGAAGGAATATTATTAACATCTGTACCTGGGATATTGCCATCAAAAGTATCAATAATAGGTGCAGGGACAGTAGGATTAAATGCAGCTAAAATGGCAATAGGTATAGGAGCTGATGTAACAGTATTAGATAAGAATGTAGATAAGTTAAGAATATTAGATAATATATTTGGAGCAAAAGTAAAGACCGCAGTATCAAACAGATACAATTTAGAAAAGATAGTACCAAGAAGTGATTTATTAATAAGTGCGGTATTAAATAGTGGTTATAAAGCTTCAATAGTAGTAAAAAAAGAAATAATAAATAAAATGAAATCCGGTTCAGTGGTAATGGATATATCGATAGATCAAGGCGGATCAATTGAAACTGTAGATAAGGTAACAACACATGATAATCCTACGTATATACATAATGGAGTGATTCATTATTCAGTATCGAATATCCCTGGAGCATACCCAAGAACATCAACAATAGCGTTAACAAATGCGACAATAGGTTATATAAGTTGTATAGCAAGTAATGGTTTTTCAGAGGCGGTAAAATGTATGCCTGAGTTGCAAAGCGGTGTAAATACTTGTTATGGTAGACTAACAAATGGTGGAGTTGGTGAAGCATTAGAAATAGAGAGTGTAGAGTTATCATCAATTATAGGGTTTTAAGTTAATAAAAAAGAAAATAAAAAAGAATGGATATGGTAATAAAAGAAGACAGGTAGAGATGAGAAATAATAAAAATTTAGTAATGATTTTGGCAGGAGGAGAAGGTAAAAGGTTATATCCATTGACAAGAGATAGGGCAAAGCCTGCAGTACCATTTGGTGGTCGTTACCGTATTATTGATTTTGTATTAAATAATTTTATTAACTCAGGATTTTATAAGATAAAAGTATTAACGCAATATAAATCGGATTCATTGAATAAGCATATAACAAGAGGTTGGCCATTATCAACAGTAGTGGAGCAATATATAGATTTAGTGCCTGCCCAAATGCGAACCGGTGGGACGTGGTATAGAGGTACAGCTGATGCAGTGTATCAAAATATTCATTTAATAAATGATGAAGATCCAAGGGATGTATTTATATTTGGAGGAGATCATATATATAAAATGGATGTAAACTTAATGAGTTTATATCATAATGAATTAGGAGCAGATTTAACGATATCAGCAATACCGATTCCAATAAAATTAGCAAGCGAATATGGAATAGTAGAGGTAGATGAGAATTGGAGATTGACAGGATTTGTAGAAAAGCCGAATCATAGACCGAAAAGCATACCGAATAATCCGAATATGTGTTTAGCATCAATGGGTAACTATATCTTTAAGACTAATGTATTATTGGAAGAATTGAGTAAAGATAATAAAGATAAAGATTCAGAACACGATTTTGGAAAGAATATAATTCCGAGAATGTTAGAAGCAGGTAAAAAAGTATATATATATGATTTTACAAAGAACGAGTTTCCGGCAATGGCAGAAACAGAGAGAGGTTATTGGAGGGATGTAGGTACAGTAGATGCTTACTGGCAAGCAAATATGGATTTATTGCATTATGAACCGGAATTAAATTTATATTCAAAGGAATGGCCATTAAGGACATATAATTATAACTATCCGCCGGCAAAGTTTATATGGGAAGAAACGGATAGGATAGGAATGGCAACAAATTCTATGGTGTCCGAGGGTTGTGTAATATCAGGGGGATCAATATCGAAGTGTATATTGTCGCCTGAAGTTAGGATAAATAGTTTTTCTAATGTATCAGAATCTATATTAATGGAGAATGTGCAGGTAGGAAGGTGTTGTGAAATAAGGAAAGCAATAATAGATAAAAATGTAGATATACCTGCATATACAAAGATAGGTATAAATGTAGAGGATGATATAAAGAGAGGCTTTTATGTAACATCATCAGGAATAACGGTTGTACCTAAAGGAGCAGTTTTATGAGATGTAATAAATTAAGATATATAATTTTTTTATTTATAGTATTAGTTAGTTTATTATTTATGAATAGGTTAATAAATATAGAGAGCTATGCAAAAGCAAGTAATATAGGTGTAAAATACGAAGAAGCAATTAAAGATTCATCGAAGAAGGTATTGATAGTATTTCACACTGAATGGTGTGGATTTTGTAAGAGATTAATACCAAAGATAGAAGATATAGAGCCTTTATATAAGAATAATTATAATTTTGTAATTATAGATTGTGATGATCCAGAAAATAAAGAGATAGTAGAGAAGTATAATATTCCTGCGTATCCAACATTGTATGTAGTAAATGTTAGGAATGGTGAAGCATCTAGAGTAAATCCTTATATGACAGATAGTGTTAAAAATTTAAGAAAAGTTTTAGATTCTTATATATCGAAATAACAAAGTAGATATTAGATTAGAATTTGTAAAAATAAAAATGAATAGATAAAAAGAGAGGTATTTTAATAAAAAAATGTAAAATTCTCTCTTTTTTTATTAAAACAAATAAATAAAATTAGTTTAAAAGAGTCTATATAAGAGGAATTGAAAGAAAATATCGAATATAAATTAAATCATCTGTTTTAATTATTGTAAATATTTTATTTTTATAGCTAGAATAATAATTATGAAAATGTATAATAAAAATTAGGGGAAAAGGAAATATAAAAATGAATAAAAAAGTTATAAAAGAAACATTAAAACCATTTTTGAGTAAAAAATTTATAATACCGGTAATAATAATATTGGTATTAATAGGATATCAGCAAATAAGTGGTATGATAAAAGGAGCAATAATGGCTAAAATGAGGTCAGCTCCAATAAAGGTAGAATTGTCAGAAGTAAAAGCAGAAGAAATAGAACAATCAACAAAATCCTCAGGAAGGATAGAAGCAAAATATAGCGTAGATATAATAGCAAGAGTCCAAGGTTGGTTACAAAGGTCATACTTTAAAGAAGGATCTTATGTGAAAAAAGGACAAGTGTTATTTCAAATAGAGCCAAATGAGTACCAAAATGTTGTAAATAAAGCAGCAGCAGCAGTAAGAGAATCAAAAGCACAATTAGTAAATGATGAAAAAAGTCTAAGAAGAGCAACAGAGCTTGTGAAGAATGATTTTGTAAGTAAATCATATTATGATGAGGCACTTGCAAGAAGAGATTCAACGAAAGCAGCATTAGATTTAAATAGAGCAAGCTTATCTCAAGCTAATTTGGATTTAAGTTATACAAGAATAAAATCCCCAATAGATGGAAGAATAGGTAATATCTATATAACACAAGGTAATTTAGTAAATGCACAAAGCGGTGTATTAGCAAAAATTGTTAGTTTGGATCCTATATATATAAAATTTCCAATAAAAAGTGAAGATTACCTAAAATTAAGAAAAACAGCACCTGAAAAAAAGAATGAGGATTTATCTTTTATTATTCCAGAGGTAATATTGTCAGATGGAAGTTTATATCCGATAAAAGGTAAATTAGATTTTGTAGATAATCAAGTAGATCCAAGTACAGGTACAATTAATTTAAGAGCTACATTTGATAATCCGCAACATTTGTTGTTACCTGGCGATTATGTAACAGTAAGATCAACATCTACGATAAAGAGGAATGTACTATTAATACCACAAGAAGCAGTAATGCAAAGTTCCCAAGGTACATTTGTGTATGTAGTAGATGAAAAAAATCAAGCACAGGTAAGACCAATAAAAACAGATGGTCAATATAATGGTCATTGGATAATATCAGAAGGACTTGGACTAGGAGATAAGTATATAATATCAAATTTACAGAGGTTACGTCCGGAAGTAAAAGTAGAGATTATTGATAAGAATGCAGTCCAGAAAGATAAAGAATAATTATGGAAAATAAGAATAATATTGATAATAAAGAAGTAAGTAAAGATAATATAAAAAAAGATAATAAAAAAGGGAATTTGTATTTTTTTATATCAAAGCCAAGATTTGCGATGGTAATATCTATATTTTTGACAATTTTAGGTATTATTTCGATACTTGGATTAAAATTAGAAAAATATCCTGATATAACACCGGTGCAAGTGTCTGTAACAGCATCGTATCCTGGGGCAAGTGCTGATGTAATAGAATCATCGGTTGCATCGTTAATAGAATCCGGAGTAAACGGTGTAGAAAATATGATTTATATGACATCAACAAGTATGGATGACTCATATCAATTAGTTATTTATTTTAAAACCGGAACGAATAAAGATATAGCATTGGTAAATGTACAGAACAGGTTGCAGCAAGTACAGCCAAGATTACCTGAAGAAGTAAGACGATTAGGAGTAAATGCGAGAACAAAAGTAAGTGGAGCCGGATTGATGATTATAGGAGTATTATCACCGGATAAGACTTTTGATGAATTATATTTATCGAATTATGCCTCAATATTTATAAAAGATGAAATAGCAAGAATCCAAGGTGTAGGAGATGTAAATGTATTTGGAGCCGGAGATTATAGTATTCGTATATGGTTGAATCCAATAAAGATGGCGAATTTAAATATATCCGTATCAGAGATATCGAATGCTATATCCCAACAGAATATTCAGGTGGCAGCGGGATCATTTGGATTGGAACCATCTATAGATAAAGAGAAACTGCAAGTAACATTAAGGACAAAAGGTAGGTTACAGAATCCTGAAGAATTTGAAAACATAATAATAAGAGAGAATGTAGGTGGATCAAAAGTATTATTAAAAGATGTAGCAAGAGTAGAATTAGGTCAACAATCTTATGGATCAATAGCAAGAGTAGATGGTCAACCACTAGCATTAATGCAGATTATCCAGATACCTGGTGCGAATGCTATAGATGTTGCAAATAAAGTGTCAAAGCAGGTAGAAAAAATAAAGTCTGGTTTACCAACCGGAATGAAGGTAGAGGTATTAAGAGATGAAACCATATTTGTAAAAGAATCCATGACCGAGGTAGTAAAAACAATTTTTGAGGCTTCATTAATTGTTATAGTGTTGACATATATATTTTTAGGTTCAATGAGAGCAACATTAATACCATTGGTTGCAATACCGGTGTCATTAATAGGAACATTTGCGGCATTACCAATATTTGGAATGTCAATAAATTTACTTACATTGTTTGCGATGGTGTTAGCAGTAGGTACAGTAGTAGATGATGCAATAGTAGTAATAGAGAATGTGCAGCGACATATAGAAAATGGAGAAGATGCAACGGTTGCAACACAAAAGACAATGGAAGAAGTAGGCGGAGCCTTAATAGCAATGGCGATGGTATTAATGGCAGTATTTGTACCGGTAGCTTTTGTGCCCGGATTAAGTGGGTTAATGTATAAACAGTTTGGTGTATGTATTGCAGTATCAATTGCATTATCAGCTATTGTTGCATTAACGTTGTCGCCGGCTTTATGCTCACTTATTATGAATAAAAAAGAGAAGAAGTTAGCTATTATTGAAAAATTTGATATAAAATTCAAAGAAATTACTGAAATTTATATGAAATATGTAACAAAATTTATTTACAATAAAAAACTAACAATTATTACATTTTTATTTTTATGTATATTAAGTGGAGTTTTATTTAAAGTAATACCTACAGCATTTATTCCAACGGATGATGAGGGAGTATTATTAATATCAGTCAACTTACCGGCAAGTTCTTCAATATCAAGAACAGATAATGTAGTAAAAAAGATGGAAGAACGTATTAAAGGAATAGAAGGTATAAGAAAGCTTATGTGCTTTATTGGTATGGATGGATCCAATACAGCTTTTGTAGTGGCAGAGTTTGAAGATTTTGCCCAAAGAGAATTTAACTTCTTAGAAAAAATGGTAAGAAAAATTAAGGGGAAACCTACAGATTTATCAATGTGGGCGATAAAAGATAGAGTACAGGCAGCATTAAGTGATATCAGAGAAGCTAATATTTATATAATTACACCACCAGCTATTTCTGGTTTAAGTATGTACGGTGGTTTTGAATTTCAAATGCTTTCAAAGGGTGAGTATACGCCTCAAGAATTATCAAAAATAGCGAATGATTTCATGGTTGTAGCTAATCAAAATAAGTCATTATCGAATGTGTTTAATACATATCAAGCAAACATGTTACAATATAATGTATTAATAAATACGGATAAAGTTTTGGCCCAGGATGTAAATTTATCAGAATTATATACAACGTTAGCAGCAAATTACGGTACAACATATATTAATGATTTTAACAAATTAGGTCGAGTTTTTAGGGTACAGATGCAAGCAGATGCACCATTTAGAAATAAACCTGCGGATATTTCGAATTTATATGTAATGAATAATAAAGGGAAAATGATCCCTATATCTACAATGGTAACGTTAGAAGAATACGTAGGAGCCTCAAGTATTAAGAGGTATAATCAATATAGATCAATCCAATTTAATGGTAATCCTGGATCCGGTAAAAGTTCAGGTGAAGCAATGAAAGTAATGGAATCATTAGCTAATGAACAGTTTCCATCAGATATAGGTTTTGAATGGTCAGGAACATCAAAACAAGAGATTGAATCAAGTGGTACAACAGGATATATAATGGCATTATCATTACTTTTTGTATACTTATTCTTAGTTGCGTTATATGAAAGTTGGATGATTCCTGTAGCTGTATTGTTGATAGTTCCGGTAGCAACTGTGGGTGCTTTATTATTCCAATTGATGACGGGTCAAGCTTTTGATTTATATTCTCAAGTTGGTATGATTATGTTAATAGGTTTAGCAGCAAAACAGGCTATATTGATAGTTGAATTTGCAAAAGAATTGCACGAAAAAGATGGTCTATCAATAGAAAAGGCAGCACTACAAGCAGCACATTTAAGATTTAGAGCTGTAGTAATGACAGTAATAGCATTTGTTTTAGGTGTAGTACCATTATTATTAGCCCATGGTGCAGGAGCTATGAGTAGGGTATCAGTAGGTACAACAGTATTTGGAGGTATGTTGGCAGCCGGTATTGCAGGTACAATGCTTGTGCCGGGCTTTTATGTTGTTGTTCAAACTATAATTGATCGAGCTAAAGGAGCTTTTTCTAAAATGAGGAAATAATTTATATATTTTATATGTAATTGATTTTATCTATAATTAATAACGATTTGGAGTGGAGAATATTAAGTAATTATGAAAAGAAGAATAATAATAAATACAACAGTATTAACATTAGCTTTTGTAACGTTTAATCCTTTAATGTATAAGGCTGAGGAGGTTTCGGATCCTTTTGTTAAAGTTAATATTGAAAAAGTACAATCAGGTGACGAAATAGTTGAAACGGATATAAATTCTTCGAGTAATATAAGTGGTATGCTTATATCTAAAAAAGACGGTAAAAGTTTTCTTGATAAGTTTAGAAAAGATAAAACTTCTAGTGACTCAAATGGAATAAAAAATAAAAAATCAGATGATGAAAAGATACAGACTATAGAAAATAAAGAAAATGACAGTATAAAATCAGATTTAGAAAATCTTAATAATGATATTGAAACTGATTCTGCAAATAAGAATATGATAACAGAAGAAAAAATCACACTACCTACGTTAGAAGAAGCAATAAAATCAGTATCGCAAGAAAGTCAAACTAATGGTAAAGTGATAGAAGGTAGAGTCGAAACATTGAATGACTTACATCTTTCTGATTGTATTAAAGCCGCATTAGAGAATAATCCATCAATAATGTCAGCTATAGCAAATAAAGAGATTTATAAAACAAAGATAGGTCAAGCTTGGTCAAATTATTTTCCAGAATTTTCTTTAGGAACAGGGTATACTAGAACTAAAGTACTTATGCCGGCATTAAGTTCATTTAAAATGGATCCTTATAATAATTATAATACTGTGTCTGCTACGGCATCACAACTTGTTTATGATTTTGGGAAAACACGTGCTCAAGCAAATATAGCGAAAAAAACGTATGAATCTACAGAACAGAGTCTTCAAGGTATAATTAACAGCACAATTTATAATGTAAAATCTGCTTATTACAATCTTTTATATGCGATACAGCAAGAACAAGTATTAAAAGATTCTGTTGAAATTTACAAAATGCATCTTAATCAAGCTAAGGCATATTATGATATAGGAACTAAGCCTAAGATTGATGTTATTACTGCGGAACGTAATTTAAGTAATGTTAGATTAAGTCATATTAAGGCAAAGAATTTAATAGATATTGCGTATGCAGATCTTAATAATGCTATGGGGTTACCTGAAAAAACAAATTATAGAGTATCAGATAAGTTAGATTCAGCATATTATGATGTTGATTTTAATAAGGAAATATTAAGAGCGTATGAATTAAGACCTGAGTTATTAGCAGCTGAAAAGAAGGCTGAGGCATCTAAATATTTAGTTAAGGCTTCAAAAGTTGCATTTTTACCGGATTTGAAAGTAGCAGCAAGCTATAATCTAGGTGGAAGAGATATGACACAAGATTATGGTTATACATTTGGCGGAGCATTTGAGTATCCTGTTACAAATCTGATGTTACTAAAAAAGCAAGTTGATGAAGCAAAAGCTACTAGTAAAAAAGACAATGCTGATTTAGAAGTGCAAAAGCAAAAGGTATATTTAGAGGTTAAACAGGCATATATATCACTTATTGAGGCTCAAGAAAGTGTTCCGGTTGCAAAGATGGCTCTTATTCAAGCTAAAGAACAATATGAGTTAGCTAATGGAAGATATAAAGTTGGTTTAGGTGATACGATTGAATTTAAAGATGCTGAAAATACGTATAGAACTTCTCAATTAGATTATTATAAAACATTACTTGATTATAATACAGCAGCAGCTAATTTAGAACGTGTAATAGGTGCACCTTTAACAGTATCAGAGACTCCGCTATTATGATAATTAAAGTTAAGACTTTTGCAAAGATTAATCTAACACTTGAAATTTTGAATAAGCGAGAGGATGGCTTTCATAATATTCAGAGTATTATGCAGAGTATAAGCTTATATGATGTTTTAAAAGTTAGAATATTTCAAAATATAAATGATGAAAATATAATCAGACTTTCAGGTTCTAGTAATAACTTACCTTATGATGAAACTAATTTAGTTTACAAAGCTATTGAAAAATATTTAGAGTATGCTTCAAGAATTAAAGGTCAGATAATCGAAGTATTTATTGAAAAAAATATTCCTATTTCAGCTGGTTTAGCTGGTGGAAGTTCAAATGTTGCAGGTATTTTATTAGCATTAAATAAATTATATTCAAATATTCTTTCGATTAAAGATATTTATAGCATTGCTATGCAATTGGGATCTGATATTAATTTTTGCCTTTTAGGTGGTTCTTGTTTATGCACTTCAAGAGGCGAAATTGTTGAAAAACTTAAAGATATTTCTAATGTATATGTATCTCTTGTTAAACCAATAAATATAGGTGTAAGTGCAGGGTTTGCTTATAAAAAATTTTCTCAATTAAATAATGTTCATTTAGATAATAAAACTTTAAAATTAAAGAATCTTATAAATAGTAGTTCAATGATTGATCCTTCTCTTTTATATAATGATCTTGAGTTAGCTATAAAAGACGAATTTGAAGAATTTTGTTATATTAAGAGAAATTTAAAAGGAGCAATTATGTCAGGAAGTGGGTCTACTTTTTTTGTATTAGGTAAACAGAATCCTGAATATTTGAATAAAATTTTTGACTCCTCTGTTTATGAAATTTATCCAAATCTCAGTTTTGTTAATTCTGGTGTTGAATTTTTTTCATAATACCTATTTTGATAATTTAAGTTCTTATATTATCTTTGAATTTTATTAAATAAATTCAAAGATAATAATATATTTATGTAGAATGTTTTCTTAAAGGAAAATATGTATAAAAATAAAAGAGATTATTCTGATATTCTATTACAAAATTATTATTTATATTGGAGAATCAGACTTTGAGTAATATTTTAGAAAAATTTGGAAATAAAGTGAAAATTGAACGTATATCTCGTGGATTATAGAAATCAAGTTTTGCAAAGATGCTTAATTTGGATTTACAAGATGTTGAGGCTATTGAAAATGGTAAATTTGATGTATCACTTACTTTGATAAATTCTATATTTCAAGCTTTAGAAATAAAGACAAGCGAATTTTTTAAAACATTAAATTAAGTAAAAAATAGATAAGATAAAATCTAAAAAAGGAATTAAAATAAAAAATAATATAAAGGATTATATTATAATTACAAAAATAGAACCGTACAAAAATAGCTGATTTTATACTTTAGTATAAGATTTATAGTTTAATCTACTTTAAAAAGATGATTTGTACGTAAATTAGCCATGATACCCTCATAAGTGGAAATAAAAAGAATAGTTAAGAGTAAAGTTTAATAAGCTATTAAGAAATAGAGGTGCTGGTTATATGAAATTAAAACTTAGTCAAAATCTTAGGATGTTAAATCCATTTAGTATTAGTAATAATCAAACAAAGCAGAAAGAAAATAAGTCGTCTATATCACAAACTAACCCATTTGGAGTTAGCTTTAAAGGCAAAGTAATACAAGCTGATGTGTTTGAAAAAAATATAAAAGCAAGTTCAGAAGAAAATGCGTTATCTTCTGCTTTTGGCAAAATGAAGTTTATGGCATCTGCTTTAGTAAGTGGTATGAATACTCTTAATAAGAAATTTAATAGTGCTTGTGAATCTGTATCAAGCTTTGGAAATAAAGTAAAAGAAAAGATAAATATTGTTTGGAATAAAGCAACACAGATAGATATCGGTCAAGAGTTTAATAATTTAAGAGAAAGTATTATATCAAAAATTAATTTTGAAAAATCACCTTATAGTGTAAAAAATTTAAGTAAGCGACCTGTAGAAGAGCTTAAATCTATATTTATTGATGAACTTAAATTAATAGAAGGGTAACGTACTATGTTAAACGAAAAACTTGTAAATGTAATTGATGCATTAAGTCAACACAAAGATGTATCTTCTGTTTTAGTGTTAGAAGAAATAGGTACAGATTCATCAAATGATGAGGTAAGAGAATTAACAGCCAAAGCATTGGTAAGAAAAAATATTGAGGAATCTTTAAGAGTTGTAATTGTAAAACCTGGTAAAGGCATTAATGATCTTAATTCCAATGTGGCGATGTCAACGATTAACGAAATCTTAGCATTGAAAGATAAGTCAATTGTAAATAATGTAATAGAAGATACAATTTGTCATAATTCTAATGAAGAAATAAGAGATACAGCAAGATCTTTAAAAGCTCTTATTTCTCTAAGTAATTAACTTCTTATTTACTGTGGATAAGATTTTAGTCTAAAAAATTATTAAATTTAAATCAATTATTTACGTGTGTAATGGAAAAATCAATTTAAGTATTTGTGGATATTTTTTAATATTGACAAATTAACATATATTAAATACGATTATAATAAGTATTTGTTTGTATTTATGGAAAGTAGTTAAGAGTTGAAAACAAATAAAATATCGGCAAGCTTAGAAGATTATCTTGAAGCAATTTATCAGATTATTGAAAAAAAACAAGGAGTAAAGGCTGTTGAAATAGCACGTTATCTTAATGTTGGTCGATCATCTGTTACTGAGGCTTTAAAAAATTTAGCTAATAAAGGATTAGTTAATTATGGTCGTTATGATGTTATTTCTTTAACAGAAGAAGGTAAAAAAGCTGCATTAGATGTTATTTTTAAACACGAATTACTTTTTGGTTTTTTTCATAATATTCTAAACTTAACAGACGAAGAAGCTAATGATAATGCTTGTAAAATTGAACACGTTATTTCTGAAAAAGCATTTTTAAACCTAAAAAAATACGTCGAATTTATTGAGAATCTTAAATCTCAAAACAAAATATTTTTAACAGCTTTTAATGATTTTATAAAAAATGTTTGACATTTTTATATTTTTTTGTATAATTGTTAGGTAAGACATACAAAGTTAGTTTTATGATACTTTAAGTCTATGGAGTGAAAATGCTAATACTTACAAAAATATTAACCTCAGCTATAACAATAGTTCTGATAACAGAAATAGCAAAAAGAAATACAGGGCTAGGAGGTTTAATTGCAGTTTTACCCATAAATATCATATTATCATTAATCTGGTTATATATAGAAAAAAAAGATTTAATTTTACTAGCTAAATTTTCACTTTCTGCATTTATTGGTATATTTCCAACAATATTATTTTTAATAATATTGTCATATCTCTTCAATAGAAATATACCATTTTTCTTCACTTTGATTATATGTATATGTTTCTTATTTTTGATCATATACCTTCAAAATAAATTTATAAAATTATTTTAGATCTTTATTTACATATTAAACAATAGGAATAGGACTAGATTTTTCACTTAGATCTATTCTTTGTTTTAAAGCTCCTGTTGGTAAATAGTAAGGAGTTACTGTTAAAATTTTAGCTGCAATATCAGGATAATAATAAATAAACTTTAATTCACTGTCTGTAAGTGGTAGTTGAGTATGGACATTAGCATATCGAGCTAACTCAAGAATATTTCTAGCTTCATCTTCATCGTGAAATTCTAATTCCAGATTTTCATAAACATTTCTGAAACCTTTTATACCTCCATATTCACCGACTGTAATCATTCTACCGGTTTCTATAATTTCAGGTTCACCTCTTCCAAGTTCTTCAAAGTCATATAATTCATAATTCCTTCTATCTTTTAAAGCGCCATCAGCGTGGATACCGGATTCGTGAGCAAAAGCATTATCACCTACAGCAGGTTGATTTATAGGTATAGGTACTCTGAATGCATAAGAGGTATATTTAGCTAACTTCCAAGCCTTTGATAAATCTATTTTTGGATCTACTTTATATTTTTCATTATAAAATCCACTTGATTTTTTTATTGCTAGTAAACAAGATACTAAATCGGCATTTCCGGCTCTTTCACCCATACCATTTATTGCTGTATTTATAAATGCATTAACTCCGGCATCTATAGCAGCTTTTGCACCCATTACAGAACAACCTACAGCCATTCCAAGATCATTATGGAAGTGTAATTCTATATCCATTTGCGTTTCTTGGGCTATTGTATAAATCCTTTCATATGTTGTAAGCGGGTCTTCAAAGCCTAAAGTATCACAATATCTAAATCTTTCTGCGCCGTGGGCTTTACATTCATTTGCATATTTTATTAGAAAATTCAAATCACTTCTAGAGGCATCTTCAGCATTTACTCCTATTATCTTTGCTCCACAAGATTTTGCTGTATCTACTGCTTCTACTGTCATTTTTAGTATATCATCTAAAGTTTTTTTACCTTGATATTTGCCATTTGTCATTTGCTCAGAGGTAGATTGTGACAAATTTGCGTATTGTAATCTTGGTACGTTCTCAAAAGAATGAAGAACATCTGTTGAAATAGCTCTCATCCAGCCGGATAATTTTGTTTTATTTATAACTCCTCTATATACAAGATCCATATTTGCATTAAGATAATTTAGTTCGTGTTCTGTTGTGGGAAATCCAAATTCTGATTGGGATATACCCATATCATTCAACATCAAATTTATTATTGTTTTTTGTAATTTTGCTAAACCTAGTCTAGAGGTTTGGACTCCATCTCTATTTGTTACATCAATAAAATAAATTAACTTTTCAGCCATGATAACCCTCAAATTTCTACTCTGTTTATTATACACTATTATTTCTCTTTTGATAATTTTTTATGGTATTATTGTAAATATTTATTTACGATTTTAAAAGGTATTTATTTAAATTTATGCAAGATACTTTTATGTTTAAAGAGATTTTTCAACAGGCTAAGGTAATATCTAAGATACTGGATACTTATTTTATTAATGAAAAAACAATTAATTTTCAATTACCTAATAATATAAAAAATATCATTTTTATTGCTAGCGGATCTTCTTACAATTGTTGTAATTTTATTTCTTATTTTTTACAAAAGTTTAATCTTTTTAATATTCAAGTATTTTATTCTTCTGAATTTGTTTTATTAGATAATTATTTATCTATTTGTGATAAGGATTATTTATTTATTTTTGTTTCTCAATCTGGAGAAACAGATGATTCTCTTCAAGCTCTTTTTAAATTAAAATCTTGTGGTATCAATAATATCCTGTCTGTTACTAATTGTGAACATTCTACTATGTATCTTAAATCAATTTATAAAATTTTAGTTTTAGCTGGTGAGGAAAAAAGTATTGCTTCAACTAAAGCTTTTTTGGCTCAAGTATTAATTCTTTATCTGGTGGCTTTAAAACTTTTAGAACAAAACGGTATAAATATACAGTCTTATTTAAATCAAATTATAAATCTTGACTCTTCTATAGATAATTTTTTATCTTCTTACTTTAAAAAAGATTCTTTACTAAAAACTAAATTATCCCAATTAGCAAATAAAATATACAAGTATAAAAATATTATAATACTAGGGCAAAAAGAAGATCTGATGATTGCAAATGAAGGATCATTAAAAATTTCTGAAACTTCATATATAAATGTCAAATCTATTCCTTTAGGTGAATTTTTGCATGGTCATATGGCTATTTTAAACAATCCAATGTTATTAATTTTTCTTACTGCTCAAGAGAATATTAATTATTCTTTTGAGATACTTAATAAACTAAATTTAAAATACGACAATTTTGAAAAGATTTTTATTACTTCTTCTGACTATAAATTTCAAGATACAGATATTTCATTATCTGTTAGGTCTGAAAATAAAATAGATTCTATATTTAAAAAAATTATAGTATTTCAATTGTTAGCCTTATTTATTGCAGATAGGTTAAATGTTGATATAGATAGACCAAATGGTTTAAGTAAAGTTGTCAAACAATTTTAAGTTGGGATTTTGATACTTGACTAGATTGTATCATATTTATTATCATAAAATTATTGGATTGAGTTTTTTGGGAAGTGAGATTTTAGATAATGTTTTTAAAAAAAATTAAAAATATAGCATTTTATATATTTTTATTCCTATTCTGTTTAGCATTTGGATTACATAGGAATATACCGGATTTAGACTTATGGGCAAGATTACTTCAAGGTAAAGCTTTTTGGCAATTGGGGCATATTTTAAAGCAAGATCCTTTTTCATTTACTCCGGTGCATAACTGGTATGATCACGAATGGGGATCTAGTGTTGTATTCTATTTATTTCAAGATAAATTTGGAGCTTGGGGACTTATTTTTCTTAAGGCTATTTTAATATTTTTAATATTATTTTTTATTATTCAAACCATAAATTTAAGAAAGTTAAAATATACATCTTCTGCTTTTAACTTCTTATTCTGGTTTTTTACTCTGCACGCTATGGTAAATGTTTGTATGACAACAGTAAGATGTCATTTATTTTCGTTTGCATTTTTCGCTATGTTTTTATACATTCTAGAACGTGTAAGAATAAAAAATCAAAATAAACTTTTAATATTATTACCAATATTTATGGTAATCTGGTCAAATATGCACGGCGGTTGTGTAGCAGGTCTTGGGCTTATTATATTATATTCTATTGGAGAGTTCCTTAATAAAAAAGAATATAAAAAATATATTATCACATCTGTGTTTACCTTCCTTGCATTTTTTATTAATCCATATGGATTTGAATATGTGAAATTTTTGCTTATGGCAACAACAATGAAGCGACCTTTAATTGAAGAATGGGTGAATTCGTTTGTTGGAGTTTGGAATAAGCATTTTCTTTATAAATTTTATCTTATTTTCTCTATAATTATAGCACTATCATCTTTTATAAAATCTAAATTAGATAAAAAGAATATTGATTATACAAGATATATAGTATTACTAATGACAATTTATTTATCAATTTCTCATGTTAAATTGCAACCATTTTTACCTATTGCGGCAGCAGCTTATTTTTATGATGATTTTTATTGCTTCTTTAATAAACTCGTTGATTTTACTAATAAAATATTACATATAACAAATGAAAATGTTAAAAGAATTTTTAAGAATACAAAAGAAATAATAGTATATTTTTTCATTACATTATTTATAATAAATACTATAATGACATTTTCTCCGGTACCACAAATAATAAAGCACGCATATCCTTATTTTGCGGTTGAATTTATAAAAAAGAATAATATAAAAGGTAAGGTTATTGCCCCATTTGGTTCAGGTAGTTATGTAATATATAAATTATATCCGGATAATCTTGTATATATGGATGGCAGATATGAGGAAGTATATCCTAATGAAGTATTTAATTTGCTTGCAGTTTTTATGGACGGTTTATCAGGCTGGGAATATATATTTACTTATAAACCTGATATATTTATAATACCTATAGATTCAAGAGCTTATTTTAATATGACAAATAGAAAAGATTTTAAGGAAGCTTTCTCTTGTAATAAATTTGCTGTATTCTTAAAAAATGAATTATATAGAGAGGACTATAAATTACCAACAAATAATTACAGTTATTATATGGATACTTTATTTGATACAAAAGTAAATTATTTAAAGCCTCCAATAATAAACGGTAAAAAAGTAGAATTTAAATAATCCATCCACCGCCTATAAGACTTTTGTCGTCAGGATTATAAAATACACAAGCTTGACCTTTTGCTATTGCTGAGATTTTATTTTCAAATATAATCTTAGCAGTAGTAATATTATTTTCTTCTTCTTGTAAGAAAACATTACAATATTGATAATCCATATTGTATCTTACTTTGGCTAAAGCTTTAAACTGTTTTATTTTGAAGTTTGGATTTTGTATATTTATATTTTTGATTTTAATCTCAGATTGAAATAATTCTTCTTTTTCGCCTAGAAAAACATTGTTAGTAATCGGCTCACAAGAAAGAACATATAATGGATTTTTATAAGCAATACCAATGCCTTTTCTTTGACCGGGTGTATAAAGAAAATGTCCGTTATGTTTTGTGTTGCCTATTTTTTTATTTTCTTTTTTTAATATAAAATCCCCCTTCATTTGTGGTAAGTTATCAAGAAGAAAAGATTTTGTAGTATATGGTGCTTTAATAAAGCATATATCTTGACTTTCTTTAGCAGACTTTGATGGCAAATCAAACTGTAAAGCTAAATTTTTAACGTCGGGTTTTATATAATCAGCTAAAGGAAAAATAGTTTTAGATAATTGTTGTTGGTTTAATTCAAAAAGAAAATATAATTGATCTTTTTTTACATCCATTGCATTTTTAAGATAAAAGATATTATTGTTATTAACAATTTTTGCATAATGACCGGTAGCAAATAGATCGCAATGAAGATCATTTATAGCATAGTCAAAGATTTTACCCCATTTAATAAATTTATTACAAATAATACAAGGATTTGGTGTTTCACCATTTTTGTAAGAATCTAAAAAATATTTAATAACAATATTTTGAAAATCTAAACTTAAATCAAGTACATAATGAGGAATGTTTAATTTATCAGCAACATTTTTTGCATTAGCGACTACTGTTTGAAAATTATTATCATTAACCATTTTGGCAGTAATCCCAACAACATCGTATCCTTGTTGTTGAAGTAATAACGCTGATACACTACTATCAACTCCTCCACTTAAAGCAACAGCTACTTTCTTTTTAGTAGAATTATAATTATTTTTACTTAAAGTCATTTTCGAACAAATTCTCTCCTGATTTTGTAATTGAATACATAGTAACAATATTATTATTAGTTGTATCTGATTGATTTATAGCTTCAATTAAATTTAAATTAAGTGCTTGGTTAATAATTAAATGATCAACAATTTCATTTGTAATAGGAAAAATTTTCCCATTAATCATTTTGATACTAAAGTTAGATGTATCAAGAATATATTTAAAATAGTAAGCAGTAAGAACAAGATAATCAATAGTATTTTTTGGATGTTTAGAAGATAAGAATTGTATAAAAGCAGCTTTATCAGCTTGTACTTCTTTAATTTTGGTTTTAGGATTCTGAATAGACTCGTTTAAAACCTCTTCAAAATTAATGTTAGACTCATTAATAGACTCTTGAGGGAAAATGTTATGAGTTTTTGTTTGAGAAGTTAAAGAAAAATTAGATTTAAGATCAATAAAATTTTGATGTTGAAGGTTGCCTTCATTATCTTTCTTGGTATTACATATATTGTTTACCCAATTAAGAACTTTTAGATCAAAGTCTTCTAAATTGTCTGTAGAAAATTCAAATTCTATATTGTTTTTTTTGATTTTGAAATAATAATTATACATCATATCTCCTTAAGATCATATTAACATAATAAAATAAATTAATAAATTGTATAAAAATAAAGTGTAAGAATAAAATAAGAAAAAGTTGGCAAAATAAAAATATTTGAGTATACTAAAATATTATGAAGTTTGTAAATAATGTAAGAAATTTTTGTATAATAGCCCATATAGATCATGGGAAATCAACATTAGCAGATAGGTTATTAGAAAAGACCGAAACAATAGCAAAGCGAGATATGCAAAATCAACTGCTAGATACGATGGATATAGAAAGAGAAAGAGGAATAACAATAAAGCTAAATGCAGCAAGAATGAAGTATAGATCAAAGACCAATGATCAAGAATATATACTGAATCTTATAGATACCCCTGGGCATGTAGATTTTTCCTATGAAGTATCAAGATCATTAGCAGCTTGTGAGGGAGCATTATTGATAGTAGATGCAACTCAAGGAGTGGAAGCTCAAACATTAGCTAATGTTTATTTAGCGATAGAGCAGAATCTTGAAATTATACCTGTAATAAATAAAATAGATTTGCCATCAGCTGATGTAGAAAAAGTAAAAAAAGAAATAGAAGATGTACTTGGAATAGATGCATCTATGGCAATAGCAGTAAGTGCAAAAGAAGGAATAGGTATAGAAGATGTCTTAGAAGCAATAGTAAAATATGTGCCACCTCCAGAAGATACATCAGATAAACCATTAAGAGCCTTAGTATTTGATAGTGCGTATGATCAATATTTAGGTACAGTATGCTATTTTAAGATTATAGATGGGGAATTAAATTTAAACGATACAATAGAATTTATGGCCTCAAAGAAGAGATATGAAGTAGTAGAACTAGGATATCTAAACCCAAACAGAGTGCCTGTAGAGAAGTTAAAAACAGGAGATGTAGGTTATTTAGCAGCATCAATAAAAGATATAACTCGTTTTGTAGGAGATACAATAACAAATGTGAACAATCCCGCAAAAGAGCCGCTAGAAGGATATAAAGAAGCATTACCAATGGTATTTTCTGGAGTATATCCTGTAAATAATGAGGATTATCACGATTTAAAAGATGCATTAGAAAAATTAAAATTAAACGATTCATCAATAACATTTGAACCTGAAACATCATCAGCACTAGGTTTTGGATTTAGATGCGGATTTTTAGGTATGTTGCATATGGAAATAGCTCAAGAACGTCTTGAAAGAGAATATAATTTATCAATAGTTACAACAGCACCATCTGTAGTATATAAAGTACATTTAAATGATGGAAAAGTAATAGAGATAGATAATCCTGCAAATTTACCGGAACCACAAAATCGTGAATTTATAGAAGAACCTTATGTAAGATTAAATATTTTTACTCCAAATGAATTTGTAGGAACATTAATGGATTTATGTAATTCAAAACGAGGTATATTCCATAATATGAATTATATAGATCCAACAAGAGTTAATTTAGAATACGAGTTGCCTTTAAGTGAGGTAATTACAGATTTTTATGATCAGTTAAAATCAAGGACAAAAGGTTATGCAAGTTTGGACTATGATTTTTCGGAATATAAAAGATCAGATTTGGTAAAAATAGATATATTATTAGCAGGAGAGGTAGTAGATGCACTTTCGGCAATTGTGCATAAAGATAATGCATTTTATTTAGGCCAAAAATTAACAACAAAGTTAAAGGATATAATTCCAAGACAATTATTTGAAGTCCCAATCCAAGCAGCAATAGGCGGAAGAGTTTTAGCCAGAACGAATATAAAAGCTATGAGGAAAAATGTACTTGATAAATGTTATGGTGGAGATATTTCAAGGAAAAGGAAACTATTAGAGAAACAAAAAAAAGGTAAAAAAAGAATGAAGTCAGTAGGCAAAGTAGAAGTGCCACAGGAAGCTTTTATGGCGGTATTGAGTTTAAATGATGAATAAAAATAAAAGAAGTTAAATTATTTGTGTTAAATAACAATAAAAGGAATATATATGGAATATGGCATCGGAATAGATTTAGGTGGAACAAAAATTCTAACAGGTATAATTAATAGAGAAGATGGTAGTGTTATAGCAACGTGTAAGAAAAAGACTAAGTCAAATTGCGGTGAAAAAGTTAATTTAGAAGAAAAGATTCAAGAATCAATAATAGAAGTATTGAATGAATCCGGTATAGAAAAAGGTAAAATAAATTCAATAGGTATAGGTATAGCAGGACAAGTTGATAGAGAAAATGGAATATTAATAGCATCTCCAAATATAGATACATATAATATGCATATAAAGCAGATAATAGAAGAAAAGATTGGTATCCCGACGTATATAGGTAATGATGTAGAAATAGCAACAATAGGAGAAAAGCGATTTGGTTCAGGAAAGGAATGTGACGATTTTATCTGTATTTTTGTAGGTACCGGAGTGGGATCGTGTATAGTAAAGAATAATAAGATATGTTATGGAGCAACAGGAACAGCAGGAGAGATCGGTCATATAATAGTAGATCAAGGAGGAAGGCCTTGTGGATGTGGATCTAACGGTTGTCTGGAAGCTTATGCATCACGAACAGCAATAGAAAAAAGGATTACAGGTGCTTTAAAAAAAG
Organism: uncultured bacterium; assembly: GCA_902462155.1. Lineage (GTDB taxonomy): Bacteria > Cyanobacteriota > Vampirovibrionia > Gastranaerophilales > Gastranaerophilaceae > CABQAQ01. The sequence goes on along the minus strand of CABQAQ010000002.1, from coordinate 143,241 downwards.
GTAGACAGTCAATTGTTTTAGAATTTATAAAACGTGATGGAAAAATCACTTCATCAGTTATAAAAAAAGCATTATTACATAAAGATGATCTTGTGTTACAAGCTATAGAGGAAGGATCAGATTATTTAGCTTCGGGTATAGCAAGTGTGATTAATTTAATTAATCCAAAGTTAATAATCCTAGGTGGTGGACTTATTGAAGCAGTAGATGAATTTTATCAACGTACAATCAAAAAAGCTCGTATGAAAGCATTAAAAGTACCGAGTTCATCTATTCTTTTTGAAAAAGCGAGCTTAGGAGATAATGCGGGAATAATAGGTGCTGCATTTTTAAATGAGTATCGTGTATCAAAAGTTTTAAAGACGTAAAAAGTCGTTTAAATTATTTAATTTTAGTAAAAAGATCCATTATATAATATAATGGATCTTTTAATTAATATGTTTTTATTTATATTGAAATTAATTATTCAATAACAATTACTCCAACAGGACAAGCTTCAGCAGCTTCTTCAACACATTCTTTATGGCTATCTACTTCGCTTTCATTAACTGTAGCAACATCTTCTACTGAAAAAACAGCATCACATAGAGATTCGCAAGCACCGCAAGCTATACATCCGTCTTCAATTTTCACTTTCATGATTAATTCTCTCCTTTTTTATAATAACTATGGATAAAGTATCCATTTATATAAATAGCATAAAAAGTTAAAATATCCAATAGTATTTTTTTCTTAAAATGAAATATAGCCCGAATGGGTAAGATTAAAGTATATGTGTAAAGAAATATTAAAATATTCAGTGTGTTATAGGAAAATAAATTATAAAATTCTTTAAACTTTTTTTTGTTTTGTTTAAAATAATAAGTATGATGTTGAAAAATTTAATAAAAGAAGAAGTTAAAAAAGCGATAAAAAAATCTTGTGATGAAGGAAAGTTGAATTTACAAGATTTGAATTTAATAGAGTATGATGTTGTTGTTGAAAAACCAAAACAATTTGAATTTGGTGATTTTGCTGTAAATATATCTTCATTAGCAAAATATGCAAAATTACCACCTGTAAAAATAGCAGAAATAATAAGTAGTAATCTTGCTATTGATGATATTGATACAAATATAGTTGCCGGATTTATAAATTTTAAAATAGGTAATACATATCTTGAAAATATAGTAAAAGAGATTATAGTAAAAGACGAAAAATATGCTGAAAATAGTCTTGGTCAAAATAAAAAAGTGATATTAGAGTATGTGTCAGCAAATCCAACAGGACCATTTCATATAGGTCATGGCCGTTGGGCGGCTGTTGGAAGCTCTTTGGCTAATATCCTTAAATTGTCTTCTTATTATGTATTTCAAGAATTTTATATTAATGATGCCGGTAATCAAATTAGAAACCTTGGAAATTCACTTTATATCCGAATTATGCAAGAGCTAGGAAATAAGTCTGTTGATTTCCCTCAAGATGAAATAGAAGTTAAAAATTATTATACCGGTGATTACCTGATTGAAATTGCTAAAAAATTTGTGCTAGAAAATAGCGAGTATGTCAAAATAATTCTAGAGTCAGGTTTGACAGAAGATAACTTAAAAATAATAAGTGATTATGCTAAAAAATCTTTATTTGAATTACAAGAAAAAACACTTGAACAATTTAATGTAAAGTTTGATAATTTCTTTTCCGAGCAATCATTGCACGATTCCTTAGAAGTAGAAAAATGTATTAAGTATTTAAAAGATACAGATATGCTTTATGAAAAAGATGGTGCTATTTGGTTTAAATCATCACAATTAGGTGATAGTCAAGATAGAGTTATAAAGAAAAGTGATGGATCTAATACTTATTTGACAGCAGATATTGCATATCACTTGAATAAATTAAAGCGTGGTTTTGATATTTTATTAAATATCTGGGGAGCAGATCATCACGGATATATTCCAAGAATGAAAGCTGCTATAAGTGCGTTAGGATATAATCCGGATTCATTAGAAGTACTATTGGGGCAATTAGTAAATCTTTTAGTAGATGGTGAGCAAATGAGGATGGGAAAACGATCTAAAATGCTTACTTTGCAAGAGCTTATTGATGAAGTTGGAGTTGATGCAACAAGATTTTGGATGGTGATGCGTAGTATTGATACTACTTTGGATTTTGATGTGAATTTAGCTAAATCTAACACAGAGGATAATCCGGTTTTTTATGTACAGTATGCTCACGCTAGAGGATGTTCTATTTTGCGTAATGCGGTTAGTCAAGTATTTGATATATATAGTGAAGATAAATCTTCTGAACTAAAGCAAAACTTGCCTAAATTTGAACCATCTTATTTAGAAGAAGTATTTGATAAGATAGAAAATCTTGATATATCTAATCTTTTTGATAGTGATAAAAAAGAATCGTTTGAATCTACAAAAAAAATAGTATTAAAATTAGAAGATTTTAAAAATATTATTTATACTGCGGCTTTAAATCGTTCTCCATATTTAATTTGCAAATATTTACAAGAACTAAGTGCTTTATTCCATCAATTCTATAACATCAATAGAGTGTTGAGTCAGGATGAAAATTTAACTATTTCAAGATTAGCTTTAGTAAAATCATTTATTATTATAATGAAAACTGGGCTTAATCTTATAGGTGTTAATGCTGTGGAGCGAATGTAGTTGATATTTAATTAAAGTTTGTAGAATATTTATGTTATACTTTCTTTAAGAAGCTACTAGATAAAGAAGGTGTAATATATTGTATACATTTAATTTTGAGTTAGATGATTTTCAAAAAGAAGCTATTAATCATATAGAAAATGGAAAAAGTGTAGTAGTCTGTGCTCCAACCGGTGCCGGAAAAACTTGTATAGCTGAATTTGCTATTATGGAGGCATTAAGAAAGGATCAAAGAGTATTTTATACAACACCTTTAAAAGCATTATCTAATCAAAAATATAGAGATTTTTCTAAAAGATTTGGAGAAGATAAGGTAGGATTATTGACAGGTGACATGTCATTGAATCGTGATTCTCAAATTGTAATTATGACAACTGAAGTTTTTAGAAATATGCTGTATGGTACAAATTTTGGATCACTTAAAGATAATTTAAGTAAAGTAAGATATGTGGTTTTAGATGAAGTTCATTATATGAATGATGAGCAAAGAGGAACAGTTTGGGAAGAAAGTATTATATATTGTCCATCAAATATACAAATAGTAGCTTTATCAGCAACAGTTGCAAATGCGGATCAGTTGACTGATTGGATAAATTCTGTACATTCCAAAACTGAAACAGTGTTTACTGATTTTCGACCTGTTCCATTAAGATATTATTATTTTGACTCATCTAAACCTAATAATATATTACCTTTAATGACACAAAATGGCAGTTTGAATTCTAAAATTACTCCTGAAAAACGAGTGTATGGTGCAAGAAGAAAATCTAATCAAAAAAGTTATGTGAAAAATATTCTTAAAATATTGAACGAAAAAGGGATGTTACCAGCGATTTATTTTACATTTTCACGTAAAAAATGTGATGAACAAATGGAAAAAGCAGCAGCTTTGGAGCTCATAACACAAAGAGAAGAATTAGAGATAAAAAGTATAGTAAATCAGTATTTAATAGATAATCCACATCTGTATAATAATAAAAACTTAGAATATATATATAAAGGTGTAGCATCACATCACGCAGGTTTATTACCAAGTTTAAAGGCATTAATCGAAAAACTTTTTCAAAAAGGTTTAATAAAAGTTATTTTTGCAACAGAAACTTTAGCAGCTGGAATAAATATGCCGGCTAGAACTTGTGTTATAAGTTCTATATCAAAGCGTACAGATTCAGGTCATAGGGTTTTAACAGCAAATGAATTTTTGCAAATGTCAGGTAGAGCCGGTCGTCGAGGTATGGATGAGGTAGGTTATGTTGTTGTTGTAGGTACTCAATATCAAGCACCTGAAGAAGTTGTTAGACTTGTTAAAAGTGAATCTAATCCGTTAGAAAGTAAATTTGCACCAGGGTATTCTATGGTTGTTAATTTACTTCAGAGGTTTTCTCTTGATGAAGCTAAGGAGTTGATTCTTAAAAGTTTTGGTTATTTTTCATCATCATCCAGATTAAAACCTTTGATTTTACAAAAGGAAGAACTAGAAAGTTTTTTAGAAAATGCAAATAAATTTAGTTGCAAATTTAATTTTACAAATAATGATTTATGCGAATTTAATAAGATAAGACAAAAGTATATTACTGATTGCAAAACTGTCAAAGTTTTAAAAAAGCAAAATACGATTAATGGTAAAATAGACGATATAAAGGTTTTAGAATTTATAGAAAATACTCAAGCATTATTAAAAAAAATGAAAAGTTATAAGTGTCTGGATTGTAAGCAGTACAAAAAGCATATGAAAAAACTTGAAGTAACTGCAAGATATAAAAAGAAATTAAATCAACTAGAAAAACAAATAAGATACGAAAAGGATATTTATTGGCAAAAGTTTATTAATCATAAGAAAGTTTTGGAAGAGTATGGATATATAAAAAATGATTATCCAAATGAGAAAGGTTTAATAGTAGGAGCATTAAGATCAGAAAATGAGTTATTTATATCGGAAGTGATAAATTCAGGATTACTTAAAGATTTAAATGCATATGAATTAGCCTCTGTAATGTGTGCATTGATGACAGAAGATATGAGAGCTGATCTTATTAGTCGTATTCCAATTTCAAAAAATGTAAGAATAGTCTTAAGTAAGATAAAGAATATAAAAAAGAAGTTAAGTATAATACAGGCGGATAATAATATAGAAACCCCAATATATATTAACTCATTTTATTCTCCTCTTATTGAGCAATGGATGTTACCGGATTCTGATTGGGGTACTTTAAGCAGTCAAGTTGAAATTGGAGAGGGAGATATAGTAAGAAGTTTTAAAAGGACTATAGATATTTTAAGACAACTAACTATAATAAATAATGTAGATCCAAAGATAGTCGAAACAGCTCGTGAGGCTATTGATTTAATACTTAAAGAACCTATTAATTTAGATTAAATAAAAATTTTTTTTGTTGAAATTATTGTAATTACGTAGTATTATCAAATTACTTGATGAAAAATTTAAGGAGAAATATATAGATGAATCAGATAATAAAAATAGCGTGGGATTTAAACGAAAATACAGATAATCGTTATAAACTAGTATATGAAATAGCAGAATTAGCAAAAAAACTAGTAGATGAGTATCAATCAAAAAAGCCAAAGGATGAGTTTGGATTTGAAGATTATAATTTTGATAATTCAATAAAAAAAGAAAATCCTGTAGAACACGCTATTATGGTAAAAGCCTCAGAGTCAGACGAAAGTCGTTTGGTAGGATAGAAAAAAAGAATAAATAGAAAAGAATCCTTTAAGAAATTGAGGGATTTTTTTATGTAAAAAATAGTGATAGAAATAAAAGTAATTAAAGAAATAAAAGGCGCCAAGTTATAAAATAACTTGGCGCCTAAAAATTAATGGTTAAAAAGATCTAAGAAGCAAGAAGCTTATTAACAGCAACGGTAGTTCTACCTTTTTTTCTTGCTGCGGTATTTTTATGTAAAATACCTTTAGAAACAGCTTTATCACATAATTTATACAAATTAGATAAAGCAGCTTTAAGCTCAACAGAATCTTCTTTTTTACTAGCTAAATCAAGTACTTTTTTAACTGCTGTTTTAATAGAAGACTTCATAGCAACGTTTCTAAGTCTATTTCTTTCAGCGATTAAAATTCTTTTTTTAGCGGATTTAATATTAGCCATTTTTTTTCTCCTTTTACAATGCTAAATAAAATAATCTGCATTGAGGACTTGTGAGTTAAAGATAATTTAATATAAACTATATAATTTGTAAAGAGAATAAAAAATAAAATTTACCAAAATTTATAATAAAATTAAGTAAAAAGCTGATAAGATAAGGTCTTGCAATAAAAAAATGACTATGATAAGATTAAAATAAAATTACGATTACAAGCAAGATAAAGGTGGTGAAAACGAATGCCAGAAGTTAGAGTAGGTGAAACTGAAAGTATTGAAAGTGCTTTAAGACGGTTCAAAAAGAAAATCCAAAAAGCAGGAATATTATCCGAAATAAAAAGACGTGAACGCTATGAAAAACCAAGCTTAAAAAGAAAGCGTAAGTCAGAAGCAGCTCGCAAACGTCGTGTTTAAAAAGATAATATTATTTTATAATATATTGCGGTAATTTTTAGTTCTAAAAATTACCGCTTTTTATTTACAATTTTTATTTGAAGTCATTTTGTTCTGCAGTCAAATTATATACTAGCCTTTACATTACTAAATAAATAAGCCAAAACTTTTAATCCTCTTTTCTTTAAAGTTAGTTAGAAAAAATATTAAGAAATATTAATTTTTTTATACTTTTGTATAACAAAAATCTAACTTTTTTACAATTACAAAATGATAAAAAGAAGGTTACGATGAAAGTGTTAAAACACTTGATAGATAAGGATTTCTAGCAAGGGTTTAATTTGTAGTAACTGAATATTGATGTAAATTACACGGATGTAATTTTAAATTTTGAAAGGAGATCAAAATGGCAATCGTAGTAAACACAAACGTACAATCTTTAATTTCTCAAAAGAACTTAAATAGTGCAACAAATTCGTTGAATAAATCAATGGAACGTTTGTCAACAGGTTTAAAGATTAACAGAGCAGCAGATGATGCAGCAGGCCTATTCGTAGGTATTACGATGGATTCACAAATTCGAGGTTCAGAGCAAGCTAAATCAAATGTACAAATAGCTACTAACTTACTACAAAAAGCAGAAGGGGATTTAACAGTTATTCAAGATAATGTTCAACGTATACGTGACCTTGCTATTCAGATAGCAAACGAAGTTTATTCTTCTGAATCTTGTGCAGCTATTAAAGATGAAGTACAAGCTCGTTTACATGAAATATCAAGGGTTGCTAATGCATCTGAATTTAATGGTAAAAAATTGTTTTCTTCTGGAAAAGCTACAACTGGCGCTGCTATAGATAATACAAAAAAAGCTGTAGACTCGTTAACTTTCCAAGTTGGACCTAATTCTGTTAAAGAAGAAAATGCTATTACAGTATCAAATGTTTTTGGTGATATGACAGCTAGTGGTGCGGATTTAGCATTATTTGATGCTAACTTTAATAATGCGATAACTGATGGAAATCCAGGTGCATTCAGTGGAAGTGTTGTAGCAGCAGAAAATTATATTGAAACTTGTGATAAAGCTTTAGAAAATATTGCTACAAGACGTTCTAAAATAGGATCATATCAAAATAGATTAGATAGTGCCTTATCTTCTTTGACTGTTTCTATAGAAAACTTATCATCTGCTAAATCAACTATTATGGATACTGATGTTGCTAAAGTATCATCTGATTATATAAAATCTCAAATATTACAACAATCTACAGCATCACTTTTAACTCAAGCAAATAGTGCACCACAAATTGCTTTAAGTTTAATTGGATAATAATCATTTTTATTTTAGTAAATTCTATAAACATAATGCTCACCTGAGAGATATCTATATCTCTTAGGTTTTTTTTATACTTTGGTTATAAAAACTTTAAACTTTAGATCACTTAAACTACTTAAGTCGATAATTTATAATAAAACTAAATATATTGTTTGATAATTTGTATAAATTAAAACATAAGGTTAGAGTATGTCAATAGTTGTAAATACAAATACTACATCACTAATTGTCCAGAAGAATTTAAATATAGCTACAAATATTTTAAATTCTTCTATGGAACGTATGTCAACAGGTTCAAAAATTAATAAAGCAGCAGATGATGCAGCAGGTTTTTTTGTTGAAACTAACATGGATACACAAATACGTGGATCACAACAAGCTCAATCTAATATTCAGATTGGTATGAATATGCTATCTAAAGCAGAAGGTGATATAAATACTCTTTTGTCTTGTGTTCAAAGAATAAGAGATTTGAGTATACAAGCAAGTAATGAAGTCTATAATGAAGAGTCGTTAAATGCTATAGATAATGAGATAAACTTAAGAATAAATACTATAAGAGAACTTATTGATGCTTCTGAGTTTAATGGTCAAAAGTTGTTTAAAAGTTTTAGCCAAAGTACAAGAACATTCGCTATTGGGCCAAATGCTGAGGCGAATGAAAATTCTATTACTATTAAAAATGTGTTTAATGATATGATTGTTGGACCAAACTCACTTGAAGTATTATTTTATACTCATCATTATACTAAAGGAACAGTAGAATATTATTATGAGTCTATTTCAAGAACTGATACTTCTATAAAGTTTTTAGCAGAGAAGTTAGCAACAATAGGAGCATATCAAAATAGACTTGAAAGTGCAAATGAGTCATTGACTGTTTCTATAGAAAATTTATCAGCAGCAAAATCAACAATTATGGATGCGGATATTGCTAAAGAATCTTCTAATTATGTAAAATCTCAGATATTACAACAAGCTTCGGCCTCGTTGCTTACTCAAGTTAATCAGGCTCCTAGCATTGCCTTAAATCTTATTAGATAAATACATTATTAATATTTCTGTACTTTAATTATATTTCAAGTAAATACATTAAATAAATGAATAATTTTATACTTTAGTATGAGAAACTTCTAACCTTTTAAGAATTAAGAAATAAAAAAAAATTTCGTATATTAATAATATGATTAGGATATAAATAATATAACAGTTAAATCAATTCAAAAAAAATACAAAAGGATGTGTAGAGGATAATTTAAGAAAAAGGAGAATTTACAAATGGGAATTGTAGTTAACACAAATGTACCTTCATTAATTTCGCAACGAAATTTAAACAGTGCGACAAATAGTTTAAATCAAGCAATGGAAAGGATGTCAACAGGTTCAAAAATTAATAAAGCAGCAGACGATGCTGCAGGTCTATTTGTTGGAATTACGATGAATTCACAAATTAGAGGTTCAGAGCAAGCTCAGTCAAATGTTCAGATAGGAACAAACTTATTACAAAAGGCAGAAGGTGATTTAACTGTTATTCAAGATAACATTCAACGTATACGTGACCTTGCTATTCAAGCAGCTAATGAAGTTTATAATGAGGAATCTCTTGCTGCTATTGAAGGTGAAGTACAAGCTCGTTTGCAAGAAGTGTCAAGGGTTGCTAATGCTTCTGAATTCAATGGGAAAAAACTGTTTGCAAAAGCTGGTGGTGTAACTAAATTAACTTTTCAGGTTGGTCCGAATGCTAACGCAGGTGAAAACGCAATTACAATAAATGGTATATTTGGTGATATGACCGCTAGTGGGACTTCTTTAAATATGAAGTATGCAGCTGATACATTTACTACTATTACTGGGGCAGAAAATTATATTGAAACTTGTGATACCGCTTTAGAAAATATTGCTAAAAAGCGTTCTAGTATAGGATCATACCAAAACAGATTATCTAGTGCAAATGATTCGTTAACTGTTTCTATAGAAAATTTATCAGCAGCAAAATCAACAATTATGGATGCGGATATTGCTAAAGAGTCTTCAAATTACGTAAAATCTCAAATATTGCAACAAGCAGCAGCATCATTGCTTACTCAAGCTAACCAAGCACCTAGTATTGCGTTAAATCTTATCTAGTTTAATATTCTTTAATATTCTATTTAAGTGGCTTTATTTTAAAGCCACTTTTTTTATTATTAGTATATTTTTATAAAATCATTCAATCTAAGAATAATATATATCTTATTTTACTAAATATTTCAAAAATGGCTTATTTTAATAAAACTATAATTGAAAAATTAATATAATATTTGAGTATTTTTTAATCGAAAGTTTAGATATTTATAAGTTTTGTAACAATTTTATTAGATTCATTAAAGTTTTACTCCTCGTGTGACGTATATAGTAATACTATGCAAATAGCAATATTTGTATATATTGACATAGGGACTAACGAGGAGAATTTTGTATGCCAATAGTGGTAAATACGAATGTAATGTCAAATATTATACAAAAATATTTAACATTAAATACGAAACAGATGGAAGAATCTATGAAAAAACTTTCAACAGGCAAGCGTGTAAACTCACCGGCGGATGACCCTGCAGCATTTTTTATGGCATCTAAAATAGATTCAGATCTAAGAGCACTAGACCAATCTAAGCAAAATGTTCAGATTGGACAGGGTATTTTAGATCAAACGGATGAAAGTTTATCTGCTTTATATGATGCAGTTTCAAAGATGGATTCTACTTTAAAATCACTTGAAGGCAATACTACTATATCATTTTCAAATATAGAAGCTTCTCTTAAAGCCTCAGCAGATGAAATTAAAAGTATAATGGATACGGCAAAATTTAACGATAGAGATTTAATATGTTCTTCGGCTAGTGCTGGCAGTGGTAGCTCTTTTAACCAGACTTTATTGATCAGTGTTGGAACAAGTTTGACTGATACAATTAATATTGGGAATGCTTTTTATGATGCTGTCGACTTAACAAAAGATGGTGTGAAAATTTATGATAACAGTACGATAAATGATGGGAATAAGGACAAAATTCGAGAAATAATAAATGCTTCATTGAGTGCTATTAAATCTCAAAGAGCCTTAGTCGGAGCATATCAAAATATTCTGGATTCAAGGGAAGACTTAATAGACAATCAACAGATTAACCTAAATTCAACAAAATCAGCATTAATAGATGTAGATGTAGCTAAAGAAACAGCAAAATACACTAAAGCACAGATATTACAACAGATGGCAGCCTCATTGCTTACTCAAGCAAATCAGTCTTCTGCTATTGCCTTAAACTTTCTTTAATTAATCTTTTTATCAAAAGTGCTATATAGTCTATATTTTAGGGCAATTAATAAATAATTCTAACGTACCTTATTTGTGTTCGCTCATAGATTAAGTTTGTGTTAAATACAATTATGTATTAGATGTTTTTATCTAAATAAAATTATTTTTATTGACATACAAGTTTGCTTAGTTAAGTGATATATTTTTAAGATGTGTAATTTCAGGAGATTTGAAATTAACAATAGAGATCGCATCAAGTCTAAAGTTGTCATATTTTTCTTTGCTTGTATTTAAATAACTTATGATAGCTAGTTTAATATTTTTTAATTTATTATAAGTGATAGATTCTAAAGGATGTCCATAATTTAAATTTTTTCTAGCCTTTACTTCTATAAATACTAGGGTGTTATTTTCTTTTGCAATAATATCAATTTCTGCATATTTAGAATAATGATAATTTGTTTGAATAATTTTATACCCTAATTTTTTGATAAAATCACAAGCAATTTTTTCACCAATAAACCCTTTATATCTATTATCAGTTTTTGAGGTACTATTTTTTTTAAAATTATTCTGATTATAATTCTGCATCATTTGAATTTACATTTGGAATAACGGTTTTTACATTTCCTTCGGCAAAGAAGTTTTTAGGATTAAGAGTCATAATAATCCTATCTGCTTCTATAGTTCGACCTTCTTGAATAATTTTTGATCGTCCTGTAAATACAATTTTATTAAACTTTTTATTGCTGTCCGAGAAAACAGAAGCTTTAGGGCCTAAAGCTGTGTAGTCTTTATAAATTACTTTTACATTTTTACTTGCTGTCATAGTATTAGAAGCTTGGTTGATTTGTTGAAATTGTGCCCATACTTCAATTTTATCTCCATTATCCATATTCATTAATGTATATGTATTGCCTATAGACATAATATCTTTAGTAATAGCATTATAAGTAAATTTATCAGCATTAGCTTTATTATCTTTTTGTTCTATTTTTGCATTACCTATAAGCTGTAATTTTTTTAATTGGCCTTTTCGAGTAATATCTATAACAGCTTGATTAGAAAAAGTCTTTACATCCTTATATAGAATTATAACATTTCCAATCGCTTTCATTTGGTCAATTTTTGTATTGTATTCTTGTGATTCAGAGTTAATTATAACAATAGGTTGATTATTTTGTATAACATTAGATTGAGTGTTACCTTTAGCAGTAATAATATTTTTAAGTAAAGACACGTTTATAATATCAGCTTTTACCTCATTTTTTTTATCACCTTGGACTTGAAAAGCATAAGGTTTAAATAAAAAATCTACATCAATTAATTTTTTTGTCTTTGGATCCAGATTCCCTTTAGCTTTTGGAGCTTGGATGATGATATTATCCAGTTGTACTTTTATATCGCCTTCGAGATTAAGAGTATTTTTAGCAGCATCAACTTCTTGAGTATTTGACTCAATAACTAAATTAGCAGCTATAGCCATATTAAACATTGTAAATATTATAAAGATAATAAATATATAACACTTTTTCATAAAGTATGTCCTTTTCTGTAGATTTCTGTTCTCACTTTTCCTATTACTTTAAATACAGTCATATTATCAGTGAAAATAGCTTTTGGAGCATATATTTTATACTCGTTTGGTTTTTCTATGATGACATTTTTGGAAGCAGTAATATCTTGATTTTTGCCTGTCCATTCAATAAGATTTGATTTTAGATACATACCATCTTTATATGCAATAAAACTATCGTTATATAAGATAACTTTTTTATTTACTGTATTATATGTACCTAGAGAAGATTTAGCAGAAGCAAATACTTCTTTATTTTGCCAGAAATTTCCTATAATATTTTCAAGTAGGATAATTTTTGTATTGCTATCATAATAAGCTTTATCAGCATATAGTTCCCATAATTTTTCACCATCTTTAGTTTCGGTTAAAAGCATTCCTTCAATAGCTACTTTTTGCTGACTTATTTTTGAACTTTTAATATCATTTTTAAACTTAGCTGTAATTACAAGTGAGGCTAAAAATGCCCATATACAACCAACTAGTATTATACTTCCTATTACTATATATGTTATATTCCGCTTTTTCATTTAATCATTATTTTATCATAGATATTTTTTTAATAACAACGAAATTATTTTTATTATTAATAACTTTGCAATAAAATTTAACACTTTTCATTATTTTTATATACAAATTAAAAAAAAACATGATAAAATATTTAAAAATTGATAGCAATAAAATTTTGACTTTAGTTTTATAGATGTTATCTAATATATAATAAAAATTGAATAATGAAAGGTCTTGAAAATAATGGAAGATTATTTAATGAATGAAGTTAATCCGTATTTAGAACCGATGGAACTACAAAGGTTTGAGGCTTTAGAGACATCCTTAAATAATATATTTCAAGAAGAGATTAATTCAGAGGATTCGATTTTTATTAGTTTAAATTCTAATGTTGTTCATAAAATAGCTCTTTTTTTAACACAGAATATAAAAAGATCAGCGACAATAGGTATTGCCGGTGAAACTGCTAGTGGAAAATCTACTATTACTCAAGATGTTATCGATACTATTTTAGGATTTAGAAAAAAATATAATTTAGATAATTTGATTACAAGAGTTAATACTGATGATTATTATTATGATAGATCAGAACTTGTAAGTTATTATGGTAGCTTTAGTGCATTTGCTCAAAACTATGATCTTGATATTCCGGATGCTTTAGAACTTGAACTTATGAATCAACATATTTCTCTATTGATGAAAAATCAACCTGTTTATTTACCAAAATATGATATGTCCGGTACCGCAAAAAGAATTGATAATATTATTTATACTTTGCCTTCTAAAATTATTATTTCAGAAGGTTTATTTACTTTAACGGATAAAATTCGTAATGTTTTTGATTTTAAAATTTATGTTCACGTAAGTAAAGAAGTCCAGAAAGAGAGATTCTTTAAACGAGCTCAAGAACGTAATCTTGGACATTCCGCACATAGTGTTTATGCTAATGCCTCAAATAAAGCTCAAATTTATATTCATCCTACTTGCAAGTTTGCAGATATTGTTTTGTCTGGCGAAACATCTAGAGAAAAATATAAATCATTTATTTCTAAAATATTAAATTTAGCTGAAAATTTTATTAATAACAATAAAACTAAAGAATTACTTGCATTAAAATAATGATGAATAATATTGCTATTTATGGAGGAACTTTTAATCCTATTCATTATGGTCATTTAAAGATGGCTAAATTAGTTTTAGAAAAATACAATTTTGATAGAATTATATTTATTCCATCATATTGCCCTCCATTTAAAAATCTTAATAGTAAGCTAGAGTTAAAACGTCTTGAGATGATTAATATTGCAATTAAGAATTATCCTTTTTTTTCCTCGGATGATATAGAATTTCATCTACCTAAACCTTCCTATACTTATAATACAATTATGGCTCTTTATGAAAAATATAAAATATCTTATAGGGAAAAATTTAATTTTATTATTGGGATGGATGCTTTTTTTAAAATAAAATCGTGGTATAATTCTGAACAATTAAAAAGAATGGTTCGATTTTTACTTTTACCACGTATTGAAGATTATAATACTGATAAAGATATATTGGGAAATTTAAAAAATGATGGATTTGATTTTATTAAATTAGATTTTAAACTTATTAACATTTCATCGACAGATATAAGGCAAAAAGTTAAAAATCAAAAACAGATAGATAATTTAGTACCAAAAGAAATTATGGAGTATATTTATGAACAAGGTTTATACAGATAAAAGCATAGATGAACTAAAAATATGGTTAAAGGATAATCTGGATGAAGAAAGATATAAACATTCTTTAGGAGTAATGGAAGAAGCTTGTAATTTAGCAAAAAAATATAATCTTAATGTAGAGAAAGCAAGACTAGCAGGTTTATTGCATGATTGTGCAAAATGTTTTTCTAAAGAGTTACTATATGAAATTATAGAAAAAAACATTCCTGAAGTAGGTACTTGTGAGTTACTTAATTATAAAACACTGCATGCTCCGGTAAGTGCTTGGATAGCTATGAATCAGTTTAATGTAAAAGATAGTGAAATATTAAATGCAATAAGGGTTCATACAATAGGGAAAGTTGATATGAGTGATTTTGATAAAATTATTTTCTTAAGTGATAAAATTGAGCCAAATACACGTGATCTAAAATTTAGAGAATCAATATATGATCTTCTTGATAATACAGACGATGGATTAAATCAGGCAATGCTTGTATGTTTTAAATTAACGATAAAAAGTTTAGTAGATAGAAATTTAAAAATATGTTCGCAAACTATAGATGTTTATAATAGTTTATTATAATATTTTTTAGTCAACATTACGTTTAAATAATCCGGCTATATCTTTTTGAGAGAATTTATGAACAATTGGTCTACCATGTGGACAAGTAAAGCAATCTTTTGTTCTTTTCCATTTAGATATTAATCCCTGCATTTGCCATAAGCTTAAAGGTTGTCCGGCTTTTATTGCAGCTTTGCACGATGTTGTAATGATTATTCTTTCCTCAAGATCTATATCACTTTTATCTTTGCAGTTTACAACCTGAGAAAAAATATCCTTTAACTTTAAATGAGCTATTACTTGAGGAATTTTTCTAAAAATTAATTTATTACCATCAATTAAATTATATTCATATCCTTGTTTTTTAAAGAAATCTTTATTATCATCCAAAAAAGCATAGTCAGATGGTGCAAGATCAAATACATCAGAAATTAATAATATCTGAGAGGCTACTTCTTTAGTTTCTTTTAACTGATTATATATATATCTTTCATCTGCAATATGCTGATCCACGATAAAAAGCGAATCGTCTTCTTCAAAAAGAATATAAGTGTTTAAATATTGTCCAATAATTTTAAAATTAATATTATCTAAATTATTATCTTGATTTAAAAAACTCTCAGATGAATTATCAGGTGTAGACTCTATGTTGTTGGAATTATGAAAAATAGGCTCTATAAAATTATTTTCAGGACGAACATTTAAAATTGGGTTATCCATAGAATATAGAGTTATTTGATTATTATCAATAAGTTGTTTTTCACAAATAAGTAGATCATCACCATTATCATCTTTAAATTTAGAAGAAAAATCAATAATTTTATCATCTTTTTCTAGATAACTGGCATTAGATAATGTTTTATCAAGAGATGAAAATATAAACTGAAAAATTTGATTTGGATTTTTATATCGTATCTCTTTTTTTGCCGGATGAACATTAATATCAATATCAGAAGGCTTAATATCTAAATTAAGAACAATAAAAGGATATTTCCCTTTTTCCATACGGGTTTTATAAACATTATCAATAGCTTTAGAAAAAACAGAACATTTAATTGATCTTTTATTAGCAAAAGTATGAATAGATTTTTTACTGGAACGTTCAAAAGATGGTATAGAAATATAGCCATTAAGAGATAGTTTACTTAATTCGTCTTTACATTCTACTTTAAGAAGATTAGTTGCTAAAGAATTAGAATAAATTTCACATATAGTATTAAGTAAAGCTCCGGATCCAGAAGTATGAACAGAGCGTGTAGAATTATTATATAGAGTAAAAGAAACATCAGGGTTAGCTAAAGCTAAAGATTGAATAACTTCTTGGATATAAGAAAATTCCGTTTTAGGATTTTTTAAAAATTTAAGTCTGGCAGGTACATTATAGAAAAGATCTTTTATTTCAAAAATGGTACCTATAGCAGAAGCCGTCGTAGAAGTTTTAAAACCTATATTATCATCAGATTCTACTTTTATAGCGTAGTCATTTTCTTTAATTCTGGTATAACAAGTCAGTCTGGAAATAGAGAAAATACTGGATAAAGCTTCCCCACGGAATCCAAAAGAGTTTATTTCCCATAGATCATTATACTTAGATATTTTGCTTGTAGCGTGCTTTGAAAAAGCTAATGATATATCATCAGGATGAATACCTGATCCATTATCAGCAATCCTTAAGTTCAGACAATCATTTGTAACAGTAATTTCTATTTTTGAAGCATTAGCATCTATAGAATTTTCAACAAGTTCTTTAACAACAGAAGCAGGTCTTTCTATGACTTCACCAGCTGCTATTTTATTAATAAGATCTTTTGATAATTGAATGATACGACCCACAAGAAAAGCTCCTTTATATTTTAATTTAACTGCTAAAATACTGAACAAAAATGTGTTTAAAATGAGGAAAACCAAGAAGTACTTCTACAACTAAGATAGAAACAATAAGTCCAAAGAATGTTTTAGTAAAGTCTTTAGCAATATGTTTATATACTTTTTTAGGTGATTCAAATCTTAAGCGATGGTAAAGAGTAATTTCTCGTCCGGCTAAGAGTCCTATAAAAACCCAAGTGGTTGACATAGGAATATTGTTTACATTTTGAAAGTATAATAAAATAAAAGCAAAAACCAAATCAATGATGGTAGCTGAACGAATATCTTGAGTATTAGTTTTTAACTTAACTATATTTTGAATATTACCGCCACGAGTATAAGCAACATAGCCAAGAAATAAAACAAAAGAAGCGATTACAAAAATAAACTGAGTAAAAGAAGCTTTACGTGGTAAAAAGACTAAAAGATTAGCCGCATCTTGACATATCCACATAGACCATAAAAAGGCAGTAGAACACCATTTAGCTATAATCCATTTTTTAGAGTATTTTTTTTCAGAATAAAGGAATTTTTTTTCTAAAGGTCTAGCTAAGAATGTATATAAAATAACAGAAATAAGAAAAGCTAAAGCATAGCCTATGAAAGATTTAAGAAGTATTAAACCAACAAGAGCGCTAGAACTAAATACACTTAGTATTAGGAAAGTTGTAGATACGGGTATAGAGAATTTTGTTAAGAATATAAGAATGAGAGGAGGTAGAATATGCCACCAAGCAAAACTATTATTAAACGGTATTCTATCAAGACGGCCAAAAGCCATATCACCATCATTAACTATCCAGCCATAAGTTAGAGTAATAACAAGAACAATACTGGCAAATAGCCAAATTATCCAAGCAGGTTTATCTCTATTTGAGCTTAAGAAAGTACCAAGTGTTTGAATTACATCATTTGATACGCAAGAAAATAGGGAGAATAGAAACCCTAAAATCATAAATACTTCATTTAAACTTATTACCATATTAAATTATTTTTTCATCTCTTTCACAAATTACATAATTTTATTTTAACTTAAGCAAATAAAATTGATAAAATAAAATAGCATTTCGTGAAGTTATGTAAAAAATAGTTTAAATAAATTAAATTGTATATAAAAATATCAGAAGTTTTTAATAGTTTTAAGAATATTCGGATTTTAATTTACGATTCATAAGTTTAAATAACACATCCTCTGGAGAAATATCAGTATAAATAGCCTCGTATATAGCGTTAGCAATAGGTGTTTCAATATTATAGCTTTTAGCTAATTTGCAAACAGCTTTAGAAGTTTTAATACCTTCAGCAGTACAGCCGAGATTTTGTTGTATTTGGTCAATTTTTAATCCTTGACCTAACATTAAACCTACCTTAAAATTTCTAGAATCAAAACTGGAGCAAGTAGCAATTAAGTCGCCCATACCGGATAATCCATATAAAGTCGGAATATCTGCATTAAAAACAGAAGCAATTCTTATAATTTCAGCCATACCACGAGTTAATAAAGCACCTTTAGCATTTTCACCAAGTTTCATAGAATAAGCAAAACCTGAGGCTATGGCTATAACATTTTTTAAGCTACCACCAAGTTCAACAGCTATAACATTTTTGTTTGTGTATAATCTGAATTTAGAGTTAACATTAAAATATTTTTGAACAATAGTTGCAATATTAATATCAAAAGAAGCAACAGTAGCCGCTGTAGGTAATCCAAGAAGTATTTCTTTTGCTAATGTCGGGCCTGAAAGAACCGCATAATTTATATTTGGTAATTCTTCTTTTATTACTTCGGACATCCTTTTTAAGCTTGGTAATTCAAGCCCTTTTGATGTATTAATTAATATTTGATTATTTTTTAAATTTAGAGTTGAAAGTTTTTGACATACTTCTCTTATACCGGATGTGGAGATTACCATTAAAATAAAGTCAGCTTCACAGACGGCCTCATTTAAATCAGTTGTAAAAGAAATATTTTGATTAAATGAAAACTCAACAGGTAGATTAAATTTTCTCAATCTGTTTAAGGAGTCAACTGTTTTAGGATTTCTTCCCCAAACAGAAATATTACGAAAGTTATTGCTTAAAAGCCAAGCTAAAGTAAGACCCCATTGACCAGTTCCTAAAATTGCTAATTTCATAATAAGTTACTCTATTACTCCTTAAATAATTTATTTATTAAAAATATTTTATATTAATTAAATAGCTTATACAAGTATTTTTAAGATATAATTATTTTGAAAATGACTTTTCATTTAAATATACTTATTGTAAATTATAAATATAATAAATTAAGAATAGATAAAAATAAGAAAATATAAAAAAGGGGAGAATAAAAACATAATGGCAGCAAAAGCAACAAAAGATAAAACAAAAGTTGTAATAGTTCCTGATGAAGAGCGTGGTAAAGCACTTCAAATGGCAATAGAAAAAATAGAGAAAGATTTTGGTAAAGGTTCAATAATGAAACTAGGTGATAGAAATCTGGTATCAGTAGAAGCAATACCAACAGGATCATTAGGTTTGGATGTTGCTTTAGGGATAGGAGGAGTGCCAAGGGGACGAATAATAGAAGTATATGGGCCTGAAAGTAGTGGTAAAACTACATTAGCCCAACATATAGTAGCAGAATGTCAACGACAAGGTGGTATCTGTGCATTTGTAGATGCTGAGCACGCTTTAGATCCTGAATATGCCAGAAATCTGGGTGTAAATGTTGATGAACTTTTAATATCTCAACCGGACACAGGAGAGCAAGCTTTGGAAATAGCAGAAGAATTGGTACGTTCAAGTGCGGTTGATGTTATTGTTGTGGATTCTGTAGCAGCATTAGTTCCAAAAGCAGAAATAGAAGGTACTATGGAAGACCAACAAATGGGTTTGCAAGCTAGATTAATGTCAAAAGCTTTAAGAAAACTTACAGGTATTGTTGGAAAAACTAATACTACTGTTATTTTTATTAACCAATTAAGACAAAAAATAGGTGGTTATGGTTTAAGTGAAACAACTGCAGGCGGAAATGCTTTAAAATATTATGCAAGTGTTAGATTAGATATAAGAAAAATAGAAACTTTAAAACGTGATGAAAAAGAATACGGAAACAGAGTAAAAGTAAAAGTAGTAAAAAATAAGGTAGCACCTCCTTTTAGAGTAACAGAGTTTGATATAATTTATGGAGAAGGTATCTGTAAAATAGGATCTATTATAGATATGGCTGTTGACTTTGAAGTAATTAATAAAGCTGGATCTTGGTTTAGTTATGGTGAAACTAAATTAGGTCAAGGTAAAGAAAAAACGAAAGAATTTTTAAAAGCTAATCCTGAAATTTTAGAGCAAATAGAAACATTAGTTCGTGAAAAATTAGAAAAATAATTAATTTACAAAGGGAAAATAAGTATTATGGATAAATTTTATATAACAACAGCAATAGATTATGTAAATGGTAAGGCACATATAGGACACGCTTATGAAAAAATATTGACAGATATTTTAGCAAGGCACTATAAGCATAGAGTAAAAGATGTATATTTTTTAACCGGTACAGATGAACACGGAATAAAAATACAAAAGACAGCAAAAGCCTTAGGCATTTCAGAGAAAGCTCTTTGTGATCAGAATGTTGCTGATTTTAAACAAACTTGGGCAAAATTAGATATTTCTTATAATAAATTTATCCGTACTACAGACGAGCAACATAAAAAAGCTGTACAGGATATTTTTGAGAAATTATTAAAACAAGGTGATATATATAAGCATTCTTATACAGGATTATATTGTTCCGGTTGCGAATCATTTTTGAACCCTAAAGATTTAGATGAAAATGGTCTTTGTCCACAACATTTAAAAGCACCTGAAAAAGTAAGTGAGGAAAATTATTTCTTTAAACTTACGAAGTATAAAGATAGAATTATTGATTATATAAAAAGCAATCCGGATTTTATTATTCCATCTTTTAGAGCTAATGAGGTATTAAATCAACTTGAAAATATAGAAGATATATCGGTATCTCGTTCTAAAGCTAGTGTTAGCTGGGGAATAGATGTAAAATCAGATCCATCACAGATTATTTATGTATGGATTGATGCTCTTTCTAATTATATTACGGCTTTAGGTTATGATATAGAAAATCCGTCAGATAATTTTAAAAAATATTGGAGTGCTGATATTCAAGTAATAGGAAAGGATATATTAAAATTTCATTCTATATATTGGTTAGCGATACTTATGGCTTTAGATTTAGAATTACCTAAACATATATTTGCTCACGGTTGGATTACGATAGATGAAACAAAGATGTCAAAATCTTTAGGCAATGTAATCTCACCTGTTCAAATTTTGGAAGATTTTAATCTAGAAGAACCTGATGCTTTTAGATATTTTATGGCAGTGTCTGCTGCATTTGGAAAAGACGGCAATTATAGTGACGAAGATTTTAAAGAACGTGTAAATGCTGATTTAGCAAATAATATGGGGAATTTGCTAAATAGAACATTAAATATGTTAATCAAATATTTTGATGGAGAATTAAAGTCTGAATATATGAAAAAGGATCCGGTTTTATTTGAATTATGTAAAGAAACAGTTAAGAAAGTTAACAGTTGTTTTGATAATATTCAGATATCAGAGGCTGCTTTTGAAATTATGAGTTTATTAAATGCAGCAAATAAATATGTAAATGATATGGCACCTTGGAGTTTAGCTAAACAAGGTGAAATAGAAAAATGTGCTTTAGTCTTATATAACGTTCTTGAAGTTATGCGTTATGTTTCTGTATTAATAGAACCATATTGTCCTAATCTTAGTTTAAAAATTGCTAAACAATTAAAATGTAGAATAGATATTAATTATGATGATCTTGAAAAAGAAGAATTGAAGGTAGGCAAAATTATAACAAAAGAAGACATTGTACCGGTCTTTTTAAGGTTAGATTCTGAAATTGCAGCTGATAAAAAGCGAAATTAAGGTTATAAATTATGGACTTTTTTGAAATTAAATCGGAATTTTCTAATTTAACCATAAGATTAAATAAAGCTTTAGAATTTATAAATCAAGAAAAATTAAAAGAAGAGGTTAAAAATCTTGAGAATCAATTAGAGGATCCAAGTATTTGGAGTAATCAAGAAAAATCTTCGCAATTATCCCAGAATTTAAAAGAGTTAAAGAAGAAGCTAGATCTTATTAATAGTTGGAAAAGGAAGCAAGAGGATATAACTGTTTTAATAGAGTTATATGAAGAAGCAAAAGATGAATCATTACTACTTGAGGCAGAAGAGAATATAAAAAATTTAGAGGAAACTTTAGAGAAGTGGGATTTAGAACAGACTTTAAGTGGAGAATATGATAAGTTTGATGCAATATTAACTATAAATGCCGGAGCCGGAGGAACAGATGCACAAGATTGGGCCTCTATGCTTTTAAGGATGTATCTTATGTGGGCTCAGAAAATGGAATACAAGACTGAGTTAATAGATAAATCAGATGGAGATGAGGCTGGTATAAAATCAGCGACTTTAAAAATAATAGGTCAATATGCTTATGGTTATTCAAAAGCAGAAAAGGGAGTCCATAGGTTAGTGAGAATATCCCCATTTAATGCAAATGGAAAAAGACAGACAAGTTTTGCCTCTATAGAGGTAATACCGGTAATTCAGGATTTTGATAAAAAAATAGTAATACCATCTGAAGATATAGAAGTAGAAACAATGCGATCTGGTGGCGCCGGAGGCCAAAATGTTAATAAAGTAGAAACAGCTGTAAGGATTATTCATAAACCGTCAGGTATTGTTGTAAAATGTCAACAACAACGATCACAACTGCAGAACAAAGAAACAGCTATGCAGATGTTAGCTTCTAAGCTATTGGCTATTAAGCAAGCCGAGCATGAGGCTAAATTATCTAATTTAAAAGGTGAAAATATGGATATCAATTTTGGGTCACAAATAAGATCTTATGTTTTTCATCCATATAAAATGGTTAAGGATCATAGAACAAACGTTGAAGTCGGTAATGTTGATTCTGTTATGGATGGTAATCTTAATCCATTTATAGAGGCATTCCTTAAAAAATTCAGTAAATAATTTTTATTTTGAATTATAATAAATAGCTTGTATTTGTTTTAGGACTTTATATATTAAAATTAATTTGTTTCTTTTAATAGAAGTGATTATACTTTGTAGGCATTTCTATTATAAAAGATATATTATTATAAAATTTTCATAATTATCCAAATTTTAAAAGAGTTAAAAAATTAGTAGATGAAAAAATGAAGTAAAAAATATTTTTGTTTTAATAGAGTTATTTACATACATACATACATACAAAGAAACTTGTTTTAGATGATTGTAAAATTTAAGATTCCACAAAAAAATTTAAAATGACATTATGATTATATTTTAAGCATAGTTGGCGAGAAGTTATATATAAACCCATTATTATTTTACTTGTGCAAGTTTGAAATTTAGAATATAATAAAATCTGGAAGATATAAAAGAAAAAGGAAAAATTAAATGTCAAATACGGTAGTTGTAGGAGCACAATGGGGAGATGAGGGAAAAGCAAAAATAACAGACTTATTAAGCTCATATGCAGATCTTATCATTAGATACCAAGGTGGTTGTAATGCGGGTCATACTGTAGTTGCAAATGGTGAGAAATTTAAATTTCACTTAATTCCATCAGGAGTTTTATATAAAAATAAAACTTGCTTTATTTCTACAGGTACAGTAATTCATCCTGAAACTTTTAAAAAAGAATCCGAAGATTTAATCTCAAGAGGTGTTGATTTATCTAATCTGAAAATAAGTCCATTAGCTAGTATTACAATGCCGTATCATATTGATCTTGATGGTGCAAGTGAATCAAGTAATCAGGAAAATAAAATAGGAACAACAAAAAAAGGTATAGGCCCAACATATTCAGATAAAGTAGGTCGTTATGGGCTTAAAATACAAGACTTATATGATGAAACTCTTTCTGAAAAATTAGATAAAATATTACCCCTAAAAAATAAAATATTGACAGAAGTATATAATCTAAAACCATACTCAAAAGAGGAAATATTAAATTATTGCAAAGATTATGCCGAAATTTTTAGACCATATATCTGTGAAAATTGGCAAGAAATGTTTATAAATTCTAAAAATAAGAAAGACCAGATCCTATTTGAAGGTGCTCAAGGTGTTATGCTAGACATAGATTGGGGAACTTATCCTTATGTAACAAGTTCAAATCCGGTGGCTGGCGGTGCGGCTACAGGATCAGGTTTTGGTCCAACTATGATAGAAAAAGCTATAGGTGTAGCTAAAGCATATATAACACGTGTTGGAGAAGGTCCATTTTTAACAGAGTTAACTGATGAAATAGGTAGTAAAATACAAAAGATAGGTGCAGAATATGGAACAACAACAGGTAGATCCCGTAGATGTGGTTGGTTTGATGCTCCTGTTTTAAAATATGCAGCTCTTGTTTCAGGACTTACATCTATTGCGTTGACAAAACTGGATGTTTTTGATTCCTTTGATGAAATAAAACTTTGTGTTGCGTATAAAGATATCCGTAATGGAAAGATATATGAAAATTACCCAACAATGTTATCATTACATAAGTATTTGGAACCGGTATATGAAGTCTATCCTGGCTGGAAAACAGATATATCTCAAATAAAAGAATATGAAAAATTGCCTAAAAATGCAAAAAACTATTTAAAAAGAATAGAAGATCTTATAGGTGTTCCTATAAGCATTATAAGTGTTGGACCAGATAGAGAACAGACTATAATTTTAGAAAATCCATTTAAATAAAGTTGTTGACTTGAAAAAATGTTTCTGTTACACTAAATATATAAACCAAATGCGCTTGTAGCTCAGTAGGTAGAGCACTCCCCTTTTAAGGGATAGGTCGCGCGTTCGAATCGCGCCAAGCGCACCACTTCAATAAAGCCTCTGAATGAGGCTTTTTTATTTATTTTTAAGTCGATAC
This sequence comes from uncultured bacterium, assembly GCA_902462155.1. Taxonomy (GTDB): domain Bacteria; phylum Cyanobacteriota; class Vampirovibrionia; order Gastranaerophilales; family Gastranaerophilaceae; genus CABQAQ01. Next base: position 118,254 of record CABQAQ010000002.1, on the reverse strand, counting down.
TACCTCTTGTTTTATTTTTGTGTGCTTTTTAGCTTTTTTTCAATACTAATTCTAATACGACTATTATGATTATCTCGTTGCTATTCCCTCTTTGATAAGAATTATTTATTATGCTTAGCTTGTAAAATTTATGGATTTATAAAATAAAAATATTATATGTATTTATTTTTCTTTATAAACATAAGGTAAACAAAGCCCTTTGTCCAAAAGATGCTGGTTGATATTTATATTGTCAAAATATAAAATTCCTAAGACTCGTCCGTATTTGTCTACACCTTGAAAAACAAAAGAAATATTTTTAGCCTTTTTATAAAGATTTTCAAGGTAAATTTTTGCCTCACAGCCTTTATATATAACCTGATCAATGCTTAAGTGAGAATAATAAGCTTGTTTATAAGCTCTATGAATAGGCTCTGTTTCAAAACAATCAATGCCGATTAAGCGTATAGAAAATTTATTCCCCGACTCAAATGTAACTTTAACCGTATCGCCGTCTAAAACTTTCATCCTTGTTATAGGTATTTTTGCTGTCTCCTTTGAAATAGATGAGATATCTACAAAGAAGAATAATATAATTGATATACAAACCATAATTTTTATTTTGTTTTTCATTAATTTACTCCTGGTTATTCTTAAATGCACCCATATAGGTGGTAGAGAAAAGTAAAAAAATACACCAAAATAGGTGGTATGCACAAAGATAAAAAAAGACATCATAAAGCACATATTATCTTGGGGAAAAATATTAAAAATTTACGAGAAGTAAATAATATTTCTCAAGAAGAACTTGCTTTTAAAATTTCTAGTGCTAGAAACTATATAGGTTGCATCGAAAGAGGTGAAAAATATCCAAGTCTTGATATTATCTTTGATATAGCAAAAGCATTAAACTGTAAAATGGTTGATTTATTCAGAAATATTTAATCATTATCCCTCCTTATTGTAGGCTTTTTACAGCACCCTAATTCATAATACAAGATATGATGTAATCATGCAACAAGCAGATGAAAAAATACTACTATTTAATAAAACAGTGGGAAAACTTTTAAAAGAGTTAAGAAATAATAATTCTAAAACCACAATTAATAAGTTTGCACGTGAATATGATATGGATCGAGGTAATTTAAGTAAACTTGAACGTGGTATTATAAATTGTAGATTGATTACTGCTTGGAAATTGTCAGAGGCATTAGGTATAAAATTCTCAGAATTCGCTAAAAAATTAGAAGAAAAACTTGGTAAAGACTTTACATTAATCGACTAAATAAAATTTGAAGAAAAGACGTAGTAAAATACTTGCATTAAATATAAAATAGACACAGACGAGAAAAGAGTTAACACAATTTAAGTTTTAAATACAGGCTTTCTAAAACTTTTATTCCAGTGAGAAAATCCAAAGCATATATGAAATATAATCACAAAAATCGTCAGGAAATGGTTTTGTTTTAAATTATTTTATAAATTCAAATTCAATATTGTCAGGTATAGAAATGGGATACTTTATTTTTGATTTTTGACTATCATTGCTTCGATCAATATAAGCTTTAAAACTTGATCTCATTCTACCATTTTTCAGACTACTACTATATTCAACAGGTTCTATGGTAGTATAAAATACTTTTTTTCTAAACTTTTCATTCCAATGTGTAAATATCAAGTTGACATCAATATAATCACCAAAATCTTCAGGAAATGGTTTTGCTTTATTGGTTATAATCATATTTTTTATGTATAGGTCATGGTAAGGAGCAATATTTGTAAGTCTTGTAAGATAAATCGGACATAAAAACCATAAATCAGTATTAGCATAATCTGAGGAACTATCAATAAGTCTACTAAAAGTTAGAGAACCATCAGGGAATATTTCAAAATTAATATTAGTGAACAAGTTCATCCTTTTTTGAGGGAAATATTTTTCGGGAGTATAAAGTTCGGCTAATTGTTCTAAAAAATCTTGTATGTATTGTTCGTATACAGTAAGATATTTTTTATTCCTTTCATATATAACTTTTTTTTGCTCTATACCAAAACAAGGAGTTAATGAAGTCATAAGTATAAATAAAACAGCAATACTTGTTAATAAACTTTTAAAATTTTTAAGAAATATACACATATAGAAATAATACTCTTTTGAAAGATAAAAACTAATACAAAAAACTTGTAACTTAAACAAAGTTTACCATTGCTCTTTAATATTTGTCAAGTAAATAAGCCTTTACAATCTCTTTTCAAATGTAATCAATGTGAGATTAGACAGTTATTTTGAAAAAATCATTACAGAAATTAATAGAAAACTTTTTAGAAAAAAAACTCCTCTTGTAACATACTGCTATTTTGAGGAGTTTTTTTATTTAGTTATACAAAAAATTTCATAGAATTTAAATAATTACATTGTTTGTAATAAAGTATATTCATAAAAAGAATTTTAGGAAAAAAGTTATAAATAGAATATTTAATCTAAGATAGAATTAACTATTATGAGCAGCACCACAAGTTCTAAAATAAGCTGCAACTTTACTTCCATCACTTCTTGTATAGGCATTAACAAGATATGTTCCTATACAGCCTGATTTACTATTTGGTCTATAAGCATTTACTACAGCTCTATTACGTAACCTATCATTTATAACATCATCAAATATCTCATAAAGATCTTGAGGAATATCTTCTACCTCGTAAGATTTTAATATTCCTATACCATATTTATTTTTCCAATCAGGCCTTCCTTTTTTAAATTCTTCTAAAGAAGAAGCCTCATTACAATCTCCCATATTATCAATACGATGATAATCTATATATTTCAAGATTCCTGGTTTTAGTTTCTTTCCATCTTTCAGCTGAAAATCCACTATAAAATCTTCGCCTATTGAATACCCAGCTTTTGATACTATATCTTCCGATGTACGAAAGTTATAAATCCTATTATCCTCTAAATTTGGATTACTATATTGTACTAGTTTAGGAACATATCCATTAAATGTGTAAACATCTTTTATTCCAAAGGTTGCCTTAATATATATAGCTTCAGCACCACCCTCTGAATTTCCTATTGCAGTTAATTTCTCTTTAGGTATACTGTACTTTTCCATAACCTTTTTAACAAATTTTTCAGCACTTTTGAATTGTTTTGGATTGTTACCGGCTACCATCGAAACATTTGTTCCTAAATCTTTTAAATTTTTAAAGTCTGTACCAAAAAATGAAACTATGTATTCATCGTCTTTTCTAAACAATATTGCTTTACAGTTAGTTCTATCTTTATAGATTGCTAATGGTCTGTAAATATAAATTATATCATTGTTTAATCCAATAGAATCTAAATTTAAATTTAGATTGTTTGTCAAAAAATTTAAATTTGAACTATCATTGTAATTATTTGCCAAAAATAAATTATTACTGTTTAATCAAATAGAATCTAAATTTAAACGATGATTATGATTGTTTGCCACACGCTTTAAATCTGAATTATCCTTGTGATTTCCTACCAAAACCAACTTATTATTATTTGTACTTTTTTTCAAATACAAATCACTATTCTTATTTTCTATAAAATTATCACGTGTTTTATCTTTTATTGCATTAAAAATTTCATTTGCATTGTTGCATATATCTAAATAATCGCATGCTTTGATCTTAACGACAGATGAGTCTTTCATAAAAATAATCCTTTCAAATGTATGATGTAAACTTATACAGTTATCAAGACTATATTGATGTTTTATCTAAAAGGAAGTTAATCTATTAAAATAATTAGTTCTGTTAATCTTGATATAATAATAGTGAACATCCAGATAAGTTTGAAAAACAGGCTTTCTAAACCTTTTATTCAAATACGTAAATGTAAATTGTAATTCCAAATACGGCCAATTTTCCAATTTTTCAGGAAATGGTTTTGCTTTAAAGTTTGAAAAAATATCTAGTACGTATTGCTCGTGTTTAATTAAAAGCTTTTTGAGTCTAATATTATGAATTGGATTCAATAATGAATGTGAAAGGTCTTCATAATCATAATAAGTAGAAATATCGGTTATAGAACCATCTGGAAGCACGAGAAAGGTAACACGTACACGCAAATCCATCTCTTTTTGAGGGAAATATTTTTCGGGAGTGTAAAGTTCGGCTAATTGTGTTAAAATATCTTTAGTATATTGTTCTTTTGCATTATAATATTCTTCTCCAAAACAAGGAGTTAATGAAATCATAAGTATAAATAAAACAGCAATACTTGTTAATAAATTTTTAAAATTTTTAAGGAACATACACATATAGAAATAATACTCTTTTGAAAGATAAAAACTAATACAGTAAACTTATAACTTAAACTATTTTATCATTTAAACCTTGATATTGTCAATCATACAAACTTTTAAAGCACGATTTTCTATCTAGGATACTTTAGATATAATGGTGTATCGTTGTTTCTCTCAATATATATATTCAAGTAGATTTTATTGTTAACCTTTTTCGGTTTAAGGTCACAAGTAATTTTTATGTTATTGTGAAATATTTGATTCTCAGACTTCTCCTTGCGACAGGAAAATACCAAGTAAACCTCAATACAATCAGCAAAATTTTCAGGGAAAGGGTTTGCTTTAATATTGTCTAAAAGCTTATATTTTATGTATTGTGAATGAGAATAAGCAATCGCGTTGCTTTTTTTATAACTAAGCCGATTCGAAAATGAAGGTGAAACCTCTTCATAATCAACAGATCGATCAGTTATAGAGCCGTCTTTAAGTATCTTAAATGTAGCAAACGCAACACAATCAGCCTGGGGCTCAGGTTTTGTACAGTACCACTTTTCAGGCGTGTAAGATTCGACTATTTGATCTAAAAGATCTTTACAATAGTTTTCATATACTTTTTGGGAATAATATTCTTCTCCAAAACAAGGAGTTAATGAAGTCATAAGTATAAATAAAACAGCAATACTTGTTAATAAACTTTTAAAATTTTTAAGAAATAATATACACATATAGAAATAATACTCTTTTGAAAGATTAAAACTAATACAAAAAATTTGTAACTTAAACAAAGTTTACCATTGCACTTTAATATTTGTCAAGCATATAAGCTTTGAATAAAAATAATATATTTTTAGAAATAAATATTGAAAATAAAGAAGCCTGAAATATAAGTACAGTCTTAAAAAATACCCCGGAAGCGATTCGAACGCTTGACCTACCGCTTAGAAGGCGGTTGCTCTATCCAACTGAGCTACCGAGGCATATAATTATTTAACCATATAAATAAATTCTTGCAAGTATTTTTATTAATTAAAATTGATTTAAAAATTTTATATCATTATTAAAAAATAAACGGATATCATCAATAGCTAGTTTTAACATAGCTAATCTTTCTACACCCATACCAAAAGCGAATCCAGAATATATTTCCGGATCAATATTTACATTTTTAAGGACATTTGGATCAACCATGCCAGCTCCAAGGACTTCCAACCATCCGGTACCTGAACAAGTTTTACATCCTTTTCCTTTGCATATTATACATTCTACATCTACCTCTGCGGAAGGTTCTGTAAAAGGGAAAAAACTGTTTCTAAATCTAGTTGCACGTGCTTTTCCAAAATATATTCTTATAAACTCATTTAAAATACCTTTTAGATCTCCAAAAGTAACATCTTTATCAATCATTAAACCTTCAACTTGATGGAATAGATTATTTTTACGAGCGCTTACTGCCTCGCAACGATAAACTCTACCTGGAGAAATAACTCTTATTGGTGGATGTTGATTCAACATTTCTCGTATTTGTGAATTTGATGTTTGACTTCTTAATATTACATTTTCGGCAACATCAGTATAGAAGGTATCTTGCATATCTTTAGCCGGATGATCTTTTGGAAAGTTAAGCATATCAAAGTTGAAAAACTCTGTTTCTACTTCGGGAGAATTTTTGCTTTTTACTTTACTAAACCCCATTTTTTCAAATATTTCTACTATTTCATTAATAGTTTGATTTAACGGATGAATTTTTCCATATTGAAATCCACTTCCAGGCAAAGATATATCTATCTTTTCTTTTCTTAATTTTTCATTAATTTCTTCTGTGTACAAATATTCTTGTTTTACTTTCAGCTTTGACTCTATATCTATAGATATTTTATTTGCTAAAGGTCCAATTATTTTCTTTTCATCATTTGATAAATTTTTTAAGTTTTTCTTTATATTAGTCAACTGAGAATTTCTACTTAAATACTTTACTTTTATTTTATCTAACTCTTGTAAATTTTCTATTTTTTCTATATCTTCAAGAGCTTCTTCCATAATATGATCCAAAGTATTTTTCATAGATTGACTTACCTTTACTTAATCTAATTCTTCTTTATATAACAAAATATTCATTTTTTTAAATAATAAAAAGTGATAAACTAATAATTACCACTTTTTAAATAATAACTGAAAGTATTAATAAAAAAATATTATTATTTTTTTTGAGATTGATATCTTTTCTTAAATCTTTCAACTCTACCTTCACTATCTAATATTTTTTGATTACCAGTATAGAAAGGATGGCATTTATTACAAATTTCAACTGTAATATCTTCTTTTATTGATCCAGTTTCAATTTCGTTTCCACATATACATTTTATTTTTACTTTCTTATAATCAGGATGAATACCAGTTTTCATTTTACACCTTCCAAATTTTATTACAATCACAATTTATCATATCTTATAAAGAAAAAAAATCAAGTTTTCTTACTTCTATTGTATCATTTTTTAATATTATTTTTTATTAATTCTTCTTTATTATTTTCTTGTTTTACGAATTTATGTTTTATACCGTTTTTGTTTAAAAATGTAATATAATTTTCTAATAATTGAGGGTAAATTTTATTCATTTCTGAAAAATCAGCCTCTTCATAAGTTTTTTGAATATTAAAATTTTTACTATCAATTTGATCTACTCTGATATAAGGTATTTTAAAAAGTTTAGATATCTCTAAAATCCTACTATCAGGTACAACAGTAATTGCCGGAATACCTTGCTTTATTGCTACAACTGAACCATGAATTCTCATTCCATATGCAAAATCTCGAGTCTTCATAAATTCACCCCATTTGTCTATATCTAGAAATATTTCAAATAAATCTCTTACTTTTTTATTAAATAATATTTCTGAATACTTAAGTCCATATATATTTTTAATACTATTTATCGAATTTATCAAATCTCTAAACGTATAATATTTTATAAAATCTTTTAATTTTTTATTTACTAAATAATATGGAAGCAAATTAAATTCAGATTGTATTACAAATTTGGGATCATTTAATTTTAACGCATTTCTCAAAAGTGCATTATTCCAGTACATATTCCAAGGGGTATAATTTTCCCAACAAGTATACACTACTGGCTTCAAACTTTTTCTCCACTCTTTTTTTATTATTTCCGGTTGATTATAACCATTTACAAACCACGATGAACAACCTACAAGATCTACATTTTTTATACCAACTGCTCTGAGTACATCATATGTAAATTCTCCTCTCACTCCAATAGATATTGATCGAGAGGACATTAACTTTAATAATTCTTTTATTTCAGGTAGCAAATTAGAAGCAAACTCTTTAGGATTCTTCATTTATTCTAATGTTGCTTGTGCACCTAAACTAACCACAGTAATTCTAGATTTTAATTTCTTAAATCTATCCAAATATCTTGCACATACATCTTTACAAGAATTTCTTATTAAATTGGCTGTAACATATAAAAAATTATCATCCTCGTTTGACTCTTCATATTCTGGATACTTCTTTATAAATCTTATATCTAAAGGTTTTAATGTATACACACTAATAACTTCGTTTCCTGCATTGTTAACTCGTAACTGAATATCTTTTTGCGATAATAAATTTATATCATGTTTGATATCTTCAAAAAAATTCCCAAAAGTAAATGTTGTTCCCTCTGTATTCGTCTATAAAGCTACCTTTTCTTCAAGTCCTAAAAATTTATCAGATAATTTATATCTATCGTTAAATATTTTTTCTATGCTTAAAATTGTTCCTAATTTATAACTATCTTTTGTGTATTTATGATTTGAAAAATATATGTAACTAGATTCATTAATTTTATCAAAAGAATATTCTAATAATCGTTTATTTGCATGTTGAAATATTATAATATCTATTTTTTTATTAGGAAATCTCTTTCTTAATTTATATAAATTAAGTTCAACTATCTTATCTTCAATCATTATTTCCGAAAAATAAAATTGATCCCAAGTGTTCTGCATATAAACAAAACATATATTGTCTAATTTATTTATATAATCATATAGTCTATTTATACTTCTTTTATATTTTTGATAAACTTCTTCATATGCTTCTTTTATTGGTTTTGATTTAAGAAAGTCATGGCCAAAAAATAATGACGACCTTTTATCATACACAAAATAATATTTTTTATCGCTATTTTCATCTTTAAAATCTAAATCTTCGTAATTTAGAAAATTATTAAAATCATTAATTATATAATCAATCTCTAATGACATAACATCAACTGATCGTATACTTGATGATATCCAATCAAAAGGAAATGATTTTTTTCTTAAATCAATGTTATTTAACATCATGGCAGTATGACAACCTCTACCTATTGGAATAAAAATATCATACTCTGTTTTATTTTGATTCTCAGAATTATCAACCTTTGATAATATTGTTATTAATTTCTTTATGTTTTTATATTTGCCATTTTTATTATATTTATATAAATAATAATTATATTTTAATCTGTCTAAATAACATAGCTTATTATACATTTAATTTAATTTACTTTCGTTTAAATTTTTATACTTTTCTCTATATTTTCTTTTAATCTTTCCAAATGTAATTTTAGATAATATTTTATATTTATAATATTTTAAACTATATTTTGTTTTGATTGTTTTCTTTTCATTTTCTTCACTAATATTTTTAGTACCCACAACAGGTAAAAAGTTCGGGTTTTGAGCATCTTTAAAATAACTATTTTTTCTTGATTGCCATTGTAGATCATATAACTTATTATATAAAAATATTTTTGCTTCTTTAAACTCTAAATAGCTTTGCCTATGTAAATTTTCACCATTTAAAACTTTTTCATACGCTTCTTCATAAAATTTTACAAGATTCCTTTCATTATAATATTTTTCTATCCAAAATCTTGAAAATTGACCAATCTCATTTTGTAAACTTACATCATTTAGCAATTCTAAAAATGGTAAATCTATTTCTTCTAATCTTGTATTGATAAATGGTAGATCACTACAACCTAAAAGATTCGTTAAGGTTAATTGAGATCTGGAATCAAGATAGGTAAATGTTGGCTTACCTTGTGAAAGTGATTCCAAATCTGTAAGATGGTAACTTCCGGATGTAATATCGCCTATAACTATATCACTATTTTGTTTGATTTTTTGACAGTCAACATAAGGCAAATTTTGAATTGTTTGAAATTCAAAATTTGCCTTCTCCTTTAATTTATTAAAGCAATAATCAATCTCCGGTAAACCTTTGGTATTCCATCTTGTTATCCACATTGAATTAGGTGATGATGCAGAATAAAATACTTTCTTAATCTCGTTTTCAACTTTATTTGGAATTAATATTTCATCATTTATTGGAATAATATTTGGTACAATAAATGTATCTAAAAAAGTCCTCTCAGCACAATGGGGTATTACTAATTTTGGATATTTATCTTGTAAAATCCTTTCTTTTGGAATCATAATTATTGATTCATCTACTTGATTACCTTGCGATATATAATTTAAATCCGAAGAAAACATCCTTATAAATTTTGCTTCTCTTTTACTATTTGCTAAAAAATTAAATTTAAATGGATTATTATCTGTTTCAAAATCAAAAAAATGAAAAAATTGAAGAATATCTGCTTTCGAAATTATTTCTAAACTTTGTTCTCTACTGTTTATCCAATCTAAATCTTCTGGATATACTCTTTTCCCATAACAATTAGGATTTAAATCTATTACTCTTACATTGTAATCTGTATATTGATTTAACGCATTTGCTATTCTTATAGGTGCTCCTGCTAAAGGAGTTAATGTTATAAAAACTATATTTAAAATATTATCCTCTTTTCTTATTTATATAAAGATACTGATTCTCTTTCCCATTTAATATTACTTTTTATAATTCTTGCCGGAATTCCACTTATGATCACATTTGGCTCTGTAAACTGTTGGGTTACTAATGAATTTATTCCAACCACTGAATTATTTGGAATATTTACATTCTTTATTATCTTCGCAAATTTACCTACCCATACATGATCACCAATATTTATTCCGTTATTAATATTAATTACTTCATTTGTTTTTATATCTTTTATTACGTGGCCGTCTCCGGAAAGAATAGTTACATCAGTTGAAAACATACAGTCTTTACCTATTGTACACTTAGAATCCTTTTCTATTCCATAAATATTACAACCACCACTAGAAAAATATTCATCTATAAATATTTTTTGATTATCTCCATGTTTTATATAAATATCTAATTTGACTAGATGATTAGAATATCTCATATCTATTTCATTATTATTTGAATATATCGATATCTTTGATTCTAACCAATTTACATCTTCTGGAATTGTTATTATATTATTATTACCTTCAATTTCTATATCTAAATTATTTATCAAATAATCTAGTTCTTTTACTTTTCCATTTTTACTTAAAATAAATACTTTATTATTTTCTCCTTTTATTTTCTTATTATTAGAAAACTTACACATACTTATATTATCGATCTTGTTTGAATCCTTAATCTCTTTTTTCTTTTTTATTTTTATTTTTATTCCAAATATATTAAAAACTTTATGATTATTTATATTTTTTACATAAAAAATTTTTTGTAAAAATTGCTTTAATTTTATATAAATACAATACATTTTATCTTTCTTTATAAAAAGCCTATCGGATTTATATAAAAAGAATTTAACAGAATTCAACTCTTTATAAAATCTTGTTTTTGTATATTTATTGCAATGCATTCCTTTAGTTTCTTCTATTAAATCACTTGGAGTCGGTTTTATATATTCCTTATTCTTGCAATAATCTTCGTCTATTTCGTAAAAAGGAGTATGACCTAAAAATAATGCTCCTTTCTTTGTTAACTTATCTATTAGTTTAAATATTTCAACCATCTCATTTTTAGGTATATGTTCTATAGAGTCTAACATTACAACTAAATTAATGTTTCTATCTTGTATCTTTTTTATATTAGTTTTTATATTTTCTAAAGCATCATCACAATATATATTAAAATTTTCATTTTTAATATTTCTCATTATATTCTCATTAGCTAATTCAAATGCAGCTTCTGAAAAATCAATACCATAATAAGATTTAGCTCCTTTATTGGCAAAATACTTAATAGACTCTCCTCTACCATATCCTATTTCTAAAATATTTTTATCACTATAATCTTCTATAAGTTCTAATGAATCAGTTATATCTTTACAAATATTTCCAAGTAAATATTCTTCTGCGCCTGTAGCTCCATAATGTAATTTATTTCCATTATCATCTCTTTTTAAGAAATACTCTTTTGTGTATTTTTCTTTTAAAAATCCCATTTTTTATACTCCTTTATGTATTAATTAAGATCACTTCAAAGAAATTACCATGTATTGTTCCCCACGCAGGATGGGAGTCTTCTGTAAAGATCATTTCTTCCAGTTTTTCTTTTGCTAAGTTATTATTTGCACTATCTTTCACTTCTTGAAATTTATAGCACGCATCTAATATATTTCTACCGGCTACCTCTTTATTATCCCAAAATGTCGGATGTATTGATAAATATATTATAATATCTTTTTTCTCTGCAAGATTTTTCAGATCTTCTACAATTAACTCTTCTGCTCCTTCTATATCTATCTTTATAAAAAGTTTATCATCTTGAATATTCTTTTCTTTTAAATATGTCATAAGCTTTATTGATGGAATTAACCAAGAATTCCCTTTTATACTGGAGGCTGATGATGTTTCACTTGAATTTGTAGATCCAAAGTGTACAAGAGTATTATCTTTATCTAGAATACATAAGTTATCTATAGTTGCTTTTTCTGTTAATTTATTCATCTTACAATTTTCACAAGTAAGTTCATAAGATAATTTATTTGCTTCTATACCATAAATTTTATTTACACCTATTTCTGAGGCAAACATTACTGTAAGACCAACCCAAGTACCTATATCAACGTATGTTGTTTCTTTTGTCAGATAATTTTTATACGTAAAATATGTCTGTGGTTCCCATCCTTGTGTCTCAAACTCATTGAAAAACCAGTGATTTCTCACTTTAAAATATAATTTATTTAACTCTATAAATCTATACTCTTCTTCTTTTTTTTGTGGTGGATTAGTTATTGGAAATTTATTTTCTATATTTTTTAATATTTTATTATTCTCTTTTATTAAATTTTTATATTTCTTTGTAAAGAACATTATCTCTATACTCCCTTTCACTTGTTTTTAATATTTCTGATTCTTTAAAAAAGTTATGCCACATAAAATGAATTTCTCTTTTTTCATAATATCTACTTAGTATATTCTCTTCTAGATTATTTTCATCTTGAAAACTAAATCCATATAAATCTACTTTTTGGATGGACTCGGATTTTGATAACACATATTTAATAATCTGAAAACCTGACGATGGATATAGTAGATTTGTTTCTAATCTTAATTTTTTTCTAAACTCAAAATCTAATGACATTATAGGTATTTTATAATAATTTATTATATTTAATAAAAATTCAACATACTTATCTGAAAATATTTGATGATAAAAATCAGGTTCTATTAATATAGCTTTTAGATCTTTTAAATCTTTTTTATAAACATCTTCGGAATATAAATTATTTGCTATCATCCAAATATCTGTTTTCGTTCCATAATCCTTTTGATACTTTTCTTCATCATTTGCAAAATTATTGAATCTTATTACTATATCCTTACTATCAATTTCATCTTTTTTATTTTTGCCGATCTCACTTAATCCATTACCTACTATTGCTATTGTTTTATTTTTTATTAAATTATCAAATGTTTTATTTTTTTCTGATAATTCTAATAATTTAAACAATTCTTGAGATTTTCTTATTTTTTCGTTATTTACTTTTCTTTTTTTACATAAATAATCAGAAATTAATAAAAATTCGTGAATGTAATCTTCGTGATACGATTCTAAATACTTTTGTAATAAAAAATCAACCTGCGTAAAAGATTTATTTTCTATTAATGTTGAAATAACCATAAGTGTTATTTTAGGTGTTATTATTTCTTGATTTGAAGTTATTAAATTTTGAACAAAATAATTGAAAGTCTTATCTGCTTGTGTTATCCATCTATGGTAAAAATAAGATTCAAATAAGCTTAACATTTTTCCTATTTTAGTGTCTATAACCTGATTATTATAATCAAGTTTTATAGATTCATTAGTGTTTTTATTTTTGAACTTTATTTTTATACCTAAAATACAAATTTGTTTATGGGTATTTTTATTTTTAATACTAAAGATAAAATTTAATATCTTTTTAAATATTTTTGACATAATTATTTTTTCCTAGCTACACACACAATTGTATAACCTTCTTCTCCTTCTTTTTTTAATACTTTATGGTTTTCATTTTCATATTGAAAATATATGTCTTCAATACAAAAACCTGTTTTATTTAATAAATCCAATATATCATTTACAGTATAATGCTTAATATGAAAAGGCACTTTCTTTGGATCATATGGAAAGATTGTTTGATTTGGCACAGAACAAATTAATATTCCATCATCTTTTAAAAATGAATTTAATTTTAAAAGGAATTTTTCATCTTCAATAATATGCTCTATGGTTTCAAATGATACTATTTTATCAAACTTTTCTTCTAAATCTAATTCTAAAGCATTGGCACATTTATAGGATAAATTATCACAAGCAAAAATTTTGTTTGCAAAATTAACAGAAGGATTATTAATATCCACACCTAAAACTCTTTTTGCTTTCTTTGCTATATCAGCAGATCCATAACCTACTCCACAAGCTATATCCAACACTTCATCATTTTCGTTAATAAATTCTTTTACAAATTTGTATCTTTCATAATGATCTATCGGAGCTTCATCCGGATCAAAAACAACAACTCTCTCTGTTTGATAATCTTTTGTTAACTGAATACCTGTCATATATCTGAATATTGTATTTACCCCTCCATCAATACAATATAACGGATGTTTCATCCAGTTCAAATCATTATGAATTTTTTGTAATAGTTCATAATTTTGCTTCTTAATTTCCTGATTTTGATTACTTAGATTATATAATTGGGATAATAAAATATTATGTTTTCTTTTAAAACTAAATTTTATACCAAGTATTCTTATAATGAATTCAAACTCTTTTTTATTTATAGAAAATAAACCTTTAATAAAAGAGCGAATTAATTTTTTTATTTTTATAATATAAAACTGATTCTTATATGGAGTTAATTTCAAATATTTAAAATACTCATTTCTAAATTTATTTGTGCATTTTATATTCCAAGGTTTATATTTATGTGTATAATGGATTATATATGGATCTTCTATTGCTTTTAGTCTTTCTTTTTGGTGATATAAATAAGATTGATCCCAGCATATAGTACCGTGTTGAACATTCCAATTCAAAGGTAAATACTTTATGTGATATTTTAATACTTGATTTATTATATCTTGATCTTGATAAATTATTTCCATATCAGGATTAATAGAATAATCAAATAATTTTTTTTCTATATTATCTTCTCTCCATTTTTTATTATTTATCAGCAATACTCCTGCATTACAATACCAATTATCACCTTCTATATTCACTCTTGGTTTATGCGTATGTTGAGATACCTCCGGTACCGCTGCTAGATAATAGTTTTCTATATCAGTATTAAATAATTCTGCTATATCTTTTTTTACTATTATGTCACAATCTATATATAATACTTTATCTTCTTCAATTAATGATGGAATCTTGAATCTATAATATGTAGGTAATGTTATATAGTTTACATATCCTGTCATTGGACAAGTTTTAAAATCATCTTTGTTTACTTTTATGTACTTTATTGAAAAATTTTTTATCTTTTTTAATTTCTCGATATTTTTCTTATTTTTGTCTGAAATACCACCATCTAAAACAAAAAAATTATACTGATTTTCTTCTTTAGTGTTCTTTAATATTGATGTAATAGCTACTGACATATGCTGTGCATAATTATTATCTGATGAAAAGCATATATTTATAACATTATTTTTTTGTTCCAAACCTATATCCTCCTTTATTATATTATTTTTTTTCCTAAAATTTTTAATGATTTTTCTCTTTTATTAAATTTTATACTAATTAACTTTCTTCTATTGTGTTTAAAATAAACAAATGGTTTAAATAAAATAGACTTCATAAAATATAAAATAAAGTCAAACTTATAAGAAGTATAGTATAAATATTTCAAATATTCAAATTTCAAAGGATGTGTACAGCACATCATCCAAGGCTTATTTTCGTCGGTATAATGAATAATGAATGGATTATAGGCTGCATTTTTTAACTGTTCTTCTGTATAATTATTCTCATAAATATTTTCGCTATATATTCTTCCATTTGCATTCCAGTTTAAGTCTATAAATTTACAATAACCATTTAATACACCATTTAATATATCTTGATCTTGTAATTTTATAAGATCTTCGTTTTCTATATAATACTGTTTCCATAGCTTCTGAAAATCAATTGATTTTAACTTCTTTATATTAAAAACAATAACTCCTGCATTAAAATAATTATTCATTAATGGCAACTTTAATCTCTGAATCTGATGCAGACTACCTTCATCTTCTACTACAAGTGCGTAATAATTCTCTATATTTATATCCCATAATTTAGATATATCTTGATTTACTATGATATCTGAATCTAAATATATGATTTTTTCTATATTATTATTTAATATCTCAGGTAAAAGTAAACGGTAATAAGTTGCTATTGAGATATATTTGCGATTTAAAGGTAAGTCTTGAAAATAATTATTATCAATTTTTATAAAATTTAATTTAAAATCTCTAATTTTTTTTAATTCATTTATTTTATTTTTATTCTTTAAAGATATTCCACCATCTAAAATAAATATATTAAAATTTACATATTGATTACTATTTTTTAATATAGAAACTAAAGTTGCACTAAAATGTTTGATATATTTATCATCAATTGAAAATACTATATTTATATTCTCTTCATTGTTTTTAATAAGTTCTGTATTCTTATTATCAGTATCATCTTTAACAGCTACATTTTTCATTAAGTTAACTTTAGAATAATCAATATCTATGTCTAAACCGGGTACATCTTTATAGGCTATAGATTTTGTAAAATATATTCTTACTTTTTTGTCATTTAATTCAATATAATTAATAAAAATATTAAACAAAATTTCAGATAAAATATTCATAAAACTAATTTGATCTAATTTATCTAAAATTAAAATATTATCTGAAAATTGATTAAAAATATTAATAACAAAATTAATATATTGATGAAAATAATTTTTATTCATAATAAAAATCTGAAAAATAATTCCATCTTTAGATTCAAAAAATTTGTTCTTCGCATTTATAAAATTAGGATAATCTCTGGAAATTATAAAACTTAATTTATCAATATGCTCCTTAAATCCTACATTAGAATAATAATGATAAGCACTACTATAATCTTCTAATCCTTTAGAAAAAAAACTTGTTTTATAAGGTAAAATTAAATCATAATTTTTAATATAAGATTTAATAGTATCATCATTCAAATTTGCTAAATTTTTAGCTTTGTTGTTAAAATTAATAAAATGAAAATTCTGATCTTGAACACCAAAATTTAAAAAACGTCTATCTTCAAAAAAACCTATATAATCAAATGCAAACTTATCTTGTTTAATATTTTCATATTTACACATTAATAGTTGAAAAATAAAATTTGGAAAACTTCTTCTAAAATTATTCTCTAAATTAAATAAGTTTAAAAAATTTCTGAAGAAATTATCACCTATATCATTCGTAAACTTAAATCCATTTATATAGCTTTTGATATTTTTAAAATCAATAAAATCTAAAATTTTAGAATCTATATCCAAATTTTCCAAATTAATTTTGTGATTAATATAAGGAATAAAAATTTTTATATTATGTTTTAAATTAGAAGAATTAAGCATTTTTAATAACTTAAAACCTCTTGCTTTTTAAATTGTGCATTATATAAAGCTTTATATGCCCCATTTTCAATATTAAGTAACGATACATGATTACCTATTTCTGAAATTTCTCCCTGATTTATAACAACAATTTTATCCGCATTCTGAATAGTAGATAATCTATGTGCAATTACAAATACAGTCTTATCTTTCATTAAATTATCAATAGCTTTCTGTACAATAGCCTCTGCCTTATTATCTAAAGCAGAAGTAGCTTCATCTAAAATAACAATAGGTGCGTTCTTTAAAAAAGCTCGTGCTATTGCCACCCTTTGCTTTTGACCTCCCGATAATAATACTCCTCTCTCTCCTATTTCTGTATTTACTCCATCTTTTAATTCGGAAATAAAATCATCTAAATATGCCATTTTTATAGCTGCATTTAATTCGGATTCACTCGCTTTTTCATTACCTAACATTATATTTTCTTTTATTGTTCCTGAAAATAAAAAATTATCTTGAAATACTATAGCTATGTTATCTCTTAAACTACCTAAAGAATAATCTCTTATATCTATACCATCAATCTGAATAGATCCTGATATTACATCATAAAATCTTGGTAAAAGATTTACTATAGTTGTTTTTCCTCCACCGGAATTACCTACAAATGCTACTGTTTCACCTTTTTTCACTTCTAAATTTATATGATTTAAAACAGGAATACCTTTTTGATATTCAAAACATACATCCTTAAATTCAATCTTAGAATATTGTGGAGTTAAAACTTTTGCATTTGGCTTATCTTTTATTTTTGGTTCTGCATTTAATATATCAAATACTCTTTCTATAGCCATAAATGATAACTGTACTTGATTAAAATTATTACCTAAATTCTTAATAGGAGTATAAAGCATAATCAATGCTGTGATAAATGATACAAAGTTACCGCTTGTAATCTGTTTTGTTAGTATTAAATGGCTACCATATCCAATTGCCAATCCGATCCCAATAGATACGATCACATGCATCATTGGTGATAACCAAGAAGTTCTTTGCACCATCTTTATCTGTAAACTAAATATATTATTTAATAGCTCTTTAAATTTAGAAGCCTGTTGATTAGTTAAATTATAAGAAGCAATAGTTTTATTACCGGCATAAGCCTCATTATAAGAAGTTATTACAGCTGATCCGGCTGCTATTGTCTTTGACATTACACTATTAATTCTTTTTCTTATCCTTGCTACCGGTAAAAATGCACAACCTAATACCACTATTGCTATTAATGCAAGTTGCCAAGAATTATATATTAATACAAACACTAATGATATAGATGAAAATAGTCTTTGCATAAAAGTCTTTAAATTTGTTAACAAGCCAGTACAAGCTAAATCCGCATTATTATTAAATGTAAATACAACATCTCCTGAATTCTGTTTATCAAAATATGATGTTTCAAAAGTCAACATTTTATTAAACAGATCTTCTTTAAGACCATTTGTTATTTTAGCTCCAACCCAAGTATTTAAATATGTTGCTAAATAATTTAATCCTCCTTGGATACTTGTAAAGGCTACTATTCCAAATGGAATATACCAAGGTGATTGTACTGTCTTCTCTACCATTACCAAATCCATATACGGCTTTAATGATAAGGCTATTACCGCATCTAATGATCCTATTGGAATACATATCAGTATCGCTAATAAAGCTCTAAACCAATATGGCTTTATGTATGGCCACATATTCCTATAATTTATTACAAATTGTAAATTGTTTATTCTATTCCATATCTTTTCTAAGATACTATCCTCTCGTACACTAAAGAACATTTTTATATCTCCAATATTTGCTTACCTAATAATTTTAAACTTAATCTTTTCTTATTTATTTTAATTGACAATATATGTCTTCTTAAATTTTTCCACTTCCTCTTTTTTATATCATTTTTCATTGTCTTTAGATATTTTTCTTTATTTTTTAATAATAAACTAAATCTTTTTTTATCAACCTTTTTAAAAAATTCATTATTTATTTCTTTATTTTTTAAAGCATTATTAAAAACTGATGAAAATTTATCCAAAAATTCACCCTGAAACTCAGGTGCTATTCTCTCTAGATTCCATAAATAACCAAAATATTGATTAATTAATTTCTCTATATTAAAATTTTTCTTTAAATTTAAATTACTATCTAAAAACTTATTAATTTCATCATATTCTTCACATAAACAATAAATCTTTCCGGAATTTTTTACTGATGAGTTAGAATTGTCTTGCCTATAATATAAATAAGCTTTATCTGTAAGTGTTATTTTATTCGCTAAACTTAATGCTTTAAACCAAAATGATGTATCTTGATAACTTGCTCCTGGAGTATTAAGAAATCTTATATTATTACTATTTAATAACTCTTTTTTATAAATAGCACTCCAAATTGTAGGTTTTATTCGAAATAAAGATTTACACTCTCTTGGATTAAATGATCTGTTTTTAAATTTTGTCAATTTACCTTGCTTTATAGATTTACCAGACTCTGTCCAATAATCGTACCAATCTGATTTTACAATATCTGAATCATTCGCTTTTGCTAAATTATATAAATCTTCAAACATTTTTTTATCAACAAAATCATCAGACTCGACTATACCTATATATTCTCCTCTTGCTTGTGATAAGCCTATATTCATAGTATCACCATAGCCTGTATTATTTTTATTGATTATTATTATTTCTTTTTTATCTTTTTGTTTATTTTTATATTCTTCTAAT
Organism: uncultured bacterium; assembly: GCA_902462155.1. Lineage (GTDB taxonomy): Bacteria > Cyanobacteriota > Vampirovibrionia > Gastranaerophilales > Gastranaerophilaceae > CABQAQ01. Next base: position 98,243 of record CABQAQ010000002.1, on the reverse strand, counting down.
ATTTCTTTTGAAGAATCAGTTGAGCCATCATTTACACATATAATTTCTATTTCTTCTAAACTTTGACTTATTATACTATCTAAACATTGTTTTAAATATTTTTGCATATTATAAATAGGAACAATAATTGATACTTTGATTTTTTGCACTTAGATGCTCCTTTTTCTATTTAGTTTTAGGCAAGATTTTAATATTATTTTTTCAGATATATCAATATTTTTATAATTTATACACATACTCTCTTTTGCTGTACCTTTTCCCATTCATAAGCAGATTTTACACTTTTTTCTAAACTATATTCAGGACTCCAGCCTAATATTTCTAATGCTTTTTTATTATCTGCGACTAAGATACAAGGATCTCCTTCTCTTCTTGATTTTATATTAACTAATATATTTTTACAAGTTACTTCTTTACAAATATTAAAAACTTCTTTTACACTATTTCCGTTATTTGTTCCTAAATTTAAATAACAAGTTTCTCCGTTATTCTGTAAATATTTTAATGCTAAAATATGTGCAGAAGCTAAATCTTCTACATCTATATAATCTCTTATACAGGTACCATCAGGTGTTGGATAATCATCACCATATATTTCAAATACTTTTGAGTCTGAAAATGTTGACTTTAATATATTTGGAACTAAATGTGTTTCTATATTATGCCATTCTCCTATCCTTGATTCTATATCTGCTCCTACTACATTAAAATATCTTAATCTTACACTCCTTAAATTATATGCACGATTATAGTCATCTAAAATCTTTTCTACCATTAACTTTGAATTCCCATAAGGATTTATAGGCTCCTGTGGGTGTTGTTCGTCTATTGGTGTATATTTAGGTTCTCCATACGTTGCTGCTGTTGATGAAAATACTATTTTATCTACTTCATTTTCTTTCATTATTTTTAATAAATTTAATGTGCCGTATACATTATTATAATAATATTTCTCTGGATCTTTCATTGATTCACCGACTTGCGAATATGCTGCAAAATGAATTACACTTTCTATTTTATGTTTTTGAAAGACTTCTTTTATTTCTTCTATATTTTTTAAATCACCTAAGATAAAATCTACTACTTCCCCTTTATATTTTAATGATTTTAACTTATCTATGATTTCTTTATGACCTAATTCTAAACTATCAAATATTACTACATCATGACCTGCTTTAATAAGTGCTAATACGCAATGACTACCTATGTATCCTGCTCCTCCGGTTACTAAAATCATTTCTTTATTACCTCCTTATTAAATAATTCTATTGCTCTTAATATACTTTTATCCATATCGTAATATTTATAATCTCCTAGACGACCTAAAAAATAAACATCATCTAATTTCTTTGCTTCTTCTATATATTTATTATGCAACAAGATATTCTCATCTTTTATTATCGGATAATACCTTTCATTTTTCCCTAATTCAAATTCTTCTGAATATTCTTTTGCTATTACTGTTTTATTAGATTTCTCATTTAAATAATATTTATATTCATGTATCCTTGTGAAATCATAATTACAAGGATAATTAACTACAGAATTCACTTGATAATACTCTTGATCTACAGTTTCAATCTTAAATTTTACACTTCTATAGGGTAATTTACCATATTTATAACCAAAAAACTCATCAATTGATCCGGTATAAAAAATTCTTTTATATTTTTTATCTTTTATATCTTTATATTCTGTATTTAAAGATACATTGATATTTTTATCTTTAAGCATATTGTTAATAAGATCAGTATATCCTTTTAAAGGAATACCTTGATATTTATCTTGAAAATACCTATTATCTTTACTTAAAAATACAGGCACTCTTGATGTTACTGATTTGCATATATTTTTAGGATCAACACCCCATTGTTTTTGGGTATAATTCAGGAATATTTTTTCATATATATATTCTGCTAAAAATTTTAGATCATCATCTTCTTGCTCTTGAAATTTTAATATAGGAATCTTCTTATTATATTCAAAACAATCAAGCAACTTTTTTTCTAATCTAGTTGCTAAACTTTTGGGAAATACATCATATAAAGTATTAAAATTAAATGGTATTGTTGTTTCTATTCCATCAATGACCGCTATCACTTTGTGCATATATGTATTAAAATCTGCAAATCTGCTTACAAAATCCCAAACATTCTGATCATTTGTATGAAAAATATGTGATCCATATTTATGTATTGTTATATTATTTTCATCTTTATAATCATAACAATTACCGGCTAAATGATTTCTTTTATCTATTACTAAAACTTTTTCATTAAGATTTTCTGATACTAGTTTTGCTATTGTTGCACCTGTAAATCCGGCTCCTACTACTAAATTTGTATCATACTCTATTTCTTTTATCACCTTTATCTTACCTTTTTTCTTTCAGAGTATTTTTTATTTTACACTAATACCATTTTATAACAAATAAATTAATATTAAAAATTTCTTTCGGATTATCTTTACTTGAATACTTTAACTATTTATGATATCTAGTATTCTTAAATAATAATTTAAGGATTTTAAATTATGCAAAAATATTTTTATAATACTTTTTTATCTTGTTTAATTGGTTTATTTACTTTATTTTTAGTATCTTCTTTAGGTTTTATATTTAATTTTAGTATAAATCCTTCATATTTTTATATTTCTATTTTGGTTTCAATTTTAATATTAGTAATTAAAAGTAAAACTTATGATGAATTTATAAAACAATTTTTTATTATATTTATTATTTTTATCAGTTCTTTTATAATATCAAATGCTTTTATTGATGTATCTTGGGATGGTCGATTTTATCATTATACTACAGCTTTATTACTTAAATTAGGTTGGAATCCTATTTATGATAACATTTATTCATTTGCACCTAAGGTTGGTATTTTTCATAATTATCCTTGGATTGAAAGTTATCCTAAATTTACAGAAATTATTATGGCTAACCTTTACTCTTTAAAAATTTCTTCTATGGATTCGATTAAACAAATTAATTTTATTTTAATGGCTATTTCATTTATGTATTCTTATTGGGTGTTAAGTTTAGCTTTCTTTGAAAAAAAATCCAAATTATTTAATTTTTTTACTTCTTTTTTATTAGTTTATAATCCTATTGTAATTTGTCAAATATTGACTCTTTGTAATGATCTTATTTTATACTTTAATTTTTTAATACTTATTTTAACAATTATCTATATAGAAAAGACAAAAAATAAAAATGAGATCACTTTACAAAATAAAAATTTTCATAATATAGAAATATGGACAATTTTTATTATTTCATCTATATTCTTAGCCAGTACAAAATTTACGGGAGCTTTATATTTAGCAATTATTTACTTCTGCTATTTTATTTACCTTATCATTCTAAAATCTAAATTAAAAAGCTTTATTTTATCCATACTTATAACTTCTATTACTCTATTTATTACAAACATTAATCCATATATAACGAATATTATTAATCATTCACACCCATTTTACCCAGTATTTGGACAAGAAAAATTCGATTTAATGGCAAACTCTTTTCCAAATGGATTCAACAACAAAAACAGATTCTACAAATTTTTTATAAGTACATTCTCTCAAAGTGATAATATCCTTAAAAAACACACTCAAAAAAAAGCTACATTGAAAATTCCTTTTACAATAAAAGCAGACAAACCTTTTTTCACAGAAAGTATGAGAATCGCAGGCTTTGGATATTTCTTTAGTGGTATTTTATTGTTATCTATCTTTTTCTCCTTTGGGTTAAAGTTCAATAATAAAAATAATAAGTATCTACTTTTATTAATTATAAGCATTATTACTTTAACTATCCTTAGCAATCCGGAATCTTGGTGGGCTAGATTTATACCTCAATTTTGGATATTACCAATTTTTATAGTTTACTTTTCTTTTATTGAGGATAATAAACTTCTTACTCCTAATAAATTTATTAAAGCCTCAATACTTTACATTACACTTTTGATTATTTTTATTAATTCTTTTATTGTAAATTATCAAAATTTAATTTCATCAATAAATTACTCAAGTACATTTTTTGAATATTATTCAACTTTTAATAAGATATATCCAAAAGGCATTGAACTTTATCAAGATCAACACTTCTATATTGAAGTTGATGAAACAGTCATTCCAAGATTAAAAGAATTTAATGTAAAATATGAATTGATAGACGACAACAGTTTTACAAAAAACAAAAGTGAGTTTGTATTATTTAATAAAACATTATCAATAGGTCCTCATTATTTTTGGCGACCTAAAAAATAAATATCTATTTCAAATTATTTTTAATAAGCTTTAATCCAAAATAAAAATAATTAAATATAACTTTTGGCTTAAATATAGCAAAAGCAAGTTTTTTAAATATATATAATGGTTGTAAGTGATACTGTAATAATGTGCGTTTTCTAAACTTTTCAATAAAATCAATAGATAAAGTTTTGGTACCTACAGTAGGCGCATTGAAATAATCTTTACCCAAAACACTTTCATCAATAAGTCCTTCATTTTTAGCTATATTATAAAGCTCAGTACCATAAAAAGGTGTTGCAATATGAAGTTCTATAAAATCAGCCTTATTTTTGAATATAAGATTTTTTGTAGCCTCTAAATCATTTTTGTCTTCCCAAGGAAATCCTATTAAATAAAATCCATATACTAACAAGCCAACCTCTTTAGCAATTTTAGCCGCTTTTAAATTTTGATCTAATGTCGCTCCTTTTTTCATTAATTTTAATGACTTTTCACTACCAGACTCAAACCCAAATGCTACAAGCCAACAACCTGCTTCTTTCATTTTCAATAACGTTTCTTTATCTATAGGATTAACTCTTGAATTTGCAACCCAAGATATCTTTCCTTGTAAGGGAGAATCTATTATTAAATTACATAATTTTATAGTCCACTCTTTATTAATTGTAAACGTATCAGATTTAAAGAAAAAATTCCTTATATTATATTTACTATAACATTCGTATAATTCTTCATATATATTTTCAACAGAACGTAATCTTAACTTTCTCCCCGAAATTTTAGGTGTTAGACAGAAAATACAATTTGATGGACAGCCTCTTGATGTTGATATTGTAGCTTGAACTTCTTTTGTATCAGGTCGTAAATATAATTTATTCTCCATCAAATCTCGACTAGGAAATGGTAATGAGTCTAAGTCTGTATTCCAATCATCAAATTTCGTTTTTATCCAACAATTATTTTCTTTATACAATATACCAGATATATTTTTTAATTCATCCCTGTTTTCATAATGTGCTTTTAATAAATTCCCAATAATAAAATCAGACTCACCACCTATAAGATAGTCTACATTTTTTAAATCCAACTGTTTTAAAAGATCCTCTTCAGGATTAAAAAATATGGCACCTTTTAGTATAATTACAAGATCTTTGTATAATTCTTTAACTTTATTAACTATCTCAAGATCTTTAAATATAGTAGCATTTGTAATACTCATAAAGATTACATCTACCTTGTGTATATTAAGGTCATTTATTAAATCAAAAAGTGATAAGTTTTCAGTTTGATAATCTTTCAAAAAAATATTAAAATTATCTTTTCTTAATACAGAAGCAGCATAACCTAAATCATTACAAGCTCGAACAGATGTGGCTGTCGAACTTTGAATATTTGATTGACATCTATCCTCTCCTCTTTGATATAATCCGCCCGGTGGATAAATTAATGCTATTGTCTTATCTTGATTCATAAATAAATAACCCCCACAAATGAGATGATCCATAATAATATCGAAATTTTTAAAAAATTATCTTTATAAATAATATCACAAGGTGAATGACTTGCTTTTTCTACAAAAGTTAATTGCAAATATCTTAATAATCCCATAATTACAAAAACAGATGTAAGATAAAGATAATTAGAGCTAAATTGATTTATAATATCCAGATCTATTGTATATTGTATGTATGATACTATTATTACTGAAGCTAAAATTCCCATCGTTACTTCTATAAATTGTTTATTATATTTTTTTATACTTTCTCTTAATGTTAAATCATTATAAGTTAAGTCATCGTATCTTTTGGATATAGATAAAAATAAAGCTAATAAAAAAGTCATTATTATTATCCATTTAGAAAGAGTTATACCGTTATCTAAAGAATTATAAACACTTATAGAACCTAAAAATAATCTTAATACATAGCCTATAGATATTATAATAATATCTATTATTGCTATATTTTTACCTTTTAGGCAATAAAATATATTTAAAATCAAATAAAATAATAAAATATAAAACGCATATATATTATAAACTAAAGCAATAGTTAACCCAATACTCAAGAATATAATACCTATTAAAAGAGCTTTTTTAATACCTATTTTACCAGATTGTATTGGTCTTTTTGACTTTTTAGGGTGATTTTTATCACGATCTTTGTCAATTATATCATTTATAATATAAACGAAACTAGAAACAAATGCCATAGAAATAAACATAACAAAAGCACCTAGAATCATTTTAATATTAAATAATTGGTGTGAAAAAAATATTGGAGCAAATATCAGTAGATTTTTTACATACTGTTTTGCTCTTATTAAACTTGCAAAAATTTTTAAATTTTCTTTAATATCCATCCCACACCTAGTATAGTTTTTTTATATTACAATATTATAATGCAAAAAAGTATTATCCATTAATAGCTACCATTTTTTTGATAGGTAATAAAGCACTTTTTGCTAAGTTTTCATCAACAAAAATTTCTTCTTGTTCTTTTTCTAAACAATTAAGAATATCTTCAAGATAATGCAATTTCATATTTTTACAAACGGCTTTATCTGAAACTAAAATGAATTCTTTATCTTTCAGATCACGCTTTAACCTATCAACTACACCAACTTCTGTTGCAATAATAAACTTTTTATTTTTAGATTTTTTAGCAAAATTCATAATTCCGGTAGTAGAACCTACAAAATCAGCTAATTTTACTACTTCATTATGGCATTCCGGATGAACTAAAACTAATGCCTCAGGATATTTTTTTCGCATATTAATTATATCTTCAGGTAAAATTCTTAAATGTGTTGGACAAAATCCAGGATAAGAAATGACTTCTATATTTTCTAATTGACAATTAACATACGAACCTAAATATTTGTCTGGAGCAAATAAAACTTTATCTACTTTTAATGATTCTACGACTTTAACAGCATTAGCACTTGTACAACAAATGTCACACTGTGATTTTACTTCTGCAGTAGAATTAACATAACACACTAAAGGAATCCCGGGATGCTTACTTTTAAATTCTTTTATCTGATCTAAATTAACCATATCCGCCATAAAACATCCGGCATCTTTATTTGGTAAAAGAACTCTTTTATCAGGAGATAAAATCTTAGCTGTTTCTGCCATAAAATAAACACCTGCAAAAACAATAATTTCTGCATCTGTCTTTGCTGCCATCTGGCTTAAATATAATGAATCTCCTACATAATCTGCTACTTCATCTATTTCTATATTTTGATAGCAATGTGCTAAGACTATTGCTTTTTTTTCTTTTTTTAATCGTTCTATTTCTTCTATAAGCTTTATTTTTTCACTATTCATAATATATTCCGATTTTCTCTATATCTCAATATCTTTTATATTTTATTTAAAAGATAAAAATTTTTCAATTCTATTTTTAGAGTCTAAATAAATGTTTTTTTTTTAAAATTATTAATATAAAATATTAAATAAGATAAACTAAATTAAGGAATGAATTAAGAAAATATGATAAATATAGCTTTTTCTTTTGATTATAACTTTTATCGTCAAGCTATAATAGCTATAACTTCACTTCTCGACTTTGCTAAAAACAAGATTAATTATAATATCTACTGCCTTATTAAATCTGATATAAAAAGTCAAGAACAAGAAGAAATTTTTGATATAATAAAACAAAAATCACCCGAAAGTAGAGTCTTCTTTATATCTATGGATGAATATTTCAATAATGTTTTTGAAACAAAACGTATAACTTCCTCTGCATATTCCAGACTTAAATTACACTTTTTACTTGGGAATCTAAATAGAATCATCTACTCTGATGTTGATGTTATTTTTAATACAGACTTATCTGAATTATCACAAATTGATCTTACAAATTACTTTTTTGCCGGTGTTAAAGAAATTTTTTTAAATACTGAAGAATCAATAAAATATCATAATAATATTTTTCCTGATCGGAAATATTATTTAAAAAAAATTGCAAAAAATTATCGCAATTCAGGTTTTTTAATACTGAATTTGGATAAATTAAGACAAGGTAATTTTGATAAACAAATTGATAAACTATCTTTAAATAATTATCCATATCAAGATCAAGATGTATTAAATATAATCTTCCAAAACAAAATGAATAAAGTTTATACATTAAGCCCTTCTTATATAGTAATGCCACAAGGAATACCTAGAGGATACCAATTAGCTGTAATAGAAAATATTATCTCTTTTAAAGATTATTATGATGTTATAAATACTCCTAAAATTATCCACTGGGCTAACAATAAACCTTGGGATAATCCATATATACCACAAGGTTATATCTGGTGGATTTATGTATATAAAAATAAATCCTATTTCGATTATTTTTATGATAATGCGAAAATAAAACCTGATATAAACCTTATTCGTTCTTTGTGTAAATAAACTTTTAATCTTAATTTTCTAAAAAATCGTCAAAAATATCAAAAGAAAATTTTTGCTCACTAACTTTTCCTATCAATATTCTTCTATCCATTGATATAAGTTTTGAAAAAACTTCTTCAAAATCAATATCAGATTTTCTTGCATCAATCATAGGCAAGTCAAGACTTGTTGCTAAATTCTCAACTTTTGGATCATATACCAATGCTAAAGTACGTATTCCATATTTTGCTCCAATTAGACAACCGTGATAACGCATTGAAATCATATAGTCAAGATTTCTTATATCTGATATTACTTCATCCACACTTAAGTTTGATTGAAATTTGACTCGAAGTTTAGAATTAATATTAAATAAAATATTCATAAACATCTGACATATTTTTGAATCTAAGTTATCTTGAAATGAATATATATATATTTCTTTATGAGAAAAATATTTATTTATAATTAAAGCTAATTTTTCTAAAAATTGATCATTAATACCATTAAAATATCTTAACTGAATTCCAACTCTATTCATAGGAGTATTAAATGGTAACTCTAAAGAAAAAACCGGATCCGAAATTAAAATAGATTCAACACCCAAAGATTCTAAAAGCTCTTGACTCTTTATATCTCTTACCGTTACAAGATGACACTTCTTTAATATTTTAGAAGTTAAAAATTTTGCAATAAAGAAATTTATAGGTCCTATTCCTTGAGCAAATATAATAACTTTTTTTTGTAAAATTAAAGCAATAAAAATAACAGCTAAATAATAAAAAATACTCTTGATACTAGTTTTATCCTGAAGTAAACTACCCCCACCACTTATAAGAATATCTGAAAATAAAATAGATAAAACCACATTTATAAAATCAAATTTAAATACACTTTTAACATTATATTGATCGGCAGTTAACTTTGGATTTGAAGACAAAACTGTTACACTGTGCCCTTTTTCTAATAAATGCTGCGATAACACCTTTAAAATTGCCTCATCACCAAAATTAACGCAACCATAATATCCTGATACAACTATCTTTTTTGATTTATTATTTAAATTTTTCATACCCATCATAAACTTCATCCCTATAAGGAACAGACTTAATCATACCTACATTTTTAACTTGTAATCCAGAGGCTACTGATGCAAATTTGCAAGCCTCTATATATCCAAATCCTGAACAAATTGCGTGTAAAAATGCTCCATTAAAAGCATCTCCGGCTCCTGTATCATCATTTACTTCAAGATTATAGAATTTTATAAAGACAATATCATTTTTTAATCCAATATAAAATCCTTTATCCTCTTTTGATTTAATAATAACAACTTTAACACCTCTATCCCAAAAGTATTTTATAACCGAATCAACAGAATCAATACCATACAAAGTTTTTACATCTTTAGTTAAATTAAGAAATAAAATATCAACATAATCAAGAACATCTTCAAAAGCTTCTTTAGCCTCACCATCATTCCATAATCTAGGAACAAAATTTGGATCATAAGCTGTTAATAAATTATTCTCTTTAGCTAATTTAAAACCCTTTAAAACGGCATCTCTAACTTGAGAAGATATAGATTGCGTAATACCGCTAGAATAAAATACAGAGGCATTTTTTATATAATTTTCATCAATATCGTCAAGATTAATAGTCGAAGCGGCCGTTTTTTTTCTAAAAGATATAACTTCTTTTTCATTATTTTTTGATTTACCTAAAAAATATGCTCCATTTGTACCTTCAACTATTTTGATAAAAGATAAATCAAATCCCTCTTTTTTTAAAGATTCTAACAAAAAATCCTTAAAAAAATCATCACCTATATGAGATATAAACCCAACCTTCGACCCCATTCTTAAAGCCGTTACTGAAAACGCTAAGGTATCTCCACCAAAATATTTATCAAAACTCAATGATTCTGATAGTGATTCTTTTGTGGAACACTCTATAAGGCATTCACCGATTGTTACTATATCTAACATATTCAAAGACCACTCTTGAAATTTACCTTAACTTACATATTAAGGTAACATAAATAAATCTTCAATACAAATTATCTTTACTTTTTGTTAAATTTTTTCTTAAAGAGTTTTAAACTGTGTGCTTTAGGCTCAATCTCCTTTCGAATAAGACTTAACCTTTGTTTTACATTAAATACATTATATGATTTTGGTTTAATTTCTAAGAACTTTTTATAATACCTTATTGCATAGAATACTTTTTTTAACCTATCAAAACAAATACCTATACCTAAATATGCATTGTGGTAATTCGGATTAACCTTTAAAATATTTTTAAATTCTTTAGCCGCATTTTTATAATCAGCTAAATTAAGATATAATGTTGCTTTATAGTTATATGCCGGAATAAAATACGGTTCTTCTTCAATAATTTTTTGATAAATATTTATAGCCATCTCATACTCGCCTATCAACTCGTGCGCTACAGCTAATTGTATTTGTGCATTTAAATTTGTATCATCTAGTTTAATAGTGTGTTGAAAATTCTTAATAGCTTCTATCGGATCACCTAGTATATTATTACAAATCCCAATTTCATAGTATATTTCACTATTAAAATAGTCTAACTCTTTAGCTTTCTCAAAAGCTTTTAATGCCTTATCATATTTCTCTAATGATTTATATGCTTTACCTAAACCTAAATAAGCTAAAATATTCTTTCTATCTATAATTAAAGAATTTAAATATGTTTTAACAGCTTCTGTATACAATTTAGCTAATCTTAACCCTTCAGCTTTTATCGTCATTCTATAAGATAAGTTATCCTGCAGATCTTTAATAGGATTTGTAAATTGTTTTATATCAAAATTTTTTTTATCAATTGTTAATGGCAAAATTAAAAACTCCTCAAGTCAACAATTCTATTCTAGAACTTATTTACTCAAGAAAGATCAATCTTAAGATCAGACTTTAAATTAACCAAGTGGTTAATTTAAAACGGCAGTGTTTAAATTAGCATTATTCTTTGATTTCCGTTTTACTATTGATTGAATCAAACCGTCAAATAATGGATGTGGTGAATCCGGACGAGATTTAAATTCCGGATGGAATTGACAAGCTACGTGCCAATCATTTTTTGGATATTCAACTATTTCGCATAACATTTTATCTGGGGATAATCCAGAAAAAATTAAACCTGCATTTTGTATTTGATTTCTATACTCATTATTTACTTCGTAACGATGTCTATGTCGCTCAAAAATTACTTTTGATTTATACACACTAAAGGCTTTAGATTCCTGATCTTCAATATGACATTCATAAGATCCAAGACGCATAGTTCCACCATAACCTTCAACATTCTTTTGTTCTACCATAAGGTCTATTACCGGATAACTTGTTCCTTCATCAAACTCTGTCGAATTAGCTTCTTTAAGTCCAACGACATTTCTTGCAAATTCTATAACCGCACATTGCATTCCTAGGCAAAGACCTAGAAATGGGATATTATTTTCTCTTGCATATCTTATAACATTGAGTTTACCTTCAATACCTCTTACTCCAAAACCACCTGGCACTACCAATCCATCAACATCACTTAATACTTCCTTTGCTTTTTTTATGTTTACACACTCATCTGATGCTATCCATTTTATTTCTATCTGTGCATCATATTTACAAGCTGAATGTTTCAAAGATTCTACTACTGAAATATATGCATCACTTAATTTTGTATATTTTCCAGCGATAGCTATTTTAATTGTTTGTTTTGGATTTTTTATCTTATCCACAAGTTTGATCCAAGAATCTAAATTGGCTTCTCTATCTTCTAAATTTAATCTTTTTAGTACTTCATAAGCTAAATTTTGTTCTTCTAATGCTAAAGGCACTTCATAGATACTTTTTAAGTCTTTACATTCTATAACAGCCTCTTTCGATACAGAACAGAATAAAGCTAGTTTTTCTTTTTCTTTTTTCGGTAGAGATTTTGTTGTCCTACAAATTAATATTTCAGGTTGAATTCCGTAACTTCTTAGTAAAGATACACTATGTTGTGATGGCTTTGTTTTTAATTCTCCTGCGGTAGGCAAATAAGGGATTAATGTAACATGTATTGATATAGAATTTCCAAATCCAACATCTGTTCTAAATTGTCGTATAGCTTCAATAAATGGCAAGCTTTCAATATCACCAATAGTTCCACCTATTTCGATAATAATAAAATCAGCTTTAGATTGTGTTGCTGCTTTTTTTATCCTTGCTTTTATCTCGTTTGTAATATGTGGAATAGTCTGAACTGTTGCACCAAGATAATCGCCACGTCTTTCTTTTTTTATTACAGTTTGATATACACTACCTGAGGTTACATTGTTTATATGTCCTAAAGATACACCTGTAAATCTTTCATAATGCCCCAGATCAAGATCTGTTTCTGCACCGTCATCAGTTACAAAAACTTCACCGTGTTGAAAAGGACTCATTGTTCCAGGATCCACGTTTATATAAGGATCAAACTTTTGAATACTTACAGAAAAGCCTCTGGAGGTTAAAAGTTTACCTAAAGAAGCTGCTACAATACCCTTGCCTAGTGATGAAACAACACCACCTGTTATAAATATATATTTTGCCATTTTTATTCCTTATCTTTTTTGCTTACCCGATTTTAGGAACTTTAAAAAATCCATCTTCTTCTTCAGGTGCATTTTTTAATAATTCTTCTTTTGATATTTCACATTTTACTTCATCTTCTCTCATTACATTCTCTAAAGGTAACGGATAAGACATTGGTTCTACACCTTCTGTATTTACTTCATTTAATTCGTTTACATATTTTAGTATATCACCTAGTTGCTTTGAATATTTTACCTTTTCTTCTTCTGTTAGTTCCAATCTGGCTAGTTTTGCTACGTGTTCTACATCTTTAATCGTTATCATATATTTTTATATCCTTTTATTTTACTAATTTTAAAAAAATTATATCACGAATCAATTACTTTATTAAATAATCTGAAAAAATTTTTATAAATTTTGATAAAATTTAATATAAAATATAAAAAACTATTTTAATAGTAATATTTTTATGATAAATTATTAATTACATATGTAAAATAATTTAGAGTAAAGGTCAATTTATGAATAATAGCTTAGAAAAAAAACTTTTTGAATCAGTAGAAAATAAAACACCTGATTATATAAAACAAAATAAACATTTAATAAATTTAGATAATAAAAAAGAATTTTCTTTTATATTAAAAAAAGCTCATTTAGAACCATATAACGAAAAAACAAATCCTGAAGGACTTAATTTGCAAGAATGGTTGAAAAATTATGAAAAAGAAGCAAAAGTATCTACTGCAGGGATTCGTGGCCCACAGAATATTCTTTATCCGCAAGATACAAGATTCCCTATTAATATTATAGGTATCTTACTTGCTACTGTTGCAAAAGCATTAGTAGCAAAAGAAAAATATCCTAATATGGATTTATTTAAAATTGTAGGTCGAGAAGTAAGATACAACAGTGATAAATTTCAAGAGCTTATCGCTAGAATCCAAGCTGCTAACGGTATTAAAACTTTAATAGCTAAAGATAGAAAAACTATCCCTATATGGTTAGCATCTTTTTTAGCGTTTAAACTTGATTTATTAGGTGGTGAATATATTACGTCCAGTCACGGTATAAGTGTTAAAAATGCAACAAAAGATCTTAATTCACAAGGTAGCCAATATTTACCTGAGGAATCTTTAGAATTTGTTGATAAAATTAAAGAAATTTTTGATATAACTAAACAACAAGGTCAGTTTGAAATAAAAATATCAGCAAATGATAATCCTCTTATTGATGAATCATTTATGGAATCTATTAATGATGGTATTGATTTATATTATGATTATTTAAAATCAGGTGTTGCCGGCGAAAAAAATATAGAATTGATCAAAGAAATAAAAGATAAAATAATTATTGAAAATGTTGGTGGAAGTGCCTACAGAACTTTATCAAAATTATTAAAAAAACTAGATATTGAGAATAGTTTTGAATGGCTAAATACAGAAGAAGATCCGTTCTTTCACGGAATAGGAAAGTATGATTATGATCCAAAAGGTAATAAAGCTTTTTATGATTACTCTGTCGATGCTACCGTTATAGCTAAAAATAAAGATGGAGAAAATTACTTCCCTGTTATTGAGACACTTAATTATGATAAGAAATTAAAAAATCATCCGATAGGTACAGTAGTTTTAATAACTGATCCGGATCACGATAGATTAACTGTTTGTCAAATAGAGGATAAGAAAAATATTCCTACATTAAATCAAGCCGGTATAGACTATGTAAATCTAGACAATAATAGAGTATTGTCTGTACTTACAGCAAATCAATCCTTTTTATTAATTATGGACTTCTGGTGTAATCAGTTAAAAAAACAAGGGTTATGGGGTAAACACCCTAGATTTTTAATTAAGACTACAGCTTCAGCTAAATCTTGGGATGAATGGGCTCAATTTAATAAAATCAATGTAGTAAATGTTCCTGTTGGTTTTAAAGAAATTGCCAATATAATGAAAAAAGTAGAATATCAATTAATAAAGAATCCTGATAAAGAAGTAATACTTACCGATGTATTTGGAAATAATATTAATCTTGGAGTAAATCCGAGAATTGTATTTGCCGGTGAAGAATCTGGCGGTATGATTATAGGAGCTGAAGAAATTATAAAATCTAAAGCAGGAAGGATAGCTCTGGCTATGAGGGAAAAATCAGCTACAGAAGCAATTATTATTGCATCTGCTTTGGCTAGTCATCTATCTCAAGAAAATAAAACATTATCTCAAGCTTTACTTGATGTTTTTAATAAAAATAAAATTATTGCAAAATATGATATAAGAGAAGATATTTCTTATTATAACGAGTCTGAACCGGATATAGACAAATTAAAAATAGCAAAAAAAGAGGGCGAATCAAAAAGAACAAAAAATGATATTTTCTATTTAGCTCTTGCATTAGCAAAAAGTCA
Source organism: uncultured bacterium (assembly GCA_902462155.1). Lineage (GTDB taxonomy): Bacteria > Cyanobacteriota > Vampirovibrionia > Gastranaerophilales > Gastranaerophilaceae > CABQAQ01. Next base: position 82,609 of record CABQAQ010000002.1, on the reverse strand, counting down.
AAAGTTAATTACAATAGGAGATCTGGTACAGATATTTAACTCTACTTTTAATGATCTTGATTTTTCTAACTTCAAAGATATTAAATTTGTAGGTGATGGAACATATTTGGAATTTACAGATAAATTTATAGAAATAAGACCTTCCGGTACTGATGCAAAAACTAAAGCTTATGGATCAGGTGATGATAAGGAAAATATTACAAAATTTGCAAAAGTGATGGGAAATTATTCGGGAGATTTAAATAACGTTTATAAACGGTTTATTTCGGAAGAATTTTATCAAAATTCTAAAGAAAATTCACTTCAAAAATATCTTGAATTTACAAATAAAGATGCAAATAATGAAAAATTTATAATTCCTGATTATAATAAAACATTGATGGAAGGATAATAATTATATGAAATTATCTTTAAAATATATAGGACATAGTGCTATATATATAGATATTGGTGATGGAATAAACGGGATCTTAATAGATCCTTTTATTTCACAGAATCCTGTTGCTGATTTTAATTATACTGAACATAAAATTACTGATATTTTAGTCACACATGGTCATAATGATCATTTTGGAGATAGTATTGAAATAGCTAAAAATACCGAAGCAAAAATTACAGCAGTATTTGAGTTGGCTAATATTGCATCAAAGTTTAAAGTAAATACTTTAGGTGTTAATTTAGGCGGAGAAATAAATTATAGTTGGGGAAATGCTTGTTTTTTACCGGCTTTTCATTCTAGTTCTACAGTAAATGGACAATATGCCGGATGTGCAGCCTCTATTTTATTAGATATAAATGGGGTAAAAATTTTTCATGCCGGTGATACTTCTTTATCTTCAGAGTTTGAACTTATTGGAAATTTTTATAAACCCGACGTAGCTCTTTTACCTATTGGAGGGGTTTTTACTATGGGAATTGATGAAGCTGTATTTGCTGCGAAAATGTTAAAGTCTAGATATATTATTCCTATTCATTATAATACATTTCAGGCTATAAACGTAGATTCATCCTTATTTAAAGCAAAAATTAATTCTCAAAATGAAGATCAAGAATGTATTATAATGACTCCGAGTGATGTTATGAATTTTTAATTTATATAAATAAATTACGTATAAGTAAAACTTAAAAAGGATTTAAAGAAAAATTAAAAAATGCAAAAGAAAGATATAATAGCATTTATAGTGCCTACAGGTATAGGAGCAAATATTGGTGGATTTGCAGGTGATGCAAGTTTATATGCAAGAATGTTTTCTAAGTATTTTCAAGTTATTGTAAATCCAAACGTAGTTAATGCTGCTTGCTTTTCAGGCATTAATGATAGTATGCTATATGTTGAGGGGTTTGCTTTAAATAAATTTTTTCAAAATAAATTACATTTATATCCTTCTTATAATAATAAAATTGGAGTAATATTTGATAAAGGAATAAAACAAGAAATAATAAATGTTCATATCAATACGATAAATGCAATAAAAACAGTTTATGGTATTGACATTGTTGAACCTATTATTACGGACGAAAATGTAAATGTAGAATTTTTTATATCAGAATATAATATTTCTTCAGGTAAAATAAGAAATCCTGAAACGTTAAAAAATGCAGGTTTAAAACTTCTAAAAAATTATAAAGTAGATACTATAGCAGTAGTGTGTAAATTTGAAGATACCGACAAAGAAGAAGATTCTGATTATAAAAATGGAAACGGTGTAGATATTGTAGGTGGTATAGAAGCAGTTATATCACACTATTTATCTAGAGAACTTAATATACCTGTAGTCCACGCTCCGGCTTTTGAAGATATTGAAATAGATACTCAAATAGTTGATAAAAAGGCCGCAGCAGAGTATATTACACCTACTTTTTTACCTTGCCTTTTATTTGGTTTAAATAATGCTCCTTTATTTTTACCGACTAAATATACTAAAGATAAAATCAGTATAAAAGATGTAAAAGCTCTTGTTATCCCTAATGGATGCTATGGTTCTTCTATTATTTTTGATTCTATAAAACAAAATATTCCTATTTTTAGTATCGAAAATAATAAAACTGTAATTGATATTAATATTTCTAATCTTAATATTTCTGACAAAATAATAAAAGTAAAAACCTATGAAGAATGTCTGGATAAATTATTAAAACTATTAAAATAATTTATTATCTATATAATATCTATAGGATCAACGTCAATAATCATTTTCGTTTCATTATTTAATTTTATTTTCTTTAAAAATGATGCAATAAATTTATGTCCACGTTCATTAATTTTATTTTTTATCAATATCTGGAATCTATAGTTATCTTTTACTCTTTCAAGCAAGCAAGGAGTTGGACCTAGTATGTATAAATATTCTAATAATGATTTCTTTTCTATTAACTCCCTTAACTTTTCAGATATAATTAAAGCCGATTTATAAGCTTTATATTTTTCTTCTGAGCTAAAGACTAGTTTTATAAGTTGACTAAAAGGCGGATAATCAAAATCTTCTCTAGAGGATATCTCATTTTGATAAAATTGATTAAAATTCTGCTCTTTTGCTGTTTGAATTACAAAAAAATCAGGATTGAAAGTCTGAAAATAGACTTTACCAGGGGATGATCCTCTTCCACTTCTACCTGCTACTTGAGTTAATAATTGAAATCCTCTTTCACTTGCTCGAAAATCAGGAAAAGTAAAGCTACTATCTGCACTTAAAACACCAACTAATGTCACATTCTTATTATCTAAACCTTTTGCTATCATCTGGGTACCTATTAATATATCAATGTCCCCATTTGTAAAATCATCTAAAATTTCTATATATCTTGTTTTACTATTTAAAACATCACTATCTATTCTTGCTATTTTAGCTTCTTTAAAAATTTTCTTAGCAATATCTTCAACTTTTTGAGTTCCTATACCATAGTTTTTTAAAATATCAGATCCGCATTCAGGACAAACTTTTGGGTAAGGTTCCTGATAATCACAATAATGACACTTTAATATCTCTTTATCCTTATGGTACACAAGAGGAATATCGCAGTTTTTACATTTTATAATTTCACCACAGGACTGACATTGAATAGATGTTGAAAATCCCCTTCTATTTATTAATAAAATTACCTGCTTCTTTTCTTGAAGAGTCGTATCAATAGCATAAATTAAAGGTATAGAAAAAAATCCACCTTTAGTTCTTGCCAGCTCTTCTTTCATATCTAAAATAACAACCTTAGGTAAAGTTACATCATTATATCTTGAATCCAGATGAAATAAATTCCCTGAATTAATAGCAGAATAATAAGAAGTTATATCAGGTGTAGCACTACCTAAAATTATATTCGCCGAAGATAATTCAGCAAGTTTTTGAGCAACTTTTATAGTATCATACCTCGGTGCAGGATTTGATTGTTTGTAAGAACTTTCGTGTGATTCATCTATTATAATCAAACCTAGATTTTTTATAGGGGCAAAAATACTTGATCTCGCTCCTAATAAAATCTTGATTTTATCTTCTCTTAGTCTTCTAAATACATCGTATTTTTCTCCATCTGATACAGAGCTATGCCAGATTGCTATATCTTTTGAATTGAATCTTTGACACAACCTTTTTGTAAGCTGTGAGGCTAATGCTATTTCCGGTACTAAAAATAATACATTTCTCCCTGATTTTATTACTTTATCTATAATTTCAAAATAAATCTGTGTTTTGCCTGACCCTGTTATACCATGTAATAAAATAGGATCTTTATAATTTTTTTTATCGGATGAATTTATCTTATCTAAAATTTTATCAAATACTATTTTTTGATTTTCTGATAATTCATAAACTATTTTTTCATCCTTTATATTATAAACTTTTAATGGATCTCTGTATATTTCTTCTTCATATATTTCGAGTAATCCTAAATCTTCAATTCTTTTTATTGTCTTTAGTGTTGTATTACATCTCTTTAAAATATCGGATAGTACTAACTCTTTATCATCTAACTCTTTAATGTTTGTAATTAATTGCTGTTGTCTTTTTGTCAATAAATTTTTGTTTATTTCTTTAGATAACAGCCTTAATTTTTTTTCACATTGTATATTCTGAGTTTTTTCTTGAAGAATACTTTCTATTTTAATTAATTTTAACTTTTTAAGCTTATTTAAAATTTTAATAAAATCAGAATATGTAATTTTAAACTTTTTTTTCAAATAAATAACGGATATTGGCTTATCTGTAATAGCTTTATATACTGATAACTCTTTATCATCTAAATTATCTATAATAGAGTTTTGATTATTTTTATCTAAATAGACTACTCTTTTAATATGTTTAAAAAATTTAATAGGTAAAGCATTTTGTAAAACAGTATGAAAATCAGAAATATAATATTCACTTACCCATTCAAGAAGTTTCAAATAATTAAGATCAAAAATAGGTACTTCATCTAAGATTTCAGTAATATACTTTGGTTTTATATCATCTGATAAATAATTAGAAAAAGAAACAACAAAAGCCGTAATAGCGTGAAAAGATCCAAACGGAACTAAAACAGCTTGCCCTATTTTAATACTAGATTTTAAATGCTCCGGAATCAAATAAGAGAAGGTTTTTAATCCTAAGTTTTTTACATCTACTATAACTTGTGCATATTTATAAAAATTTTCTAAATCCAAAATAGATTCTTGAATTTTATTCTTCATCAGTACTAGAAGTTAATAATTCTTCCATAGCTTTATCAATAGCATCTTTTAATATAGAAAGATTTTCAGGAGAAACAGTTACCCCTTTTTTTGTAGGTAACCAGTTGGCTCCATCATCGGTAGTATAAAAGATTCTTAAATCTAAATAGCTTTTACCTTTATATTCTTTTACTGCTATTTGTAGTTGTTCTGTAGCGGATCTTGAAATTATAGCTAAATTTTTTTGCCCATCTGACATATTGTATATTCTCCTTTTTTCATTTATTATTATCTAAAATTATATCATATAAGCATAAAAATGGTTTTAATTATTTATAAAGTTTAAAAAGGATATTTTATGGAATTTATTTTCAATAATTTTAATGTGATAGCAGTATATATTCTATTAATTATTTTAGTAATTATAAGCTATAAACTAATAGATAAATTTGATATTTACTTAAATAATATGTTAAACCGTAATCAACACGATAGTTTATTTTCAAGATTTTTACCACTATTAAATAAAACATTAAAAACTTTAATATTATTTTTTGTAATAATTACAGTATGTCAAACACATGGTATACCTGTAAACTCAATAATAGCAGGGTTAGGTGTTGGTGGTTTAGCTATTGGTTTTGCTGCTAAAGAAAGTATTTCTAATATTTTTGGGTCTATATCTTTAATAGCTGATCGTGTATTTAAAATTGGAGATTATGTTGTAATTAATCAATCAATTAATAATAAAGATGTAGAAGGTATAATTGAGGATATTAATTTCCGTTCAACAAAAATCCGATCTTTTGATGATTCTTTAATAGTTATTCCTAATAATATTACAGCTAATTCTACAATAATAAACAATTCTTACAGAAAAAAACGGCCTATACGAGAAATTATTAGCCTTACATATAATGTTTCAGATGAACAAATAAATATTGCTATAAAAATTATTAAAGATATTTTAAAAAATAATGAAAGTATTATAGAAAATGACAATATAGTAGAATTAGATTCTTTAGGGGAATATTCTGTAAATATTTTATTACTTACTTATACATCTAAAACTAGTTTCAATTCATATCAAGAAGTTAAAGCAGAAGTTTTAAGCGAAATATATGCAAAATTTAATCAGAATAATCTTGATTTTGCTTATCCAACACAAGATATTATCCTCAAGAATAGCTAAGTGGAGATTATCTAATATAACCTTATTATGTTAACTTTCTAAAGTAATTATATTATTAATGAAAGAGTAAAAATGAAAGTAAATAAGATAAATTATTCAAATAGATTAAATTATATTTATAGTGCTAAAAAACAAGATAAAGAACTTATTATAAGAGATACAAAGAATCAAGATTTACAATTATATAAAAATAAAATTAATTTTTGTGCTAAAGTACCTCAACAATGCCATTTAAATTTAATTATAAATAATCTTAGAAATTTTTTAAACTAATTATATGATTTAATTTCGCTTTAATTCTATTTTAATAGTATGATAAAATAGAATTAAAGGAGGTTAATATTTATGAATAAACTATCTAAAAGTGTATTTACATTATTGTTATTAGCAGTTTATTATTTTTTAACAAATTCTGCGTTTGCTGATGGTATGATCTTTGAACCTATAAATATAGATAGCCAATATCAACCAAGTAATTTTAAAAGTACTGCTGGTAACAAAAATAACAGTAGTAGCAATACAATTAATAAAATATCAAATAGTTTCAATTCATCATCGTCATCAGTATCAACATCATCTTCTTCTAGTCAAACAGATAATTTTCAAAGTGCTCTTTTCAAATTAGATAATGCTCAAGTAGAAATGAGAAATAATTTAATTGATCTAAAAAATAAATACTCCGATGTTGATGCAAACTATAAGTTGGTAAAGCAAAATAGAAAAAATTTGGCAAAAGAAGTAAAATCTCTTGAAAAACGAATTAGATCAATTGACAAAACAAAAGAAGAAATTAAAAAGAATATGCCTTAAAACTTATTAATTTTTTTTAATTAATTCCGAATGATTATTTATATTACGAGAATGTTGAGCTACTTGGCAATGAAGTAGCTCTTTTCTAAATTCTATATGCTTTTCATATAAAACTTGAAGTTGTTGATATAAATCGTTTGATTTTATTAAAGAAGTTTCTACAGAATTTAAAAAAGTATATTTTAAATCATTATCATATAGTAGATTAATTTTTATCATATTTACATTTTCAAATAACTCTAAAGCAAGTTTTAAAACTTCAATATCAGAAGATAAACGTACAAGTAAACTATCTAAAGAAACTTTACCATTTTTATAATTTGCACCATATCTTAACATACCGGATAAATTCTTAAAGAATATTTCAATATCAGATAAATTAAGATCATATCTCATTAAATGTAAATATTTAGTCTGACTGTTAATCAACAAATTATTTAATAGTTCTTCTGAATAAGGATAGTCATATAAAAATAAATGATTTGCCTTTAAAATATTATTTCTATTACCTATATATTTAACAATTTCTTTATAGTTACGTATTTGATTTAAAATTTCTTGATTTTCAATGAATACAAATGCTTTATCTTGATTATTCAAATTTTTAATATAATTATCTACCTGTAAATTTATATTATTTTTATACCTATGGTCAAATACTTTGATGTTTTTCTTAAGAAGAAAATCAAAAATATTTCCATTTTTATCTAAATTTTTTATATTTTCTAAACTAACTTCTTTTCCTTTTAATCTTGAGTTATTCTTTAAACTTTTATCTAATGGTTCTTGTAATTTTAAATCTTGAATCATAAGTTGAATAGATGTTTTTCCGTTAAATGTATTTAATTTTGGTGAAAAAACTATATCAGTTTTATCGCTAATTTCAGCCCCTATCTTATTATGATTCCACCAGATACAATCCATAATTATACCGGAATCTTGTGTATTATCTTCTTCATTTTTTGTTACTGAAAATTTTATATGATTATTATTAGAGCCAATTGTTCTAAGATTTTTAAGTTGCATATTTTTTAATAAGAATAAAGGAGTATCAACTTTTTCTCCAATTGGTTCTAAAAATTTTAATAAATTAACCAACTCAATATTAATATCACTTAACTTTAATTCACAATCTATAAAAATATTATGAACATAATTAAGATCTAAAGTAAGCTCATTAATTCTGGAATTAAGTTTAAGTTTTAAATCATTAAAAGAAATGTTGCTTTCATAAAAAGCTAACCCACAAGCACTATAATGTCCACCATAGAATTCAAAATACTGTTGAAATTCACAGATTAATTGATGCAAATTAATTTCTTTTACCCCACGAGCAGAACATCTGATTAAATTAGTTGTTTCCTCTTTTGTCATTAAAAATACAGGTCGATTAAATTCTTCTACAAGCCTAGAAGCTACAATACCTATAATCCCTATATGCCAAGATGGATCAAATAAAATTATAGCATCATTATCTTTCAAGTTTTCTTTTTCTAGTTTTTTTATAGCATCTTTGTAAATATCATCAGAAATTTTCTGTCTTATTTTATTAAAATTATTTAAAGTTTCAACCGAAAGATCAAGTTCATAATCATTATCAGAAACCAATAATTTTATTGCCGGCTCAACAGAATCAATGCGACCTGCAGCATTTAATCTTGGAACTATCCCATAGGCGATCATTTCACTTGTAATTCCACTATCAAAATTATAACCTGTTGATTTAAATAATTTAGAGATACCTTTATGTGCTCCATTTTCTATTAATTTAAGTCCCATAGAAACAAAGGCTCTATTTTCATTAAGTAAGGGGACAACATCTCCTATTGTGCCTATAGATACAAATACTAATAGATCATTTGAAAATTGGATTTTATCATATTTTTCTAACAGAGCATAAGCAAATTTAAAGGCCACACCAACACCTGCTAATTGATTTAAAGATTCAATATCTTCAAAGGACAAATCCTCATTTAAATTATTTTCAACTTTTGGATTAATAATTGCATAGGCTAAAGGAAGTTGATCTATAGGCGTGTGATGATCCGTAATTATAGTGTCAACATTAAAAGATTTTGCAAATTTAACTTCATCAATATCTGTAATTCCACAATCACAAGTAATTATTAACTTTACTTTTTCCTTTGATATTAGTTTGACAATAGCTTTTGTATTTAAACCGTGACTTTCAAGTTCTCTATTTGGAATATAATATATAACATCAGCCCCAAGAAATAAAAGAGTTTTATACAAAAGAGCACAAGAGTTAATACCGTCAGCATCAAAATCACCATAGATCACTATTTTTTGATGAGTTTCAATAGCTTTCATAACCCTCAATATAGCTTTTTCCATATCATTAAAATTTTTTGGATGAATAAATTTAATATCAAGAGGGTTTAAGAATTTATTAATTTTGTCTACCGTATCAATTTTTCTATTTATAAGCAACGTAGCTAAAATTTTGTTATTAAACGATGCTTTAATTATTTCATTAGAAAGCAGATTATGATTTAAAGATTTAATCATCCAAGACTTATTCAAAAACACCTCACTTAATAAATAGTTTTCTTCTTTTTATAAATTTCTTTTCTTTTATATTACAATATAAAAGATTTAAGAAATGTAAAAATTTAAAATCAAGATAAATTATTAAATTATCATAGTGATAAAATAAAGAGTAAAATAAGTCGAAATAAAGTAACAAAGAAAGAAGAATTAATAAGAAAATGATTAAGAATATAAAAGGTGATTTTTTTGGTGGAATAACAGCCGGTATAATAGCATTACCTTTAGCTTTAGCATTTGGCGCTTCAAGTGGTTTAGGTGCAGCTGCCGGATTATATGGTGCAATATTTTTATGCTTTTTTGCTTCCTTAGTAGGTGGAACAAAAACTCAAATATCTGGTCCGACAGGTCCTATGACTGTTGTTGTTGCTTCAATTGTTGCTATGTACCCAAATAATTTAAAAATTGTATTTGCCGCTATGTTTTTAGCTGGAATTTTACAGATATTATTTGGAATATTAAAATTAGGTAAATTTATTCATTATGTTCCTTATCCCGTAATCTCAGGATTTATGAGCGGTATAGGGGTCATTATTATTTTGCTTCAATTAAATCCACTTCTTGGACTTGAATTACAAGGGTCTACTATTGATTCTATTAAAAGTATAATAATGGCATTCCCTGATTATAACCCTAAAAGTTTAATATTAGGACTTCTTACTCTAGTTATTATCATATTTACTCCTAAAAAAATTGCAAAAGTTATCCCTTCAACTTTAATAGCTTTAATAGTTGTTACTATCATAAGTGTAATTTATAATTTTAATACCGCAACGATAGGAACTATACCATCTGGATTCCCTAGTATACAGCTAGCCCCTATTTCTTTGATAGAATTTACAAAAATTATACCTATAGCTTTTACATTAGCATTACTTGGGTCTATTGATTCTTTATTAACATCTTTAGTTGCTGATTCAATAACAAAAACAAAGCACCAGTCAAATAGAGAACTTATAGGTCAAGGCTTAGGTAATTTAGTTTGCTCTATATTTGGAGGTCTGGTAGGGGCCGGAGCAACTATGAGGACTGTTGTAAATGTAAAATCCGGAGCAAAAACTCAACTTTCAGGAATTATACAGTCTATATTTTTGGTCTTTGTTTTATTATTTTTAGCTCCGTATGCTTCTATGGTTCCTTTAGCTGTTTTAGCCGGTATTTTAATAAAGGTTGGTATTGATATTATTGATTATAAACTTATACGTATAATAAGTGAAATACCAAAACATGACTTAATTGTTATGTTGCTTGTATTTTTCATTACTGTTTTTGATGATCTAATCTTTGCTGTAGGTGTAGGTATAGTGCTTGCTTCTTTACTGTTTGCTTCAAGAGTTGCTAAAAGAATGGAAGTTGATATTAATACTATTAACAATTATGAATCTGAAGAATTTGATTCTAGAGAAAAAGAAATAGAAGAAAAAACTTATAATTATATACAAGTTATTAATATAAGTGGCATATTTTTCTTTGGTTCAGCTTCTATGGTTGCTGCGAATATTAATGGCACAATTGATACTAAGTGTGTCATCTTAAATTGTAAAAATATTCAATGTATGGATTTATCTGCTATTTTCACTTTAGAGGATATAATTTTAAGATTAAAAGACAAAAAAATAGAAGTAAAGTTAGTTTTAAAAGATAAAATGATAGCAGATACTTTATTAAGAATTGGAATATTAAAATATATAAAACGTCAAGATATCTGTTTAAGCTTTGAAAATGCTGAGATAAAAGCACAAAAGTATCTGAATAAATTAAATCTAAGTAACAATAATTAATAGTGATAAATAATCTACTATAATATAAAATCTCAATTGATTTAACATATAATATGGATTTAAGAAATGAGCAATATTAAAAAAGTTTTAATCTGTGGTTTAGGTGCTATTGGTAGTATCTATGCTGTAAAAATTAAAGAAGCTTTTGAAAAATTTTGTAAATTTGACAATAGTTTTCAGATCAAAGTACTTGTTGATCAAAAAAGATTAAGTAGATATAAAGAAACTCCTTTAATTTTTAATCACAGTGTATATAATTTTGATTATATACTATCTGATAATCTTACTAATTTTAAAGCAGACTTAATAATTATTGCAGTCAAAAATCCTAGTATAGTTGAAATTGTTAACAGTATTGAAAAATTTATTAAAGAAGACACTATTATACTTTCTTTATTAAATGGTATTAAAAGTGAAGAAATTTTAATTGAAAAATATTCAGAAAAGCATATACTATATTCTTACTTCATAGGACATACAAGTACACGAAAAAACAGAGAAGTATTATTTGATGGAATAGGTAAAATAGTCTTTGGGTCTAATGATAATAACAAAAATGATAGTAGAGTAATCTCTGTTAAAAATTTCTTTGATAAACTAAATATTGATTATGAAATTCCAGAAGATATTCATTATTCTCGTTGGAAAAAATTTATGATAAATATAGCATTTAATCAAGTATCTGCTGTTTTAAATACACCTTTTTTTATTTTACAAAAATCAACTTTAGCAAAAGAATTATTAATAAATTTAATGGAAGAAGTAAAAAGTTTAGCAATAGTTAACGGTATTAAAAACACAAATAATCTAATTCCTGAAGCTTTAAAAACACTTGATGAAATGCTACCAAGTGCAAAAACTTCAATGCTTCAAGATGTTATTATGAAACAAAAAACAGAGGTAGATATTTTTGCTAAACATATAGTTGACCTTGGAAAAAAATTTAATATAAATACTCCTTATAATAAAATGTTTCTAGATCTTATTAATATAATAGAAGAAAAAAATCAGTTGGAATTACAATATAATACAACAAAAAATAAGGAGTTTAATAGCTAAATACATGATCTTAAGCTTTATTGTATTAATAAGAATATTTTCTAATGCTATAACTAATGTCTATCAAAAAAAATTAATAAAAAAAATAATTAATCCTTTTTTAATAAATTTTCTTGTAAGCTTAATAGTAAGTATATTTTGTATACTATTGCTTAATATAAACTTAGTTGATAACTTAAATTCTAAATTTTGGTTATACTCAATATTAAGTGGAGTGTTTAATTCTTTAGGTAATGGTTTTTTAATAAAATCGCTTCAAAATGGAGAACTATCAGTTTTAGTTCCTATAAATTCCTATAAACCTTTAATTGCCCTATTCATAAATGTTTTTTTCTTAAAAGAGTTCGTTAATTTAATATCATTGTTAGGTTTATTATTTATTTTAATAGGAAGTTATTTTGTAATAAATAACTCAAATACTTCTAATAATAAAATATCAAGCCATTTAAAAACAAAAAGTATATTATATCGTATCTTAGCTTTAATATTTACAGCCATAGAAGCTGTTGTTATAAAAGAAATGATAATAAACTCGTCTATTTTACAGAGTTTGTTTTTTTGGAGTATCTTTGGCGCTATATTTTCTTTTATATTGTTTTTAATTACTTTTAAAAAAGATTTTAAAACATTTAATAAACTTATTATAAATAAAACAAATATAATTAATTTAATATATTTAGCTATATTTTTTGGAATAATGCAACTAAGTACAAATTACATATTTAGTAAGCTCAATGTAGGCTTAGCATTATCATTATTTCAACTATCAATATTGTTAAGTTTATTTTTTGGATATAAATATTTTAATGAGAAAATCAACTTAAAAAAAATATTTGGAACTGTAATAATGATCACCGGAGCCATTATAATTATTTTATTAGCCTGATTAATTATCCAATCGTATAATTTATGAATAAGAAATATTTAATTTATAATAAAAATTATTAATTATAAAAGGGAACTATAATGGAAATATTTTACGAAATTTTTAATTTTTTAGAGCTTTATGTAAATATCTGGTCAATAGTAATGTTTACAGGTTTACTTATTTTTACTGCAGCCTTATATGCAAGGTATGAAGTAAAAAATAAATTAAATAAAATAGGAACATTTATTCAAATAGCAACACAAGTAATTACTTTAATAGTACTATTATTCAGCCTAAGTGATCTTAGTAACTATGAGCAACTTGGTAGTTACTTATCATTTATAATTCTATCAAATTTGTACGCTGCAATTTTCAACTTAATCTGCCGAATAAAAACAATATTTAATAATTCAAAAATTAACTAATTTAAAGCAAGTCATACGCTTGTCTTATAGACTTGATATCTTGCCACATTAACCACTTTGGTCCACCTATTTGCCGAGAATCATTACGTAAAAGATAAGAAGGATGAAAAATAGGCATCATTTTCGATCCAAAAGGTCCATCAAACCATTTACCTCTTAATTTAGTAATACCAATATCTGTATCTAAAAAAGATTTAACTGCAACTCTGCCACATAGCAAAATAATCTTAGGTTTTAATGTATTAATTTGGATATCAAGATACTCTTTACAAGCTAATTTTTCTTCAGGTAAAGGATCTCTATTATCTGGTGGACGACATTTAATTGTATTACAAATATAAATATTTTCTCGAGATAATTGTACCGACGTTAAAATTTTATCTAATAATTGCCCAGCTTTTCCTACAAATGGTTTACCTTTTTTATCTTCCCAATAACCTGGAGCCTCACCTACAAGCATTAATTTATTATTAAATGTCCCATCAGAAAAAACTATATTAGTTCTTGTTTTGCAAAGCCCACATTTATTACAATTTCTACAAGATTCTTCTGTTTTTTTTAATATAGAATAGTCCATCATAAATAAATATTAACAATATCTTAAGTATAATTTAAGAAGCAAACATAAGTAACATTTCTCGAATAAGCTTAGCTGTAACAGCAGTAGAAATTCCACTTGAATCATAATGAGGTGATAATTCAACAACATCACAACCAACTATATTCTGTTCCTTAAATAAGCTAAGCCAACTAATAAGTTCATTATAAGAAAATCCACCCGCCTCAGGAGTCCCAGTTCCAGGTAAAATGCTCGGATCAAGTACATCTATATCTACTGTAATAAAGATAGGTATATTTTCAGATTCTTGTTGAGCATCATCGTCTACTTTCCTTTTTATTCTATAATTGGCATTTATAGAATTTAGCTTCATTAATAATTCATCTTTTTGTCTAATCAAAGTATTATGCTTATACATATATTCAAACTCAGATTTTTCTCCTGAACGAATACCTATTTGGATAAGATTTTCAGGCCCTATTTTATTTGCAATATGCCTAACTACGCAAGCGTGGGAATATTTTTCACCTAAATATTCTTCTCTTAAATCCGTATGCGCATCAAAATGAACAAGTACTATCTTTGGATATTTTTTTAAATAAGCCTCAATAACCGGCAAAGTAACCAAGTGTTCTCCACCTATTCCAAAGAATTTCTTGTTATCTTTTAAAATATCATAAACACAAGAATTAATAGTACTAAGAACTTTTTGAGTATTACCAAAAGCTAAATCTAAATCACCAAGATCATAAAAAGATATATCATTAAGATCTTTGTCTAAAACAGGAGAATAAGTTTCAAGCCCCCAAGAAGCTAATCTGATTTCTTGAGGAGCAAATCTAGTCCCTGGGCGATAAGAACAAGTCCCATCAAATGGTATCCCTGTCAAGATCCAATTTGATTTTTGATAATCAGAACAAGATCCTATCCAATTTTTAGACAAAAATTCATAATGATTCATATTAAAATTGTATCCTTAAAATATTATTCGACTATTTCTTTAACATAATTAGGTAAAGCAAATACAGACCTATGGATATCTAAATTATAAAGTTTAAGTGATTTAGATATTGCTTTAGCACGATCTTCATCAATAAAATGAAGAG
Source organism: uncultured bacterium (assembly GCA_902462155.1). Classification (GTDB taxonomy): domain Bacteria; phylum Cyanobacteriota; class Vampirovibrionia; order Gastranaerophilales; family Gastranaerophilaceae; genus CABQAQ01. The sequence goes on along the minus strand of CABQAQ010000002.1, from coordinate 67,599 downwards.
GTTCTACAGACTCAGAACAAAATGCCCAACTCCAAAAACCGCCCGGATATGTTGGTACAGGTCCAATATAAGGTTTAACTATAGGGAATACTTTATTTAATAATTTATACATTTGCCTCATTTCTTTTTTATCAGCAATAGGTGACTCTGATTGAGCAACCATAATACCCCCAGGCTTTAAAGCTTGTTTGACATTTGTATAAAATTCTTCTGTAAATAATCCTACCCCAGGACCAAGCGGATCTGTAGAATCGATTAAAATAACATCATATTCGGATTTTTTATCTTTTATAAATTCAACACCATCGTTTATACATATCTCTACTTTGGGATTATCAAGCTCACAAGCAATAGTAGGAAAATATTTTTTACATACATCTACAGCTAATCCATCTATTTCGCACATAACGACTTTTTCAACAGTATTATGTTTTAAAACTTCTCTAACTGTACCTCCATCAGCACCACCAATTACTAATACGCTTTTAGGAGATTTATGTGAAATCATAGGGATATGAGATATCATTTCGTGGTAAAAATACTCATCTTTTTCAGTGGTCATAACAAGACCATCCATTAAAAGTAAACGACCTAAACCTTCTGTTTCTAATATATCCAGTGTCTGGAAATCAGATTTATTGTGATATAAAGATTGTTTAATTTTAACGGCTAAACCAAAACCATCATCATTAAATTCAGTATACTTTAAATCCATATTCATTATAAGTTACCTGCACTTTCATAGACTTCTTAAAAAAAATATTAAACTTGAGCTTCAACTTTAAAAGGTATATGTTCTACCTTATGTTCAGGCGACAAAATACCACGTTTAAGTTGAGTATAAGAACCATCTTTACACTCAAAAGCTTTTTTAAGATAATCATAAGCAACTTTAGGATCACAGCTTTCCCCACAAGTAAAGAGGTCAACAGCTGCATATCCAAGTTCAGGCCAAGTATGGATTGCTAAATGAGATTCAGCTATAATAACAACACCACTTACTCCTATTGGATTAAACATATGAAAACATTTCTGTATAACAGTAGCTCCACATTCTATAGCCGCATTCGTCATTTTTTCTTCTATTAAATTAACATTATTCAATATATTAGGGTCACACCCAAAAAATTCAGCTAAAATGTGTCTACCTAAGTATCCGGCTTTTTCGTCATCCAAGAATTGTTGCATTTTTTCCAATTTCTCATATTCTCCTTTCGAATTTTTAACGCTCTTTTTACACTTATAACGTATTCTAGCATGAAAAATTAATAAAATACATACTACTTAAATACAAAACTTTACAATTTTTTCTATTATACTACTTGATTTTCTTTTTTATTTATAATATGATCTCTATATAGTTTAATACTTGTTGCGATGCGGAAGTAGTTCAGTGGTAGAATATTTCCTTGCCAAGGAAAGGGTCGCGAGTTCGAGCCTCGTCTTCCGCTCCATTTTTATTTTTTATATCTAAACTAGCTGTGTTCTTTATTCTATTTGATTTCTCTTTTTATATAAATAAAATATATGCTTAACTTTTTTAGCTAGAAGATTTTTTTATCTCAATAAAAATATATTCTAAATCTATCTTTCTAAAGGCTTACATTAAATTATTCTTAAAAGATTGTCTATGAATTTTATCTGCACACTTAAATGTAAAGAAAAATACAAAATTTCCTAATTTTTATTGGCTACTCTATACTTAAAATTCTTATTTGGCAAATTTTTTTATGAAAAATATATAGTTCATTGTAAATTTTACTTAAAATATAATACTCTTTAGACATCATTAATTAAAATTAATACCTTAAAAAGAGTTTTTCAGTGTTCTATAATAGTTTGTTTTTAAAAATATTTTAATCTAAATTGCTAAATTATTATTTAAATTATATCTATTATTATAGACTTTAACATACGATCCAAAGCTATATTCCGGATCATTTTTCTTTAGATCTTTTTCTTTTTTATCTAACTGTAGATCCAACTTTCTACTATGAATCTGTTTGTTTCTTATAACATCTGAATGTTTTCTTCTTAAATAAGGTTTATCTCTATGATTTTGAAACTTCTTTTTTAATGCTTCTGCTACTGGTGTTGTCACTAATGGTACAAATACTCTTTCCGTTATTATTCCTGAAAATATTAATGTTGATAATGATAAAAATGTATTCTGTAATATTGGCCGTATATTTTCTGATTGCTTCTTAAACAAATTTTTTTGAATAAAAGAATTGACTTTAGGATTTGCTATCATTAATCCGGCTAAAACCTGCATGGTTGATGTCGTAAATACAGTTACTGCATCCATTGCAACTACAAAAGGCTTTTTATCTTTTGGAATTTCATCATTATGTAATGATGAAACAGCTCTTGAGCTATAAGCAACAATATCTTTTGCAACATTAGTTCCAACCATAAATAACGCTAATATATAACCATTCCCCTCTTTATTTAAATAATTTATAAAATTATTTACACTTTTTGACTCTGATATGTTCTTTAATAATTTGCTAAACATTTTTAGAAAAATCCTATCTATATAAAATTAACTAGCTACACTGTTATCATTTTTAACACAATTTTTATGAGAATAATCATGTCTATGTTTTATAAAATCTCTATTATTATCAGTATTTTGGTAAAATAAATTCATTATTTTTGGGTATATATAATTAGAAACTTTTGCCAATAATGGGGTCAGTACTAAAACAGTACCTGCACTTACTAAGCCAGCAAACGTAGATGCCCTTAAAGCATGTTTATGATATTTTCCACTCTCTTTGGGAATATTATTTAAATTCATTTTTTTCCCTAATTTGCCTTTACTGGCTAAAGATTCAATATAATTATCAACCCCCATAGCTATACCTATCTGCATACTCCCCATTAATATTCCTTCTATTGGGTGTTTCATTGCTGCATAGAATCTTTCATCTTTGTCATTTTGATCTTTTTTTACAAATGGATTAAAAATAATCGTCAATGGGGCTATAAATATTTTACCTGCCATATTTAAAAAATCAGAAAATTTTTCACAATCATCTCCAAATTTATCATAAAATTTTGCTAAAAATTTTACATCCATTCTTTTATCGTGTCTATTGTCTGATTCTTTTATCAAGTTCATTATTGATTTATTTGCTTTAAAGGATATTTTTTGGTCATTTTTTTTTGTTGCTTGGTCTAAAGCAGAATTCCTCATACTAGAATTTTTAATAAGCATGATTTTGTTTCCTTTCTGTTTTTATTAAAACATAAAATATCGAACATTGTTCATTTATCCGAACAATATTTACATTTTTTTACATTATTGACCTCGACTTATTCTTAAGTTAAATATAACAACAAATTACGGTATAATATAATATGAATTATTATTTTTGTAACGTATTTTTATTGACCGTCTATATATAAGTATTTGAAAATTATAAACTTGATAGGCTTTAGAATTACCAGATAAAAAATATTGATAAAAATTATATCAATTATTTAATAGGTCATCTATTGTCATCACCCAGAAATCAATATGATACTTAAGTGAAACTTTTCTTAACTTATCTATCTTTGATTTATCTTTATCACCTGATTCTGAAATTAAAACTATGCCGGGTTTTTTGCCTGTAATTGCAGAATAATACAAAGCTTGCCCTATACTTTCATAAACTTTTTTAACGAAATCAAATTCTATTACATGAGTATTAGTAAGACAATCGACTCTTGATTTGTCTGGTAACCTATACTCTGTTATACCATTATGCATACGGCACCAAGCTTGTTGATAATCTTTTTCTAAAAATAAATGCGTATTACTTTTACCATAGGCAGAAATATTAAAACTTATAATTACGCTAAAAAATATAAGTATTTTTAAAATAAAATTTTTCATATTTACTTTTTATTTTATCATAATTATATAATGTTATCATATAGCCTAAACGGATACTTTGGGGCTATATTTAATATACCTAAATTACATTAAACTCACTTTTTAAATTAATTAATGTAATTTTTTACAAACTTTTCTTCTGTTTTTTTAGCAAATTTTAAATTTTATACCGAATGTTTCTGAAATTTTTATTAAAATTACGACTCTACATTCTACTAAATCATGTTTAGATATATCGTATTCATAAGCTAACTTTCGGCAAGAATAATTATTACGTTATCTTATTTCTTTTATTAGTGCATCTATTTTTTTTGCTAAATACAAATTTTATTATTATTTCGTTGCATATTTGAATAATAAGCTGTATATTGATATTAATATGTTCATATATGAAACACTATTAATATTAATTATCAAAAAATACTTTAGGTTTAACATTCAATGCTTTTGCTATATCAAAAATAACACTAGCAGGTATATTTATTTCGGCTCTTTCAATCATACCTACATAATTTCTAGTTTTCTTGATAAGCTCAGCCAACTTTTCTTGTGATAAGTTTTTACTTTTTCTTATATATCTAATATTTTTACCTAACTTTTTTAGATCAAACTTACTCATTTATTAATAATGTTTTATTTTTATGACATTTTCTACCAAGTCAGAGTTGTCTAAAATGCTCAAAAGTATAATAACTAGGAGTAAATTAATGAAAAACAGAATAAAAATTATGGTTTGTATATGTAGTATATTATTTTTCTTTATAGATATAGCCTCTATTTCAAAGGAGACAGCAAAAATACCTATAACAAGGATGAAAATTTTAGATGGCGATACCGTTAAAGTCACTTTTGAGTCGGGGAATAAATTTCCCATACGCTTAATCGGCATTGACTGCTTTGAAACAGAACCTATTCATAGAGCTTATAAACAAGCTTATTATTCTCACTTAAGCATTGATCAGGTTATATATAAAGGCTGTGAGGCAAAAAATTACCTTGAAAATCTTTATAAAAATGCAAAAAATATTTCTTTTGTTTTTCAAGGTATAGACAAATACGGACGAGTCTTAGGCATTTTATATTTTGACAATATAAATATCAACCAACATCTTTTGGACAAAGGGCTTTGTTTACCTTATGTCTATAAAGAAAAATAGTCAACCTAAGTTCAATTGATATAAAAATAGAATTAATGCTATTTATTACTGAATACTGGCTTTTTCTTGTGCTATTATTTTTTTAGTATTATACTCGTTTAATTTTGGCAGAGCATATCCAAGAAGGATTGGAACTAAAAGAAATATTGATAAGAAATTAAATAAGCTATTCATATATTTTGCTTTTTTTACAAAAGTATTGTTTTCTCCGTTAAAGCACTCAGTAAGTTTTTTAATTAAACTATTATCTGCTTTTTTAGAATCAGATAACATACTAACGATATCCTCTTTAGAAGCTTGAGTAAAAGATTTTATTTTATCGTTTTTATTCCAAGACTTAAAGAGTTCTTGAGTAATATTTTTTGAATTTTTATCAGAAGCAAGTACTTTTCGGATATCCCCATTTTCATTGTTAATAAACTTTGCAAAATCAACAATACCATCTTTTAACTCGTGAACGTTAGAGTATCTAGATATTAATTGATCAGATTTCATCAATTGATTATTATAGACTGGTTCTAAGAAATTAAGCATTTTTTTGAAGATATTATTACTATTTTTGGGTTTGTTTAATAGGACAAAACCTGATTTTTTAGAGCAAACACGTGATAACATATTATTAAGAACATTTGCTCCACAGCTCATAGTTAAGATAGTAATAGTATCGCGTTGTAGTATTTCTGCACGTTCAGTTTTATCTCTAGCTTTAAATAGGCGTGGAGCTAAAATGCCTCCAAAAGATACAGCGAGTAAAGACAACCAAGACATATTAAATCCTTTATATTCCAAGGCGGAATTGATTTTATCCAGAGCCTTTTTTGCATTTGATGCTACAGGAGATGATGATAGATGTCCATTAAAAGATATCCTACTATTTTTTTTATTATTACGATTATATAAAGGAGTATTTATATTTTGAATATTAGATTGCATTAGTTTCATTGTTATTAGCCTCCTTTAATTTTGCTCGCATATTTTCATCAATAAGTCCGTCTAAGGCAGGATTTTTATCACTTAATGTATATAATTTAGGTATATAGGCACAGAAAGCTCCAATAGCTAGTGTTGTCAATATATTTGAAGCAAATCTTAAATTACTTCTATTAATTTTAAATTTATTTACAATTTGTTCAATTGTTTTATTATTAGATTTTTTTGATTGTTTAGCCAAAGTATTATAAGCATCATCAAACAAAGAATTCATATAATTAAGCATAGAACCAAAATGCTGTGATGTTTTATTGTTATTAATATTTAATCTTGCATTTAAAAAATTTTCATCAGATCGTGTAGAATATTTTTTCCTAATTTTTATAAAATCATCAGTAAGTTCTTTAGCTAGGTCTTGTCTTGATCCATCGACTTTTTTAGCTAACAAAGTTTTTAAAAACGATTTTTTAGGTGCTTTTTCAATATTTATTAATTTTTTAGCCATATCTGAAGCTATATTATCTAGATTTTCGACACTTTCACCTGTAGAAACTCGGATCATATTTTTAAAAGTTTCTTTATAGAAATTTTGTTTAGCTACATTTTTATCAGGAAGAGATTTAATATCAATATTTTTTATAGAGTTACTAAATATATCAGATAGAGATTCAATAGTAGATTTGGGAACATCCATTGCTTTACCTATTAATTTTTTAGAGAGAAACATAGTAACAGCTGGAATAATAAATAAAGACGGCCCTGTAACAAATTCTCTTATAGCTACTTCTGCAGCATTCATATAATTGAGTTTACCTGTTTCTTCTTTATTTCTATTTAGAGCTGTAATAGTACGTGGAACATTTGTCCCCAGATTATCTTGTATTAAGAAAGATGCAGCTAAACCACCCCTTTCTATAGTATCCATAGTTGTTACTATAGCATTTGATACACTGAAATTTGCACCAAAATTTAGATTATCAGATTTTTTCTTAGCCCCTTTTGTCTGGTTTGTTTGACTAGTATTAATATTATTATTTCGACTGACTTCCATTATAAACCTTCTTAAAGCTATTTTCTGATTTCAAGAAAAACCCAGAATAAAAAAAATTGCTAGTACACAAAAAAAACTTTATAATTATTTACAAAATAAGTGTAGAATTTACAAGAAAAGAATATTGAAAATAATAAAATAATTATGTTATACTAAAAAAAAAGGGGTGTTAGCGCAGTTGGTAGCGCACGACACTGGCAGTGTCGGGGTCAGGGGTTCGAATCCCCTACATTCCACCATTATTAAAATATGAGTTCTCAGGGACTCTTTTTTCTTGCCAAGATTGGATTTTAAAAGTTCGAGTATTTTCGAAATAATACAAAAGTGTAAGTTTCGTTCCCGAAAGTCCATATTAATAGACTACCGATATAAATTTCTCGTTTTTTATTGTTAAGCAACGTTTTTGAGAGCTTGAGAAGTTTTTTGTTTCTATTAAAAAAGTTCAAAGATTGTACAATAATCCCAAGTTTAATGAAAAAAATAGTCATTTTGTAAATAAGTCAAAGGACTTTTTGTACTCATAACGTACATTTTGACAGTCTACAAAAAAGTTTCGGAAGATATAATTCAATATTTTTTGTTTTTCAGGCTTCTCCTGCTTAATTTATTGTGAATAAAATTCCGAGAGATTTCTTTAAAAAAGTTCTAAGATGTATGCCTATCAAGCCCAAGTTTTTACAATTTTGCCATTTTATGATACGGTCAAACGGCTAAATGACTATTTTCCCTGTCAAAAAATTCGAGCCTAAAATTCTTAATAATTTGACCTTTTTGGTCGATTTTTTTAATATGCAGTAGAAGCGTTTTTTGAAAGTTTAAGCAATTTCAATTTTGATAAAGAAAGTTCAATAATTTTTGAGTGAACAACAAAGTGTTAGTTTTGTTATCCCAAGTCCATAATTTTTAAAATTAGTCTAAAAACTCTATAAAGAAACATTTAAAACCATACACTTTTTGAAATCTTGAGCATGAATTTATAAAAAATTCTAAATTGTTTTTTTTAATTGTTTTAATGTATCAAATTTATTTCCACCCTAAACAACTTTGCTTATAATTTTTGCAGAATCATCTTATAATGAAACATCAAATGATGCATAATTAAGATTGTCACTTTCTGCTTGAATGAAGGTATTGCCTGCCTTTTACAAATAAGAAACTATCAATCGAGATAATATAAACACCATCATTTCTGAATTTGTTTATAATTTCTATTCGTTACTATATTTTCTATACAAATGTACCTACCGTACAGATTTTTGCAAATGCTTAATTTGTACCTAGAATCAATATTTTGAGTATAGATAGAATAATGATATCATCTATAAAAACAAAAAACTTAAATAATAAAAATTATTTAAGTATAACTCTTTTAATTTAATCATATTATGGTGGGCCCGGCAGGATTCGAACCTGCGACCAAAGGATTATGAGTCCTCTGCGCTACCGCTGCGCCACAGGCCCACGATATATATAAAATAACATCGACAAATTTTTATGTCAAGTGTTTTTTATTTTTTATAAATTTGAAATGTGAAGATTTATTTTGACGATAAATTAAATATAAAGTATATATTTATACAATTAATTATATACTTAAAGCGTATAAACAATAATACTTCTAATTAAATTTTGAAACTGAAAATTTTGTATAATTATTGATTTGTAAGCTATATTAATCAAGGTTAAACTATTTTTCTTTATAGACATAAGGTAAACAAAAACCTTTGTCCAAAAGATGCTGGTTGATATTTATATTGTCAAAATATAAAATTCCTAAGACTCGTCCGTATTTGTCTACACCTTGAAAAACAAAAGAAATATTTTTAGCCTTTTTATAAAGATTTTCAAGGTAAATTTTTGCCTCACAGCCTTTATATATAACCTGATCAATGCTTAAGTGAGAATAATAAGCTTGTTTATAAGCTCTATGAATAGGTTCTGTTTCAAAGCAATCAATGCCGATTAAGCGTATAGAGAACTTATTCCCCGACTCAAAAGTGACTTTAACTGTATCGCCATCTAAGACTTTCAGGTTTTTTATAGAGATTTTAGATTGAAATGCAAAAATATTTTGGCTAAAAAATATTAAATATATTATTGTTATTAATAAAATTCTCATAATTATCTCTAGGTCCTATTTTATATCTGTTTAATTAAATTACTTAAAAACAATGGATATACTCCAGTAAAATTATGTTAACATATCCAGTAAGATAAACAAATGGATTTAGATCAATTTTATAAAAAGTTATCATTAAGAATAAAATATTTTCGTAAGATTAAAAAATTAACACAAGAGAAACTTGCAGAAAAAGCGGATATAAGTCTTGATTATATGGGGAAAATTGAAAGGAATATAAATAAACCTGGTCTTATTTCTATTTTAAAAATAATTAACGCACTAGATATAAGTATAAGTGAGTTCTTCAAAAGTTTTAGTTAATAATTTATGGAAAGATGTCCAGTAAAATAATGCTAAATAATCCATTAATATTGTCTTGTGGATATAGAGATATTATACAAAAAATTAGGTAAAAGAATAAAATTTCTTAGAGAAGAAAGACATTTAACACAAGAGAAACTTGCAGAAAAAGCAAATATAAGTCTTGATTATTTAGGAAAAATAGAGGTTAATATTAATCATCCAGGATTAGTAACAATTTTTAAAATAGCAAAAGCTCTAGGTGTTAAAGTTAAAGATTTGTTCGAATTTGAGTAATAAAGCCTATAAAAAGGCTTGGATAAAAACTTTAATTAATCGACTAAATAAAATTTGAAGAAACTATAATAAAATGCTTGTATTAAATATAAAATAGAAACTGACAAGAAAAGAGTTAACACAATTTAAGTTTTAAATACAGGCCTTCTAAAACTTTTATTCCAGTGAGAAAATTCCAAGCATATATGGAATACAATCTCAAAAATTTTAAGGAAATAGTTTTGCTTTAAACTTCACAAAGAATATTTTTTAAGTATTGTGTAATGAAGATCTTGTAAATCTATTTTTTGTTAGCGGATTGTCGTGATTTAAGATTATCCTCAAATTGTTTTAAAGCCTCAGAACCTACAATTTGTTCTAGAGCAGAACGTTTAAATAAAAAATCAGATTTAGCAAATTCATATCTATCTATAGCTGTTTTTAAATAAGCATCTGCTATTAATGTATGAGCTTTTGATTGTGAAAGAGAAAAATCAACACGCTTATTTCTGTTAGCAAGATTATTATTAAAATTATTTAATAACTCTTTAGAAACCATATAATCAAAATATTTCGATGTTAAATTTTTCTGTAGATTATCAATTTTTCGCATTAATATTACCATATCGGCATCATTAACTTTTGAATATTTATAGTTTAACTCTTTATCATTAATAGATAATTGGCTCAATAAAGAACCGGAAGCAATAGCAGCAGTACCGATAATAGGATCAGATATACCAAGTCCGGCAAGAGCAGACATATTTACAAGAGGACGGATAATTTTTTTTACTAATGTATCATTAGGTTTATCATTATCAGGACTGGATAGCTTATATATTGCAAATTTCATAGACTCACTTCTCATGGCAGCTCCAAGCCATAGTATTTGAAGATCAGAAATTATTTCTTCTTGCTTTAAATCCAAATCAGAATAAATTTCTTGGGATATATTTTTTAAAGTAAGGTCGGCAAAAGTTTTATTGTTATTTTTTAGATTACTTATATTTATTTTTTTTGTTGCATTTATATTTATATCTTTTGATATTTTATATTCTTTCTCCGGTTTATCAGTTGTACCTATTCTATAAGCATTATTTTTAGGATAAATTAAAGAATCTATATTGTTAGAAACTGATTCTTGTTGAAGAATAAGAGATATAGATATAGCTACAAGTAAGATATAAACAGGTTTAAATATAGAGTTATATGAATATTTTTTTAACATAATTTTTTATACCTTAATAATTTATAAATTTGAACTGTTAAATATTTCTGATTTAAAAGCCCATTGAGTTAGTTTAAGATCTTTCATTGCTTTTTTTCCGGCTAGTCGTTGAAGTTCCATGTGGTATTTTTTTGCATCGAAAATAAATTTAGATTCTTCAAGTAACAGATCATCATATAAAGCACCGGAGATAGTTATTTCCAGATCATCTTTATTTAATAATGCTTGAGAATAGTTTTTATTATATAGTAATAATTTTTCTCGTAATTCTTTTATTTTTGCTAAAGAAGTTTTATAATTATAATAAGAGGTAATAATTTCGTTTTGTAAATCTTCTATAACACTTGCAAGCTGAATAAGTTCTGTATCAGACAATGGAGTTGTTTTTGGCATTACGTCTTTATTGATAAGATTTTGAGCGATTTTGCCTGTTGCAAATGTTGTTGATTGAATTATAGAGTTTGCTCCAAGCATAGACGGTAAATAAGAAGCACCGGTTACAAGAGCCGAAAGTGTTTTTGACATTAATGATGAATGAATTCTTCTTTGCGAGTCAGGTATAGCTAATTTTTGTATTGCAAATTTTATGACGTTATTATTGCTTACGGTAGAATTCCAAAGCATTTCTATATCTTCTAGATCTTGCTCTTTTTGGATATTGATTAAATTAAGTAATTCTTCTTTATTTTGTTTTAACGTAAGAGTATCAGATTTTTTATCAACAGGTTTAGAGTATTTAATTTTAGGTTTTGAAGTGTTAGGAATAAAAAGTACTTCTTCTGATAAATCAGTGTTATTTGTTGATAAATCAGAGGCAATAGCAGTATAAAAGAATAAGTTATATATTAAAACTAATATAATAATAGCAAATTTATTCATAAAAAATTCCACATATCTATAATAAAGTGTAGCATACAAAAAATTATTCGACAAGAAATCCAAGATAGATATTAGGATTATTCTTATAGCCCTATTACTTTAAGAGTGCTGGAATTATATTATAAATAACTTTGATTAGTTTTGGATTTTGCTTTAACTTAATAATAATACTATTAAGTTGGTCTATTTCGTTCTGGGATACAGAAGAAAAATCAAATAATTCAATTAAAGAGCAGCTCAAGACATTACAAATACCTATTAATGTCTTTTCGGATACGAATCTTTTACCTCTTTCGATTTGACAAATTGTTCCTATTTGTACATCAATAAGTTTGGCAAGCTCTCTTTGTGATAAATCTGCATTTTCTCTAAACTTTTGAATATTTTTTCCAAGTAGCCTTTTTATATTACTTATTTTTGTTGGCTCAAAGGTTTTTAAATTATCGTCTAATATGCACTGATCATTATTTTTTATAGGTTCATCTTTAAAATTAAAAAGTGAAACAGGTGTAATATTAAAAATCGAGCAAATTTTTTCCAAGTTGTTATATTTTACAAAAGTTTTCCCATTCTCAATAGAGCTTAGTGAAACTGTTGATATTTCAAGTTTTTCGGCAAGCTGTTCTTGAGATAAGTTTGCTAATAATCTTAATTTTTTTAATTTTTGTCCAAATTGTTCTTTTATTTTTATCATAATAATAGATTAACTTTATTTCTTTTTTAATACCATTAACTAAAAGTTGATTTAGCTGACATTTTTATTCTTTTTTTGTAAAGATTTATAATTTTTTTGTTTTATATAAAAGATTAATTATATACATTAAAAATGTTCTATAATTCAACCATATTAGAATATTACAAAAATATAATCCCTATATATATTAAAGAAAACGTTTATTAAAATTAATATAGAAAGATGAAATATAAAATTAAAAAATATTATTTAATTTAATTATTAGTTAAGTAATTTAACTTTAATATGAATATAATATTGGATTAAAAGAATAGTAAATTAAGCTTAAGTAAAATTACTAATAAAGTGAAAAATTAGTTATTATAGAATATACATACATAAATAGATGAAGGTTTAGATATGGAAAGACAAGAATATAAAAAGATAATAATGATAGATCTTGACGGCGTATTAAATAATTATAATGGCGACTTTAATAAAAATTATATTCCAATTCCAAAGGAGGGAGCTTTAGAATTTATTAAAAGATTATCTATAAAATATAAAATATATTTATTTACTACACGTAATTTATTATTAGCCTCTGAATGGATAATTAAATACGGTTTTAAAAACTATATATATGAAGTAACTCAGATTAAACATCCTGCATATTTATATATCGATGACCGTACAATTTGTTTTAATGGCTCATTTCAGCAACTTGAAGAACAGATAGAATCTTTTCAAACATATTGGAAAGTTAATTGAGAAAATTAAGATCAAAATAATAAAGTATGACTTTATATATCTAAAAAGATAAATATTTTTTACATTAAATGTGATCTGTCAGATTACATTTATATATAAAGTTTTAGTATTAATATTAATTTAAATTTTAACTTTAATTATAACTATTTTAATAAAATATTATAATCTGTTATTTTATTATAAACTCATGTAATAATATAAATAGAATATAGAAAATAGGTGAAAAATTGGCTTTAGAAATAAATAAAAAAATTACTCCAAATAAGAACCAATTATTATGTATAAATGAAATAGAAGGACCTGTGATGGTTTTAGCCGGGCCAGGAACAGGGAAAACGTTTGTACTTATCGAAAGAATTTCTAGAATGCTTAATCTTGGCATTAAACCATCTGAAATATTATGCCTTACTTTTTCTGAAGCAGCAGCAAATGAGATGAAATCAAGACTCTTAAAAAAAGTAGGACCAAAAGCTGCTTCTGTTTCTATTAATACGTATCATTCTTTCTGTAATGATATTATTAATAAATATCCATCAAAATTTGAATTATTTGAAGGTGTAAAACTAATTGATGATATATCTAAAGTAAATTTAGTAAAAGAATCAATGGATGAGATCCAACCTAAATCACTTGTGAATAGATGGGGTGATTATTACTACTATATTAATGATTTTATTAACTCAGTAAATGAAATAAAAAAGAATAGAATAAATAAAGAAATATATTTTGATATTTTGAAAAATGATCCAAATTGGATAAAAAAGCTGGAACTGTTGGAGTATGAACTTGAAGAACGTATTAAAAGTGGAAAAACTAAAAATAAAACAAAAGAAAAAGAAATTATAAATCAGAAGAAGAAAATAGAAAAAGCTAAAGAAATATGGGCTATATTTGAAATTTATCAAAAAAAGATGAATGAGAAAAATTTTATTGATTTTAACGATATGATAAATTTTGTACTGGATATTTTTGAAGAGGATCAGGAATTTTTATCTATAGTAGCATCAAAGTATAAATATTTTCTAGTTGATGAATATCAGGATACAAATTTATTGCAAAATAGTATTATTAATTTACTAAGTAAAGGAGCAAACAATCAAAATATTTTTGTTGTAGGAGATGATGATCAAATTATATATGGATTTCAGGGAGCTTCTAATGATAATTTAGAAAAATTCCTTAATAAATATCCGGAAACTAAAGTAATTTGCTTAAATGAGAATAATAGATCTACCCAATATATATTAGACTTAAGCTATTTATTAATTTCTCAAGATAAAACCAGATTAGAATTTAATAGTAAATATAAAAAATATAATATTACAAAGAAGTTGATTGCGAAGAATCAGGATTTATATGAATTAAATAAGCCTGTATTTTTAGATGTATATAATGAAAAAATTGAAGAAAATAATAAAATAATTGAGCGTATACAAGACATATCTTTAAAAATACCTGAAAAATTAAACGAAATAGCTATTTTAACTCGAGATAATCAAGAATTAAAAGAGTTTGCATTACTATGCGAATCTAATAATATTCCTTATCAGATAAAAACAAATAAAAGTATTTTTGAGCTTAAATCATCTATAATTACTTACTTTTATTTAAAAATGCTTAATAATCATATATTATCTTCTGATAAAATATTTGGACTATTAACAACAGAACCATTTGCTTTTGATCTTGAAGATTATAATTTTTTATTAGAGCAGAGTTATCCTAAATTTAATAGTTTTATTAAAATAATAGAAGATAATAAAAATAGAGTATGGAAAAATAATGATAAAATAAAAGAATTTATAAAAACATACAAAGAGTTACAGGTATTAAAAACACATAAATCATTAAAAGCACTTGTTTGGTTAGTAATAAGTAAAACAGGCATTTTAGATTATTATGAGAAAAGTATAATTGATAAATTTGAGAATATAGAATCTTTAAATAGGTTACTTGAAGAAGCAGAAAGCTTTGAAAACTTAAATAAAGATTGCAGTTTAAATGATTTTATCAACCATTTAGATTTTGCATTTGCTCAGAATATCCCAATTGAAATCAAAACTGATAATACAATACAAAATGCAATTCAGCTTTTAACTTTACATGGATCTAAAGGTCGTGAGTTTGAATATGTATTTATGCCTAATTTGATAGCTAAAAATTGGGAAAATAAATCAATACCAAATACTTTAAGCTTGCCGGTAAAATATCAAGATGATATAGAGCAGTCTGAGTCATTAATTATTTCAGAACAGTTAAAATTATTGTTTGTAGGGATAACTAGAGCTAAACATACTTTATATTTAAGTTTTTCCCAACGAAATAAAAATAGACTAAATCAGTTAACAAAGTATTTAAGCGAAGTAGAATTTAATACGACTATAAAAACCCAAATACATGATCAAAAAGAGTTTAATCATACTAACGAGCTAATAAAAAGTTTGTCGTTAAAAAATTATAATTACTATTTAGCATATGAACGCGAGATAAAAAGCAGAGTAAATAATATAGTAATAAATCCACATACATTAAGTATGTACCTTAATTGTCCGAGAAGCTTTTTATACAGATCAATATATAAGCTTAAGAATTATGATAATGACACTTCAATAATGGATTATGGAAATGCTATTCACAGTTCAATAGATTTAGCAGTAAAGATAGCAATAGAATCAGGATGTTATCCAAAGGTAGAAGAATTTATTAGATTTTTTGAAGAAAGACTAGCTACATTTAAATTTAAAGATATAAATATTTTTAATACGTATATAGAAAGAGGAAGAAAATCTTTAGCCCGTTATTATGTAAATTTGTGTTCTATAAATCCTAAAAATATATATAAAAGAGAATTTGATTTAGGAGAAATAAATATAGATAATTTTAAAATTACAGGCCGTATTGATAGAGTTGAAAAGAATAAAGACGGATCATTTTCTTTGTATGACTATAAAACCGGAGCAGCTAAATCAATATCCAAAATAGCAGATGGAGAAGAGTTAGAAAATTATCTGGATCAATTAAGGTTTTATAAATATGCTTTTGAAAAAAAATATAATGAAAGTAAAGTTTCAAGCGTAGGCTTAATCTTTGTGGAAGAACCGGATAAAAATATCTATCTTAATCTTTCATCTAACGATGATAATATTATCGAATTAAAAATAAAAGAAATGTTTAGAAGTATTCAAGAATTGAAGTTTGATCCAATAGAGGTTAAAGCTCAAAATCATTGCGAAAATTGTAAATATTGTGATTATAAAATGCTTTGTAAACTTGAAGTATAGTTATATAATTAAATTTTAATTTATAAAATCATAGCAAGGATCATAAGTAAAATACCGCCAATCTGAATACCGGTAGATAAACCTCGCATTAATTTATTATTATCGATAGGAGCAGATTGTTTTGCAGTAGATACAGCGGATAACCTTTCAATACGAGTGATATCATCATCGTTAATAAAGTTACGTTCGAAGACTTTTGATTCTAATCTTGATAACCTTATATCATTTGCCTCTTGGCCATAGTTTCTTTTTAATATATTTTGTTCTAGTAAGCTTAATTTATTTTTTATTTCTACATCTTCTAAAGAGTTACTCTTTCCATAGTAACTTGGGATTTTGTTATCATCTGTTATAAAATCATTTGATGTATTATTATCAGAAAGAATAGGATTTTGAACATTATAAGAATTGGCATAACTATTATCTTGATATTTTAATACAGAGGCCTTAAGCGCCTCAATTCTTTCATTTAAAGAAGAATCCGGCACTGTTTTATTAAATACTTTTGCTTCAAGTCTATCTAGTCTGTTATAGATATCATCTTTAGAATAAAGAGTTCTAAAAATTTCTTGTTCCATTTTATCTACTATAGGATAAGATATATTAGCATCTTCTTTTAAATTTTGTGTCATCTCTTTTGCAATCTGTAGTTCTTGCTTTGATGAAATACCAATACTTGATTTTAATCTATCCAGTCGGATTTGCGTTGAGTCGGAATTTGAAGTTGTACCTAATAATTCTTTTTCAAGCCTTGATAATCTATTATCAAAAGAATCATTTATATATCTATAACCAAAGACTTTATCCTCAATGGATTCAATGATAGATATATAGTCATTATCTTGAATATTTGAATAATAGCTATTCGAAATAAAATGAATATGATTTTCTGGCGTTAAGGAATATGAAGATAAAGGAATATTCCAAACTAAAGAAACTACGCTTAATGAAAACATAAGTTTAAGAAAAATATTAAGTTTTTTATTCATAATCTTTATACCATATAGATAAACTACACAGTAAAGATATAAGATACTTTAAAGATAAAATCTATTACCTGTAATGAAACAAAAAATAAACATATAAAAGGAATAATAAATAATATTAAGGCTCTTGACAAACTGATTTTATATGTAAATTGAATGGTTTTTAAAAAAAGAAAAATTACCCAAAGATATATAAATAGTTGAAATATAACACTGAAAAAATAGCCGATAGCCCCTAATTCTTTTAATAAATCAACAGGAGATATTAAGATAAAAGGTAAAAAGGAATAAGAACTTAAACATAATAATTTAAGGAACTTAGAATTGTTTGTAAATATTTTAGACATTAATGCGAAAGTTGAACACTCCATGATCCATAAAAAGAAGGTAATGAAAATACTAAAGATAAGAGAGCAAAAGAATATGAAAGTATTATTCAGTATAGAACAGTTAAAACTAAAATTTAACGTATGGCTAAAAATAGAAACAAATAATACCAAAAGTAATGAATCAGAAATAGATAAATTATTTGAAATCATTTCTAAAGCCAGATCAGGTTTCAATATTAAATAATAAATGTTCTCAAAAACTTTGTTAATCTTATTCATAAAACAATCCTTTATAGTATTAATTATTCCCAAAGATATAGAGGCTTATGTGATAAACGAATACTTACAGGTAAACCACTTTCAATAGAAGAGGTTAAAGAAGAGTTGCTATTAAATTCTAGGAACTTAGAAGATAAACTAAATACCATTTCATTGAAATTAAAATACTTATCTCCATAATAAGGTTCTAAAGGTAGCTTTTTGAATTTTGTTCTAAATTTTTCAGATGCCATGTTAAGAGCAATATCATAAGCAAAATCAATATCACCAATATAATCAATAAAACCTAAAGATTTAGCTTGCAACCCTGTAAAGACTCTACCATCAGCATATTTATTAAGAGT
This sequence comes from uncultured bacterium, assembly GCA_902462155.1. Taxonomy (GTDB): domain Bacteria; phylum Cyanobacteriota; class Vampirovibrionia; order Gastranaerophilales; family Gastranaerophilaceae; genus CABQAQ01. Next base: position 49,107 of record CABQAQ010000002.1, on the reverse strand, counting down.
ATCAATTTTTAAATTTTGTTTAGGTACAGAATATTTATCATCTCTGTTAATTCTACCAACAATAATTGCATTTAAAAATTGATTATAAGAATCATTTACAATATCAGAAATAATAGCTCTATCATCTGGAGTCATTTTTCTTAATCCGGATCCAATATCTTTAAATTTTCCACTTTTAACGACATTAGATTCAATGGATAATTTGTTTTGTAGCAATTGATGAATATCTAAAGTAGAAAAAATAACCCCGATACTACCGGTTAAAGTTCCACCTTGAGCAACAATTCTATCAGCAGCAGATGCTATATAATATCCACCACTAGCGGCAGTATCATCCATAAATACAACCACAGGTTTGATTTTTCTTAGTCTTATTATCGCATCATAAATATTCTGCGACATACCAACTGTTCCTCCTGGGGTATTTAATTTTAATATTACAGCTTTTATGGAACTATCAGTTCTTGCATCTTTTATTGCTTTTAAAACATTATTTGCAGAAAAATTATCTGAAAACATATATCCGGATCTGGATGAACCGGCTTCTATTACACCATTTAATGTTATAAGTGCTACTTTATTTTTATCTAAAATTTTAGACATACTTTCTGTATTTTTTGTCTTAAGTTTACTTGTTTGAATTGATTTTATAATAGTATTAAAAATACCAAGGACTAATGACAATATACATAAAATCAATATTATTAAAATTATATTACTTTTATTATTCATATTTAACTACCTAATTCTTATAAGTATCTATACAATTATTTAAAAGGTCAAGCATAATGTTCTCATAACTTTTACAAACAGCTTCGTTACAAGCTTCAAATCTTAAAGTAAAAACAGGTTCTGTATTGCTTTGACGGATAAGAGCAAATCCACCATCGAATACAATACGCATACCATCTAAGGTTATAATGTCTTTTATTTCTGATTTGAAGATGTTTTTATCATTATTTATTTTTGATTTTAAATCATTTAATACTTTTAATTTCAGATCATTTGGACATTTATATCTTATTTCTTTAGAACAAAAGACTTTATTAAATGGTTCTAAAAGTGAATTTAGCTTGAAATCCGGATTTAAATTTTTATATTTAGCTATAATTTCAATAATTCTCAATCCGGCATAAATAGCATCATCAAATCCATAATATCGATCTTTAAAGAAAATATGACCACTCATTTCGCCTGCTAGGATTGCATTTTTTTCTTTCATCATAGATTTTATATATCCGTGACCTGTTTTGCACATAATAGCTGATGCACCTTTATTATTTATAGTATCATAAAGTACTTGAGAACATTTTACTTCTGATACAACAACAGGTTTTTCTCCACGTTTTACTAAATCTTCGATTACATCTAAAGAATATATAAGTAATAATTTATCACCTGTAATACTTTCTCCTGTTGGAAGAACAATACCTATTCTATCGGAATCACCATCAAAAGCTATACCTATATCAGCATTTACTTCTACTACCTTTTGTTTAAGATCGTTTAGGGTGGATTCATCACTAGGATTTGGATGATGATTTGGAAAATTACCATCAGGATTAGAATATAATTCTATAACATCACATCCTATTTCTCTATATAATTTTGGAGCAACAATTCCGCCAGTAGCGTTAGCACTATCAACTACAACTTTTATATTTTTACCTATATTTCCAAAATAAGAACTTAATTTATCTATATACATAGGAACTATATCAAATGATTTACAAAGTCCCCATCTATAAGCATTAGAGCTATTTTTGATATGATCAGACGTAAAATCTTTTACAAGACTTATTTGTTCTTCTGTAAGAGAAGATTTATTAAACGTAAGTTTTAACCCATTATATTCAGGCGGGTTATGACTAGCTGTAACAATCAAAGCTGCATTGACTTTGGCACCAAAAGATATTTCTCTTGGATATTGAACAAATTCTGAAAAATACCCTAAAGGTGTAGGAACTAAACCAAGATTTATTACATTAGAGCCCATAGAAGTAATGCCTCTTATAAGTGACTTAGCTAAGGATTCAGAAGATAACCTTGCATCTTGAGAAACTGTAATCCATAATTCTTTTGCTTGCAGATTGGTATTTTTTACTAAGAAATCTACAAAACCTCTACCTACAAAATAAAATAATTCTTCTGTTACATCATCTTTATAAATCCCACGAATATCATTTTTGCCAAATGCTGTTAATTTTATATCTGTCATTTTAACTCCGTATTTTATTGGTGTAATTAATTTATTCTAATTTACCTATTATTTAAATATAATTATATAACAAATTAAATTATTGATATAAACTAATTATTACATAAACATATTTTAGATTTATATTAACTAATAATTATTTTTTGTTAAAATAATATATTATATTAAAGTTAAAAAGAAGGATAAGATTACAGATTATGGAATTTAGTTTTAATGAATTAGTTGATATTACAAATGCGCATATATTAAAACAGAATAGTCAATTAAAAATACTGGAAAAAATAAAAAATGAAAATATAAAGTTTAAAATATCTACAGATACACGTACAATTAGTAAAGATAATATTTTTCTACCGATAGTAGGTAAAAGTTATGATGGACATGATTTTATCAAAAATGCTATAGAATCTGGTGTAATATTATATTTTACGTCTAGAAAGATAAATGAATTAAATTTACCAACCGAAAAGGCAATAGGATTATATGTTGAGGATACAAAAGAGGCATATTTAAAATTAGCCAGTTACTATAAAGAAAAAATAGATCCTATAACAATAGCTGTAACAGGAAGTAGTGGGAAGACTACAACTAAAGAGATGATTTATGCTGTAGTAAGTCAAGTTTTTTGTTGTCATAAATCCGAAAAGAATCATAATAATGAAATAGGTTTATGCCAAACTTTATTAAGCATGCCTCAAAGCACACAAGTTTTAATAGTAGAAATGGGTATGAGAAATCTAGGTGAAATAGATTTATTATCTCGATATACAAAGCCTGATATTGCTATTATAACTAATGTTGGAACAGCTCATATAGGTATATTAAAAACCAAAGAGAATATAGCAAAAGCTAAAAGTGAAATATGTAATTATCTGAAAGAAAAGGGAATTTTAATTGCGGAAGATTCTGAGTTGATAAAAAGAACTATTAATTATAAAGGGGATAAAATATTCTATTCTCTTAAATCTAAAGATTTAAAAATAATAAAAGAAGATCAATATGGTTGTGAGTTTGAATATAAATCATATATTTATAAGCTTAATGTAAGTGGAAGTTATAATATAAAAAATGCAATATGTGCAATAGAAGTTGGTTTAAATCTGCATATAATAGAAGATAAGATTCAGAAAGGATTAGAATCTTATAAGCCATTATCAGGTAGATGGGAGATAGAGAAAGTAAATAATTTAAATATAATTAATGATTCATATAATGCGAATCCGGATTCAATGAAAGAATCTATAAATGATTTTTTAACCAATTATCCAGGTAAAAAGTATCTTGTTTTAGCAGATATGGGAGAATTAGGATTAGATAGTGTAAAATATCATGAAGAAATAGGCGAATTTTTGAATAATTATAAATATGAAAAATTATTAACAATCGGTAATTTATCAAAATATATAAGTAGTAAGGCAAAAGCTGATTCTGAGCATTTTTATGATAATGAAAGTTGCAAAAAATATATTTTTGATAAAATAAAAGAGGGTTATATTTTAATAAAAGGCTCAAGATCTAATAAATTAGAAGAATTACTTTATAATGTAAAAGAGAAAAAGAAGGCATAAATATGATACTTGCAATAGTAGCAGGACTAACATCGATAGTATTATCTTTATTATTTGGTGTTCCATATATAGAATTTTTGAAGAAAAAAATGTACAGTCAGTATATAAGAGAAGAAGGACCGGAATCGCATAAAATAAAGAGTGGAACACCTACTACAGGGGGGATGTTTATAGTATTATCTGTTGTTATAAGTTCAATAATAGCCCTTTTAATGCGTCAAATTGTAACAACTGAATCGTTGATTATTTTATTGACATTATTATTCTTTACTTTAGCAGGATTTATGGATGACATAAATAAAATAAAACATAAATCAAATGCTGGTGGTTTAAAGGCTAAGTCAAAATTATTTTTACAAATAGCGATATCTATCCTTCCTACGTTATATATTACTTTAAGTGGTCAGACTCAGATTATTTTAGGCCCTTTATCTTTAGATTTGGGATTTTTATATCCTATATTTGCAATATTTCTTATAACAGGAGTGTCAAATGCGGTTAATTTAACAGATGGTTTAGATGGATTAGCTGCTTCAAATTTAATAATTTCTTTTTTAGCGTGTACGATTATTTGTCTATATATAGGTAAAGTAGATATAGCAATTATATGTTCCAGCATTCTAGGTGCTTGTATTGGATTTTTATATTTTAATAAACCAAAAGCAAAGGTTTTTATGGGAGATACAGGCTCTTTAGCTTTAGGTGGAATTTTAGGTGCTATTTCTGTTATTGCAAAATTTGAAATTTGGTTAATTCTTATAGGTATTATTTATCTTATAGAAACATTGTCTGTTATTTTGCAAGTATTAAGTTATAAAACTTTTAAGCGAAGAATTTTTAAAATGAGTCCTATACATCATCATTTTGAATTATCAGGTTGGTCGGAGAAAAAAATTGATATTGTATTTACAATAGTTACTTTAATAAGTTGTATAATAGCTGTATCATTATTTATAAAATATACAATGGTTGGATAGAAGATATAAAAATGGAAGATTTAAGAAATAAAAAAATATTAATATTAGGTTTATCAAAAAGCGGAATATCAGCAGCAAAATATTTATCAAAAAAAGGTGCTGTTTGTTATATCACAGAAAGTAATAAAAATAAGCTGGATGATTTTGATAATAAATTAGAAATAATAGAGGATATAAAAAAATACAATATAAAACTAGAACTAGGTGAGCATACAGAAGCGTTTTTGAAAGATTCTTTTTTTGCCGTATCAAGTCCTGGGATATCGACTAGACTGGAGATCTTTAAATTATTAAAGAAAAATAACATTAAAGTAATAAGTGAAGTAGAATTAGCATATATACAAACAAAAACTCCTTTTATAGGTATTACTGGAACAAATGGTAAAACAACAACAACAATGATAGTATCTCATATTTTAAGTGAGCGATATAAAGCACCAGTATGCGGAAATATAGGTATACCGCCTACAAGTTTAATAGATATGAAAAATGATTTTTTAGTTTGTGAGTTAAGTTCATATCAATTAGCGCTAACAGAAAGATTAAAACCTGAAATAAGTTGTTTTTTAAACTTTACACCGGATCATATAGATTGGCACGGTTCGTTAGATAATTATTTTTTAGCTAAAACAAAAATTTTTAAAGGTGATCAAAAACCATTGTTAGCAATATTTAGTTCTGTTGATCAGATCGTTTTTGAATTTGGGAAATCATATTTAGGTAAGAAGTTCTTTTTTGGATCTAACCTTGAAAATCAGGATTGTTGTTTTATAAAAACTATAAACAGTATTGATTGGATAGTATATAAAAAAGATAAAAACGAAGAAAATATAATAAGATTAGAAGATATAAAGTTAGTAGGTGATCATAACTATCAGAATATAATGGTAGGAATAATAGTAGCAAAAGAGCTTGGATTAAGTAATGAAGAGATTAATTCCCGAATACGGACTTTTAATCCTGTTGAACATAGAATAGAATTTGTAAAAAAAATAGGTAATATAGAATTTTATAATGATTCAAAAGCAACAAATCCTGAAGCATCAATTGTTGCAATAAAATCATTTCCAAATAAGAGAGTAACATTAATAGCTGGTGGTAGAGATAAAAATACAGATTTAACAGAGTTTTGTAAATGTATTAAAGAATTTATATCTGATGTAATTTTATATGGAGAAGCCAGCGAAAGGTTCTATCAGAATTTGAAGCTAAACAATTATAATAATATATATAAAGTAGCTAATTTAGAGGAAGCAGTAAGAAAATCTATAGAAATAGGGAATGAGATAAGTTTATTATCCCCAGCGTGTTCAAGTTTTGATAGTTTTAAGAATTACGAGGAAAGAGGAAGAAAATTTAAAGAATATGTCATCATCAATGCCAAAGAGGTTAGTAAAACGTAAATTTAGCGATGAATTATTCATCTCGGCACCAGATAACGTGGTGTTAATAGTGGTGGCCTTTTTAGTTATTATAGGAATAATGATGACATTTTCCGCCGGTTCACCAAGATGTATTCAAGAGGGTCTTAATCCGGCTTCGTTTGCTATAAGGCAATTTATTTTTGCTGTTATTGGATTTTTTGGATTGAAGTTTTTTACTAATTTTGAATATAAAAAATTGAAATCATATGCAATACCATTTGCGTGGTTTGTAGTTATTATGCTTGCTATAGTAGACTTTACGCCTTTAGGAATAATGGTAAATAATGCTAAGAGATGGATGATGATAGGTCCTTTTCAATTTCAACCATCAGAGATGGCAAAATTATCTGTTATTATGCTTATGGCTACTGCTTTTAATAGAAATTGTAATGTATTTAATTCTAATAAAATAGTAAGTTATTTTTTACCGGTTGTTTTGATGGTATTATTAATTTTTCAACAACCTAATTTAAGTATGGTATTGTTATTATTAGCAACTAGTGTTGTAATGTATTTAAGTGCAGGCGGGTCATTAAAATTATTTGTTACTGCAATAACATTAGGATTAATTACATTAAAATTTACAATCAAGTCATACCAACTAGGCAGAATAGAAATTTGGAAGAATCCTGAAATAGATCCTTTAGGAGCCGGATATAATATAATCCAATCGTTAATAGCATTTGCAGCCGGAGGTTTTAATGGGGTTGGTTTTGGAAATTCTAAACAGAAATTATTTTGGTTACCTGAAAGTCATACAGATTTTATTTTTGCTGTTTTAGGCGAAGAGTTTGGTTTTATAGGGTGTGTATTAATTATTGGATTATTTTGTACTTTTGTTCATAGAGGATTGATAATTTCTTCAAGAGCAGAAGATATGTTCGGAAAATTAATGGCTGTAGGAATTACGTTATCTATAGGAATCCAAGCTTTTATCAATATGGCTGTATCAAGTGCTATGATTCCTGCTACAGGAGTTCCAATGCCGTTTATTAGTTATGGTGGTACATCTTTAGTTGTTTCTATGTGTATGGTCGGAATTTTATTAAATATTTCTAAAAAGCGTGTCAAAAGGATTAAAAATTATGAATGGGAAAGAAGAAAGACTTAAAAAACTATCTGAAAAAGTGATTTTTATATCAGGTGGTGGTACTGGTGGTCATATTTACCCTGCTTTGGCTATAGCAAATAAACTTTATGATCATTCTTTTAAAGTTTTTTATATTGGCAATCCTAAGAATCTTGAGTATAAAATTTTTAAACACTCTATACCGGATATTTCTTTTCTCCCTATAAGCATAACAGGAATGCCAAGAAAATTTAGTTTTGGATTTATTAATTGGATTTTTAAATTAAATATAGCAATAATAAAATCTGTATATTACTTTTTAAAGTATAGACCTTTAGGTTTATTTACAACAGGAGGGTATGTAAGTGCAGCTCCAATTATAGCATCGATACTAACTAAAGTACCTTATGTTATGCATGATAGTGATGCTATTCCCGGACTTGTTTCTAGAGTTTTTTCTAAATATGCTAAGGTTGTAAATTTAAATTATTCAGAGGCAAAACAATATATAAAATGTAAAGAGATTACGGTTTTTGGAAATCCTTTAAGAGAAGTATTTCTTAATTGTAATAATGAAAATTATTTTGATAAATTAGATTTAGATAAAAATAAATTGATAATTTTTGCAATGGGCGGTTCACAAGGTGCTAGAACTATTAATTATTCTATTTTACCAATTGTAAAAAAAATAATTGATACAAATAGGGTTCAAATAATTATACAGACAGGACAAAAAAATTATGAAGACTCTATATTAAAGCTAAAGGAATTTTATCCAAATTATGATAAAGATAAAAATTTAATAATAAAGCCTTATTTTGATAATATTCACGAAATTTTAGCAACGGCCGATTTAGTAATTTCAAGGGCAGGTTCTTTAAGTCTATCAGAAATAAATGCTACATCTACGGCGGCTATTTTAATACCGTACCCTAAAGCTGCTTCTAATCATCAAATGAAAAATGCTCAAGCACAAAAAAATTCAAATGCTGCAGTTATTATCTCTGATCAAGATTGCAACTCGGAAACTTTGTATAATTCTATTTTGGATTTAATAAATAATCAGGATAAACTAAATACAATGAAGTTTAACTCTTGTAAATTATCGAATCCAAAAGCTTTAGATAATATTATTAAGACTTTTTTAATAGCAATAGGAGAAGAAAAGTAAAAAATTATGATCAAACATTTTTCTGATAGTTCTATAAATGATTATGAAAAAGCATTAAAAATATTAACAAAGAATGGGAAATTTCACATAAAATTAAGTCTTGATAGAGTAAAATTTATTCTGGAGAAATTTAATAATCCGGAAAAAAGTTTAAAAGTTGTGCATGTTGCAGGAACAAATGGTAAGGGTTCTGTATGTTCAATATTAGCAAATATATTAAAATATGCTAATAAAAAAGTCGGATTATATACTAGTCCTCATATAATTGATTATACTGAGCGTTTAAAGATTAATGGTATTGATATCCCTAAAGAAAAATTTGCCGAATATATTTTTAAAGTCAATAAAAAGTCTTTTGATTATAATATTCATTTAACTGAGTTTGAAATATTAACGATTGCAATGTACTTATATTTTAGAGATGAAAATGTAGATATAGCGATAGTAGAAACAGGTTTGGGTGGTCGTTTTGATGCAACTAATGTAATTAATAATCCTATGATCTCAGTTATTACATCTATATCTATTGACCATAAAGATAGACTAGGTGATACAATTGATAAAATAGCTTACGAAAAATCAGGAATAATAAAAGGGAATTCTTTTGTTGTTATTTCTAAATCAAATCTAGGATATAATGTAATAAAAGAACAAGCAAAATTGAAATCAGCCTATTTAGAAGAGTCTGATTATAATATTGATTTATTATTCAATGATAATAAAAATTATATAATATTAAACGGTAAGAAATATTTATTTAACTTAATAGGTTTATGGCAGAAAGAAAATTTAGAACTTGTATTTAAAACATTAGATATATTAAAATATAGATTTAATTATAATATGGAAGAAGAAGCATTAATAAAAGGGTTAAGTACAGTAAAATGGCCTTGTCGAATGGAGAAAAAGGGAGATAATATAATTTTTGATGGGGCACATAATGTAGATGCAGCAAAAAAATTGAAAGAGAGTATAGAAAAATATTATCCTGATAAAAAAATAATATGGGTATATGGGTGTATAAATACCAAAGAATATGAGAAAATATTAAATATTCTTATGGATAGCAATTTATATAGCATATATTTTTATAACTTTGAATATGAAAATGCTGTAAATCCTTTAATTTTACAGGAGATTAGTAAGACAAAAGATAATATAATAAATCAAGAAGGTTTAGATCTTCTTATGAAAAATCTTAGTAAAGATCAACTTTTAGTTGTGTGTGGTTCATTTTATATGATTGGGAGTCTAGCCCAAAAGGGTAATAAATAATCAAAAAAAATATACAACAGGATAATATATATAATTTCTTTTAAAACTATTATGGTAAAAAGAAATAGATAGTTCAGTAAAAGAAATTAGTTATTAGGAGATTAGAAATATGAGCACATCAACAGAATTAAAAGAAGAAGTAATAACAGTAGTAATTGTTGAAGATTATAAATTGACACGAGTAGGATTACGTTCAGGTCTTAACGAATTTGGGCATATACAAGTAGTTGGTGAATCAGAAAATGCTGTCGATGGGTTAAAAATAATTAACGAGCTTAAGCCGAAAGTTGTTTTAATGGATTTAGGTTTGCCAGGAATGAATGGCCTTGAAGCTACACAAAAGATAAAGGAAAGTGGTTTAGATTGTAAAGTGATAATACTTACATCGCACGAAAGAGAAGAAGAAATTCTTGCTGCTCTTGGAGCCGGAGCTTGTGCATATTGTTTGAAAGATATAACACCAAATACTTTATCAGAAGTAATAAGAAACGTAGCTAAAGGAGCTTGTTGGTTAGATCCTGGTGTTGCAAAAGTGGCTTTAAACTTATTTCCAAAACCTGAAAACTTGGCTTTATTACCTAAATCTAGCCAATCAGATGCTAGAGCCCAATTAACTGATCGTGAATTAGAAGTTTTAAAACATTTAGTTCAAGGTAAAAGTAATACCGAAATAGCAAAAGAACTTATTGTTAGTGTTCATACAGCAAAGGCACACGTATGTTCTATTTTACAGAAATTATGTGTAGATGATAGAGTCCAAGCTGCTGTTAAAGCTATTCGAGAAAATATTGTATAGATTAAATGAGTTTGGCATTTTTGGTTTACACTAGCTTAAATTATTATTTTTTATATTAAGATTATTATATGATATTTTGTATGTAAAGTTTTGTAAATTTTTTGATTATATTTATTAACGTTTTAACAATAATATAGTAAATAAATTTTTTATAAATATATAAAGTATATAGTGTTATTATAAAGTTTCAGTGTTGAATAATAAGAAGGTGTAGAATATTATGGTAAGTAATCTTAGTAACCAAGTTTTAAATCCAAATCTAGCTAATTATGATCCGGCTGTCTTAGATGAAATAAGAAAAAATACAAATAATTATAATGAAATTCAAAAACAAGCCAGTCAAGAACTTAATAATTATCCTTCTTATAACCAGATAGCGTATGAACCTGAAAATGATACCTTTATTAATTCGACTAATAACAATTCTAATAATAATTTAGAACTTCAAAATCAACCTACAGAAGGATTCTATAGTGATTATAATCAGCTATCTTCTAATAAAAGAAATACTAACAAGCAAGATTATCAAAAAACAGCTGTTAGTATAACACTAGGTGCAATTTTATTGACAGGAGTAACATTATTTTCTTTAGGAAAAATCAGAAGTAAATGGTTAAGTGATATTGATATTACGAATACTCCCGGTAAAGATGTAAGTTTTAAAGATAAATTTAAATTTCATATAGCAAAAGCTGGAGATAAAATTAATGAAATATTTTCTTCTGGTAAAAAAAATGTTTCGAAAACTAATGTTCCAGTTCAAGATAATCATAGAATGCCAAAGAATCTAAGTAATAATATAAACTTGCCTCAGAATAGTTTATCTTATAATTTTGTAGAAAACTTAGATCAAGATGTAAGGAAAATAGGCAAAGATGATTATGACAATTTATTATTAACACTAGACTCTAAAGCTTTAAAACATTTATCATCAAAAAAAATAAATACTATATCAAAAGATTCTGATGTATTGCCGGATGTGTTTAAGGTTATAGAAAATTGTGAAACTACAATCTATGCAGAAGTAAATCCATCAGGACATAATATTGAAATATCTAAATTAAAAGAGAATTTTAATATTGCTAAATCAGATAATTATAAAGCTAGCATTGAAATTAATGGAGAAGAATATATAGGGAAATACATAAAAAAAGATGGACAAGATCGATTTTTTATCAAAATAGGTGGATCTGATGATTTAAAAAGATTAGCCCAAAGACAAGACTATAAAAATCTAAAATCTAATGTCCAAGATGCTAAAACAATATTAAAGGGGCTTGAAAATTTTAGTAATTTAAACCATAAAAATATACAGATTCAAAAAGTAGTAGAAAAAGAACCGGGTAAATATCTGGTAACATATACTCATACTAACGGGGTTGCAACTGCTGTTGTTTTAAGAAGACAAGATATAAATACCGGTAAATTTTATTCACAGGTAAAGAGCGTAAAAGTAGATAATTTAAACTATCCGATAAGTGATCTTTCATTACAATGTATTAAGTACAAGGATGGATATAAACCTAAAATTTTGTCAGAGGATGATTTTGTTGGTAAATACGATAATGATATCATCTTTGAAGGCAAACGTTATATAAAAATACATAAGGGTAGTGGTATTGAATCTAATCCTCAAGGATTTAAAATAAATAAAACCCAAAATCACGCTGTTAGTAATTTAGGTGCGGTAAGTAATGGTAGTAGAATAAGAAAAGATGCTAAAGCACATTATTTTTTAGGAACAAATGATAAATACCATTTATACGTAAGATATGATGATCTTAAACCTCAAGCTAAATTAGATGTGTTTGCTTCTCAATTTATGTTTAGTAATGATGCTCAAAAAGTTAACCTTGTAGATCAGTTTTTATCAACACATCAACTATATGATAAAAAAGGTAATTTTAATAAAGCTATAGGTTGTAGCGAAGAGGAATTTAAGAAACTTTTTCTTATCCCTTACTTAGCTAGAACAGTTGATGAAAAAGATGTACGCAAATATTCTTTGAAATTTAAAAATAAGGACTTTTACTTTGATAGACATTCTAATACTGTATTTTATAAAATAGATGGAAAACAAGATGTTAAAATAGCTAAAGTAGACTTTATGAAAGTTTCTCCAAAAGAACCAAAAGATACTAATTTAGGAGATAAAATCAAACTATTATTTAAATCTTGTTTTTCTGAAAAATCACCAAATGGAATTACTTATGCAAAAAGCTAGTTTAAATAGTTATTTTATGCTAAAACCCAACGATCAATAATATCATTGTCAATGTTATCTAAAAAACGAGATGGTTTTGACATTAAAAATCCGGAATAATTATCATACATATTTATGGGATATGAGATATAAAGATGTTTTTTAGCTCGAGTTACAGCTACATAAAAAAGTCTTAATTCTTCTTCAAGATCATCCGGATTATTGAACGAAAAAATAGATGGGAATTTACCATCACAAGCACCTATTATAAACACAGTATTCCACTCTAAACCTTTAGCAGAGTGGATTGTTGATATTGTTAGATACTCATCTTTAAATGTTCCTTTTACATCAGTTACTGATGTATCAGGAGGTTCTAATGCTAAATCACTTATAAATTGTTCTAGATTATTATAGGATTCTGACATAAATAGCAAGTGATCTAAATCTTTTATGCGTTTCAGATAGTCATCATATTTGCTTTTAAGTATAGGTGTATAAAAGTCTAATACTTGTTTTAGAACATAACTTGGGCTTGTTATTTGATTTTTCATATTATTCAGAAAATTAAATAAAGATATTATATTGGATTTATTTTTTAAGCTGACATTAAAGAATAATTCATCACTATTTGTTTTTTTTGTGGTACTAAGGAGGTTTTGAGAAAATATTGGAATTATTTTTAATGCAGTTTGGTTACCGACCCCATCCAATAGAAGTAAGATCCTATTTAAACTTATAAAATCATCAGGATTGACGATACATCTTAAAAATGCTATTACATCTTTGACATGTCGTGCTTCTATAAATTTTAATCCACCAAATTTTTTATACGGTAAATTAGCTTTTGATAGCTCAATTTCAAGATTATAAGTTAATCTGGCACTTCTTGATAAAATAGAAATATCATTTAATGATAAATTTTCTTCTTGTATAAGTTCTAGTATTCTTTGAGTTACAAATTTTGCTTCAAATTCCATATCATTTGCAGAAACCAGTATAGGTTTTTGTTCAAATTTAATATTTGAAAATAGTTCTTTTGTATATTTTTGGCTAGCTTTTTCAAGTATTTTGTTTGCCAGTCTAAGAATATTTTGTGAACTTCTATAATTTTGCTCTAATTTTATAATCTTTGTATTTTCAAACATCTTTGGAAAATTAAGAATATTTTTAAAATCAGCACCTCTAAAAGAATATATACTTTGTGAATCATCCCCTACAGCCATTACATTATTATGTGTATAGGCTATTAATTTTACAATATCAGACTGTAAGCTGTTTGTATCTTGGTATTCATCTATCATTATATATTTATATTGGTTGGATATTTTTAATCTAACGGATTCATTAGATGTAAGTAAGGTTTTTAAATATAATAATAAATCATCATAATCCAGAAGAGATTTTTCTCTTTTATATTCTACATATTTTATCAATATATTTTTAATATCTTCTACAGCAAAAGCAAAATTAGGATAGATCTGTTCAATGACTGATTCGATACTTTTATTTTTATTAATAGCAATAGAGTATACTTCTATAATCGTTGCACTTTTAGGAAACCTTTTTTCTGTTTTTTTAATATTTTGAGAGATTAAAAGTTTTAGAATATCTTCACAATCGGACTTATCTAAAATTGTAAAATTATTTTTAAGTTCAAGAAATGATGAATATTTCCGCAAAATATAGTTAGAAAATGAATGGAATGTTCCACAAAAAACACTTTCAACACGAGAATCTAATAATAAGCTAGCTCTATTAACCATCTGATTTGCTGCTTTTTTTGTAAAAGTTAAAAGAAGAATACTTGCTGGATTAATACCACTTTCTATTAATCTGGCTAATCTATAAACTATAGTTTTTGTCTTTCCGCTACCTGCACCGGCAATAGTAAGTACAGGACCATTAATTGTTTTTACTGCTTCCAGTTGTGAATCATTTAGTTCATTTTCATAATCTATTGTATAATTTATATTTATATCTGATAATTGTGTTGAAATTGGTTTAAGTTTATAGATTTTTGTATTATTTATATTATTGGACTCTGATATACTCATATATAAATTATAATTTAAAACAAAAAAATCTAACAACAAATATTTTTATAGTTTTAATTTTTATTCATAGTATTTATCATATTGTATTATTATGACAATAAAATTTTCCCTGATTTTCTTATTAAATCAAATGCCCATTTAGCTATTATTATGCCTCCTATTATACCTATTATAGGATCAAATATCATTATATTAAAATATTTTCCTGCAACTAAAGCCAAAATCGCAATGATTGATGTAAGCAGATCTGCTAAAATATGTAAATATGCTCCTTTATAATTCAAGTTTTCTTCTTTTGTCTTACAATCGTCGGTATCTTTGTCAATATGATTATAGTTATGATTATGATTATGATTATGACCTTCCTTTTCATCCATTATTAATATACATATAAAATTTACGACTAAGCCTATAGTTGCAACTATTATTGCCTCGGTAAAAGATATTGATAAAGGATTAAAAAATCTTTTTATAGACTCTAAAAGGATTCCTAAGGATGTTAAACCTAGCAAAATAGCACTGGTATATCCACCTAATGCATTTAATTTTTCTCTTCTGTTAATTTCTTTAACCGTAATACTACAGATTATAAATGTAATTAATAATGCTATAGCGTGTGTTCCCATATGAAAACCATCGGCTGTTAATCCCATTGAATTTGTTATAATTCCGAAATATATCTCAGCAAACATTGTTATTACTGTAACTATTATTACTAATAATGTTTTTTTCTTTAATTTTACGTTATCCATAAATGTTATCCTTTCAGATACTAGACTATTCTTTCTATATGTTCGACTAGTTCATCAATTAATTCTTGACTATTTTTATTCTCTATAACAGCTGTTGTTATATGATTTTCTAGGTGACCTTTTACAACCTGTTTCCAAACACTTTTTAATGCTGCTTGAGTGGATACAAGTTGATTTAATATCTCTATACATTCTCTATCTGATTCAATCATTTTACTTATTCCATTTACTTGACCAGATATTCTATTTAATCTTACTATTAATTTCTTTTTTGTTTCTTGTGAAAAACAGACCATATTAACCTCTTTTATATAGGGTATACCCCTATACCCTATATTATTACATAAAATAATATTTTATTCAACTATTTTATATAATTAAGGCTAAAAATATAATAGAAAAACTAAAATGTAAGGAGATTTTAGATTGATAAAAAACTATAAATAAACATCTTCAGTCAATTTTAATTTAAACTTACTTCCACTTTTAATATAAATATTATCACCTTTAGAAAAGACCCCAAAAATAGGAGAAGCAATAAAATTAACTAAATAGATAACCCCACCAAAACACACAGGTAAAGGACTTAAAATTAAAGTAACGGAATTTCCTGTTAATTTATCTGATACTTTTGTCATTTTCTTCATGAATTTTTTGGGTTTAGTTGTGTGATTAATAGTATTTTTTAAAAACGTTCTTTTTCCTTTTATATTATTAAAGAAAATAATTTTAGAATCAGCATAAGTAACTTTAGCAGAGGATATAGGGTAATATTTTCCTTTGTATTGTATAGATTGAAGAGCTATGACAATTAATCCACCATTGCCGGTAATTTGAGCAGGATGAGAATCGATAATTTTACCTTTTATAATTGTATTGGCAGGAATAGTTACGTATCTTAAAGGTAAAGGTTTTGTTGTTGAAAAATTAATAACAGTACCTTTTCTAGAATAAGAGCTTATGTTATTAAGTAATTTGACTTCAAAAGTTTTCCATTTGGGTATTTTAATTGATGTAATATTTTTTTTATTATTAGATTCTTTTTTTAAATGTTTTAGATCTATAGGCTTATAATTGTTATAATTTTTGCTAAAGTCAACTTCAGGTGTAATAATTTTAAAGCCATTCGGATCATAAGAGTTATCATTTATCGGAGTTAAAGGTAATTCAGACGGTAGATTATTATTTAAATCAGATGCTATAGATTGAAGATTAAATAAAAAAAATGATAAAAATATAAAGAATATTTTTTTTAACACGTTAATCATACCTTTTAAATTTATTATTAGATAATATCATTCAAAAAAAAAAAAGGAAAGTTTAATAAAACCTCCTCCTAAATATATACAAAAAATAATAAATTTATAATTTTACTAATATTCAATACCTTGTCTAGCCATAACACCAATATCAAAATAATGTTTAACCGGTTTCATTTCTGTAACTAAATGAGCTAGAGCTATAATTTCAGGGTGTGCTCGTCTTCCGGTAAGAACAATTTCAAGTTCTTCAGGTTTATTTATAAGTGCATTTTTAACATCAGCTACTTTAATCATGCCCATATCTATACAAATATTTATTTCATCTAATATAATAAGTTGATACTTACCACTATTAATAGCTTGTTTGGCGATATCCCAACCTTTTTTTGATTCTTTATAATCATCCATACAAATATTATGCGAATAAACAATTCTATCCATACCAAATTGTAAAACCGTCAAATTATCTTTAAATTTACAAGAAGAAGCTATCTCACCATAAGAAGTACCCTGATCCCCTTTTGTAAACTGAATGATTAGAACTTTCCAATTATGCCCTAAAGCTCTTAATGCTAAGCCTAAAGATGCTGTAGTTTTTCCTTTACCATCACCTGTGTATATTTGAATATAGCCACGTTCTAACACTTTTTACTCCCATAATTTTTTATTTACTTTTTATAATTCGGCTTTATAGCTGATATAAAACAAACTGAATTATTATTAATATCATCCAGTGACTTTATCGTACATCAAATTGATAAAAAATGTATGATTTTTACAAAAATTAAATTAATTATTTTACAATATTACAATATTAGTAATTTGCTATATAGAATATCAAAGTCTTTTAAGAAAAAAGAAAAATTTACATTAAAATTTCTTAATGTTTATAAAAAAACTATTGTAAATATTGATGTAAAATAATTATAAAAGTATATAAAAATATTTAAAAGGATTTTGAAACGACAAATGTAAATTTTGTTAAATTAATTATTTCATTACTTTTAAAATTATCATTTTTACTGTACCATACTAAAGTAAGATGTCATGGAGTTGAAAGAAAATGTATAATGTAGCAATAATAGGTGCGGGTCCGGCTGGAATTTTTACTGCGTTAGAACTGGTTAAATTAAAACCGGAATGGAAGATTGTAATAATAGAAAAAGGCCCAAAAATAGAGAAGAGAAAATGTTTACTAAGAGAAGGTTATGAAAAATGTCCTACTTGTAAAACTTGTGGATTACTTTGTGGTTGGGGTGGAGCTGGAGCATTTTCAGATGGTAAGCTTACACTAACTCCGGATGTAGGTGGTCATTTACTTGATTATATGTCTAGAAAAGAAGTTGAAGATCTTATAAATTATGTAGATAATTTATACTTGAAATTTGGAGCTACAGATGTTGTCTATGGTGTTAATAGAGATTCATTTGCAGATATTGAACACCAAGCTACATTAGCAGAATTAAAACTTATACATTCTCCGGTAAGACATTTAGGAACAGAACGTAGCTTAAATGTTTTAAAAGCAATGCAAGATTTTCTTGATGAAAAAGTTACTATAATTACAAATACCTGTGCAAAAGATCTTATTGTTGAAAACTCAGAAGTTAAAGGGTTTACTTTATCAAATGGTGAAAAAATAGAAGCAGAATTTGTAATAGTAGCACCAGGAAGAGAAGGTGCGGATTGGTTAACAAAGCAATTTGAGGCAAATAAAATAGGTATGGTGAATAATGCTGTAGATGTAGGGGTAAGAGTAGAATTACCTGCAGCCGTTATGGAACCTATAACAGATAGATTATACGAATCCAAGCTAATATATCATTCACCTACTTTTGGAGATGAAGTTCGTACATTCTGTATGAATCCTCACGGAGAAGTTGTAGCAGAAAACTATAATGGTATAGCTACTGTAAATGGGCATAGCTATGCGAATAAAAAAACAAAGAATACAAATTTTGCTTTGCTTGTAAGCGAGAAATTTACTGAACCATTTAAAGAACCTATAGCTTATGGGCAGCATGTTGCAAGACTGGCTAATATGTTAAGTGGTGGAGTATTAGTACAGCGATTCGGTGATCTACTTGATGGACGTAGATCTACTGTTGAAAGGCTAAAATCAAGTATTTTAACTCCTACATTATCGTGTGCTACTCCTGGTGATTTGAGTTTAGTTTTACCATATAGACAACTTACAAGTATTATTGAAATGCTTCAAGCTCTTGATAAAATAGCTCCTGGAGTTGCCTCTAGATATACTCTTCTTTATGGTATTGAAGTGAAATTTTATAGTGCTAGAGTTAAGTTAAATAATGAACTTGAAACTGAAGGTGTAAAAAACATGTTCTCTATTGGAGATGGAGCAGGTGTAACTCGTGGGCTTATTCAAGCATCTGCCTCTGGAGTCCATGTTGCTCGAGTTATTGCTAATAGATAATTAATTTAATTTTAAAAAGAGTATCAATTTTATAAAAATTTTTATTGATACTCTTTTTATTTTCTATAATATATAATTTGGGAATTATTTTAAAATATTAGGCTTTTCTAGACCTTTTTTCTTCTGGTTATAGATATTTTCATTCCTGCTTGTAGCTGATTATATTGCTCAACAGTTCTTAATAGAACCATATCATTATCCCAAGGATTTATATTAAAATCTATTCCATTTAATATCCCTTCACTATTTATAGCATGGGATGATATAAGTCCAAGTTTATTTCTATCTGCATTAGCTTGATATAAACCAAAATTAGCTTTATCATATTCTGTTTCATAAAATTTATGTTCGGGTTGAGTTTTATTAGAATTAGGCGTTATTGTTCCTCTTAAGTCAAAGCTAGATGGAGTAAAATTTTCAGGTTGAAACATTTGAATATTTTCATACTGTGTATTAAATATATCTTGACTAGGATTATTATTTAGAAATATGTTTTCGTGAGAGCTACTTAGAAAAGTATTTAAAACTTTATGAACCCACCCCCCGCTTAAAAGATTATTATAAATGTTTGGGGTAGAGTTTTTATTTTTATTTCTAACTAAAATTTGTAGTGTCTCATTATGGACAATGCTATTTTGTTTTTGGAAAGATTGGCTTAATAGATTTGAATCAAATAATTCAAGATCAAAGTGATCAAGATCTAATAAGCCATTCATTGATTGATATAATGCTTTATATGAATCTGAATTTTTTATTTCTGGGCTAAATTTTGCATTTCCAACTAAGTCGAAATAAATTTTAGCATGAATTCTAAACCAGATCTGTTTTTCATCGTCTTTCTTCCTACTAGTGCCCTCTTTTAGTAGATCTTTATTATTAAGAACATAGTTGATATTTTCTTGTATTTTAGCTAGTTGAGAATATTGTATAACAATTTGCTGTTTCCTGCTTGGATCTTGCTCTTTAGATAATAATCTTTGTATAGTTGGATCCTTTATATTAGAAGACAAATATTGTATCCATTCCTTAGGATCTTGTTCTATGGATAAATTAGCTGGAATTTTGTTTGAAAAGTCTGTAAAATTATCAGATTGCTTTTTGATAGAAACATTATTTATAGATTTTTCAATGAATAATACCTCTTTTGAGTTTTTAAGCTCTTCAGGTACAAAAGAATTGAAATTATTTTTATAATCTTCAATTGCCTTATCAATATCTTCAGGTCTAGCACTATTTTGATTAGATAAAACGTTAATGATATTAGTTAAGAATGTAAGAGTCTTTAAATTTGCTTCAGAGAACTCTAATTTTTTTAAAGGATCATCATTGTCTAGATTAGCCTTCATATCATTAAATCTTACTTGAGTATAAATTTCTTCTACTATATTAACAATTGGACTTCCAGCAAATACTTTTTCTTGATTATTGAAATAACCTTTTAGCTGAATACTTCCATCTTCATTTATATTAAATCTCATTTTGAAAGGAGGCTCTCCCTTTTTTGCTGTAAAAACTAATCTTTTGAGGTTTGTTATATTTCCCTCTTCATCACAAGCTTCGACAACTTCTTCAGAAAAACAGTTTAAAAGATCTATTAAATCATCTTCGTTATGTAACATCTGATCCATTGCCGTTAATAAATAACAATCACCAATCTTCCCTTGTTTACTAGATAAATCAATCGTTCCAGTCTCTTTTTTTAATTTTAGCAAATTTTTTAAAGTCTTTTGAGATAAATTATTTCCTACAACTACTCCATCCGGATGCGATGGTGTTACGAGTTTTGCTTGCTCTGAATCACCTTGTTGCATAAAACTATATTCTGTATGTTCTCTTGAATAATAAGTATTTATATAGTTTAAATAATATCTTAAATTTTTTAAATCCTGTTTCTTTAAATCCATTACTCTATCAGGATCTGTAATATTAAAACTAGACATATTAAAAGGTAACTTTTTTTCTTTTATAATTGTTTGAAATTTCTTATAATCACGTTTGTAAATATTGATTTGTTTGCTAGTTAATGCTTTATTATTATATGTATAATAATTATCTACAAAATATGTTGTAGTTTCCATTTGATAATACATAGTACCTTGAGTAACTCGTTCCAAATTATTTAGTAGCTCTTTTTTTAACTTGAACTCTTTTTCTAAAGATTTAATTTGATTAGAGAATTCATTTTTTTTAATTGAATCATTTGAAGCTAAATAACGTTCTTTTAATGTTTCTATTTGAGTTTCTAAACTCTTTATATTATATAGTAGGTCGGCATCTTCTGAGTTTATTTGATTTTTTAAATCAATATCTGCTGTTCTTAACTCTTCTATTCGTGAGTCAATAGCTTGAGTATCGAAAGGATTCATTAAAACTTTTGAGCTAAGTCCTTGAGTTTTTTCTTTCTCATTGTCTATAATTTTTGACAATTTTGAATCAGAGGCATAAGAACTTAATTTTTCATTTATAGGATTTCTTAAAAGATTATTAAGATTTTTCATTTCTTCACATAATATAGTATGTTTTTGTTTCAGTTCTAGATATTTAGGCATATCTTCATCTTTAATTCTATCATTTTGGAACAGCATTTTCGCCATATCACATATTTGGCGTAGTTCTATATTCTTTGTGTATAGTTTTTTAAGAATTTTTTTTTCTGTTTTGTTTTCTTCGATTTTGTCAAGTTTTTGTTGACGTTCAGAGATTATTGTATCTTTTATTTCAACACCTTTATTGTCTTCTAATCCTACTATATAAATACTTCTCTCAAATTTACCTTTTAAAGCTTTTATAAAATTAATATTTTGACTATCTAAGAAATGATAAAGTTTATTAAAATAGGTTTTATCGTCTTGATTATATGGTAGATTATTTGATTTTTTATACTCTAAAAACTCTATTTTATTAGTTAATTTTGATCTTAGTTCGGCTAATTGTATAGCAAATTCATTAGATTGTTCTTGAGTCAAGTCTTTAAAATTAGTTTGAATCATTCTAAGAATGTTCTCTTTAAATTTTGCTTGTTCATTTTCTATTGTTTTAGTAGTTTGTATAACAATATCTGTACTTTGTGAATTTGAACTTGTAGTATCTTTTTTTTGTGTATCAACTTGAGGCGTTTGAATACTTGTGGGTTTAATTGAATAAGTTTTCTTTGAAGTAACATTAATATTAGTAGTAGTATCCATATATTTTTCTCCATTTATACGTATATGTATATAAAAAATATATACAGGATCCGATTTCAATAAATGTAAAAAAATACATAAAAATTTACAAAAAAGATAGTACAGTTGGTAATAACCAAGTGTCTAATGTAGTTTTATTAAGTTTTTATAATAATTTTTATATATTTATTAAGGAGATTTTTTATGAATATTAGTGAACAGATTCTAAAGTTAGCTCAAGAAGCAAATGATGCAGAAAAGATAATAATCTTTACAGATTCTTTTAAAGTATATGGTAGATTATATACTGAAAAATCAAGAGAAAAAGGTATCATAACACTTCAAGATGCGATGATATGCGATGCTTTTGATGATTGTGATTTTGGAGAAAATGATTCTTGTGATGAATGTGGTTGTGAAGATTATCCATCTTATGACTGGCTTAATATTATCGATGAAAAAATTATAGCTTTTAGTCTTTTAAAAGATTAATTTTCTCTGCAATATATATTGGTACATTTAAATCTAAAGCATTAGGTATGATATTTGTTCTTGATAGCTCGTTATCATTTATTAATGAGGCTATTGCATATGCAGATTCAAGTTTCATACCTTTTGTTATTTTATTTTTTTTAGATTCTAATACACCACGGAATAGCCCTGGAAAAGCTAAAGAATTATTTATTTGATTTGCATAATCACTTCGGCCGGTAGCTAAGATAAAAATTTTATTTGAGTCTATAGCTTTTTTAGGATCAATTTCTGGTTCGGGATTAGCTAATGCAAAAATAATAGGTTTTTCATTCATTGATTCTATCATATGAAGAGTCAATATATTTGGTGCTGATAACCCAATGAAAACATCAGAATCTTTTACTATATCTTTTAATCCACCTTTAATTAGTTTTAAATTAGTATAATTTGCGATGTCATCTAAATATATATCATTACATTCACGACCTTTATAAACAACACCATTTATATCACATAAAGAAATATCTTTTACACCGGCATCTAATAATAATCTAACAACAGCTTGAGCTGCTGCACCAGCGCCTGAAAATGCTATTTTTATTTTATCTATATCTTTTTTTACTACTTTTAATGCGTTAATTAATCCGGCCAATACAACTATGGCAGTACCGTGTTGATCATCATGAAACACTGGTATATCTAAGGATTCTATTAATTCTTTTTCAATATCAAAACATTTTGGAGCTTTTATATCTTCTAAGTTTATGCCACTAAAAGAATTTGAGATAGATTTTACAATCTCTATTATTTCTTCACTATTCTGTGTCTTTAAACATAAAGAAATTGCATTTACATTTCCAAGCTCTTTAAATAAACAAGCTTTGCCCTCCATTACCGGAATAGCACAGGAAGCGCCTATATCGCCTAAACCTAATACTGCTGAACCATCAGATACTATTGCTACGGGTTTTATTATCTCGTTATTTTCATTTTTTGAAATTTTTGTTTTTACTACACCTTGATTTTGTTCTCTTAATTTTAACGAAGCCTCTTTTATGTCAATAGAAGACAAATACAAATCTTCTATATTATTATCTTGTACTCTAATATCTTTTGAGTGGATATTAAAATATTTTAATATATCAATATCTTTTTCTTTATTTGTTAATAATATAGGGATATCTATTTTATATGAGCTATTAGAATTATTTACTTCAATAGAGTCGATTAAGGTTAAATCATATCCGGCAAAGTTTACTTCTAAATTTTTTAGTATAAAATATAAATTTTTAATACTGCAAACTTCAAAAGGATAAGCATCTATATTATATTTCTCTTTTAAATAAATAGCTCTGTTTAAAGATTTTTCATAGTTAGTAGAAAAAATTCCAATACTGTTTGGTCTGTTTGTATATTTATTTACCGCTGATTCGTCAGCTTTTATTGCTAAAGAAGCTTGAGCTACCCCAGGAGTATAAACTAATGATAGAATTTTTGAATCTGAAATTTTAACTTTTGGTACTACCTCTATGTATTTTTTATTTTTATTTGTCATAAAACTGTTTCCTTATTTTGATAAGAGTTCATTGTATACATCCATGTATTTTTTAGCACTTTTTTCCCAAGTAAAATTATAATTCATTGCAGATTTTCTCATAGCATTTAAAGTGTATTTATCGTTATATACACTAATAGCACAATTTATTGCATCAAGCATATCATATCCGTTAAATCGCCAAAACTTAAATCCATTAGAATCATTTAAAGGATAACCAACAACAGTATCTTCAAGACCACCTGTTGCTCTTACTATTGGTAAAGTTCCGTATTTTAATGATATTAATTGACTTAAACCACAAGGTTCAAATCTTGATGGCATCAAGAAAAAGTCACCACCTGCATATAATCTGTGTGCAATATCTTCCTTATAATCTATTCTTGCTCTTATATTGCTTGTGTTATTTGATAACCAAATAAATAAGTTCTCTAAATCTTTATCACCGGTACCAAGCATTATAAAATCAGCTTGAAGGTTTCTTAAATGATTTTCCATATCTCTTATTAATCTAAACCCTTTTTGTTCCACAAGCCTTGATATCATAACTATTAAAGGTCGATCCTTTCTGTATTCTAAACCAAATTCAGCTAAGATCTCTTTTTTGCATTCTTCTTTATTTTCTAAGCTAGATGTATCATATTTTGATATTATATTATTATCAGTCTTAGGATTAAATATAGAGTAATCAATGCCGTTTAATATACCTACAACTTTATTGCGAGCACCTCTTAAAGTAAAATCCATACCTTCACCATATTCTTCAGTCATAATTTCTTTAGAATATGTAGGCGATACTACAATAATTTTATCAGAAAAATTAATAGCACCTTTCATCCAGTTAACTTCATTATAATGCTCAAGTCCATAAGAATGATAAACCCTATTTTTTTGCATATTTGCAAAATCTAGTATGTCCTTTTCATAAACACCTTGATAAGCTAGATTATGAATAGAAAATACAGTCTTAGCTTTATTATAAAATTCATCCATATTATAATTGCTTATTAAATATGCACTTAACATAGCAGTATGCCAATCATTTGCGTGTATAATATCAGGTCTGAAATTTAATAATTTAGCATATTCTAAAATAGCCAAAGAAAAAGCTACATATCTTTCGTGTTCATATCTTCTATCTAACCATTTTGGATATACTTCTTGAAAGCACCCAAAATAATATAAACAATCAATAAAAAATACATTTATATTTGTGTCAGGTAACTTTGTCATATATAACTTAAAAATTCTTTCCTTACCTTCAAAAAGGATCCTTAACTTTGAATTTTCTAACTCTTTTATATTGTATTTATTTTTGTCAATACAACCATGCAAAGGAGTAAAAATAGCAATGGTGTTATCTTTATATTTTTCAAGTTCCTTAGGCAAACTCCCCATAACATCACCTAAACCTCCAGCCTTAGAAAATGGAGCCACTTCATTTGTTGCAAATAAAATTTTCATATCTATTATACTCCTGCTAAATATTCTAAACTTAATTTTAATAATATTTCCGAATTATCTTTATCTTTTACATCATTATGTTTTATAACAATATTTAAAGCGGATTTTATTTCATTTATGCTATATCCTAATGATAATAAAACTGCTTGTACTTCATTTATTACTTCATTTTGAACAATTTTTTCAGTATTATCTGTATTATAGTTTATATCTAAAAGTATAGGATTATTTTTTTGAATATTTATTAATTTATCTTTTAGTTCAATGATTATCTTTTGAGCTAATTTTACACCAATACCTTTAGCTTTTGAAATAGCTTTAGAATTTTCATCAATGACATAAGAAATAATTTCAGCAGAAGAAAATTCATCTAAGATTTTTAGTGCGGCTTTTAATCCTACACCTGATACGCTCTGTAATATTTCAAAAATATCTCTATCCTCTTTTAGGAGAAATCCACAAAGTTGCATAGAATCTTCTTTATGTATAAGAGATGTGTATATTTTAATTTCCGTATTTATTTCAGGTAGATCTAATATACTGCGTTCATTCATTTTAATACAGTAGCCAATATTGTTAACCTCTAGAATAATCTGAGCACCTTTTTGACTTTTTGACTGCTTTGATATTAGTTTACCTTTTAAATATTCGTACATACTATTTTTTTCCCAAGTTCTTGAACATTTTTAATATCATCTTTTGGATCTTTACAGGTAGTTGTTAACATATTCCCTATAATTATACCACTGATAGCATATTTTAAAGCTAAATTTTGATTTTCTTCTGATAATCTTAAAGATCTGCCACCGGCTAGTCTAATAACAGAGTTTGGCATAGCTATTTTGAATATACATAATGTTTTTAATATATTTTCTTCATCAATTTTATCTATATAATTTTCAAAAGGAGTATTTTTAATAGGCATTAGAAAATTAACAGGAACGGAATCAGGTTGTAAAGCAGCTAATTCTAGAGCCATTTCTATTCTTTGTTCTTTAGTTTCTCCCATACCTAAAATAACTCCGGCACATAATTCCAGATTATATTTTTTTACAAGTTGTATTGTTTTTATTCTATCATTATAGCTATGTGTAGTACAAATACTAGAATAATATGACTCGCAAGTATTTATATTATGGTGATACCGAACTAAT
Organism: uncultured bacterium; assembly: GCA_902462155.1. GTDB lineage: Bacteria > Cyanobacteriota > Vampirovibrionia > Gastranaerophilales > Gastranaerophilaceae > CABQAQ01. The sequence continues at coordinate 22,087 of CABQAQ010000002.1, read as the reverse complement.
CCGGCCTCTTTTAATTGCTTTACTTGAGTTTCGTCTAATATTCCAAGAGATGCACAACTTTTTAAACCTTTTATTTGGTTTACAACTTTTATCATGTCTAAAATTTTATTAAAATCATTTTCTTCAGGTCCCTTGCCTGAAGTTACAATAGCAAATCTACTTGCATAATTATTTTTACCATCTATGGCAGCTTTTTTTACATCTTCTAACGATACTAAAGGATGTGTTTCTATTTCTGTTCTATAATAAGAACTTTGGGCGCAATATTTACAATTTTGAGAACATTTACCTGTTTTAGCACTTATCAATGAGCAGAATTCTATTTCATCTGAATAGTAATTATCATATAAAATTTTGAATAATTCTTCTAATGAGCTATTATATAAATCTAATAATTGATTATAATCTTTTATACCTTCTGAAAATTTTCTTTTTATCATTTTTCTACCTTTACATTTATACAAAAATAAGTTATATATTACAATATTACTATGAATATATTTAATTTTAAGATAATTTCTTCAATAAAAAATAAAATAAAATCTATTTTGGATAAAAATAAAGATGATTTTTATTCATTTAAAAAAAAATGTATCCAAATCTTGGACACACCGATTTTTATAGAATCATTTGATAATCTTTATGATAAAGGAATAGAAGCTTTTGGGCGTAAAAATTATATTACGGCTTTTAAATATTTTGAAAAAGCGTATATTCAAAGGCCTCAAGATGTTAAATTATGTTATAACTGTGCATTAGCAGCTCAAAAATCGGAGCTTTTTGATAAAGCTATTAGGCTTTATTTAAAGGTTTTGAAAATGAATCCGGATGATATGGATTCTCATTTTAATATTTCTTTGATTTATATTAACAAGTATAGGTTCCAAAAAGCTATTGAACATTTAGAAAAAGTAATTAATAAACAAAATGATGAAGAAGCTATAATAACTCTAGCTTTTGCATATGCTGAAGAAAAAATGTTTAATGAGTCTTTAAATATTATTTTAAAACTTGTAAATCCTAAAAATTATAAAACTCTTGAGCATTTATTTAATCTGGCTTTGATTTTTGAATCTAAACCTGAAGTTCTTTTAATTCCTGAATATATTAATTTTGCTATTACTATTTATCAAAAAATTCTTATTTTTGATAAAACAAATTATGATGCTTATTTCCATTTATCTTGGTGCTATTTTAAACAGTGTAATTATGAACAGGCTGCAAATGCCTGTTACGAGGCTCTCAAAATAGTGCCGGATTCTTATGAGGCTAATGTGCAAATGGGGGAAATTTTGTCTTTAAATGATATGTCTAAAGAATCTATTAAATTTTTTCTTACGGCTTTAGATATTGATCCAAAACAAGATACAAATCTTTATTTGCAACTTTCTTTTGCCTATGAACAAATGGGTGATGAACAAAAAGCTATTAAAATTCTACAAGAAGCAACCAAGGTCTTTGACAATTCTAAAGACTTAACGGAAATAAGAAATCAACTTAAAAGACTTATTAAATTATAAGATATATTTTTTATTTCTAATTAATTTAAAAGCGAAAATTAAATTTTAATTTAATTTTCGCTTTCTTTATTTGCTTCTATTTAATTTCTATTTATTTTAAACATCTTCAAGAGATGTAGCACCTATTCTATGTACACGTAGGAAGTTAGTTTTACCTGTAATTAACTTTGGTATTGAACCTGTCAATATTACGTAATCATCTCTTTTAAAATTAGTATTTTCAAAAAAGAAATTATCTAACTCTATTAAGAAAGAGCGATTTAAAACTCTATCCCAATCTCTATGGAAAGAAATAATATTCCAATATAAATTTAATCTACGACAAGTAGCAGGTGAATCAGAGATCACTATTATAGGTACTTTAGGTCTTAACTTTGATAGTAACTTTGGAGTATAACCAGTATGCGTAAAAGAAACTAAAGCTTTAGCATTTACATCTTGAGCCATTTTAACAGCAGCATTAACCACAGCTTGTCTTGTTTTTTGGAAAGTAGGATTTAAAGGTAAATCAATATTATATTTACAGAAATCACTATTTTCTACATTATTTGCTATCATGGACATCATTTTAACAGCTTCTTTTGGAAATTTTCCTACAGAAGTTTCACCTGATAACATAATAGCATCTGTTCCGTCTAAGATAGCATTAGCAACATCAGAAGCTTCTGCTCTTGTTGGGATAGGTTGCTCTATCATAGTTTCTAACATTTGTGTAGCTACTATTACAACTTTTCTTTGTTTTGTTGCTTCATTTATTATTCTTTTTTGAACTATAGGCACTTTTTCTGGAGATATTTCTATCCCAAGATCGCCACGTGCTACCATTACTCCATCTGAAACTGAGATTATTTCGCTCATATTATCTACAGCTTGTGGTTTTTCTATTTTGGCTATTACTGGAATTTCTGAACCTAATTCGTGTAAATATTTCTTTGCTGTTAATATATCTTCTTTTTGTCTTACAAATGATAATGCAACATAATCAGCATTATTTTCTACAGCAAATTCTATAAATTTGATATCTCTTTCTGTTACAGCATCTAAGCTACTTGTTGAACCTGGAATATTTAGACCTTTTCTTGATTTTAATATGCCTGGGTTTGCTACTTTTGCATATACTTTATCGTCTTTTACTTCTTCTACTATTAATTCGATTTTTCCATCATCAATAAGCACCATATCACCAGGGTGAACATCATTTGCTAAGCCTGCATAATCTACTGGAATTATATCTTCTCCTTTTACACTAGGACTTAATACAATTTTATCATCCATTTCAAGTTTAATTTCTTCTTTTAAAACACCAATTCTAATTTTTGGTCCTTGTAAATCAACTAAAATAGGAGTGAATTTCCCCATATCTATTGATGCTTTTCTAATTGTATCTAATCTGGATTTATGATCTTGTATATCTCCGTGTGATGTATTTAATCTAAACATTGTAGCTCCGGCTTCAATTAAGCCTTGAATATCTTCATAAGTACTACAAGCGGGTCCTAATGTTGCTACTATTTTGGTACGTTGTATTGTTTCGTCCATACTTTCCTATCTTTCCTTATTTTACTTTTACTTTGGTAATTTAAATCCTCAATTGATTTTTTACCACTTACCTTAAAGATTATATTTACTAATTGTTCAAAATCAAGATTTTAACTATTTTTTTTAATATTTTTATTAATGTTAGTTTTTTTTTTGTATTAAATGTTGCTAAAATACAAGTTTATATTTGTATATCTTATTATTTTATTATTATAAAATATAAAATAATATTAATTATAAACTTTATAAATATATATTTTTTTAACTAAGGAAGTTGTTAAATATGGAAAATAATAAAATATATTCAAATAAAATTAATATTCTCAAAGCGCTTGCAATTTTAATTGTAGTTTCCGGACACTTAGAATTCTCTTTAATTCCTTTATTCCCTCCATACTCATTTCAAGTTGTTCTCTTCTTTTTTATTGCGGGCATGCTTTTTAAAGATTCATATTCATTTTTTCAATACTTTTTTCGACGTATAAAATCTCTTCTTATTCCTTATTTTTTATACTCTTTTATATATTTACTTATTACTATTGCTATTACTCCTATTATAGGAAAATTTTGGGCAATGCCTATAACTTTTAAAAATGAATTTATTTATCCATTTTTAACTGGTCATCAAATTGATTTGACTTCGCCTCTTTGGTTTGTTCCTCAACTTTTTACTACTCTTATTATTTTTAAGCTATTATTTCTCTATTTAAAAAAACTTCCTGTTATTATTAACATATTATTTTTCTTTATACTTTCCATTTTTGCTATTCAGTTAGGAAAATATTCTCAAAATGTTTATATTTTGTATTTTTTAAGAACATTGTTTTCTTTATTATTTGTTTATTTAGGCTATTTATACAATGCTAAAATTGAAGGTAAAATTAATATTTTTTCTTCTAAAATTTTTTATATCATAATTTTTATTCAATCAATTTTATGGCTTACAAATGCTGACTATTCTGCTTTAGATGGTATTGGTTTAAGTTATATCCTTGTATGGGGAGATTTTGATAACTGGATTGTTCCTATAATTACAAGCATTACTGGAATTTGGATGAGTTTATTTATTGTAGACATTATTTATAATAAAGTTAAAACTTGGTCTTTTATTCAAAAAATTGGACAAAATACTTATCATATTATGGCAAATCATTTACTTGTATTTAATATTATTACATATTCGATCTTAGCTTTTAAAGGAATCCCTTTTGATATAAAAAATAATTCAGATATTTATTGGTTTTATTGTCCATTAAAAACTACTTATTTTTATTTTGTTGTCGGGATTATTGTTACTACATATCTAGGTGAGTTTGTAAAATTTTTGAAATATCGTTTAAAAAATTTATATTATAAGTTGAATACGATTTTAAATAAGGGAAATTTTTTAAAGATGTTAAAAAGATTTTAAACGATGATTGAGACAGATTATTTATATTGATAAGAAAGGTAATTCTATTTATTAAATTAATAAGGAGTGAAAGATGAAACATAAATGCAAAATTACTGTTTTAAAAAGGGAATGCTATACAGACTTACAAGAACAATACCTTAAAAATCCTAAAGCCGGTAAATGTGAATTTTTTGAAGACGGTCAGGAATTTATTGTAGATAGCAATGATTTTTTCAGAATGATGCAAGGTGAATTTTGTTCAGAAGCTTGGGATTGTATAAGCAGGTATGTTTATACGGCACTTCAGGGTGGTTCTATAATGGATGGTTGGAGTAAAGATGAAAAAGTTATGATAACCTGCTGTAATGATGGAACAAGACCTGTTATTTTTAAACTTGAAAGAATTGACGAATAATAAAATGGTTTACTTGATTAAAATAAGTATTCTGTCATTGGCCAAAATTTACAAAAAATTGTGTAACGTGGCTTTGAATAATCTATTTAGGTTAAAATTAGCTTATGTGAGGGATAGATGGATTTATACGAAGCAATAGAAAAAAGAAGAACAATCAGAGATTTTCAAGACAAACCTGTATAAACAAAAATAATAAAAAAGATTATATCAGCAGGTTTAAAAGCACCAACTAATAATCATTTAAGAGAATGGGAATTGTGTAAAATTTATTAAACTATTAAATATTTTTATGCTATAATCCCTTGGAAAACTGGTAAATTATGCAAAAGAAAATTGTTATTTTTGATATGGATGGAACATTATTAAATACTCTTGAAGATTTAATGATTTCTACAAACTATGCACTTTCTCAATTTAACTATACAACCCATACCATTGAAGATGTAAGATTTTTTGTAGGTAACGGTGTAGCCAAACTTATTGAACTAGCAATTCCAAATGGGTTAAACAATTCAAATTATGAAAAATGTCTTGAAATTTTCAAAGAACATTATGAAAAAAACATGTGTAATCACACTACAATATACAATGGAATTTTAGAATTATTAAAACACTTAAAAGAAAAAAATATTAAAACTGCAGTTGTATCAAACAAATTTGACTTAGCAGTAAAAGAGCTGTCTAGAAAATATTTTAGGGATTTGATTGATATTGCAATAGGTGAAAACGAAAAAGCAGGAATAAAGAAAAAACCTGCACCGGATACGGTTTTTGAAGTGCTAAATCTTATGAACTTAAAACCAGAAGAAGCAATATATATTGGGGATTCTGATGTTGATATTATGACAGCTAAAAATTCTAATTTGCCTTGTATAAGCGTAACTTGGGGATTTAGAGATAGAGAATTTTTAATAAAAAACAAAGCTGAAATAATTATTGATAAACCAGAGGATATTTTGCAATATATTTAAAAAACAAAAATTTTAGAATATCTTATAACAAAGTAAAGGAACATCGTGATAAAATTATTAAAATATTGTCTTGGATTTTTTATAATATTTTTTATATACTACGTTAGTTTATTTATACTTAAATTGTTTAAGATTCCTTTTCCACCTGCAATTTTAGGTTTAATATTATTTTTTCTTGGATTGAAATTAGGAATTATAAAAGAAGCGTGGGTTGAAGAAACGTCAAATTTTTTACTAAAAAATATGGCGATTTTATTTGTTCCTTTTATTGTTGGACTTATTACTTACAAAGATTTATTATTAAAAAATTGGTTTATCATTTTATTAATAATATTTTTAACAACAACCTTTATGATTGTATCGATAGGTTTATTTGTAGAATATGGATTAAAGTTCATAAGATTTTATAAAATTAGAAAGGCAAAGATAAATGAATAGTTTATTTGGAATATTATCAACGATTTTTTCATTCAAATTTGCTAAATATTTAAATAAATATCCTATATTAAAAGAAATTTCTCCAATACTAATTGCTGGAATAATTTTAATATTTATTTTAAAAATTTTTAATATTGACTATTGTGTATATAAACAAGGTGCATCATATATTACATTTTTATTAATACCCGCAACAATAGCACTTGGTTATCCATTGTATAAGAATTCAAAGATGTTGGTAAAAAATAAGAGAATTATTTATGTAGCTTTTGTCCTTGCAACAATAATTGCAATTTTATCAACTTACATTATTGCATATAAAGGACACGCACATACTCAAATTATAGTTTCAATGTTACCTAAATCAATAACTGCACCAATGGCTATTGAAACATCAAAACAATTAGGTGGAATACCTGAACTTACGGCTTGTGTTGTTGTTTTAACCGGAGTTTTTGGAGCTATATTTGGTCATAAAATTCTAAAATTAGTTAAAGTTAAGAATAATATCGCAATCGGAATTGCAATAGGTAGTGCTTCTCATGTCGTGGGTACTTCAAAATGTATTGAAAAAGGTAATCAAAAACAAATAGCGATGAGTACGTTAGCGCTTGTTATTGTTGGTATTTTTACGGTTGTTTTAGCTCCTTTAATATGGAATATTTTAAAATATGTAAATTAACAAAATAAAACTTTTTTTGAAATTTTACCATTAGTTCTAAGCTTATTTTAAAATTTAGAAAAATATTAAATCTAAAAGGAAAACAGAGAGAGAGGGATTCGAACCCTCGGTGCCTTATTCAAACACACAGACGTTCCAGGTCTGCACCTTAAACCACTCGGACATCTCTCCTCGGAGCGTATATAAATTATATTATCAATTAATAAGCCTTTGTCAAATGTTAAAGATTGTTGTATACTGAACTGTAATATTAATTATAAAATATCTTAAAACATATAAAAGGAAGGTTTTTATGAAATTACATATGCAGATATTTATTGCGCTAGGCCTAGGAATAAAAAGGAATTGGCATATATTTCTAGGACTTATTTTAGGTATTTTAGTTGGAGTTTTACTTAATGTAAAACAAGCTATTATGATGCATAATAATCCGGTGCTTTATAATTTTATTATTCAGTTACTTAATTTTATAGGACAAGCTTTTATAAGATTAATACAAATGGTAGTAATTCCACTTGTGTTCAGTGCAATAGTAATAGGTATAACGAGTGTCGGAGATAATAAGCAGCTTGGAAAGATTGGAATAAAAATGATTTTTTATTATGGTCTAATTACAATAGCAGCTGTAACAATAGGCGGAATTTTATCATTTGTCGTAAAACCTGGAATAGGTGTACAATCTTTTATTAATAATACAGCAGCAGTTGAAATTCAATCTACTGTAGCTAGTGCTATTTCTGAACAGCAGAATAATTTATCAGATTTATTTTTAAATATAATACCAAAGAATCCTATTGAACCATTAGTAAATGCCGATATGATGCCAATTATTATATTTGTACTTATTTTTAGTATAGCACTTGCAAAGATAGGAGAAATTAATAGACCGGTAATTTCATTTTTTGAATCTATTTTTGCGGCAACAATGAAAGTAACAGATTGGATTATGTATTTTGCAGCACCAGGAGTTTTTGCATTAACCTGTACAGCTGTATCACAATATGGTCTTTCTATCTTTGACAGTATAGGAAAATTATTTGCGGTGTTACTTGTAGGATTTTCTATTCAATTATTTATAATATACCCACTAATGTTAAAAATTTTTAGTAATGTTCCTATATCTAGTTTTTATGGTGCAATAGCAGAAGCTATGATGGTTGCATTTGGTACAGCAAGTTCATCAGCTACATTACCTTTGACGATAGCTTGTTGTGAAAAACATGGTATATCAAATAAAATCTGTAGTTTTGTATTACCACTAGGTGCAACATTAAATATGGATGCTAGTGCTTTATTTCAGGTAGTATGTGTATTTTTTCTAATGCAAGCTTATGGTGTAGCTTTAGGTCCGATACAGATAATTCAAATTTTAGTATTAGCAATAATATCATCAAGTACTTGTGCCGGTATACCAGGAGCAGGTTTAATAACAATAGCACTTGTGTTAAATGGTCTTGGTTTATCTCCGGATCAACTGGTTCAAGGTTTTGCATTTTTGTTTGCATTTGAAAGAATAATTGATATGATAAGGACAATGAATAATGTTACAAGTGATACTGTAGTTGCAGCAATCATTGCAGATAACGAAAATGAACTTAATTATGATTTGTTATCAAATCCAAAGCAAGATGAAAACTAGATAAAAAATGATAAGTAACAAAGTTATAGGATTCTGTGGATATCCTGATCCAGATGTAATAAAAGAATTAAAAAGAAAATATCCTGAACATAGTTGGTTAGATTTGGATATTGACTTTAAGGTACCTGAATCTAAAATTATACCAAGTGTTTATTGTAAAATTATGAAAAATATTATCAATAATGCTTTTTACTATAAGGATCGTCTTGAATTGATAGTGATAGCCGCAGGTCGAGAAAAATGTGATAGTGCTTGGTTTGCTTCTAAAGTTTTAAAAGATTATGGATTTAATATAATAGAGACAACATTTCAAGATAATTATAAGATTATGTATCCGCAAAGGATTTCAACATCTAGTTTACCACTTCGGCAAAAATTCGAACTAATTACAAATCAGATTATATCTAGAAATGAAAACATACAAATAGAACAATCGAAACCTTCATTTGGTTTTTGGGGAGTACCGCCGAATGATCTATCTATATTAGAATTATTTCCGGATGATACACACGTATTTGGATGGACTAGATGTGTAGAAGCAGGTCAACCTGGGAATATAGAGCTTGAAATGTATGTAGAAAAAGATATTCCTATAGTATTTTATGCACAAGCATTTTGTGCAAAAGCACAATTAGCAAAACATCTTAGTTTGATTTATAATGGGTTATATATTGATATTGATGATATTATTACAAATTCAATAAGATCTAAAGTTGAGGCATTTTTAAAATTAAGATGATAATAAATAATACTGATTCTGATAAAAATAATAGAATAGTTATTGATGCGGGTACAACTTGGGCAAAAATTTTATCAATAGGTATTCAAGAAGACTTTCATAAGTTGTTTAAAGATAGATTAATAAAATCGGAAGGTAATAAGTTTTTTTATATAGTGCCATCTCAAGATATAAAGAAATATAGTTTTATATTTAATTTTTCAACGGGTCATATGGCAAAAAATTTAGTTAAAAATCCGGAAGATAGTATAAATGAGATTATAGCATTATCGTATGGTTGTAGATCAATAATTGATTTAACAAAAGAAGAAAATTCTCTTATTTTAGATTTAGGAAGTCGAGATGCAAAATGGGTTAGATTTGAAAAAGGGAAGTTTAAAGATCTGGATTGGAATAATTCTTGTGCAAGTTCAACAGGTGCTACTATAGAAATGTTGCTTAATTTTTATCGTGTTAATAATACTGAGTTGATTTTTCAAAAGTCAAAATTTAATGTAACTTGTGGTGTATTTGGTCTGGAAAAAATTATGGATGATATATCTTCAGGTAATGATCCAAGAGTTGCTATATCTAAGTTTATTCATGGTATTGCTTATAATACTTGGATATTTGCACAAAAGCCAAAAAAAATATATCTATCAGGTGGTTTTTGTAACTTGAATGTTTTTGTTGATTCACTTAAAACTTATTGTGATGTAATAACTTTAGGTAGATTTGTTCTATGTAAAGGTTTACTTACACTTGATATGTAAAGATTATTTTATAATATTTATTTTAAGCCTAAAGCTATTTTATTATACATTGCAAGCTGATCTAAAGATCCTGTAATCATTGATTGTGCACTTTGAATTTCCTGATATTTTTTATAAATATTGTTGTATTGATTTAAATAATCTTGAGTATAATTATTATTATTTTTTTCTATACCGGAAATAGAATTAGATTCATTAATTTTATGTAAGATTTTATTTAAATAGTCCGCAATAGATCCGTTTTGGCTTAGACTTATGCCCATTTGAGCAGCTAAAGCTTTCGCATCTTCTTTGATTGACTCAAGAGAGTTATTATCTTTTTGTTGAGTAGAATATTGTTCAGATTTATTGTTACCCTGTATTTGTGGTTGTAATTGGCTAGCCTGAGCCATCATTTGAGCTTCTTCTATTTTTGCTTTAGCTTCGGCTTCTGTTTTTATATTTGAAGTATCAATTCCAAGTGCTTCTAACTTTTTTCTTGTTTCTTCACTTATTTGATTTGAATTTGAGCTTATACTATTTACATAAAATGATCCAATTGAACTTATACTATTTACCATTATATAACTCTCTTCCTTTTTAGAATTTATATAATAATAAAATTTTTTTTTTCAATGTAATTTCAAAAATTTGTATTTTTGTTACATTTTTAAATATATTTTAATATTTATTTAATAAAACTTAATAAAAATAGAGCCGTAAAATTAATTTATTCGACTCTATTTCTAATATTTATTTATTTATTTATTTATTCAATATCACTGCTAGTTAAAGAAATTATACTACTGTCATCATCAATATTAATTATACTAATGTCATCTTCAATAATATTATTAGAAGATGAATTTGATGTAATTGTATTACTATTCTGTAGTCTGTTAAACGGAGTTATAACTGGTGTCGTATTTATATATTTAGATAAGTCTAATTTATATGTATCTATCACATCAGGTTCAATAAGAGCAGCATCATTATTCTTTTTTATTTCATTAGGATCTATAACGTGTAGAACCTGAGAGGTGTTTTTATATTTAGATAGATCTAATTTATTAAGATTTATTAATTTAGTACAAATTAATGGATTTTCTCTTGTGCCAACAATTGTATTTCCAACATAAACACCATTTGGATGATTAGAAGGTCTAAAAGATGTGTCATTATTTTGGCGATATTGTTGTTGCGATAAACTCCTTGGATTATTGCTGTTAAGATAATTTCTTTGGTGTATATTTGTATAAGTTTGTGTATTGTTTTCTGTCTGAGTTGTTTGTGTAGATCTTCTGATAGAAGGCTGTGAAGGCATAGAAGGTAATGATGAGTCAATATTTTGTTTTGATACAGATGATGGTGTAGAATCTGAAATATTTGTTTTTTTCTTTTGTGAATTTAGTAAATTATATTTGTTCTGTAAAATAGTATCTCGTTTATTAAAAAAATCAATACTGATACCAGGTATTTCAATATTGTCATTATTTATACCTGTATTTAAATTAACTCGTTTATCATTAATATCATTTTTATTATTTGTAGCAGAACCTGATCTTTTAGTATTATGTTTATTCAAATTTGTAAGTTCATTAGAGCATATTTTTATAAGATATTCAAGACTAGCCTGAGATTTTGAAGTTGTAGGCTTGTTAGCCGGATTTAATGTTACTTGAAGTAATGCTTTAAATTTTTTATTGCCATTATTGCTTGAAGATACGGACTCTTGACTAGAATCATAATCAGAACTATTAAAATCAAAATCGAAATCAGATTCATCAGAAGTATTATATTGATTTAAATAACTATGTGTATCTACTTTATTTGTTTGTTTACTTTTTTTAAAACTATCTGCTACTTCTTTGGTGTTAAAAAAGTATTTATTACCAGATGACGTTTTATTTAAAGCATTTGAATTTAATGTTTTTGGTTTAGAATGCCTTAATTGTCTATTAATTTTTTGAATTTTTGGACTCATATATTTTTACCTTTCAATTTTTTTATACCAACAGTATTAGTTTTATTACAAAAATAGAAAAAATGTAACATTTGCAAAAAAATGTTACATTTTTTAATTTTTATAGAATTTATTTCTATTTTAGTTTTGTAAAAATTTATTTAAACTAAAATATAAATGTTAAACTTAATATTATTTTTTGTAATAAAAATTAATATTAAGTTTACAAGTTTTATAAATGTAGTATAATGAAAAATTATAAATAAAGAAAGAAAGAAAGAAAAATGTTTCAAACTGCAATACGAACAGAAATGAAAAATAATGCGTGTCATAGTAGAAAGTTTAGCAGAAGGTATATTCCAAGGACTGAATTTAAACAATTGAATGATGAAGTACTACAAAAAGATCCTAAATTAATGGATTATTTGATTAAAAGATCTGATAGTAAGAGATCTCTCATTAACAGAAATAAACAAATTGCCAAAAAGATCCGTTTGGATAAAGCTCTAAAAAATATAGATTCACCATTTAATATAGAAAGATCATTTCCAGCGATAAAAGAAAAAAAATTAAATTTTAAAAAATTGGTTGGTGATATAAAAGAACTAAAAAACTTAAACATATTAGATAATAATTTTGAATATAATTGTAAAGCTGAGATTTTGATGAAAAATAAAAAGGATATAGCAAATCTTTTTGAAAAGTCTAATATATTAAATGAAGAAATTTTAAATTATTTAGCTACACAATTTGGAGCAAATTCTACTCAAAAATTTATAAATAGTTTAACAAGCAATTATAGTGAAGAATCAAAAATAAAATTTGAATATGAAAATGAAATATGCTCTTTATATAAAGATAGGGATAGTTCTTTAAGAAATCCAAATTTAGTATTAAAGCTAAAAAATAAAAATGTATTGTTAAAATACGCTCCTGATTTTAACAATATAACTATGGTTAATTTAAATACTTTTGATAGTGCAAGTTTTGAAACTGAGCCTGATAACAATAAATTAAAACTTATAGATTTTTATATAAAAATTAACACGAAAAATGATGAAGATATATTAATTCAAGAAAATCAAGATAATATAAGTATAAATTACAAAAATATTTCTTTTGATTTTAAACCTAAAACTAAAGAAAAATCAATAAGATTACTTGATGGAATTTTTATAAAGAAGGCTCCTAGTGAAAACTCTATGATTATTGCTGAAAATATAGATAAAAATACTAGTTTGATTCATAAGTTAAGTATTACGGATGATAAAAATTATTCTATTACAAGCAAAACAGTTTTACCCGAAGAAAATTTTGATTCTCTAACAGAAAAAGAAAAATTGTTTAATTATCCTAGAGAATCTGCTTTTAATCCTTTAAATAATTCATTTTATTCTACTTTTAATCCAAATATAGAGAAAATTTTGAATAATTATTCTGATGAAAAAATTATCTATATCTTTTTAAACTATGACGATATAAAAGATATAGATAAATCTTTAGAAAATACATTGTATAAAGAAGATGTAAGAATAGATTTTTTATTAGATGGCAATCAAGAGATAGAAAGAATTAATTCTGTTAATGTTAAAGGTAAAGCTTTAAGTAAGGTAAATGATTTAAAAGCGGTTCTTAAAGAATATGAAATGTTGGGAGAATCAAAAACTTTAGATTCTACTATAGAACAATTAGTGAATAATATTTCTAATATGTACCTTCCTGCCGAATTAAATTATTTTGATATTAGCGAAGAGGATAAAGAAAAGATTACTGAAAAATCTAAAGAACGTGTAGAAAAAATAATAGCAAATCACCCTATGTATAATGACGATTTAATATGGCAACAAATACTTTCGGAATATCTTAATGCCGAAAATACACGTATTATAGCAAATGATTTAGTATATTTACAAAAGCTAGAAGCGTTAGAAACACTAAATAAATTGATATTAAACAAAGAAGATGATATTTATGACTTAGAAAGTGGAAGTGGGGTAAGGTATGAGAAAAATGGTAGTTATATAACTTGTTATGATTCAGAAAATAATCTGTCGTTTGAGATGAGTACAGAAGGAAATAAAGAAGTATATAAAATATATCATGAAGGATTAGAAACATTAAGTGAGAAAATAGAAATAGAGAATAACAAAGGAACTAAGGAGTATAAAGCTGATTTTTATGATAGAAAAGGAGATTTGATTAAAAGTCTTGATATAAATAATATATTATTTGATTTACACAACAAATATAATGTGTGTAAAACTCTAGGTCTTAATGATATTGAGTTTTATAAACTTTTAATTAATCAACAAGAAAAGTTAAAAATAATTAAAGATAATGCGTATTCTAATATTAGCTTATAAAATATTATTTAATAAAAGTTCATATAAAGTTTTATTTTATAGTGTTTATAATATACTTATCATGTAGTATTAAAAATAGTGAAAGCAGGTTTATAATGGTCCGAATAACAAACATATCAGATAGAAATAGCAAAATTAGGAATAAATATATTACGAAAAGTATAAAGCCAAATACAAAACAGTTATTAAAGGCAGGGATTTTAGAAAGAAATAAGGATATAAGACCATTAAGAGAGTTGAAATATCCAATGAATAGCCAAATTACATCAATGATATATGGAATTCTAAATAGGCATAATCAAGCTCCACAGCAAAATATAGGAAATATATCAAATATAGAAGCAAATAATAATCAAATAACAGTGTTTAAGAAAAAGATATCATTAAATAATATAGAAGGAAAAAAATTTAGTATTAATGAAGCAACAAATGATATAAGAGAGTTTTTGAGCTTTATAAGATTAAAAAATAACTTTTTCAAAAATGATTATGGAAACATAGCCCAAGAAATGAAAAATATTGTAAATGATCCAAATATAATAAAGCCTCAAGATATAGCGAATATTACAAAAGCATCCGGAGTAAATTCTCTAGGCGAGTTTATTGAATCATTACCAGAGTATCACGACTACGAGGCTGCTGAAAATCAAAATGGAAAGAGTATTCAGTATAAAGGGAGAAATTTTTATTGGTATAAACAGACAAGCTATTATGATAGTAGTAAAAAAGATTTAATAATATTAAATCAAGATAAAAAAATAAGGATAAAATTTGGTCCAAATTTTGAAGAAATAAAATTTACAAAAAAAGACAATAAAAGAGAAAATAGTATTACTCTAAAACTAGACCCTGAAATACATAGATATAAATATACAAATTTAGAATCAAATTCAATGGGTCAAGAATCTAACGTAGATGTTGAGTATAATATAATAGATGGTGAATTTTTTGTAATAAATCCTTGGAATTCTCAATGGACGTATAACACAAAGTCTAGGGATGAAAGTTATAGGATAGGGTTAGATTCTTTTGTAAAGATGGAACCATCTAAAGGCCAAGTAATTGTAATAGGCAAAAACAATAAAGATGAAACTGATTTGATTCATAAATTAAAAGTTAATTCTCAAGGAAGTATTACTGATTATTCTGTTTCGAATAAAAACTTATTATATGAAGAAGAGTATGAAGATTTTGACAATTTACCAAATAATGAAAGAATGTTAAATTATCCTCTAGAATCTGAATATAATGTAAAAAATAACTCTTTATCAGTTAAAATAAATCCGAATGTAGAAAATATTTTAAATGAGTATGCTTCGGAACAAATTATATATCCTAGTTTAAGATATAATGATATCCAAAAAATCGATAGAAATTTTAAAGATCAATTAAAGGATAACATAGAAATTAAATTTAAATTAGATGGTGATCATAATATAGAATGTATAGAATCTATTAACTCAGATAAGAATAGATTTGTTAAGAATGATTCAAATATAAGAGAAGTTTTAAGAGAATATGGAAAATTAGATCTTGTACCGAATATAGAATCATTAACAGAAAGATTATTAAGTAGTAATGACTCTTCTTATGCAGAGAGTTATTATGAAGATAGTTATAGTACAGAATATAAAAATCAAGATAATAGAGTTGTTAGAAAGTATGAACCACTTGATATTTATACTCGTCCTATAAGTTTAAAAATGGAAAACGAAGATGAGAAGAATATAGAACAAATTATGAACGACTTAACCTATGTTTCTAAAAATAATTTAGCATACTTACAAAAATTAGAAGCCTTAGAAACCCTAAATACATTGATGTTGAGTAACGAGGATGGTATTTATGACTTAAGTAATGGAAATGGAGTAAGATATGAAAAACAAGGTAATCATATAACTTGTTATGATTCAGATAATAATCTGTCATTTGAGATGAGAACAGAAGGAAATAAAGAAGTATATAAAATATATCATGAAGGATTAGATACAATAAGTGAGAAAATAGAAATAAAAAATAATAAAGGACATAAGGAGTATAAAGCAGCCTTTTATAATAGAAGAGGTGAGTTTATGAAAAATGAAGATATAAATAAAATAATATTAGGAAAATCAAATAGCAAACAATTATGTGATTTACTTAATATTAATGAAGATAAGTATAATGAATTTATAGTAAGGGAACAGAAAAAGTTAGAGAATTTAAGAGATAGTGTTTATTCAGATTTTGTACTATAAAAATAAGAATAGACAAAGTAAAAAAGAAGATATATTATATCTTCTTTTTTTATTTCAAATTTATAAGCAAACGGATAATATTTTTTATAGATATGTTTTTCTAGATTAAATACAATATTTATATATTAAAAGAAAGTTTATTTGACAAGGTGTTGCTCTTCTTGAATAGCAACAGCAGCTATTTGGTTAGATAAAAAACTTACTTTTTTAATAGGACCTAAAGTATCAGTTTCTATTAACTTTATAGTTGTAGCTGAAGTTTTAATAGAATTAAGAATCTCTTTATAAAAATCATAAGGATTATCAACATATAAAACTAATGGAGCAGATGATCCTTTAATAAAAACAAGTACTGATATTCTTTTTTTAATATTTTGTTGAATAAAAGATTGAGTCATTTTTTTAATATCTCCACGAGTTAATAAATCAAGTATTATATATGATTTTCATCATCACTTAGTTTGGCAATACGGTCTTTGACATAAGAAGAGCTAGGATTAATATCTAAAGCTAAATTATAATGTTTTTTGGCATTATAAATATCACCAAGTTTAGAATATAATTCACCTAAAGTCAAATTAAGATCATAATTATGTTTAAATCCATTTTCATAAGCTATTTTATAATGATAAACAGATTTAGCAAATTGAGAGTTAGTAAAATAACAATTAGCTAAATAAAAATTAGCAATAGCATCAGAAGGATTAATATTTAAAGCTTTAGATAAGTAAGTAATAGCATTATCTGTTTTACCATACTCAATAAGTTCTTTACTGAATTGTAGAAGTGAATAAAAATCATTAGGTTTAGAAGACACTATAAGATTAGAATTGATAACAGATAAAATAAAAATAATAATAATCAAATATTTTTTCATATTTTAGTAAATTTAATTCGTAATATATCACAATAAGCTATATAATAACATAAGAAAATATGTTATAAATATTTTATATAAAGTAAGGAGTTATTACAAGATGATACAACTAATTTCTTTGGGTAGTTTTATAGTATTAAGTATATTATTTACTATATTAATGATAGTAACAGGTATGATAGTATCGCCAAAAGCTAAGACATACTTGAAAAGTAGCATATATGAATGTGGTTGTAAACAAAATTTTTTAGAATCAAAAAAGGTACAATATGATATTAAATTTTTTCTTTTCGCTTTAACTTTCTTAATATTTGATATAGAAACCCTAATGTTATATCCATTTGCACTTAGCTTTAATCAATTATCTACATTTGTTTTAGTAGAAGCATTTATCTTTGTAATAATTTTATTTATTGGTTTAATATACCTATATGATAAAAATATTTTGAGGTTGAAATAAGGTGAGAGTAATTATTACAGGATTAGATTATATATATAATTGGGGGAAGTCAAATTCACTATGGCCATTGACATTTGCAACATCTTGTTGTGGCATAGAAATGATGTCAACAACAGCTGCGGATTATGATATAGCAAGATTTGGGTCAGAAGTATTTAGAGCAACACCAAGACAAGCAGATTTGTTAATAGTAGCAGGAACAATAACACATAAGATGGCCCCGGCATTGAAGCGTATTTATGAGCAAATGCCGGAATCAAAATATGTAATAGCCATGGGAGCTTGTGCCTCAAGTGGAGGTATGTTCTCAAATGATTCTTATGCAGTGGTAAATGGTGTAGATAAAATAATACCTGTAGATATCTATATCCCTATGTGTCCACCGCCTCCGGAAGCTTTGCTTGATGCTATAATTAAGCTTCAGAAAAAAATAAAAAAAGAAACAATATTAAATCGAAAAAATTATTCTTATACCCATAAAACTAAACTTATGCAGGTACAAAATGATGAAGATATGCTCCAAGTATATCTTTTAGGAGATTTTGATAATGATGAAAAATAAATCTTGTAATAAAATTATAGTCAAGAGTGATAAAATAACAAATACAATAGAAAGTCTTAAAGAATATAAAAATTTTGATATGCTATTAACAATGATTGCTTGTGATTTAATTGATAAATTTCAAATTAATTATAAATTATATTCTAGTTTCTCTAAAAAGATTTTAGATGTAGTTACATTTATAGATAAAAAAAGTGCATCTATAAATACAGTGTCAAATATTTTTGCTAGTGCAAATTACGATGAAAGAGAAATTTATGATTTATTTGGAATAATTTTTATTAATCATCCAAATCTTAAAAGGATATTATTAAGTGATTCTTGGATATCACATCCGTTATTAAAAGATTATGATCAAAAGAAAGATATAAGGCTAAGTTATAACTATGGAAACTAATAAAGTCTATACAAAACAAATGAAAATTAATATAGGTCCACAACACCCGTCTACACATGGAGTATTAAGGTTAATTCTTGACTTGGAAGGCGAAATAATAAAAAATACAGAAGTAAAAATCGGGTATCTACATCGTGGTCTTGAAAAAATGGCCGAATCTCGTTCTTTTTTACAATACTTGCCTTTAGTTGATAGAATTGATTATTTATCTTCGTTTTTTTGTTCACAAGCTTTTTGTTCAGCTGTAGAATCACTTTGTCTGATAGATGAAGATGTACCTAAAAAAGCTCAGTATATAAGAGTATTACTTATGGAGCTTAATCGTATAGCCTCTCATTTGTTATGGCTAGGTACTTTTCTTCTTGATCTTGGTGCTAGTTCTATATTTTTCTATTGTTTTAAAGAAAGAGAAAAAATTATTAGAATTTTTGAATCTATTACAGGTTCAAGAATGATGTATAATTTTTTTAAATTTGGAGGGGTAAAATCAGATATTAAAGTAGATGATTTAGATGATATAGAACAATTTACCCAATCATTTATTTCAGAACTTAAAATTTGTGAAAATATTATTACTGATAATCCTATATTTTATTTACGTACAAAGAATATTGGCATATTAGATTCGAAAACAGCTTTAAATTATTCTATTACAGGTGGAAATTTAAGAAGTTCCGGTATATGTTTGGACTTTAGGAAATCAAAACCGTATGCTATTTATAATAAAATAGACTTTAAAACACCAATAAAGTTTGATGGTGATTCATATTCTCGATATATAATCAGAATAGAAGAAATGAAACAGTCTATATGTATTATAAAGCAGTGTATTGATTGGTTAAAATCTAATCGTGATTTACCATTTGATCTTGAGATTAATCAAATATTATTAAGGTCAAAAAGCGATGATAATACTGCTACATCTTATATAGAATCCCCAAGAGGTCTTTTAGCTTGCAGTGTTTTTGCAAATAAAGGTGATGAAAAACCAAATCGTGTAAAATGGAGAACAGGCTCTTTTTATGCAGTACAGATATTACCATTACTACTAGAAGATATGGAATATGCGGATTTGATGTCAATATTTGGAAGTTTAGATATAGTATTACCGGAGGTAGATAGATAATTAGTATGGAGTCATTATTTTTAAATTACCTTAAATTTTTTCAACAGAATCAGTTATTTGAATTTATATCATTAATTTTATGGAATGTAATTTCATTTATTTGTATAAGTATTTTTTTTGTGTTAATAGTTTTATTTTTAGTTTTATTGGAAAGGAAACTGCTAGCAAAATTTACTTTAAGACCTGGTCCTAATCGTGTTGGTATTTTTGGATCATTACAAACATTAGCGGATGCAGTTAAAGTGCTTTTTAAAGAAGATATTGTTCAAGATTCTTGTGATAAAGTTATGTTTGTTCTTGCCCCTATTATTGTTTTATCACCTATACTTTTATTATATGCTTTAATCCCGTATAACGGTATATTAATAGCAATAGATTCTCAGGTTGGAGTATTACTATTTCTGGCAATATTAGCAATTCCTATTTTAGGAGAATTTATGGCCGGTTATGCAAGTAATAATAAATATGCATTAATAGCATCTTTCAGGGCAATAGCACAGCTTATAAGTTATGAAGTACCTTTAATTTTATCAGCATTATCAATTGTAATTTTAAGTTCTACGATGAATTTAAATGATATAATATTATCTCAATCATCAGGTTTTACAATGATTAACTGGTATATTTTTCCGGCATTTTTAGGCTTTATAATATTTTTTATATCAGCCCTTGCTCAAATGAATAGAACTCCTTTTGATTTATCCGAAGCAGAAAGTGAATTAATAGGCGGATTCCATACAGAATATTCAGGTATTAAATTTGCTGTATTCTTTTTAGCTCAATATGCTCTGATTTTTTTAATGTCGATGTTTATTTCCATACTCTTTTTGGGTGGATATTTACCTCCATTTGATTTTTATATTACAGAACATCTTAATTTAAGTTTTTTATTTACAAATATTTTCATTTATTTTGAACAGTCTTTTTGGTTATTTTTAAAAAGTATATTTATTGTATTTATTATATTTTGGATTCGTGCTACGTTACCTAGATTTAAGTTTTCGGATCTTATGAAATTTTCTTGGTTTATTCTTATTCCATTAGCTATTCTTAACTTTTTTATTGTTTCAATTATAAAATATTTTAATTTACTTGGATTATCATCAGGAGGTAATTAATAGATGAAGATTTTACCTGTAAGATTCATAATAGGCTTTTTTAAAGGATTTTTTGAAGTATTTAAGATGCTTTTCAAAAAAAATATTACTCTATCTTATCCGGAGGAAAAGTATTTAAGAAAGAACAACTTTAAAGGTCGAGTATTTCTTAATTGTGATCAACAAGATAATATAACCTGTATAGGTTGTCAGTTATGTCAAAAAGTATGTCCGGTTAAAGATCTTATTAAAATAGAGAAACATAGAGATTCAGAAGGTAAAATAAAGATAACAAAGTTTGAGATAGATATATCAAGATGTATATTCTGTGGCAATTGTCAAGATAATTGTCCTGTAAAATGTATAGAGCTTGGGTCTTCGTATGAACTTTCGACTTTTGATAAAAATTTACTTACATTAAATATTGATGAGTTAAAATTAAAAAATGAATCTGTTTGATATTTTCTATAAATAAACTTGAGGATAATTGATTAATTATGAGTATTTTTAATATTTTAATATTTTATATCACAGCTTTTATAATTATATTGTCAGCATTAGGTGTAGTATTTTGTAAAAGGATTCAGCATAGTTTGATCTGTGCTATAAGTTTTTTCTTTTCTATATCTATTTTATTTTTTGCACTTAACTCGCCTTTAAATGCGGTATTTCAGATAAATATTTATGTTGTTAGTGTATCTATAATTATAGCATTTTCTATTATGCTTACAAATAATGAGCAAGAACATAATCTTTATTTAAATTTTAATCCGATTATTTTCTCGGGAATATTATCTCTTTTTGGGTTTATTATTATTTGTTTTTTATATTTTAATTCTAATAATATTTTTAATAATATTTTTAATACCCAAAACAAATCCATAGGTATTGATACAGCGAATATAATTTCTTATGAAGTTATGTTAAAATATCCTTTA
>CABQAQ010000001.1 GCA_902462155.1 uncultured bacterium | reverse complement strand
AACCCTCGACATCCGGTTTTGGAGACCGACGTTCTACCAACTGAACTAAGGACGCTTTTCTTCAAAACTTTTATTTTGTTTCTTTATGCACTGTATGCTTATTACATCTTGAACAATATTTTTTTAGTTCAAGTCTTTCTTTATTTGTTTTTTTATTCTTTGTTGTTGTATAATTACGTTCTTTACAGTCTTCACAAGCTAAGACTACCATTCTGTCGTTTTTACCTTTTATTCCCATTTGTTACCTTCTTTGTATACTTATTTGACACTCAAAGTTATAGAATATTTATTCTCTTTTTATCATATTCTATAACTTTTACATAATTTTAATATTTATACTACTATAAACATTTTTTTTTGCAAATCCCCTTATATCCTTTTGTAAATTTTGCTTAACTTATTTTAACTCTATAGGAACAAAATTTGAATTTGTCAGAAACACATGTAAATATGTTTAGTGATGTCTCTTTTACTAATTTTTCTTTATTCCCCTTTTGTCAATAAACAAAAGGGGTTTTCTTTATTATTTTTCATCCTCTAGTTGATTAAGATCTATATCAAGTTCTTCTTGTATGTAATTTAGATTATTATTAATATTTATATCCACATTAACATCCGCATCTACTACATCTATTTCTTTTCTTGTATAATCTTTTATTTTCCCGTCCTCTAATTTTACTGTTATCTTATAATTTAAAAAATTTAAAGAACAGACCTTTCCAAGCCCATCTGATGTCATCACAGCAGACCCTACAGGTGGAAGATCTCTTGCAGAATCTATATAATTTGAATATTCATAATTTAAACAACATAACAATCTTCCACAAGTCCCTGTAACTTTTGTTGATGATATCTGTAAACCTTGATCTTTTGCTAACTTTATATTTGTTGATTCAAATTTTCTTAAAAATTTACTACAACAAAATTCCTTTCCACATATACCTACTCCTTCCATTAAGGATGTTTCATCTCTTACTCCTACATGCCTTAAATCTATTCTAACTTTTTTAAATATTTGAGTTAATTCTTTTAATAAGCCTCTAAAATCTACTCTATCTTTTGCTGTATAATAAAATGATAACTTTTTTTTATCAAAAGTATAACTTACAAAGGATAAATTCATACATAGCTTGAACTTTTCTATCAGTTCTTTACATTTTTTATATGCTTCTTCTTCTTCACGTTTTATCTGATCTAAATTTTTAAAATCATCCTTGTTTAATACTCTTATGAATGGTATATAACTTACTTCACCTTTTGCTTCAAACATTTTTGAAATTTTGGAACATACTTTAAATATTTTCGCTACCTCTAATCCTCTTTCGGTTTGAACTAACACAAAATCATCCGGTTTAACTTCAATATTTTTTGGAATCTTTACTGGAGTAAACTTTTCTTTCCTGAGTCTTACAGCATATTTTATCATTTATTTTCACCTTTTTGACTTATTTTAACATAAAATTCAGATCTTCATAATAAATATCTTATTAATTTTATTAAAGAATGTAAATTAAATTTTTAAAAATTTTAATAAAATTTAATAGCTCTTTGTACCTATAATTCCAAAGATTATTTTAAGTTTTGTAAAAAAAATTATCTATTTAGACAATTTAAAATATTATTTTATGTTTTAATATATAGATAATTGTAGTATAGAGTAGTAAATAAAAAGAAGCGGGAGATTGTGTTTATGTTTAGTCCGGAATTCACCAAATATTTATTAAACTACAAAAAAGAAGAATTCGAAATTGAAGAACAAAAAGAAATACCACCTTCTGATGGTAAAAATTATATCTTCGATAAATTAGCAACAATAACCGTAAATACACAAAATCAAGAATGCAAATAAATATTATTACTATAGGTAAAATTAAAGAAAAATATTTTATTGATGCTATTAGTGAATATAAAAAAAGATTATCTTCTTTTTGCAAATTAAAAATTTTAGAAATTTCAGCCGAACAGATTTTAGATGAATCTTTAGCCGAAAAGTATATGTTTACAGAAGCTAATAAAATTTTAGCTCATATTAAAGAATCTTCTTATTTAATTACACTGGAAATTAATGGAAAATCATTATCTTCTATAGAATTATCTAAAAAATTAGATAGTTTAATACATAGCGGACTAAATGACCTTACCTTTGTTATAGGTGGACCTAATGGAATTCATCCTATTGTTTCAGAACGTGCTAATTTTAAACTTAGTCTTTCTAAGATGACTTTTCCTTATCAAATTTCTAATTTACTTTTAATTGAACAGATATACAGATCATTTAAAATTCTTTCTAATGAACCTTATCATCGATAGATTCATTATTCAAATTTCAATTAATCAGTATTTAAAAATTATTTCTGCATTTTTTCTCTAAAGGATAACCTTATAGTAACACCTGAAAATCCAAATGCTTCTCTTAATCGCTTTTCTAAATACCTTTTATAACTATTCTGTATAAGCTTTTGATTATTAACAAATAAAACAAACGTAGGTGGCGAATCCTTTACTTGAGTAGAATAAAAGACTTTTAATTTTTTACCTTTTATTGATGTAGGTGGATTTAAAGCTAATGATTCTGACACTATACGATTTAGAATACTTGTAGAAACTCTTTTTTTATACTCAATATATACCTGATTAGATTTTTTAAAAATATTATCAATTCTTTGATGAGTTTTTGCACTAATAAAAATTTTAGGTACATAGGATAAAAATGGCGCTTCAGAATCTAGTTTTTTTTCATACCTAGATGTAGTATTCGATTGTTTATTTTCAACTAAATCCCATTTATTTACCGCCAAAATCATGCCTTTGCCGGATTGCTGAATAGTCTGAGCAATTTTTTTATCCTGATCGGTTAATCCTTCAACTGCATCTATAACTAAAACAGCAATATCACAATCTCTTATTGACCTTATAGCTCTATCTACAGCAAACTTTTCAATTCCCCAATCAACTTTAGATTTTTTTCTTATCCCTGCAGTATCGATAAGGATATATTTTTGATCTTCGTATTCTATTTTTGAATCAATAGAATCACGAGTTGTTCCTGAAACATCAGAAACTATTAACCTATTTTGATTTAAAAGAGCATTAATTAAAGAAGATTTACCTGCATTTGGCTTACCTACAATAGCAATATTTATAGATGAATCATCAATTTTATCATCAAGAGGTGAAAGATCTTCAGTAATTTTTTCAAGTAAATCCCCAACACCGCCAGATCCGTGCAATGCCGATAACGGCAACGGATCGCCTATAGCCAATGAATAGAACTCAGATGCCATATTAAATTCTTTTATAGAATCTATTTTATTAACTACAAGATAAATTTTGCGTTTACTTTGCCTTAAAATATTAGCAATTTCCTGATCGATAGGGTTAATACCGGATTTACCGTCAACAATAAAAATTATCTCATCCGCCTCACTTATAGCTATTTCAACCTGAGAAAAGATATTTACCATAATTTCATCTTCATCACCAGGAATAATACCGCCTGTATCAATTACAGAAAATTCTTTCCCTTGCCAAACTACATCAAAATAAATCCTATCTCGTGTAACTCCAGGCATATCATCTACTATAGATTTTCTTGATCCGATTAATCTGTTTACAAAAGTAGACTTCCCTACATTTGGTCTTCCAACCACTGCTATTGTTTTTTTTGTTGACATAAAAACCTATTTTCTTTTATTCTTTGACCTTTATTATTTTATTATATATAAATATTTATGTATAATATTATAAACATTGTAAGTTTGCAAAATTTAAAAATTTTAGAGTATTTGAAAAATAAATATGTTTATGTAAAAATTTAAGGCATAATAAAAATATATGTTAGTAAAATTATAAAAATAGCGAAGGAAAACTAAAATGGCAAGAGTAACACCATTAGAAAAAATTAGAAACATTGGTATTGCAGCTCATATTGATGCTGGTAAAACAACCACTACTGAACGTATTTTATTCTATACAGGAAAAACACACAAAATCGGTGAAGTTCACGATGGAGCAGCTGTTACAGACTTTATGGAACAAGAACGTGAACGTGGTATTACTATTCAATCAGCAGCTGTTACTTCTTTTTGGAAGGGACATCAAATTAACGTAATCGATACTCCGGGACACGTTGATTTCACAATAGAAGTTGAAAGATCTTTAAGAGTTCTTGACGGCGTAGTTGCTGTATTCTGTGCTGTAGGTGGAGTTCAATCACAATCTGAAACTGTTTGGAGACAAGCTAATAGATATGAAGTTCCAAGACTTGTTTTTGTTAATAAAATGGATAGAACCGGAGCTAATTTCTATCGTGTTGTTGATCAAGTTAGAAACAGATTAGGTGGTAATGCTCACCCTATCCAATTACCTATTGGTGCTGAAGATCAACTTAAAGGTATCATAGATCTTTTAGAAATGAAAGCTCATTTATATAAAAATGATCTTGGTACTGATATTGAAATTACTGATATTCCTGAAGATATGAAAGAACAAGCTCAAGAATATAGAAATACTCTTGTAGAAGCTATCTCTGAATTTGATGATGATTTAATGATGAAATTTTTAGAAGGTGAAGAAGCTTCTATTTCAGAATTAAAAGCAGGTTTAAGAAAAGCTGTATGTAATAACCAAATAGTACCTGTAACTTGCGGTACTGCATTTAAAAACAAAGGTGTTCAAATGCTTTTAGATGCTGTTGTTGATTATTTACCATCACCTATAGATGTAAAAGCTATTGAAGGTGAATTGGAAGATGGTACTAAAACAGAAAGACACTCTTCAGATTCTGAACCTTTTGCAGCTTTAGCTTTTAAAGTTATGACAGACCCTTATGTTGGTCGTTTAACTTTTATGCGTGTTTATTCAGGTAAATTAACTTCTGGTTCTTATGTAATTAATTCAACAAATGGTAAAAAAGAAAGAATCTCTAGATTAGTTCAGATGAATGCGGATCAAAGAAACGAAATATCAGAAGTTTACGCAGGTGACATTTGTGCTGCTGTAGGTTTAAAAGATACAACTACAGGTGAAACTTTATGCGATGAAAAAGCACCTATCATTCTTGAAAGAATGACATTCCCTACACCTGTAATTTCTGTAGCTATTGAACCAAAAACTAAAGCTGATCAGGATAAAATGGGTATTGCTCTTCAAAAACTAGCTGAAGAAGATCCATCTTTCCAAGTAAAATCAGATAATGAAACTGGACAAACTATTATTTCAGGTATGGGTGAGTTACACTTAGAAATTATTGTAGATAGACTTTTACGTGAATTTAAGGTAGATGCAAATGTTGGTAAACCTCAAGTAGCTTATAGAGAAACTATTCGTGGTACTGCTGATCAAGATTCTAAATTTATTAGACAATCCGGTGGTCGTGGTCAATATGGTCATGTTAAAGTTACTATTGAACCGGCTCAAGAAAATGAAGGTTTTGTATTTGTAAATAAAATTGTAGGTGGAGCTATCCCTAAAGAATATATTGAACCAGCTAGAAAAGGTATGGAAGAAGCTTTAGAAGGTGGTATTTTAGCAGGATTCCCTATGATCGACGTAAAAGTTACTCTTTATGATGGAACATATCACGATGTTGACTCTTCTGAAATGGCATTTAAAATTGCCGGATCTATGGCTATGAAAGAAGGTGCTAAAAAAGCTAAACCTTGTATTCTTGAACCTATGATGAAAGTAGAAATTGAAGTTCCAGAAGAAAATACTGGTGATATTATTGGTGATATTTCTTCTAGACGTGGTCGTATTGAAGGTATGGAAATAATTGAAGGTACTGGTATTCAAAAAATTAATGCTATTGTTCCTTTAGCAGAGATGTTTGGTTATGCAACTGATATAAGATCAAAAACTCAAGGTCGTGGTACTTTCTCTATGGAATTCAAATGTTATGAACAAGTACCTGCAAATATCGAAGCAGAAATTATTTCTAAATCAGGAGTAAATGCTTAATAAATAAAATTATAATAAAATTAATTTTATTATTACTTTAAAAAAGACTTATTTTTAATTTAAATAAGTCTTTTTTATTATCATATTATGTAAGATAATTAACTATAGATATTTTATTTAAAAATTATCTTGTTGCCATTTAATATTAAGATTTTTTTTAATTTCTAAAGCAGTTTTAGTAACACTTAATCCACCTTCAGAGCTTTCTTTTAAGGTTGGGGACATTAGCTCTCCTATTTGTTTCATAGCATCAATAACTTCGTCCGGAGGAATTATACTTTTTATATTTGCTAAAGCTAATTGAGCACCTGTAAAAGCGTTTATAGCCAAAAAAGCATTTCGTTTTACACAAGGTACTTCAACTAATCCTGCAACAGGGTCACATACTAATCCTAAAATATTTTTTAACGTAAGGATTGAAGCTTCGATAATCTGCTGATTATTTCCATTAAGTAATTCCACAATAGCTGCTGCGGCCATAGCTGATGCAGTACCACATTCTCCTTGACAACCCATTACTGCTCCAGCTAAGGCAAGTTTATTTGATATTATTTTTCCTACCATACCTGATGTAATCAAAGCATTTATTTGATTTTCTTCATCTATTCCCAGTTCTTCTGACAGCGAAATTATACACGCAGGTACAATTCCACAAGCTCCAGCTGTTGGACAAGCAACTATTTTTCCCATGCGTGCGTTCTGCTCTGATGTTGCTAATGCATATATTAATGCTTTTTCTTGGATTTTTGAAAAAATTTTTACTCTATTATTTGCAAATACTTTTTGAAGTTTATCACAGCTATCTCCACTTAATTTACTTTCAGATAAATCGTTCGTGTTTAGACCTTTTTTTATTGTATCTTTCATTGTATCTAAATTATATTTTACTTTAGACCTTAATTTATCCTCAGTTATTTCTAATTTTATTGCTTCTTTTTTTTGGAATACTTGAAATAGTTTTAATTCTTTTTTATCTGCTACTTCCAATATATCTTTAAATGTTTTAATATCTTTCATCTTTTCAATGCCTCTATATTTGTAATAAAATATATTTTTATCATTTTTTTAATTTTTTCTACCACTATATTTGGTAATTTAGAATCTAAACATATACACATTGAGGCTTCTTCACCTTTTGATGAGCGATAACAATTCATATATGCTATATTTATGTTTTCGTCTTGTATTAATTTTGTTACTTTAGAAACCATACCAGGTTTATCCTGATAGGTAAGAAGTAATGTAGGATAATCTCCTTTCAATTTAAAATTATAATTATTTATCTTTATTATTTCTATTTCTCCTGCACCTATAGAATTAGCGGATATTTTCATTTCTGATTTATCACCAAAAATTATATCTACAGAATTAGGATGGCGATTAAAATCTTCTTTATTTTCAAATATTACATCTATATTTTCTTGTTTTGCTATCATAAATGAGTTTTTAATACGTTCATCATTAACTTCAAAGCCTAAAACACCTGCTAATAAAGCCTTATCTGTACCGTGGCCTTTACCTGTTTTGGCAAAAGAATTATATAATACAAATTTTACTTTATCAAAAAACTTCCCATAAATATTTCTTGACATAAGTCCAATTCTTACAGCACCTGCTGTATGTGAACTTGACGGACCAACAATAATAGGGCCTATGATATCAAATAATGTTGTTGAATTTTCCATACATCTTCCTATATAAAACTTTTATTTAATATTATAATATAAATTTTTACTTATTATTAACTTTTGTTAATTTTTTTTTACTAAACACTTCACAAATTATTATAAAAATGATATACTACAAATGTAGGTTATAAAAAGGAGGAGAAAAGCATGAACATTAATGAAGGAAACAGGAATATATTATTTAATAATAATAATATTCGAAGATTACAAAACAATGCTATCAATAATAATGTCAACAATAATCAGGCAATATTAAAAAACAATCTTATAAATCAATTTAATAATATCGACAATAATTTAGAAAGATTACCAAACAATGCTATCAATAATATTGTCAACAATAATCCGGCAAGATTACAAAACAATCTTATAAATCAATTTAATAATATCGACAATAATTTAGAAAGATTACCAAACAATGCTATCAATAATAATCCGGCAATATTGCAACAAGACAACCATATCTATCAACTTGATAACAACATCAATAATAATGTAGCAAATTTTCAAGACAATCTTATAAACCAATTTAATAATCTCTATACTAACTACGACAACAATACTATCAACAACAATCCGGCAATATTGCAACAAGATGACCATATCTATCAACTTGATAATAACATCAATAATTAAACTAACAATTTCATTTTTATAATTTAACATCTTATCCAAAAGGATAAGATGTTTTTTATTTAGTTATAAACATACTATTTATAATTTATTATAAGTTTACGAAATAAATAAAAGCATACTAAATTTCTATACTTCTATTTTTGTAAACATCTAAAAATTATGCTATATTAAAATTAAATATAAAAAAGGAGTTTTCCATGTTTAATCAAAATCCAGTTATTTCAGAAGAAGTTTTACAAAGATATCAGACGATAGATGCTAAACCTATGACCATTCAAGGCACTTTAATAAAAACAGCTATTTTGCTTATTATTATGATGATCCCTGCATTTGTGACATGGTATCAATTCTTTTTGGGTTATACTGACAAAGTTAATATTATGGTAATTGCAGGTTTAGTGATAGGACTAATAAGTGCTTTAATAATAATATTGAAAAACAGTCTATCACCATACATTGCCCCTATATATGCTTTTGCTGAAGGGACAACATTAGGTGGTGTGTCTGTCTTTTTTGAGATGGTATACCCAGGAATAGCAATACAAGCTATTTCTTGTACAATGATGGTTGCTTTTTCTTCATTAATTCTTTATAAAAGTGGTTTAATAAAAGTTACTGAAAAATTTAGAAGTGTTATTTCTATGGCATTAAGTTCTATTTTTCTTATCTATTTAAGCTCTTTTATTATGAATTGCTTTAACAAAGAAATTCCTTATCTTTTTGGATCTAACCCAATTGGCATAGCCTTTAGTATTCTTGTTATTATTGTAGCTGCTTTAACCTTACTTATTGATTTTGATTTTATAGAAAAAGGTTCAGCAAAATTTTTACCCAAATACATGGAGTGGTATGCAGGGTTCAGTATTCTTATGACAATTATTTGGTTATATATAGAAATCATAAATTTATTAGCTAAAATTTATGATCGTAATCGATAAAATAATATAACTTTTGTAAATTAAAAAATATTCTATATTTATATAAATATAGAATATTTTTTTAATCAAAGCCTTCAAAAAAATCTTTCACTTCAACATTTAAAGCTTTTGCTAATACTTCCACTTTAGAAAGAGTAATATCGTTCTTTTGGCGTTCAACCATGGCTATAGTTGAACGAGCTAACGAAGCTTCAAAAGACAACTCTTCCTGTGTTAAACCTTTTTGCAAACGGAATGTTCTTAACCTTTTAGAAAAAAATTTTAACAATTTACAAGTTTTCATACATTATATTATATATAAATTCCCATATAATACAATTATTATCCCTGACATTTTTATCTATTTTAATACTTTTTTAAAGAAAATATTATATATATTACCATTTACTTTATTTGATTCAATAAATTATATATATTTTTAATATTTCCATACAACTCTTCTTTATTATTATTGTTTACAATTATATAATCTGATTTTGATATTTTCAGATTTTGATCCATTTGTGCCTTAATTCTTAATTTAGCCTGTTCTTCAGTATAACCGTTTCTTAGCATTAATCTATTTTTTCTTATATTCTCATCACTTATTATCAAAATTATTTTATCAAACAAATCCTCCATATTTGCTTCAAACAATAATGGTACCGATCCTATAAGAATTTCATCTTTTTTATGCACTTCAAAAAATTTTTCAAGAATTTTTTTTATCTTCGGATGTAAAATCGATTCTAATTTTTTCTTAAACTCAATATCATTAAATACAACTCTGGCTATTTTATCTCTTGAAAGCTTACCATCATTATCTTCTATATCAATATTCGAAAACAATTTCTTTATTTTTAAAATACTTTCTTTATCATTTTTTAACAAATTGTGTCCGATTTTATCCACGTCTAATACTTTTATGTTCCATTTTTCACGAAAAATCTTTTCTACAGTTGATTTTCCACTTGCAATATTTCCTGTTAATCCTACTTTTATCATATTATCACCTTCCTTTTTATAAAAAATACTTGTAATTATATTTTTAACAGTTACAATATAAACATTAGGGCTTGTAGCGCAGTTGGTAGCGCAGTTGACTCTTAATCAATTGGTCGTGGGTTCGAATCCCACCAAGCCCACCATTTGAAAAAGGAGCCTTCTATGGCTCTTTTTTGCAATGACTAGATTTTAAAAGTTCGAAATTTTTTAATAAAAGCACAAAGTGTAAGATTTGCCCCTAAATATCACCCATTTTAAAATAGTCCTTAAAAGCTACTTTCTTAACTTGTTTAACTTTAAAATTTTGATTTTTTTTA
This sequence comes from uncultured bacterium, assembly GCA_902462155.1. Classification (GTDB taxonomy): domain Bacteria; phylum Cyanobacteriota; class Vampirovibrionia; order Gastranaerophilales; family Gastranaerophilaceae; genus CABQAQ01. Next base: position 240,234 of record CABQAQ010000001.1, on the reverse strand, counting down.
ATTTACTCATTTCTCTTTCTTCTTCTACATATTTTTATACCTTAATAATAATAAATATTAATGTAAGCTTTGGATTACTATTAGATCTATTACTAATTTTCTGAATTAATATATTTTTTCATCATTCTAGAATTATTTATTTTACAACACTTTGCACATTCTATATTTTTGCTGCGCTTGGTAATTTGACATAATTCTTTTTGCCGATATTTTTGCCCACATTCATAAGCTATATTATGATATTTATTATTACTATCTAATAAAACAATCTTTAGTTTTCTTGTCTTTATTGCATTCTGTTTAATCTTTTCAATATTTTCAAATTGTTTTAATTCTAATGACAAATTTGAAGGTGTATATACTTTTGCTAATCCGGCTTTTAATATTTCAGTTGCATAATCTTTTTTATTACCATATCTTATAGACATCAATTTTCTATTATATTTATCCGTTTTTTCCTCCGATGAATAATATGCTTGTACATATTTATTTAAAAGTTTTTTTTTAGCATATTCAGTTCCTAAATAACCTAAACTTAAAACTTCTTGCAAACTAAAATCATATTTTCTCATCTGATAATCCGATCCGTGATAAATCTTTGTTTCAAAAGCATCAATTCCATTAATTCTTATACGTTCATCATTATCAGCAATATTATTCTGATTAAAATCTATATATACTGTATCCCCGTCAATAATTTTTATCACCTTATATTTTTTAATTTCTTCTGCTTGTATCCTTAATCCCAAAATAAATATAAAAAATAAAATAAAAAAAATCTTTCTCATTTAAAAAAATTCCTTTAAGCATCTTTTAACATATGATATTTTATAAATTTATTATTTAAAAAATACTATATTAAACTTAATTACTAATTATAGCACATTAATTTAATACAAAATCATAGCTATTTCTAAATACAATTTTTTAAATTTTTAACCATCTCATCTAAAATAAATAATGTATTATTGTTTGGCTGCTTAAGTAACTTTATAATATTTGCTTCAAAGTCAATTGGAAGTATTTTACAATTATCTATTGCATATTTAACCAATCTTTTTTCTCCAGGATGTAAAAGTTCATTTATAGCAAAGATAACATCAAAATAACTAGCTAAAAATGCTGCTATTCTATGATTTATACTATTGATATCATCCCTTTTTATAGCTTTTTCAATCTGTTCATAATACGAAGCAAAAGGTTTATCTTTCATTAACATCATATTTCTTTTAATAATATTCTGCTTTAAAGCCTTTGGATACTCTGTATTAATTTTATCTTTTAAACCTTGTAACCAATTTTTTGGATCATAAACAATTTTACAAATATCAAGCGTATACAAAAAAGAAGTTGTATAACCATTAAAAGGATAATGCTTATTCCAAACATTATCAATAATATCCTCAAACCATTTTATATTCCATAAAGCACAATCTATTTGTTGATTAATACTATCTACAAAATATTCATCACCTGATCCAAAATACTCACATCCAACTTCATAGTTTGATGAAATTGATTTAATAAATTTATTCCTTTGTTCTAGAGGAATAAGATCAGTAAGAAAAACGTAAACATCAATATCAGAAGTATTATCCGATGTACTTGCATAAGTGGAACCGGCTAAAGCTATTGCTTGAACCTGTGAAAATTGCTTGTAATAATTTAAAATTTCATAAATATTATTCATAATATTTATATATTATCATATTTTTAAATTATATTAATATAATATTGAAATTTAATTTTTCTTACATTTTTTCTTTTATTTAAATTTTTTAAATTGTTAACTTTTATATACATATCTGAGATAACATAGAACAAAACAAAAAAATATTGATACTATTGGTAGAGAACACAATATATTATAAGGTAAAACAATTAATATAATTAATTTCAAGGCTGTTTAGTATAAATTTTAATATAGATTACTATACTATTTAATAATTCGTATAATTGTCTAATAAAAGTGAAGAATTAAATATGCCAACTAGAATCAAGTTTACCAAATTTAGTATTCTGATAGAAATAATTAAGTATTTGAAAAGCATTATATCCTTTATTAGCAAGATTATTAGCACCATGCTGGGACATTCCAACTCCATGACCATTTTTAGATACATTCTTGTCAAATGAAGGAACAGATTTTAAATATGGCAAATCTTGAACCCAAACTTGTCCAGAGCCTAAAGTTTTTCCACCGGCACTGGCACAATAATAAGCAGGGATTACACGTTTATCATAAGTAATAACAATACCTGATGTTTGATTGACAGCAGCATTGGTCTGAACAGTTTCAGAAGAGGCTCCACCATAAGCTTGATCTTCAGGAGTATCCTTTAGGTCATATCCTTTAGAACTGCGTTTACCTAAATTTGCTATAGCATAACTTCTAGCTGCTATGGCTTGAGCTTTATGAGCCTCAATATTCCATTTTGCAGGCATTTCTGATGGCACTACACCTTTTAAATAATCTTCTAAAGGTATATCATTTATTACAGTAATAGAATTTCCTTTCTTTAAAATAAGCAAATCTCCACGATACCATTTACGCTTCGCACAAACAAATCCAGGTTCAGCTAACTTTATAATTAGAAAACTTGTATGCGTATTATAATTAGTCTTATCAATTTCAATAGAAAGAGAATCTCTATATATGCCTATTTTATAAGCAGTCATGGCATTTAATACTTTTAGTTTGCCCCCTGTTTGTCCATTAATCAAATAAGAATTTTTTGAAGAACCTACAAAAATATTATTAGAATTTTCAATAAGCCCTATTTTAATAGCTAAACTTGGTAATTGAACAAATATATTACTTAGTAAAACTAGATGTAAAATAACAATAAATTTTTTAATATTAAAATTCATAAAAGACCCATAATAATTATTAAATAACATATAATCATTATAATAAAATAGTTTGAAAGTTATTCACAATCTATCTGTTGGAGATATTGTATAATTTTCATAGCTAATTCTTTTCTTAAGATCATATCGGACATACGAAGATACTCCATAGCTTCAGAAACTTCTTTTTCTTTATCATACCAACGTTTTAATTGATATTGAACAATTTCTCTAAAATTATTCTGTATTTTTACGCCACGATCTTTTGCATAGTTAATTATAAAAGTAGCACATAAAGCTCTTGCCTCTTCAGTTGAGTTATTAAATAAGCTTACAGCAAGACTCAAGGTCGGATCTTGATCATACCATCTTTTTTGCATTTTTTTACTAGATAGTTCCAATATTTCACCTTTACTTTATTTAATATGAATAATACTCCAATTTTAAGAAAATTTCAAGAATTTAAACAAAAAATAGTAAACAGAGTATTATTAAAGAATAATATTTTTTAACAAATGTAAATTTTATTTTATTATTTGTGTTGTTTTTTTTATTTTTTGTTTTATACTAAATGTATATTTTTAAAAAAAGGATATATTAATTTATGATATATAGTTTCCGACATCGAAACAGTTTATATAAATATAAAGATTATGATTCGAGTAAATTACCTAGTAAGTTACAAAATGAATCTAAAAATAAGACGAACTATAATTCTGAGAAAAAAACTGAAGAAAATAAATTAAAGTGTAAATCCGCTTGTGTGCAAAAACAAAGCGGATTTTTTAATCCTAAAAATTTGAAAAAATCAAATATAGCTTTTAATGGTTCAAATAATAATTTACCAAAAGAAGATTTATTTTCTAAGCTTGGAAAAAACCCTAAAGTAAAAAAATTCTTTCAGAGTGAAAAATTTAAACATATTCTTGAAAATATGAATAAAATTGGATTATATGAAAATTATATTGTAGCAACTATAGCCGTTACAATAAAACCAATCGCTCTATTAGCTGTGCCAGGTGCGAAGCAAGAAGATAAAGAATATTCAGCAACTAAAGCAGCTTTAGCTGGAGTTGTAGATTTTGCTATAGCTTCAGTTATTATTAAACCAGTTTCTAAGCAACTAGATAAGTTTAAAAAGTTTGTTAATAAAAATCCTGAATTAATAAAAGATAAAATTGATTACTTGAAAGATAAGAAAAAATTTGCTTCTTTCCAAAAAGTTGTTGGTTATATACCAAAATATTTAACCATACCTATAAAAGCTGCTGTTACTATACTTCTAATTCCTCCTACGTTAAAAATATTATTTCCAAATCATTCTAAAAGCAAAGTAGCAGAAAAGAAAACAAATGATACAAATATACAAAACAACAAAAATCAATTTTTATCATCCACTCAATTAGAAACTATGTCCCGTCAATTAAATGATAAATCTGTAAAATTATTTGAATCATATTCTGATCAAAATATTAAAATGATTAAAAATCATTCTAAATTTGCTAAAGAAATTAATAATGATAATTTTATTAAAAATATTGATATCGAAAGAATTAATATGTTACGCACTTTTAGAGCTAATGATAATGAAATGGAGGATAAAAAATCTTTATGCTAAAATTTAATAATACTTCACACAGTATAAAAAATTCCTCAGTATCCAGATATCCTTTAGATAAAAAACGTAATAATGAAAATAACTTAGCTTATAATCGTTCTTCTAGTTCTGATATAGCGTTTGGTAATAAATTTACTTCTAAAGTTGAAAAAAATATTGATAATTTTTCCAATAAATTATTTCTTAAATTAGCAGAATTAAAACCTCTTAGATCCCTTATTGATTGGTCTACTAAAGAAAGTTCTAAAAAAAATATATTTGGTCAAAAAATATTATCTAAAAATACTGAAAAACTTACTCAACTTCTAATAATTTCTTTTTCTGCTATTTTACAAACAAATTATATTGTAAATATTATTAAAAATAAAGATATCCCTAAGGAAAGAAAAGAAGCTTTATGTGTTAATAATGCACTTACTTTTGTAATCCCTACTATAGGTGCTTTAACTCTCGATAAAGCTGTTAATAAACTTTCTAAAAGATTTGAAAATTACCTAAAATCTATTAATAAAAATAATATATCAGAAGAAGCGTTATCTGGTGTTCATGCCGCAAAATCATTACTTATATTCTCTTTTATGTATAAATTTGCTTCTACTATTATTGCTTTACCTATAGGTGAAAAAATTACTACTTACTTAAGACAAAAAGGAATTTTTTCTGAAGAACAAAATAAAAGCACTTGCTAATTTATTTATTCTATGTTATACTATTAATGTAATATATGGAATGGATTAATGAATATGCAGTTTAAAATGAACATTAGAGGAGCACAATTAGCACGAGCTCAAGCAGCACAAGCAACAACAATACGAACAAAAGCAGAAGCAATACGAGCACAAGCAGCAATAAGACGAACACAAGAAGCATTACAAGAAGCCTTACAAGAAGCAGCAAGACCAGCACAAGTACAAGCACCAGCACAAGAAGTACTAGCACAAATAGCACGAGCTCAAGCATCACAAGCAGCAAAAGCAGCACAAGCAGCAGCACAAGTTCAAGCAACACAAGCAAAAAAAGTACTATCACCAGCACAAGAAGTACTTGCACAAGAAGTACAAGCACCAACAAAAGAAGTACTAGCACAAATAGCACGAGCTCAAGTAGTACCAGTACCAACACAATTATTACAAGCACGAGATCAAGAAGTACTAGCGCACTAACACAATTATTACTAGTACCAACAAAAGAAGTACTTGCACAAATAGCACAAGCAGCAATAGAAAAAAATTCTAGTGATATATTAGCAAATAAGTCTAAAATTAAGCCAACCCAAATTAAAATACTCTCAGATTCAGCAGAAGCACAGCAACAAGCTCAAGCACCAGCACAGCAACAAGCTCAAGCACCAGCTCAGCAACAAGCTCAAGCACCAGCTCAGCAACAAGCTCAAGCACCAGCTCAGCAACAAGCTCAAGCACCAGCTCAGCAACAAGCTCAAGCACCAGCTCAGCAACAAGCTCAAGCACCAGCTCAGCAACAAGCTCAAGCTCTTCTTATCAGAGCAAACTCTCAGGGTAAGTGGAAAACGTATACTATAGCTACATCAACAACAGAAAAAAACAGTTTTTTTCATCTAGAAGGCTCTATAGATAAAAATTCCGAAAACAGAATTAGAAAAATTTTTGAACAAAACAATGCAAATGTTTTCTTTTCCCAAAATCTAACTCAGGATGGAGAATCTTCACACTCTATAAGTCAGTTCTTAACTAGAAAATTTCTAGCGCTACGAAATAATAATATTATTGACTCTTTATCTAAAGAATATGGGATCATAAATAAAGATGCTTTTATTAAATGCATTCAAGAGGCTAAAAGTAAGTTTGCTAATAGATGGGAAAATGAACCTACTACAATAACACATATTACAAATTTTATTAGAAATATATCTAATAAAGATAATATTTCAGAAAGCGATATATATGATAAAATAAATAATGCTGATCATATTAAAAAAGGACTGAGATCAGTTGCAACTAATTTAAAAACTTTCTTTAATACGTTGGCTAACAGTGATACTATACCTAACAATTGTATAATGTATTTTAATTTCAAGACTGCCGGAATAAATATTATCAATACTGATACAAACGAAATGTATTGTTTAAGAGCATTATCTCTAGATGAGTCAGGTAAACAATCTTGGCAATTATCTACATTTTTTTTGAATGAGTATGATAATTTAGATAATACTCAAATTGAATATATAGATATCAATCCATTTGCTCCTAAATATAGACAAAATCAATCTGTGTATTCTATTCTAGCAAATATTCGTACATTCGACACTACAATGCCAGAACAAATCTATACTGATGCAGAATCTTTATTGCAGGCAAAAACAGAATTAGATAATTATCGAACTAAGAAGAAGAAAAATCCTGAAAATTTAGCAGAATTAGAAACTATTTACAAGACAGCCAATGCCAAATTTAATCAAACATTGGAGCAATTACCAAATAAAAAAATCTTTTCTACTCCAGAAAAATGTTTAGAAAATAAAAAAAATGTAGCTAATCTTTTAAATAGTTTACAAAAAACAGATACAGAAACGTTAAAAAATATTCTAAGAGATTATAGTGAAGGAATTCCAAGTTTATTACAATTTTATATGCTAGATATTATAAAAACTAATACACAAGGCAAAGATAATGATAAATTTATTTTAGAGATAATAGATAAAATATTTAGTAAAAAATATAACGCTTTAAGAGAAGAATTTATGTTCAAACAACCTCAAGGTAAGATTGAGTCATACATTACCCATGTAGGAAATTGTTTAACTGAATTACAAGAAAATTTAAATCTAAATGATATTAAAAAATTATTTAAAATTGTTGACACGCCCAAAAACCAATCAACTTTAGAAGAAAAACAAAATGTTTTTACAGAGTTCTATAATGACAACTTTGGAGATGCACCTACAAACAATCTAAAAAAATCAACAAAAGTGAAGATGTTGTAGATTCTAATTATTACTACTAAAAAAGTTACATTTTAAATATTACAATTTGTTATACGTATAACAAATTGTAATATTTTGTAAACTTCTATAAATACTATCCTTCCTTTTAAATTTAGCAATATATAAATTTTTATTAATTTTATATATTATAGTATATCAATTTTATATAATAAAATTTGTTATATAAAATAGTATATAATAATATAAAAAGGAAAACAACATGTATAATTCTATTAATTCAGTATCTTCAGCTTCAAGTATCACTAGATCAAGCTCATTTCATAAAGAAGTACGTTTTTCTTCTGTAGATAAGCCTCCTACTAATAATTCTGATAATACACCTACGACAGGTTTTGATGAGTTTGTTAAGACAGATTTGACTACTACGGATAATGATAATAATGCTCCTGCTCCTGTTCCTGATCCTACTCCTGATAATTCATTTCTAGTATTAACTGAAAGCATGATTAAGACCACAGAACAAACAGAATCCAGAACTGATACCCAATATAATTCTAAACAAGAGCATGCTCAACCTGTTGAAATTAAACAAATTCCAAAACGTAGGGAGATAAAATCTGCTACAACATATAGTAAAGATCATATACATAATGAATATTCTTTATCAGAAGACGATGAAACTAAAGTAAAGGAGACTATAGAAAGCAATAAAGCCAATATAAAATGTTCTAAAAAAACTGTAGAAAATGGTGACAGATTACATTGTATAGGACAATTAATTGGTAGAAGTTTTGCTTTACAACAAAATGAATCTTTTTTAAACAAACTTGGACAAGAATATTCCATAGAAGTAGATAAGCTTAAACAAGCAATTAAAGATGCAAAATCTTCTTTAAAAAGTATTTGGGAACAAGAGCCTGATCCAAAACCAGCATTAAAAGCTCTGATAAACACTATTAAAGCAGAGAAGAATATAGATATAAATATAGATTCATTGAAGAGCCTATTAAGTTCTCATAGAAAGAATACAGTTATAAAAGATGGACTAACCAACACTGCTAACCATATTCAAAAACATTTTGATAATTTAGGAAATAATACAATAGAAGGTTATAAGATCTTATACGATGAATCACACAATGGGTATTGCATATTAACTCCACAAAATGAAAAAATAGGAATTAAACCCCAAAGTATTGACGAAAATGGCAAAATAACTTGGCAAATGACTACTTATATAAATGATATTAATATACAAGATGAATTAAATAATGCAAAAGAAAACAATATAACTCAACTTAAAAATAATCCATTTTATTCAGGAGATAAAAATTCAATATCAATAGAATCAGCTTTTTTAGTATTCACTACGCCTGACGAAATATTAGAAGACACTCTAAAAAGTAAAACTAACTTGTTAAATAATATGAGTACTGATCAATTAGTAGAGTTGCGCAATAAATTAGTACAAAAAGAAAAAGATTGCACTATATATTGTTACTTATCAAAAGAACAATGTGAAAATTTTATTCGACAAAATCAAAAAACTGTTTTAGATGATATAAATAAATATATGTTTAATTATAAAAATAAATTTAATGGTCTAAATCAAAATATAAACAATGATGCCTCTAAGATAAAAAACAAGTTGCAAAAATGTTGGCATATAATAAATCGCTTAGAAAAATATGGTCAAGAAACTTCATATCTAGCAAGACTTGCTAAGATACTAACAAAACTATCTATCGAAAGTAAGAATATAACAGAGCAAGATCAAGAAAATTTAGAAATTGTAAACAATCTATTAAAAGATCTCAAGGAAAAAAATAAGCAGCTAAAAACACATTAATACATTAAACCAGATTAATCTCTAACTAATAACATTATTGTTTTTATCAAGAAGGACAATAGAAGGAGAAAAATCTGAATATTCCTCTGGAGTCATAAGAGCATAGGCGACAATAATAACAAGATCGCCTATCTTCACTTTATGAGCAGCTGCACCATTAAGGCAGATATCTTTTTTATATCGTTCACCTTTTATTACATAAGTCTGAAAACGCTCCCCATTAGTAACATTAAGAATATCAACTTTTTGACCCTCTACTAATTTAGCTTTATCCATAAGATCTTCATCTATAGTAATGGATCCAACATAATTTAAATTTGCATCTGTAACTGTTGCTCTATGTATTTTTGAATATAAATATTGTATTAACATTTCGATTTTCTTGCCTTTATTTACCTGATTATTCTATCAAAAAAATAAAACATTTCAATATAAATTAAAATGTTTTATTACATATATTTAACAATTATTTATTAGTGAGAAAATGATTTATATCCGTCCATATTATTTTTTATCATTCTTTCAGTACTTTCAATCATTGATTCCATAGACTTAAGTTCAGTTTCTAAATTGCTCATCCTCATATCATACTTCTGTTCAATTTTATTAATCTTATCTCTCTCTGATTGATATTTTGCTTCTGCTATTTTATCATCGTCTTTATATAAAGCTTCTTTTAAGCCTATATCCTTATTGTTTTTTATTTCAAGCTTTGAAGAATCATCTTGTTTATTGCCAACTATTACCCAGATCCCCTTTTTTATATTATTTTCTAATTGAGAATCAATATCTTTTACTATCGTTACTTTTGTTTTATCTATTGATTTTGTAGCTTGTCGCTTTTCTACTAAAACTTTCCCTTCTTTTTCTGTTATCTTATAATTCTCTTTATCTGATTGATATTTCTTTAATTCATCTAAATATTCATTACTTACACCATTACCAGTTACAACAACAGTAAATTTATCATTTTTATTTTTATTAGAATCAGATCCTATAGAAGAATCTTTTATTGTTGCTCCTGTTTGACCATATAACTCTACTTCTTCTTTTGCTTTTTTATACTCTTCTGTTTCTACAAGCTCTCTTTTCTCTAATTTTACTACTCCTGTTTTAGGATCTAAGCTATTCTCTACTTCTTTAAAACCATCTAATAAATAATTTTCATTTGCTTTTGTTTTATCTATTACTGTTTGACCTGTTTTATCTTCGTATACACTATAAGATATAGGGCTATTTTTTGAAAACAAAAAATTCTTAGCAAAATATTCACTATCTACATTTGGTTTGTATTTAAAAGTTTTTGACTCGTTATCAGTATCATTATGGCTTATTCTATTAAGACCATCATAAATAATCTTCTTTGATGTATTCTTATAACGAGTATTTTTTTTACCATTTAAATAAACATTTCTAAAATTATCACCACCTTTTTCATCAAAACCACTTTGTGTTGCATTGGTTAGACCGTTATCTTCTGATTTTTCACCAAAACCAGATTTATAATTATAAGTATTAGATTTAGCTATAAAATCCCATCCGGTATGGTAATCATTAGTAAAATTACCATTGTATCCGTAAGATTGATTTTGAGATTTTATATCATTATAATTACGCTTTTCGGTCTGAACAATACCCCAACCTGAATTATATTTATCTGCTAACTTTTCTAAAGAATTACCAGATGCCTTTTTAATCTTACCTTTTTGATCTGTGTATGATCTATTTTGTAATATACTTAAATCAGATAACATCTCAGCTAAATTTTCTGATGTAGTTGTATTATCTTTAAAATTTGCCCCATATTTACTATCTTTTAATGAAGTAGAATTTTTTAAACTTAATTGTGATCCGTTAGCTAAAATGTTTTTTAATTTCCCATTATTTTCCTTACATAATATGCTTGCGTGTTGATTATCATCACCTTCTTTACCGGCATTTAATACAATTGCATTATCAACAACAACATCTTGTATAACAGAATCTTTAGATATATTATCAAACATTGCTGCATAGTTATCTTGAGTATTGCTTGCAATATTTAAATTTTTAATTGCAAAACCTTGCCCATAGATAGATCCGTTAAAGTTATTAATTTTTAAAAAATTTGTTTTAAACTTATCCTCAGAATCAACTTTACCATCACCATTTATATCATTATTAGTTTTTACTTCAGAAAAGTCATAAAGTGATGAAATTTTATTCCAAGTATCTTCTCCATAAATTTGTTTGCCATTATTTTCATTTAAATCAATCTCACTCATATCTATATCGTTCATAAGAACAATATTTGCATTACAAGTATCATCTTTTGTATTATTTGCCAAAGCTTCCAAAAATTGTTGAGCATTATATACATACTGAACATTGTCTTTATTTATCTTACCATTAGCTTTAAGAGCATCTAAAGATTCAACTTCATGTCTAAAATTACGATTATTTACTGTTGCAATATTTTCATTAAAATAATTCTGTAAATCTTGAGGCATATCTAAGCTACCTTTATTTAAAGCGGTTGTTTTTAATACATTATCCCCTTTAGTATTACTAATATTTGCAACTATTTTTCCATTATTTATGTTTTCAAAAAGCGCTTCTTTATAATTTTTTGCATTAACAGCATTATCAGATAAAACTTTTTTTAATGAAGAAAATCCGTTTATTTCAGTTTCTTCTTTATCAGTGCCAACTCTTGTAGGGTATTTTTGCACTTCTTCGATTGTAATCTTTTCTTCATATTTTGGAACATTTATTAATTTATTAATTTTTTGTGTATCAAAAGTCTTAAAAGTTTCAAAAGTAGGTTCAGGATTAACTTTTATAGCCTCAGAATTAGATGGAATACTAGCTAATTGTTCTTCATCTGAAGCATTAGGTATAACAATTTTACCTGTACGATCTTGAATATATAGACCTTGAGCAGCTAAAGCAGCCGCAGTTAATACAACTGCATTTCCAGTAGGAGTGTTCAAGAATAATTTTGTATTAGAAATAGCATCTTGATATTCTTGATTAATTCTATTAAGTTTTGGCATCAATGACATCTTTGCATTTGATATTTGTTGCATTTCAAATTCGACATCGCTTCTTCTTGATGTTAATGATAATAATCTTGCTTGATTTGCTGCCAAGCCCATGATACGATCTCCACTTTCTATTGATTCTTTATTTATATTTTATTTATCGGATTATTTTATAAAAACTTTAAGTTTTTTAAGCTCTTCATATATAAATATTTACAATAATTTACATTTAAATTATAAATAAACTATTATTTTAAAGTAGCTTAAATCTAAGTTAAATCTTAACATATGGCAAGAAACAAACGCAAAAATAGAAAATAATCTTATAGTATTATAATCATACACAAAAATATTATTACAATCTTAACATTACTACAAGTTTTTATATTATTGAAGCAATTTACGACCTTGGATATACTTTATATATATAAAATATATTAAAATCAGAGGAGATTAAAATGGAAACAACGCCTACAAGGATCACTATTAAACACACAGAAATGCCATATAATAATACACAATCTAAGAAAAGTAATAACACTACTAGTACCCTAACACCAGCAACACCTAACCCACAAATAACTCTTCAAAGCCCACAATAAACTTAGATATGTCACCAGATAACACCTATGGCAAAACATTAATTAGAAAATGCAGTGCTAATTCAAGACCTCAAACATCTAATTCTTCGTTAACTCAAACTCCAGTTGAAGATTATAATGAGGAATATGAAGTTGCTCTTGTTGCATTAACTGAGATTATTTTTGAGACATCTAATTCTTCGTCAACTCAAAATCCAGTTGAAGATTATAATAAGGAATATGAATCTCAAAAAAGAGTAAAACAAATAAATATGAACCAACAACGCACTTCTTCAACACCAAAATTAGATGTAAGACCTCATAGATTTCAAGCCTATAATAAGATTGAAAATAATAATATGATACATAATGAATATACTCTATCTAAAGCTGATCAAGAAAGAGCACTACGTATTGTAGAAGACAATAGTGCACATATTATCTGCTCTAATAAAGCAACTGAAAATGGAAACGGAAAACATTGCATAGGACAATATATCGGTAGAGAATTTGTTTTACAACAAAATTTACGTTTTCTAAAGGAGAATCTTGCAGAAGATCCTTCTATTGCAAATTACGATGTTGAAGCCAACTTTCAAAAAGGAATACAGGATTTAAATGAGATAATAGAAAACTTAAAATCTCTAAAAACAACTGAAGAAAAAAAACTGGCTGAACTAACCCAACAAGATACAGAGAATTCTATAAAAGAGAAAAAAAGTAAAAGGGAGCAATTAAAGGATCTGCTAAAACAGACTACTCAGAAAGAGGAAACAATAAAATTAAGTGATGAGATAAAAACTTTATCTATAGAGATAAGCAGTTTAATTGCGAAAGTAAAGCAAAAGAATAATGAGAGGAAGGATAAGAAAACTAATGATATAAGCATTTCTCTGGGAAAAATAGCTCAACATAATGCAGATATAGCCTACTATACCAATCTACTATTAAACTATACAAACGATCTAGAAGCTTATAACAATGAAGAAGAAAAGGAAAGTTTAGAGACAAAGAAGAAGTATTTTATAAAAAATTGCAACTATATAGTAACAAAAAACAATACTTCTTTAAGTAGTGTTTGGGAATACGAAGTGGGCACTCCAGTATTAAAAGAACTAGATACTATATTACCTGATGGGCATTCTTATAAAAATAATTTGAGCTCCGAGTTAACAACTCATCGATCTACCGTCATACTTCAAGAAGGACTAACTAAAACTTCAGAAAAATTAAGAGACTATTTCAATGCATTAGCTGATAATCCAGAAATACCAAATGGTTTTAAAATTTTCATAGATACAAGACATAGCACCATAAATGTAGTAACACCAGATAATATAGAAATAGGGCTTAAACCAAATCAGCTTAAAGATGAAACTATTCAATGGAGTCTAATTACTTGTATAAATGATAGAACTATGGTTAGAGATCAAGACAATGATGAAACTGTAATAAATCTAGACTTTAATCCTTTTTATACTGGAAATGGGCCAAACCAAGACGCGAAAGATATTTATCAAAAATTATTTCAAAAAAAATAGTTACTTCTAAAGCATCTAAGAAAAGAAGAAAATGCAAAGACTAAATACATTAACGATCTGCAGGAACTATCAACAAAACTTGAAAAGCAATCAATAGAATTTGAAAAAGATAAATAAAAATTACAAATAAAAACCTTTTTCTTATGTTGCAAATAAAAAACTTATTAAAAACTATAACGTTCAATATTATTTTAATAACAAATTTCAAAGTATAAAAATAGAACAAAATGTAAAGGATTACAATAGTGTAACTAAATAAAATAACAACTTAATAAAGTATTAATAGAACTTGGTAAACTCTGAAAAAAACGAAAAAATATTTGATATTTCGATATTAATTTTTTGTATTATACGAATAAAAATTTTTCTGCTAAACTAAGAATAGATAAACGTAAGAATGAAAAGGAAAAAGTTTTGGTAGAATTTAATTTAGAATGCACAGCTATAGGTAGTTTACCCTATGAGTCACCCGATAAAGCTTTAGATTTTATATTTTCAAGATTTAAAGATATTCCATTTTGGCCACAATTATCAAAAGTAAATAAAATGGAAGATATGACTTTTCAAATTCTAAAGAAATTTCCTGGGATAAAATTTAATGAGAAATATTTTCTAGATTCACAAGATGAGAATTTTTATATAGAACTAGAGGAATTCTATAATGATTATGAAGAAATAATGAGTGGTAATCTTTCAAAACTTAAAGATTACTCTTTTGAAGTACCTTATTCTTCTACATTTGTTCCATTTCTTAATAAAATTTCTAAAGTAAAACCTAAATTTGCAAAAGGACAGATTATCGGTCCTTTTAGCCTTGCTGTAAGTCTTTCTGATGAAAATAATATTAGTCTTTTCTATAATGAAACATATAGAGATATTATTATAAAATTTTTAAGTCTTAAAGCTATTTCTCAAATAGTTGAAATTAAAAAAGCTTCACCTAACACTATACCTATTATTTTTATGGATGAACCTACAATTAGTCATTGTGGAACTTCTGCTTTTTTAACAGTTGAAGAAAATCAAATAATTGATGCGATAAAAGAAATATCTGAAAATATAAAAAAATTTAATGCCTTAAGTGCTGTTCATTGCTGTGGTAAAGCTAATTGGGAAATGGTTTTAAAATCAGATATTGATATTATTAGTTTAGATGCTTTTTTATATTCAAAAACTTTACTTTTATGCTCTGATAAGTTAAAAGAATTCCTAAAAAGGGGTGGAGCTATTGCTTGGGGACTTATACCTACTTTGGATAAGGAAGCATTAGTTAGTATAGATTTAAACCAATTAGAAACTAAATTTAAAGATATTATTCAATTATTTCAAGAAAAAGATATAGATAAATCGTTACTGCTAAAGCAAAGTTTAATTACACCTTCTTGTGGTTGTGGCGGGTTAGATTTGAATCTTGCAATTAAAGCTATTGATCTTACATCTAATTTATCTGATAGTTTGAAAACTTTATATATAAAAGAGGTTTTATAAAATGACTATATCTATAGCTGTAACTGGCAAAAGTGGAAGTGGTAAAACAACTGTAGTTAGAGGTTTTTTAAACTTATTTAAAGAATTTTACCCTGAAAAATCTATTCTACTTTTTGATAATGATTTATCTTGTGAATTAGGTCATACTTTTGGTTTTGATATTAGAAATACAATATATGGTATAAGAAGCGGTAAACACGAGTATAAAACCGGAATACCGTCTAAAATGACAAAACAAGAATATATAGAATGGGCTATAGAAGATATTTTAGTAAAAGTTGATGATAATACAGATATTATTGTATCTTGGTTAATCGCCTCAAAAGATTGCCGATGTCCTATAACAAAACAGATTAATGATGCCTTACAGAAATTAATTAATAGATATGATTTTGTTATTTTTGATTGTGAATTTGATTTAAAATATCTTAATCAACTTGTAGATGTAAATATAGATGTAACCCTAATTTTAGCAGATTGTAATGAAGAAGCTGTATCATTAGCCTCCAGAATTGAACAATTTTCAGCTAAATATGCTGTCGGAGGTCAACTTGGAGTGATCCTTAATTGTATTAAAAATACTCAACAATCCAAAATATATGAACTTCTTAATAAATATGAACTTGAAACTTTAGGAATTATTCCATTTGATGAAAATTTAAATGGAGGAAATATTTCTAAAAATTCTAAAGTTGTTACTTCCGCTTTAAGACAAATGTTTAGCAGATTTAACTTCCCTCAAATTCAAACTTAATTTTATATTTTAGTATTATAAAGGAGCCTTACAATTGACTATTTTATTAGATGGAAAATCATTATCAGAAAAAATTATAACATCATTAAAAGATGATATTGCAGATCTTAAAATAAAACCCAGTCTAACTGTAATTTTAGTAGGCGATGATAAAGCTAGCGAAATTTATGTAAAAAATAAAGAGAAGGTTTCTAAAAAAATAGGAATTAATTCTAATGTAATTAGACTCCCTAAAGATATCGACGAATCAGAGCTTTTAAAAATTATTGATAAATTAAATAATGATGAAAGTATAAATGCAATTTTAGTACAATTACCATTACCCAAACATATTAATAGTAATAATATTATAGAATCAATAAAACCGATCAAAGATGTAGATGGTTTTCATCCTTATAATATAGGCAAATTATCTATGGGGCTTGTATCTTATAGTATTCCTTGTACTCCTTTAGGAATTATTAATATACTTCAAGAATATAATATTGATTTAGAGTCAAAAAAAGTTCTTATTATCGGTCGTTCTAATATTGTTGGGAAACCTTTATTTTATCTTTTACTTAATAAAAATGCTACTGTAACTATAGCTCATAGTAAAACTGTAAATTTAAAAAGTCTAACTTTAGATTCTGATATTATTATAAGTGCTATAGGGAAACCTAAATTTATAACAACAGATATGATCAAACAAGGATCTATTATAATTGATGTAGGTATATCAAGACTTGATAATGGAAAAATATCAGGAGATATAGACTTTGAGAATGTAAAGGAAAAATGTAAATTTATTACTCCTGTTCCAGGTGGTGTCGGACCTATGACTATTGCTATGTTAATGAAGAATACTTTACATTTATATAAATTGCAAAATAAATATTAATTTTCCATACGCTTTTCTTCTTCTTTTATAAACTCACATAATTCGGCAAGTCTTTTTTCTTCCATTGCTTTTATTAAATCATCAATATTTTTTATTGATTTAGTTTCAAATCCATATTCAGCTAATAATACACAATCATTACATAATCTATATTGACCATATTGTATTGAACCGGCTAAAATCTGTGATTTACCACAGCAATCACAATCAAAATATTCATACTCAGCTTCAGGATTTTCTTCTATATCATCCGCTACCATTTGCTTTGTAACTTTTTGCAATTCTTTTATTAATTCTATATTCTTTTTATTTTCCATTTTTTATTTTCCATTTTTATATAAAAGTGCATTTTTTCTATTTGTATTATAATTAAAATATGAGAAATAATCGATTAATAAATTATAAAAATATGAAACGTGATGCTTGGGTAGAAATTAACCTTGATTCTATTGAGCATAATGTACTTGAAATAAAAAAAATATTACCGGCTAAAACTAAATTATTATCTGTTATTAAAGCTGATGCTTATGGATGTGGATCTATTGAAATAGCTCCTACTTTATTAGCTTCAGGTGTAGATATTTTTGGTGTTGCCTCTATTGATGAAGGTATGCAGTTAAGACAAGCCAAATTTGATACGCCTATTTTAATTTTAGGTGCTGCTCCTATATGGTCTTTTGATTATGCTGCTTTACATGATATTATGTTATCTATTTTCTCAGATCAACATATACAAGCTTGTAAAATTGCTTTTGAAAAAACAGGTATTAAACCTAAAGTACATATCAAAATTGATACAGGTATGAATAGAATTGGTGTCAATTATCTTAATGCTGTTGATTTTATTAAAAAGGTTCAATCTTGTGATTTTATTGATTTAAAAGGTATATTTTCTCATTTAGCTATAAGCGAAAATGAATATGAAACTTTAAAACAATTAAATAAATGGAATAATGTTATTAATAGTATTAATTCTGATAATCTTTCATTGCATATTCTAAATACTGCCGGAATTTTAAGTTTTCAACAAGACGTACAGAAATATAATATGGTACGCTTAGGTATCGAAACTTATGGTTTTTTACCTGATTTACCTTTAAATAGACAAGTTGATATTGATATTAAAAATGTAATTTCTTTAAAAGCAAGAATTGTTAATATTCATAATGTTCATAAAGGTGAAGGTATTAGTTATTCACATACTTATATAGAGAAAAAAGATAATTCTTTAATAGCTACAATTCCTATAGGATACGCTGATGGAGTTTCTAGAGGTTTATCTAATAAAATTTCAGGACTACTTAATGGTAAAATTGTTAAACAAGTTGGTAATATTACTATGGATCAGATGATGTTTGATATTTCTAATGTTGCTGATGCTAAGGAAGGTGATATTATCACTCTTCTTGGCGACGATGGAAATCATAAAATTTATATTGATTCTTGGGCTAAAATATTAAATACTATACATTATGAATTAATATGCAGATTAAAAGTTAGATTATCTAGAGTTTATACAAGATAATGTTTTATATTTTTTAATATAAAAAAGGATTTATAAATTTATAAATCCTTTTTATTTAACTATAAATATCATAATAAATATTTAATGCTAATGTTTATAAGATTGAATTATTGGGAAATTACGATTAAATCCAAATGTTTTATCTGATAAGCTAAAAAACAATGTAGATTGGTTCCTTTTATATTCCATACTATCAATTGAACGTATGGTATTTTTTACAAGATTTTTATCATATTTTTTAGATATTTCTTCAAGAGTATGATTTTTTTCTAAATAATCTATGATAATATCATCCAATACTTCATATTCAGGTAATTTATCTTGATCTTTTTGACCTGGTCTTAACTCAGCAGAAGGTGCTTTTTCTATTATCTCATTTGGAATTAATTCCTGATCTCTATTTATCCATTTTGAAAGCTCATAAACTTCTGTTTTATATAAGTCAGCTATTAAATTTAAACCACCACAAGTATCACCATATAAAGTACAATATCCCATAGCTGTTTCCGACTTATTGCCTGTTGATAATAATAATCTATTTTCTCTATTTGAATATGTCATTAAAATAACAGCTCTTAATCTTGCTTGTAAATTTTCTTCGGCAAGATCTTTATATATTTTTTCCTGCATATTTTCTATAAAGCAATTAAATAATGGTTCTATTGGTTCTTTTTTACACTCAATGCCTAAATTTTTTGCAAGTTTAAATGAATCCTCATAGCTACCTTCTGAAGAATACCGACTTGGCATTGTAATTCCAAGTACATTTTCTTTACCTAAAGCTTTTGTTGCTATTACTGCTGTTAAAGCAGAATCTATTCCTCCGGATAAGCCTAATACTACTTTTTTAAAACCTACTTTATTGCAATAATCCTTTAACGCAAATGTTAGTACTTTATATATTTCCTCTTCTTTTACTAACTTATTTCGCTCTATTTTTTTATAAGATGGATCATTAAATTCTATATATAAAGTAGTATCTTCTTCATATCTTTTTGCCTCTTTTATTATCATTCTATCTTTTATTATAAGACTACCACCTGTATAAATTAAATTATCGCTAATACCTATAGGATTTATTATTACAATATTTGCAAAATTATCATATTTTTCTTTAGAATAAATATCTAAATTATTTTTATTAAATGTCTTTTCTTCAAATACAATATTTAAGTCTGCTGTGTTACTAATACTATTTATATCTGATTCAAAAAAAGCATTAAGAGTTATATCTTTATAATTTATTATTTTTGCATAATTATCTGATTCAAAATATAATTTTTCCTCTGTTGTTAAATTATTTTTTCTATTTACTAATTCTATAGATCCGTTGTTTAAGAAATAAATAGAATTAAATATCTTACCGTTATCTTCTTCTATCGATCCTATAAGTAAGCTAATATCATTAGAATTAATCTCTTTTGATATCTCTTCTAGCATTAACTTATTAGTTTTTCTAAAAGATCTGTTTAATAATAAATCTCTCGGTCTTAATCCGGAAATTGACAAGTTTGGAAAAATAATAAGATTAATCTTATTATTTTTTGCTTCGTTAATACAATTTATAATCTTTTTTTTATTTAGTTCAAAGTTTCCAACTTCAAAATTTAATTGAGCCACTTGTATTTTCATAATACACTTCCTATTCTTCTTCTAATTTTATATACCTAGCTTCATCCCAGCGTAAATCTATATATTTAATTTTTTTATCTAAAGTTTTAGCTTCAGGTAAAATAACCTTTATTGACTTTATTCTTTTAAATAATGTATTATTAAATTCTCCAATTCTAAGTAGATTACTTTCTATCTTTGCATATATATCTTTAGGATTGCGTAAATCTAAATAAACAAGCTTTTCACCGGAATATGTTTCAATAGCTTGAGCTAAAATTTCTATATTTTTAATTTTATTAATATCCCATTTTCTATAATCATCACCGTGTATACCGTAACTTAAGACTTTTATAGTATCAAAATTATGAACAGAATTAAGATAATTCCGACCAATAAGCACTCCATCTTTAGTAAAAAAAGCTACCGGTTGAGAATTTTCACCTGGCGCTATAAGAATCAATGGTTCACGCTCCTCTATTATAACTTCTAACCTTGTTGGTAGCCAAAACCTTGTAATATAAACTTTTTTTATAGGTGCTAATTTCAAAATTTCATTTACAAAAGGTTTAGTATCAAGTAAATATATTGGCTTATTTGGTATTTCTACTTGTCTTAATGCGGAAATTATTTGGTAGTTAGGTGTAATATTATTTCCGTAAATTTTTACATGTTTAGTTAATGGTTTGCTATTCAATATATCCGAAGAAAAGTACCAATAATGTAAATTAACTAATCTATATGAAAAATAAATTAAAAAAAAGATTAACAAAATTCGAATAATTACTCTTAATCGACGTAATAATAATTGTTGACGTCTTACCTTTCTTTTTATTCTATTTGCTATTATACGCTTTGGTATTATTTTTTTTTGATCTTTATTTTCCGACATTTTTCTTTCGTTAAATATTTTTATTTACTTATTTAAACTTGCTCCATTTAATATAGTTAAAACTAAATCGTCATAACTTAAACCAATAGCTTTAGCTTGAGCCGGCAAATCACTTAAATCAGTCATACCAGGACTTGTATTGATTTCTAAAACATATGGTGTGTTATTTTTATCCACTAAAAAATCTACTCGACTTACGTTTTTACATTTACAATATTTATGTGAATTTATAGCTATTTCTTTTATTCTATTTGTTAATTCTTCTGTAAATTGAGCCGGTAATATAAACTCTGTCATACCTTCCGTATATTTACATTCATAATCATACCATTCTTTTTTTGTTCTAAATTCTAAAATTTCAGTAGCAATAGTTTTATCTTCTATATCCAATACACCTACTGTTGCAGAAATTCCTTCTATAAATTCTTCAACCATTATATCTTGATTACATTTTAAAGATTCTTCAAATGATTTATCAAAATCTTCTTCTTTCTCAACCTTTACCATCCCTATACTGGATCCTTCTGTTACAGGCTTTAGCATCAACGGATATTTTAAATCTTTTATTTTTTCTTTTATATTTTTTTCTTCTTTTTTTATCAATACAGACTTTATAAGTTCTATTCCATTTGAACCTAATATTTTCTTTGTATCATCTTTATTCATACATAATGCACTTGAAAATACTCCACAACCTGTATATGGTATTTTTAAAACTTCTAATAGACCTTGGATACAACCATCTTCACCATATTTTCCATGTAAAGCATTATAGGCTACCTGAACATTATTTTCTACCAAATTTTTTGCTATATTTTCATCAACATCTATCAAAATAGTATTTTTGTAACCTATCCGTTTTAATGACTCGTATACGTTTTTTCCTGATCTTAATGATACTTCTCTTTCATTTGACATACCACCATATAGTACACCAATTACATTATTTCTATCAAATTTTTCCATATTTCATTTTCTTCCTTATTCTTCCCTCCAATAAATCTTATTTCCGGAATAAGATTTATTGCATATCTATTGTATACTTCATCTTTCATTCTTTTCATTAATTTTAATACATCTAAAGAATCTGAATTACCGTTATTTACAATAAAATTAGCATGTTTCTCCCAAACTTTTGCATCATTTTCTACAAATTTTTTACATCCTGCTATATCAAGTAATCTACCTGCTGAATCATTTTCTGGATTTTTAAAGATACTTCCAATATTTGGAGTCTTTAATGACGGTTGATATTGTTTTCTAAAATCTAAATTTCTATTCATTAAATTTTCTATATCAATTTTATTACCTTTTTGAAGTCTAAATTTTGCTTCTAAACATATCAAGTCTTCTTTATCCATAAGCAATGATGTTCTATAAGCAAATTTCATTTGATCTTTCTTTAGGTTGATTATTTCCTTAGAATCTTTTTTAAAAAACTTTCCCTCAATAAAAGTATCACTAATAAACTGATTATGACAAGAAGCATTCATAAATACCGCTCCACCAACAGTTGATGGAAATCCTATCAAAAATTCAAAACCGCTTAAACTGTTTTTAAGTGCCATTTTGGCTAAACTAATTCCTAAGACTCCACATTCTGCTTGCATTTCGGTATTATCTATATTTACTTTTTTTAAATTAGATGTAAAAATTATAGAATTATCTATTCCATATGAAGAGATTAACACATTTGAGGCATTACCAAGCACTATAGCATTTTCATTACTGTTTAATAAATCTATTAAGGTTTCTTGTGTATCAGGAAAATAAACCTTTTGTGCTTCTCCACCGATTTTAAATGTTGTATGATTTTTTAGGTCATAATTTTCTTTTAATAATAGATGATTCATATTAATTTATACCTTGACTCCTTCATTTTTTGATTTAAATTCTAAAAGTAAATATCCACCAAGTTGAGTAATATCACCAGCACCACAGGTTAAAACAAGATCATTTGGCTTTAAATAATTAAAAATCTGTTTACTATTTTCTTCTATAGATCCGTTTACATATATGGCATTGACTCCATTTTCTTTTAAAGATTCTTGAAAAGCTTTAGAGTTAATACCCAAAATAGGTTCTTCAGATGCTGCATATACATCCAACACAAATAAAATATCTATATCACTGTTTATAAAGCATTGTTGAAAATCTTTCCAAAGAGATTTTAATCTTGAATACCTATGAGGTTGAAATATAACAATTTTTCTACCTTTGTTATATTTTTCTATGCTTTTTAAAGTAGCTTTAATTTCAGACGGATGATGTGCATAATCATCTATTATAGTTATATCATTAAACCTTGCTGTTTGTTGAAATCTACGTCCCATACCTGTAAATGAGTGAAAATATTGCTCTATTTTACCAAACTCAATACCAGCTTCAATACAAGCAGCTATAACACCAAGTGCATTATAGACATTATGTTCCCCAGGTATTGATAATTTTATTTTTCCTAGTATCTGATCATCTTTTATAACATCAAAAGATGATCCAAAACCTTCATAATCAATATTTATTGCTCTATAATCTGCTTTATTTAAACCAAATGTAATAAAATTTTTTATCTTATTTTTATTCAATTCAATTAACTTTAAATTGCCTATATTATCATTATTTATAATAACCTTAGAACTTTCTTTAAGATTAGCTAAATAACTGCTAAAAGTTTGAAGTAAACTATCTAATCCATTTTTATAAAAGTCAAGATGATCAGCTTCAAGATTATTTATAACATTTATATCTGGAGAGTATTTAACTATTGATCCGTCAGATTCATCTAATTCAGCAATAAAAAATTTATTTCCGCCAAATTTTGCATTAACATTTAATTCTGGAATTATTCCACCCACAGAAAAAGACGGATTAAATTTTGCTTTCTCAAGTATATAAGAACATAATCCACTAGTTGTAGTTTTACCATGGGTTCCTGAAAATCCTATGAATATTGAATCTTTTGATTCCACAAAAGTTCTTGATATAAACTCTAATAAATCTGACCTGTGAAAAATTTTATAGCCTAAGTTTTTAGCTTCAATAAGTTCTTGATTATTATCTTTTATAGCAGAACTAACAACTACAATAGTATTTTTATTTTTTGGTAAATTAGTTTTATTATGACCTATAAAAATTTTTGCATTCAAATCTTTTAATTGTTTTAAATACTTACTATCTTTAATATCCGAGCCTGAAACTTCATATCCGTTTTCAAGCAGGTATTTTGCTAAACCGCTCATACCTATTCCACCTATTGCTATAAAATGGAAATTATATTTTTTTATTTCCGTATCTTTCATAACTATTTTTTGCAATATATTCTCCTTTAAAATATTATAAGGTTATTTTATTTTAACTAATTTTATTTTATTACAAAACAATTATTACGAAAATACTTAAATCTAATTTTTATAAAATAAATACTATTTATTTTTATTACATTTCTTTAAAATTTTGTCAATTTACTTAAAGAACTTGTTTTATAATTACTATACATTTGAGATAGAAAGCTTTTTGGTATGAATAATTTACTAAATTATATAAAAAAAATATTTAATAACAAAAAAATAAGCTTATCAAAACAAACAAATAACTTTTTTCTTGAATCTATTTCCTATGATTTTTCTAATACCAACAAGGAATCAAAAATTAATAAAATCAATTCGAATTTAAATAATATTATAAAATCATTTAAATCTAATGATGATATTGTTAATTATCTAAAAAAACATAATATAAATGTATATAAAATTCCATTTGCAGAAAAAGTACTTAATTTAATTAACGAAGATCAAGGATTTATTCTTGAAAATTCCGGCTTTTACGGCTTATTTATTAATCTAATTACAGATTATAAATTTTCATTTAATTCAAAAAAAATGTTTATAATTGATAAAAATAATTACGATTTTTACGACTTTTTACATCAGTTTTATCTATGGTATTCAAGTGACACATTCCTTAATAAGAAAACAGTAACAAATAAGTCTAAAAAGAACTTTAATAAAATTTATAACAGTTTAGATGATAATTCTATTAATAGCCTTTCTTATGAAGAAATACTAGAATTAAAAGACTTAATTTTTCAAGATATTGAGGCTATAAAATTTGTAATGCAAGCTTCTGAGAAGATTGATGGAGCTAAAAATTCTCTTAAAAAACTATCCTTAGGTGGAGCTAGTATATAAGTTTATATAAATTTATATAACTTAATATAAATCTATGTATCTATATATCTATGTTATATTTTTTAATAACAATATAATATAAAGATAATAATTCTTTATCCGAAGGTGTAATATGAAAAAAATAAAAAACTGCGTATCAATTTGTGATCTATTTAAAATAAATTCTCAAAAATATCCCGATAATGCTGCAATTATTGATGATTATAATAATTATAAATCGACCTTTAGATCATTATATGAAGATATTATTAGTATAAGTGCTTTTTTACAAAGTTTTGGAATACAGAAGAATAATCACATAGCACAATTTAGCGAGAATTGTGGGAAATGGATGGTCGTTGATCAAGGTATATTAAAGTCTGGCGCAGTTAACGCTGTAAGAGGCTCTAAAGCTCCTATAAGTGAACTTGAATATATTTATATTCACTCTGATAGTATTGCTTTAGTCTGTGATAATTTAGACCTTATAAATAGTTTATCCTCATTTCTTAAAAAAAATAATTGCAGATTTATTCTTTATATAGGTAATAAAAAGTTTAAGCCTACATATGATAATAAATTTACAGATATCCCTGTTATTTCTTTTGAAGAAGCTATTTCTATTGGTAAAACTTTAAAATACAAAGATGTATTTAATCATCAATATGATTTAGCGACTATTGTCTATAGTTCTGGAACAACCGGCAAACCAAAGGGTATAATGTTATCTCATGGAAATTTAATTTCTCAATTTTTTCAAATAAAACCGGCTTTAGATCTAAAACCTTTACATACAGTATTATCAATTCTCCCTATTTGGCATATGTATGAAAGAATGTGTGAATATTATATCCTAGGTATTGGATGTAAGCAATATTATACAAACATAAAAAATATTAAAAAAGATTTTATAAAATACAATCCGCATTATTTGATTTCTGTACCTAGAATCTGGGAATCTATTTATAATGGCATAGAATCTACTTTGAAAACAAAATTGAAACTTTTTCAAAATATTTACAAATTTTCATTTAATTGCTCATTAAAATTTAAAAAACAAAGTAGAATATTAAATAATTTAAGTATAGAAAACCAACATCCTAGTTTTTATCAAAAGACAATAGCACTTGCTAAAATATTACCGATTATGCCTATTAATTACATATCACAATGTCTGATATTTAGAAAAATAAAAAAATCATTAGGAAATAACTTTATAAAAGGAGTTTCAGGTGGTGGTGCTTTAGCACGTCATATAGAAGACTTTTATGAAGCTTTAAATATTGATATTCTTGTAGGTTATGGACTTACTGAAACATCCCCTGTATTAACAGTACGGACGGATAAAAATAATAAACCCTATACAGCAGGTCCACCACTAAAAGACACAAAAATTATAATAGCCGAACCTGAAACCTTTAGACCTTTAAATAAAGGAGAAAAGGGGATTGTTTTAGTCAAAGGACCTCAAGTTATGAGAGGATACTATAAGAATACAGAAGAAACACAAAAGGTATTTCTAAAAGACGGAAGCTTTATAACCGGCGATTTAGGTTGGTTAACAGATGACAATCTGCTTGTATTAACCGGCAGGATAAAAGATATAATAGTATTATCCAATGGAGAAAATATTGAACCTGAGTCACTAGAGCAAGAATGTTTAAAAAATGAATTTGTAAAGCAAATAGTTTTAGTTGGTCAAGATAAAGCAGCTTTAGGGGCACTTATTGTACCTGATATGGATATGATTCGTGCTTGGGCTATAGAAAATAAATTATCAGAAAATGATGCAAAAAATAGTCATAAATTGCGTCAATATATTCTTAGTGGTTTAAGGAAAAATATCCAGAACAGACCCAATTATAGATCTTTTGAACGTATTTCTGATATTAGATTTGTTGATGAACCATTTACTCCTGAAAATGGAATGATGACTTTTACTGCTAAAATTAAGAAAAATGAAGTTTTTAACAAACATCACGATCTTATTGAGAGTATTTATCAATAAATTTTAAAGTAGATTTAAATTTTAATACAAATTTTATATCTTAAAGGTTGGTGTTATTTCTCCGACCTTTTCGCCATTAAGTATTTTTATATCAAAATCAAAAATAGATATCTTTTTTAATTCTATAAATTTCTGAAGATTAATCCAACCTAGTTGATATAATAACTCTAAAGCTACAATCGCCCTTGCTTTTTGGTCAGATGTTGTCATTTTTATAACCAGACACTGCTCTTTACTTATATTTGCAATTGTGCATAATCCAGAAGCTCCATTTTTTGCTATTAAATTATCACAATTTTCCATGATTAAAGTATCAAGTCTACTATTTCCTCCAATTAATTTTGGATAATTTTTATACGCATTTAATATTTTTTTATACTTACTATCCGTAAATACATTTAAAAAACCTTGCGCTAACTGAGATAATGTTGTCGCAAATATAGGGACAGTACAACCATCTTTAGTTATTTTAGGTTTTTTTTTCAGATTGCATAACTCTATTATTTTATTTTTTAATCTTATTTGTAACGGATGATTTATTTGATTATAAGTTAATAAATCCCAATTTTTTTGCTTACATATACCTAGATATAAAAGATGTTTACCGCTACAATTATTATGAAGAACTGATGGTAATTTTTCTTCTTTTATTAACCTTTTCTTTTCTTCTATACTTATTGGATCGTGTATATAACATTTTAAATATTTTTCATCGAGTTTTATTTTTGATAATAAATTCTTTAAAATTTCTAAATGATAAATATCCCCACTATGAGAAGAAGCACATATAGCTATCTCTTCTAAAGCTAAGTTATAATATTTATCTGTTTCATAATCTATCATCAAAGTAGCAAATAAAGGTTTGGCACAAGATCTCTGAAAAAATTGGTAGGAATTTTCTTTTCCTATTTCTAATATTTTTTCTTCTTTATTTACTAAAACAACATTACCAAAATGCTCTTCTTCTATTAATCCATCTCTTATATATTTTAAGAGTAATTCGCTTTCATATTTATAATTATTCATAACAACAAAGGTTTTCCTAATAACAATTTTATTATTTTTAGAATAGATTATTTAAATTTATTATAAAAAGTATTATAATACAATAAAAAGATAAGGATTATTAAATAATATGGGTCTTGATGGTTTATCAATAAGAAGTCTAGGTTTATCACAGGATAAAACATCTTTAGTTCATAATGAGAATGTAAAAGAATCAATAAAAAAGAATTCACAATTTATGATAAAAGATGTAGATGAATCTGTAAAGAAAAAAAAAGTCGTACCTAAAAATGAAGAAGAACAAGAAGATTATGCTGATAAATATATTGTAGTTTCTGATGAAGAAGCTAACGAAGAAGAAGAAAAAAAAGATGATGAACAAAAACAAGAAAAAAATAATGTAACCCAAAAGGAGATTTTATCAAAATCAGATAATAATTATTCAAAGAGAAATAAGCAGAAAGAAAAAGTAAAATTAATAAACAATATAAAATATAAAATTTATTTTAATCAAGATACAAATTCAATAGAGATAATTGATCCACAAAGTAAAAATGTAATAGAAAGTATAGACATCGAAGATTTATCTATGATTATAAAAAAATTACAATTTTCAAAGGGGCTTTTTATTAATACTAAAATATAGTAATATAATTTAATTAAGGAGATAAAAATATATGAACCCTTATTTAAAAAATCAAATAGAAACATCAACACCTGAGCAGATATTAATCTTGCTATATGATGGAGCTATAAAAAACTTAATGCAATCTAAAATATTCATAGAAAAAAAAGAGATTGAAAATTCGCATAATTGTCTTATAAAGGCACAAAAGATTATACAAGAATTACAAAACAGTCTAAATAAAGATATTAATACAGAACTTTATGAAAACTTATCCGGTCTTTACAGCTATTATATAAAAAGGCTTATAGAAGCAAATATAAAAAAAGATATCAATCCAATAGATGAAGTTATTGAACATTTAAAAGGATTAAGAGATACTTGGAAAAAAGCAATTTTAGAAAATAATAAAGTCAAAGCCGAAACATATAATTATAATGATGACAATGAGGATAGTTATTATAATAGCTAGTTATAAAAGAAGAAAAGAAAAAAGGAAGAAAAATTGGGAAAATATGAGAATATACAAATGGGCTATAAAAAGCTTTATAATCTTTCTATACAGATTTCAGAAATGATAGAAGCCGACAATTATAGTGAGATTTTTGTATTAATGGAATTAAAAGATAAGGTAATTTCAGAATTAAATAAATATAAAGAAGATATAGATAAAACATATAGAATTGAATTTGCAGATATAATAAAAAAAATCAATGAAAATGAAAAAAAAAATATAGAGATATTAGAAAAGAGAAAAAAAGAGACTGAAAAGTTAATAAATAAAGCTTCAGAAGGTAATAAATTATTATCAGCATATATGACATATAAAGAGAATAAAGGGAATATATTAGATTTTAGAAAGTAGAAATAAAAAGCGTGATAAAAAATATCAATGAAAAAAAGATCGCTGCATTTATTTCAATAATATCAAATGTTACGTTAACATTATTAAAATTTATTGTAGGATATGTAAGTGGATCAATAAGTATAATATCAGAAGTTTTACACTCCTTAAGTGATTTATTGGCATCTTTGATTGCATTTTTTGCAATAAACAAATCCTCCAGACCTCCTGATTCCAGATATGAATTTGGATATAACAAATATGAAGATTTATCAGGATTAATAGAAGGGTTATTAATTATTTTAGCTTCTATTTATATAGTATACGAGTCAGTTAATAAAATATTTTTCACGCAGAATAATAGCTTTAATTCAAGTTATGGAATTATAGTTATGCTAATAGCAATAATTGTAAATATATTAGTAAGTAAATATTTATTCATAGTAGCAAAAAGAAATAATTCAATAGCTTTATTTGCTGATGCTGAACATTTACGAACAGATATATACACATCTGTTTCTGTAATGTTAGCATTAGTTGCAATAAAATTTACAAATATATATATTATAGATCCTATAATTGCAATTATAGTGTCCTTATTAATATTTAAAGCGGGATATAAAATATGCCAAAAAACAATAAAAAATTTACTTGATGAAAGTTTACCCATAGAAGAAAAAGAAAAAATAATAAAAATCGTAGAGAAATATATCTCAAAAGATGTAGTAAATCATATATGCAAATTAAGGACAAGAGAGGCCGGAGGTAAAAAAGAAATAGAAATTATTATATGTATGAATGAAAATCTTACAATAAAACAAGGTCATATAATATGCGATAAAATAGAATCTGATATAAAATCAGCAATAGGCAACTCAGAAGTAATTATACATATGGAGCCTATATGCAAAATGTGTTTAAATAAGAATAAAAAGAATTTAATTAATACAAAACAGATAAAATATTAAAAAATGTAACTGCAAAATATGAACATTATAATGAAACTACTTGATATCTTATTTTGTTTTGAATATGATTTAGGAACGTAATGAATTTAGAATAAAAAAGGAATATAGAATTATGAACCCAATAGTAAAAGAGATTGGTGACAAGTATACAAATAAAGAGTTACCAAAATTAAATCCAGGAGATACAGTAAAAGTATTTGTAAGAATCATAGAAGGTGGAAAAGAAAGAACTCAAGCCTTTGAAGGTATTATTATAAAAAAACGTGGAAGTGGAGTAGGTGCAACAATAACAGTTAGAAAAATATTCCAAGGTGTTGGAGTAGAAAGAGTATTTCCTATCTATTCACCACGTATAGAAAAGATTAATATAATACGTCGAGGCCATGTAAGACGATCTAAGTTATACTACTTAAGAGATAGAATCGGTAAAGCTACTCGTATAAAAGAAAAGATAGAAAAAAGATAAAAAGGAATAAAAGCTAATGGGGAATTTGCATTGGTATCCCGGGCATATAGCTAAAGCAGAAAAACAGTTAAAAGAAAAACTTAATCTTGTAGATGTTGTTATAGAAGTCAGAGATGCTAGAATTCCTTTAAGTTCAAGTTATAAAAATATTACAAGTCTAGTGAATAATAAGCCTAGACTTGTTTTGTTAAATAAATCCGATCTGGCAAATAAAACAGACACAGATAAGTGGGTAGAATATATATCAAAAAACGAAGGCTTAACAGTTATAAAAACAGCAGCAAATAGCAATCTAGATGTAAAATTTTTAACAGATCAGATTGTAAAACTAAGTAAGGAGCCCATAGAGAAACTAATAAAGAAAGGTCTTTTGCCAAGGGCTAGCCGAGTTGTAATAGTAGGGATGCCAAATGTTGGAAAATCAAGTATTATAAATAAACTTACAAGATCTGCAAAAGCTAAGACTGGAGCTAAAGCTGGAGTTACAAGATTACAACAGTGGGTAAGAGTAAATCCTAAATTTGACTTACTTGATACTCCTGGAATAATACCGGTAAAAATGGAAGACCAGAAAAGTGCAGAAAAACTAGCGATGGTAAATGGTTTAAGCGAAAATGCCTATGATTACGAAACAATAGCTCATAGCTTGTTAGAAATTTTAAAAACAAAGTATGAAAGTCAAGTAAGGTATTATTATAAGCTGAATGATCAAGAAGAGATAACAATAGATAATATAGCGAAGAATAGAAACTGGATATTGAAAGATAATATTCCGGATGAAACAAGAACAGCAAATAGTATACTTACAGATTTCAGAAGTGGGAAAATAGGAAAGTTTACATTAGATGAGCTGCCTTGTTAATAAAAGTTTATTTGAATTTGATAAAAAATTTCTAAATGAAAATATTAAATATATACTAG
The DNA here is from genome assembly GCA_902462155.1 of uncultured bacterium. GTDB lineage: Bacteria > Cyanobacteriota > Vampirovibrionia > Gastranaerophilales > Gastranaerophilaceae > CABQAQ01. The sequence goes on along the minus strand of CABQAQ010000001.1, from coordinate 207,693 downwards.
GAACAGATGAAGCAGGGCGAGGTCCTGGAGCCGGAGATGTTTATGCTTCTTGCGTATGTTTTAAAAGTAGTTTTTTTTCAGCTGATAAAAATTTATTAGAAAAATTAAATGATTCTAAAAAGCTTACAGAAAAAATAAGAGAAGAATTATTTAATATAATTATAGAGAATAGTTTTTATTCAATAAAAACCGCAAGTGTTGAAGAAATAGAGAAGTATAATATATTAAATGCCTCACTTCTAGCAATGAAACGTGCTTGTTTAGATGTTTTAGATCAATTAAAAACTCATTATAAATTTAAAGAGAATGAATCTATAATACTTATAGATGGAAATAAATTAATAAAAGAGTTTAATATAAACCAAAAATACGTAATAAAAGGGGATTCACATTCAGCAACTATAGCAGCTGCAAGTATATTAGCTAAAGTTAAACGTGATCATTATATGAAAACTTTACATATAGAATATCCTTATTATAAATGGGATAATAATAAAGGATATTTGACAAAAGAACATTTAAATGCCATAGATAATTATGGGGTAAGTAAATTTCATCGTAGAAAATTTTTAGAAAAACATTTTTTAAAAAAGGAACTAAAAATAAAAGGTAATTTATGAAAAAAGAATATAAAAAGGATTTAAGTATTTTTTTAATAATATTAATATCTTTTTTTTCAATAAATCTAAAGTGTTTTAGTTTTTCATTATTTAAAGTTAACAAAAAGAATACATATCAAGCTACAGAAGCTGAAAATAAAGGATATGTTGGTACTTTACCTGATTTAAAAGAAGAATTTAAGAAATTAACACCTAAAACAGAATCTAGTGCCCCATTTAAATCGAGTATTGAAATGGAAAAAGAGAAGTTAAAAAAAGCTCCTCTAGAAAATAAACAGTATGTAAATATAATATTAAAACAACGTAAGAAAAGTGAATTTTCAACTGATGTATATGATATTTATCTTATTTTACTAAAATTACAGCAATCAAGTAAATCGGACAAAGAGAATATAGGCCGATTTATAGCAAAAATAAATAACCTTATTGATAATATAGCTTATATTGAAAATAAATATGGAAATAAAGTTGAAAAAAATTATGTAGTTTATAAAAATTTATTAAATTTATCAAAATTAAGCAGGAGTGTTGCAACATTAAGATATGAAGCCCAGACTTACTCTAAGTATATGCTATATACAACAGAAGAAGGTATAAAATACCATCCGGATAAAATAAAAAAACAAATGGATCTATTAGATAAAGAAATAGCAAAATCTATTGAATTAATACGTAATTTAAAATAAAAAGTAATCCGGATAAAATAGTAAACAGAGTAATGAAAAAAAGTATAGAATTAAATATTATCTGAGTATGAGGATTTTAATTTTATTAATTTTTTATATTTTTTTAAATATGCCAAATGAAGTAAATGCGTATACAATTACTCAAGTTGAGCCGCTTAGCCCAAGTTATAACAATTTTGGTTATAACCCTATTAGTTCTTATAATAACAATAATTTATTAAATATTAATGAATCATCAAATTATCCAAAAATAAGCTTAATAGAGAAATCATTATTTAATAGGACATATGAGAATAATGATATATATAATAGATTAAGCAGGTTAGAGAATCGTATATTTAAAAGGGATTATCCAAATGTAGCATTAGCTCAAAGAGTGGATAATATACTAAATAATGTAGATTCAGGATGTTTTTATCCAAATATATCAAAGAATGTTCTAAGCCAATTAGAAGTAAAATATTTAGGTAAAAGTTATCCAAAACTACCTATAGAACAGCGTATTTTAGGCCTTGAGCAAAAAGTTTTTGGTAGCTATCAAAGTGGTAATTTAGGAAATAGATATAACACTCTTGTTACAGCAGCAAATAATAGTAATATAATCGGTTATAATAACAGTAATGTTTTAAATAATTATGGAACAGGTAGTAGTATATATGGACAAAACATTATGAATAATGGATTTAATCCATATTATAATCAAATAGGTACACCCCCAATAATAAGAAACGGGAATATTCCATTTATAAATAATACAGGTTCAACAGGCGGTATAACAGGATTTTTGAAAAATATGCTTGGAAGTATAATTTCAGGCGGAACAATGACAGGATTTACACCTCAAATTTATGATCCGTATTTACAGCAGAGTCCATCACAATATGGAACACAAAGTAATTTTTCAAGTAATAATTATTCTTATACAAATAATTACGGAACCGGAAATGGTGCAGGTGTAAAAGTATTCTATTGATCATATATCTATTAATAATTAATAAGTGTGTTATAAATTGTTAAAAAATAGTTAAAAATATTGGAGTATAATTTTTATTAAACTATAATATATTTATAGTTTGAAATTAAGGTGAAACCATGAGTAAAAATAAAAAAGAACATAATAAAGAAAAAAAACATTTTAAAAATCCATTTAGTCCAAAAGAAGACGAGTCTAATCAAAGTAAACTACTAGACGAAGAAATGAATGTAGAATCAGAAAAAAAAGATGAGTCCGAAAATAATAAAGGCAATGAAGAGTATTTCGAAGAAAAGAATATGATTGAAGAAAATACTAACAACGATGATGAAGCTTTAAAAAAGAAATTTGAGGCATTAAACAATCAATATGTAAGGCTAGCAGCTGATTTTGATAATTATAGAAAAAGACAAGCAGCAGAACGAGAACAATTATTAAATTATGGATTAGAAAAATCACTTCAAAAAATGATAGAAGTATTAGATAATTTTGCTAGAGCAGAAAAAACATTTGATACAATAGATAATGTAGAGAAAGCAAAAGAGAACTTTGAAATTCTACATAAACAGGTCGTAGATTCGCTTGAAAAATTAGGTCTTGAAAAAATAACCACAGAAAATCAAAAATTTGATCCAAATCTGCACGAAGCAGTAATGCAAACACCAACAAATGATTATGAGGATCATACAATAATACAAGAACTACAAAAAGGTTATAAACTTGGAGAAAAGATATTACGACCATCATTAGTAAATGTAGCCGTAAACGAACAGTAAGGGGATAAATGTCAAACTATTATGAAATACTTGGGGTAGAACGTAATGCCTCAAAAGATGAGATAAAACGTGCGTTTAGGAAAAAAGCAAGGGAGTGTCATCCGGATATAAATAAAGCACCTGATGCAGAAGAAAAATTTAAAGAATTAGGGAAAGCATATGAAACATTGATGGATGATGATAAGCGAGCATTGTATGACAATTATGGAGAAGATGGTCTAAAAAATGCTGGTTTTTCAAATTCTGGTCCGTTTGATTATGGATTTGGTAGCATTAATGATATATTTGAAAGTTTATTTGGAAATTACGGAGGATTTTCTTCAAGTACAAGAGGAAATCCAAATAGACCAACAAGAGGTTCGGACTTAAGAGTAGATATAGAACTTGAATTTCAAGAAGCTGTTTTTGGTGTAGAAAAAGAAATAAAAATACAACATAGCGAACTTTGTCCAAGATGTAAAGGTAGCAAAACAGAACCTGGAACAACAGCAAGTATTTGTCCAACGTGTAAAGGACACGGTCAGATTCAACAGACTACTCGTACTGCTTTAGGGCATTTTACTCAAATTACAGATTGTCCGGATTGTAATGGTACAGGACAAAAAATTACTACACCTTGTAAAGAATGTAATGGAACAGGTTTTGTAGAAAAAGAAAAAGTTTTAAAAGTAAAAATTCCTCACGGTGTAGATAATGGATCAAAAATAAGAGTTTCTTCAGAAGGCGATTGTGGGTTTAATGGTGGACCTGCCGGAGATCTTTATATTGTTATTTTTGTTAAAAATAATACAGAATTTTCACGTGATGGATACAATATATATTCAAAAGTAGAAGTTTCAATGCCTCAAGCGGTTTTAGGCGATGAAATAGATGTAAATACTCTTGAAGGTGTTAAAAAACTTAATATCCCTGCCGGTACTCAATCCTCTAAAATTTTAACTCTAAAACATCACGGCGTACCTGTTATCGGGTCTTCTTCTCAAAGAGGTGATCATCTAATTGAAGTTATTGTTAAAACACCTACAAACCTATCTGAAGAAGAAAAAAAATTGTATTCAAAACTTTATGAACTTTCAATATCTAAAAAACAACATAATGAAAGTCTTTTAGATAAAGTCAAAAATGTACTTCATAACGTGTGAGTGATAAAAATGAAATTTTTTAAATTTATTTTAGCTATTTTTATTCTTTTATGTAATATTAGCTATGTATATTCTATGACATTGAATGAGGATATACGAAAATTTTTACGAAAAGAAGATCCAAAAGTTGAAATTAGATTTGATGGTCTTATTACTCTTAGTAATGGGATACGCTATCTACCATTGACTCCGGCTTTGGTTAATGATGTAAAACAACTTTCAATATCTTATACTTATCCTTCAAATAAAAAAAAGCTTAAAGAGCTACCTCAAATTATTCTATTTAACAATAATTATGCTTTATTAAAACTGATTGAATTAAAAAATAATAAAGTTACGTTTTCTCCTTGTCAAAATATTCCTATGACAATAAAAACCGGACTATTACCTCAAAATATGCTGGTTCCTTCAGGATTGATTGTTCCTGATCATCTAAAAGGCATTATGGGTAATTTAGATATACCTTTAGAATCTGAAGTGTTACCTCAAAAACAATTTGTTATTGCTAAAAAAATATATATTAATCCTATTGAGGCTCTTAAAAATACTCTTTACTTTGTTCGTGATTATAATTCAAAAATTATTAATGTTTTTGATTCTTCTCTCCTTAATCCCATATATTCTTTTACTCTTAACGAAATACCTAAAGATATTAAAGCTATTAATAATGATTCTTTACTATATATAATATCAACAAATAAAAAAACTATTGATGTAATCAGTGTAGATGATGAAAAAATAGTACGACAAATCGATCTTGATTTACAACCTAATGAAATGGTTATTGATAATAATAAAAATGTTGCCTATATTTCTTCTGATGAGGATAATTATATATTCAAAATTGATAACCAAAGTGTAATGCTAATAGAAAAAATAAAAGTACTCGGATCGCCTACAAAGATATGTTTATCTGATGATGGATCTAAATTATTTTATATTGATAAATTAACATCAATTTTATATTTTATAGAGTTAAAAGAAAATTATAAAATTACAGCTTTAGATAAATATCCTAATGTATCAAAAATTCTCAATAAAGGAGATGATCTTTATATATTGGTTCGTACAAGAAATATTCTTGATCACCTAAAATTAACTAGCTCACCTGAAACAAAAGAGGAATATATAATCAATCAGATACGTAAAGGAAGAACACAAGAAGATGTTTCTAAGGAATTAGCTAAATCTGAAAAATTATCTACTCGATTAAAATTCAGTAATAAATATAAAAAGACAAATGTTGATATATTCAAAAAACAATATGATAATTCATCCACAGAAAATAAATCTAATACTGATATAAGAGCACAGTTTAAAAAATCAATAAATGTGTCCCCTAAACCTGTTGATATGATAATTTATGATGATTTAATTTTTGTACTTTCCGCCTCAAATAATGAGATTAATATAATAAATTCTCAAAGCGGAATAGTTACTAAAAAAATTAAATTACCTACTTTAGGTTTTTGTAATAATATAATACCTATAGATAATTCTAATCTTGCTATCATTACAAATATATCTGAAAACAGTTATATTGTTTTTGATCTAAAAAAACAAGCGGTACTTCAAAAAGTGCCTATAAATACGAAAATTACAGGTCTAACATTAGTAAAAAAAAGAGATCGAAAATAACCTTATGAATAATGAAAATAATAATATAAACAATCAAAACATCCAAACAGAACAGTTGTTACGTCAACTTGAATCTACATCAAAAGAGTTCTGGAATATATCTTTTGATACTGCTAATTTTATAAATATGTTAATAAAAATGACTAATAAAAAAAATATATTAGAAATAGGTACTTCAAATGGCTACTCAGGTATATGGATTGCTAAAGCATTAAAAGAAACACAAGGTCATTTAACAACTATTGAATATTATGAAAAACGTATTAAGTTAGCTAAAGAAAATTTTAGAAAATGCAATGTAGATGATATTATAACAATAAAACAAGGTTCAGCTATTGATGTACTTAATGGACTTAATCAAGAGTTTGATTGTGTATTTATAGATGCAAATAAAAGAGAATATATCGATTATTATAATATTACAGATAAACTATTAAAGAAAAACGGTATAATTTTAGCTGATAATATAATATCCCATGCTGAAAAAGTTGCACCTTTTGTAGAGGCTATAAAAAATAATCCAAAATATCAAGTACAAATCTTAGACCTGCCAGCCGGACTACTTTTAGCTTATAAGCTTGAATAGTAACTTTATTGATTCAATCATACTTTTTTCATCAGCTATATTTTTACCCGCAATGTCAAAAGCAGTACCGTGTGCCGGAGAACTTCTTAAAATATCTAAGCCTACTGTCAAATTTACTGTATTTTGAATAGCTAATAATTTTATAGGAATCAAACCTTGATCATGATAACAGCTTATAAAACAATCATATATATTATCTTTAACCTTAGTAAATAAAGTATCCGCAGGCATTGGATCAGTTACTTTGATACCTTGAGAGTTTAATTTCTTTATAGCCGGTAAAAATACATCTTGCTCTTCTGTTCCAAGAAGTCCGTTCTCACCAGCGTGCGGATTTAAAGAACATATTGCTATTTTAGGTTCCTTTATTTTAAATATATTCTTTAAAATTTCATTAATATTATAAATGTTTGAATAAATCATTTCTTCATTAATTTGTTTGTATACATCTTTTAATGGAAGATGTCTTGTCAAAAGTAAAACCCTAAAATTATTTGCTACAAATAACATCTGTGCTTTTTTATTTAAATTACCTAAAAAATATTGCAGAATCTCTGTTTGTCCATTAAAATTATACCCCGCCATATTTAAAGCATTTTTTGATACAGGTGCTGTTACTATACCATTTATTTCATTATTTAAAGCTAATTCACAAGCTTTTTTTATAGAACTATAAGATACAATTCCACTTAATTTTGTATCTTTTCCTATTTTAATATCATTTGGTTCTATATCAATATCTAAAAAATCATCAATATTAAAAATATTATAATTTTTATTTAACTTAATATTTAATAAATTTTGATGAAAATCTAAAGCTTTTTTGGATCCTATCAAAATAATCTGATCCTCTGATAAATTAAGACTATTTAAAGCTTTAATTACAACTTCAATTGATACACCATTTATATCGCCTAAAGTAATAGCTATTTTTTTATTATTCATGTTTTTCAAAATACCTTAAAATTTCAATTAATGTATTTGAGTTACCTAAATTACCGGATTTTGTAACAATCCATTGAGCTTTATGATCTATACATAAAGGAATAGTCGGCGTAACTTGATCTACGACTTGTAATTCTTGACTATTTATAGCTTCACAACACTTAAAAGAAGTTTCTCCTCCAATTAAGATTAATATTAAATCTAAATTACTAACAATTTGCTTGGTAAGTATAGCTAAATAATCAGAAATAATATTAGAAAATTTTTCTTTAGATAACTCATAATCTAAATTAATTAGATTCATCTGATCCGCACTGCATTTTATACCTGAAGTATGAACTATAACATTTTTCCCATAAGATAAATGCTCTTTTATCCTAGATTTTATAGAATCTAAATATTCTTGATCACAAAAATTTAAAATATCATCAACAGTTAAAGCAATAGAATAAATATTATCAAACTCATCTTCTAACTTTTTAATCTGAGTAAAAGTTAAGTCAGTAGAACTACCTGAAATAATAAGCTTAGGTAATTTTGGGATTTTTTTGTTTATATGATGATTTTTCATATCCGGTAACCAGATATTACATAAAGCTTGAGCTAAGCCGGCTGAACCACAAGGTAAAATTTTATGATTAATTTTACCAATTGCTAATGATATCTGCTCTAAATCAACAATAGAAGCAGCATCTATTACAATTAATTTTTTCCCATTGGATATAAGTTCCTTTAATTTCATAAGAATAGGACCAGCTCCTTTTAATACAGTCTGAAAATCAACCAATCCTATTAAGCTTTCTTGTTCTGAAGGTAGTTGATTTTTTAAAATAGTAGGGATATAAGACTCATAAATAGGAGAGTATGGATCTCGAGCTAATTCTGTTCTTTCGATAGGAACACCTTTTAATAGATGATATCCACCTATTGTAATTCTTCCCTCATTAGGAAATGCCGGTGCTATAACAGCAGCATCAACATTTAAAACTTCTAACATAGCCATTACTTCTTGTGCTATGTTCCCTCTTAAAGTAGAATCAATTTTTTTATAAAAATATTCGACATTAAAATTATTTTTCAAATTTTTTGTAGCTATAGTAGTTTTTTTTAAGGCTAAATCAGGATCTGAATTTCTAGAATCAACAGCTATAGCCCAAGCTTGAGTATAAGACGTTTTTGTTTCTTTATACTCTATATCTAATAAAATTTGAGTATTACAACCTTTTAAATGGAACTGTAAAGCAGTATCATTAGCTCCTGTTAAGTCATCTGCTATAATACCAATCAAGTTAGAAACCAACATATTAGCACCTTATATAGACTATTTAATTTTCTGATTTTGAACCTGATAATAATCTTAAATTGTTACCTCTAACAAGATATCTTTCTCTTTGTTCACCGTTTGGAGAAGACCATTTACTTAAAAGTAATCTGCCATCTACAGCAACCAGCCTACCTTTTTTTACATATTCACCGGCAACTTCTGCTGTTTTATCCCAAAATTCTACATTAAACCAATCTGTTACTTCGGACTTTGATCTTGAATCCCAACGATTTACAGCTAAAGAAAATGTTGTTTTTACTTTACCTGATTCAAAATATTTCATATCAGGATCTTGGCCACATCTTCCTACTAACACTACACTATTCAATATTATTTTTCCTTTTTCAATTTTTATATATTATATCATTAATACTATTATAATATATTATAAAAAAAAAACTCTTTTTGCAAAATTTTAATAAAGTTTTATTAACTATTTAAAAAACTACTTGACTTAAAAATTTCAGCAAGTATTATAATATTATTCAAAGGGCGTTTAGCTCAGTTGGTAGAGCGTCTCCCTTACAAGGAGAGGGTCAGAAGTTCGAGTCTTCTAACGCCCACCACTTATTCGTAGGGTCATCAGACCCTTTTTTTTGTTTTTTATTTATATTCCTAGTTACGAGGTTATTATTATGAAATATTTATCTTCTATTCTGATTGCTCTTTGTTTATCGTTCTCAACTCCTGTATTTGCTGGTAATGTCAATAATCTATCCGCTAAAGATGCTTTACTTCAACTTAAAATAGGTAACCAACATTTCCAAAAAATGCAACTACTTCATCCTGATCAAAATGTTAAAAGAAGAGAAAACCTTATTAAAGCTCAACATCCGTTTGCGGTTATACTTACTTGTTCTGATTCTCGTGTACCTCCTTCTATTATTTTTGACCAAGGTCTGGGAGATCTTTTTGAAATAAGAAATGCAGGTAATGTCCTTGATAAACACGTTATCGGTAGTATTGAATATGCCGTAGTACACTTAGGCGTAAAGTTAGTTATTATTATGGGACACGAAGATTGTGGCGCTGTTACTGCAACTTTAAATAATGTTCAAGAATCTGATTTTATTTCTAGTCTTACTGATTCTATTAAACCTGCTTTAGATTTATATAATAAAAATCCAAAAGGTGATAAGCTTGTATCTACTATCAAAAATAATGCAATCCTTAATCAACAATTACTTATTAAATCCGATTCTATTTTGCAAGACTATATTAAAAATAAAGGTTTAAAAATTATTCCGGCTTATTATCATTTAGATTCAGGTAAAGTAGAATTTCTTATGGATAAATAATTTTGCTTTGTATAAAATAATAAGTATATGAAGAAAAAAGTATTAGCTTATATTCATACTCATTGGGATCGAGAATGGTACCGTGAATTTGAAGAATTTCGTTTAAGATTAATTGAAATATTTGATCTTGTTTTAGATCTTTTATTACATAATCAAATACCTTCTTTTTATTTTGACGGACAAGTATCTGCTCTTTTAGATTATCTTGAAATTTATCCTGAAAAAAAATCTTGTATTGAAAATTTAATTAATCAAAAAAAACTATTCATTGGACCTTTCTTTTGCTCAAGTGATTCTTTTTTAGTATCTTTAGAATCTTTTATACGTAATTTAAAATTAGGTCTTGATTATTCTTATAAACTTAACTGTTTTGATCAATTATGTTACATTGCTGATTCTTTTGGTCATAGTGAGATGATCCCTTCTGTTTTAAAAAGTTTTAAATTATATGATGCTTTATTTTGGAGAGGCATTAGTTCTAAAACTGATTTATTCTTCTCTTGGGATGGTATTAACGTCATTAATCTAAAATCCGGATATTTTCAGGATTATCTTTCTTTGAATATTTCTTATAAAGAAAAAGCCACACTTATTGAAAATCAATTAAATAAAATTGATTCTAATAATTCTAATTTACTTCTTTTACCTTTAGGGGGTGATCATTTAGGCTTAGAGCATAATATAAAAGATCAGATTATTCATATAAATAGTCATTTACAGAATTACTACATAACTATAGGCTCAATTTTTGATTATTTACAAGAAGTTAAATCTAATTATTCTATACACAATCTAAGCTCTTACAAAGGAGAATTTCGAGATAATTCTTCAACCTTTTTACTTGATGGAGTTTTATCTTCTCATTTCCTTTTAAAATATAAAAATGCTAAAGCTCAATGGAATTTAACAAGGTTGGCTGAAGTACTTCAATGTTTATTTTTTAAACTAAATTATTCTAAATCTTACCAAAAAGAAATTGATTTTGCTTATAATTTACTAATAAAAAATCAAGCTCATGATAGTATTTATGGGTGTTCTATTGATCCTGTTTTTCAAGATTGTATTACTCGATTTAATAAAATTGAGCAAATATCTAATGGTATTATAAAAAGAAATATACGTGATTTTTCTAACTTTAAAAATGAAAATGAAATTAATAGTACTAACAATATATCTATTATTAATTTATCTAATTTTAATTATCGAGGTGTTGTTAAATTTTATTCTGAACAAAAATTAAAAGGTCTACAATTAGTTTCTAAATTTAAAGGATTTTCTGATTTTAAATTATATAATAATAATCAAGTACCTATTACAGAGGATTTTAAAAATATTTATGAGTACTTGATACCTGCTATCGATTTAAAACCTTTTTCTATTTCTTCTTTTAATATTAATGATTATTTAAATAATGATACTTCTAAAACTTTTAATATATCCGAAAATTCTATAGAAAATGATTTTATAAAGATCACTATAGAAGATGATAAAGTAAATATTTTTAATAAAAAAAATAATATATATTTAAAGGATTTTATTTTAATAGAAGATATAGCTGATATTGGTGATAGTTATAACTTTGGACCTTTAAAAGATGATCTGCCTATTATTGCTAAATTAATAAGTACAAAAATAATACAAAAAGGAAAGTTTCAAAATATTTTAAGACTTATTTATAATATAGATATTCCACAAAATTCTTTTCTAAAAGGAAGAACTAAAAAAACTTATTTACATAAAATAAATTTAGACTTAATTTTAAACAAGTATAGTGAACTTTTAGAATTTAATTTAAGCTTTAAAAACAAATCATTAAATCATAAGCTTAATATTATGTTTAATCTAAAAAACAATATCGATACAACTTTTGCAGATAATATGAGTAAAATTATAAAAAGAAACCACGACTATAATTATTCTATTTATGAAAATATTCCTGCGAAAAAAGGCATTGAATTAAAAACTAATATCTTTCCTTTAGAAAAGTTTGTCTTTACTCAAAATTTAGGGTTCTTGACTTATGGTGTTAATGCTTTTGAAATTTTTAAGAACCAATTAAAATTTTCTATATTAAGATCAACAGGTATTATTTCTAATAAAAATAACCCCGCAAGAGGAACTCCGGCCGGACCACCTTTGGATGTACCTAAACTTCAAAATCTTGGAAATATCCATGCTTCTTTGGCTTTTTCTTTTGCTAATCAGCCTAAAGATTTATATAAAATTTCAGAACAATTCTATAAACCTGTTATAGCTTTTATAAAAGAATCGGCTCCTTTTCATTTTATTAATATTGAGAATGATAATATTATTCTCCTTGCTTTAAAACTTGATGATTTGAATAATATTATTCTACGATTATTTAATACTAATGATTCAATAGAAACAGTTCGAATAGAATTATTTGAAAATAAATATAATTTCAAGATCATTGAATGTACCTCTTTAGAAAAAGATCTTGAAATAGTTAAAAATCAATCCTTAGAATTTAGACCTTTTGAAATAAAAACTTTAAAATTTATTTCAATATGAAAACAATGACTCTATTAATAAATTGTTAATTGTATTAAATATGAACATTTGATAAACTTATTTTATGGATAATATTGAACGTATTAATGAATTAAAAGAAATAATAAAAAACGACCACCAAAACTTCCAAGCTATGAGAGAAATAGCCGTTTTACTTTTAGATAATGGTTTAAATGAGGAAGCTTTAAAATATTTAATTAATTTAAATAATGTTTTTAAAGATGATGCAAGATTATATTTTAATATAGGATTTACTTGGGAAAAGTTAAAAAATAAAGAAAAAGCTGAACAAAATTATAAAAAAGCTATAGAGCTAAAACCTGATGAACCTGATTTTCATTATAATTTAGCCTTAATTTACATTTTAAAAAAAGAATACGATAAAGCTTTAATACATTTAGAAACAGTATTAAAATACGAAAAAAATGATGCTAATACTTTATTTCATATAGGACTTATAAAGCAAAAACAAAATCTATACGATGAGGCTATAATATATTATAATAAAGCGTTAAATATTAACCCTAAAGATGAAATAGCTCTTTATAATCTTGCATTTTGTTATGATGAAATAGGGAAAATAGAAAATTCTATCAACTGTTATAAAAAACTATTAAAAATTTCACCTGACTATTCTTGGGCTTATTTTAATCTTGCATCTATTTATACTAAAATGGAAGATTATACAAGAGCTAGTAAGTATTTACTTAAAACTATTGAACTTAATCCAAAAGATCTGGATGCGTATAAAAAATTATCTAAATTATACTTAAAACTGAATAATAAGAAAAAAGCCATTGGTATCCTTAACTTAGCTATTAATAATAATGAACAAAATGGTGAAATTTTTTATTATTTAGCTATCTTACATAAAGATATTGATTTGGAAAAATATAAAAAATTTCTTAATTTAGCTCTAAATAATGCTGACACTTTACCTTTTTCTGATAAAATTATATTAAATAAATTAAAAAAATTAAATTAAAAAAATATTTAGTTTTAAGTTAAAAGGTAAAATTAAGTTATGCTAAATTTTCAAAATGCAATTGATAGAGTAATAGAAATGTTGGAAGATGATAATATAGAGGCAGTAAAAGATCTTCTTAATAGCTATCATAGTGCTGATTTAGCTGAAATACTAACTGAGCTTAAACCAAATCAAAGACTTATATGCTTTCAACTTATTGATGAACCTAAAGCAGCAGAGATTTTAAGTTATCTTAATCCACAATTGCAAGTAGAAATTCTAGGTGATATTGATGAGCAACTTGCCTCAAGATTGATTATGCAAATGCCTCATGATGAAGTAGCCGATGTTTTAGGCGATATGGAAGAAAATACTTCAGAATCATATTTAAATAAATTACCTGAAAAATTATCCACCCAAATAAGAGAGTTGTTAAGCTATAAGGAAGATACAGCCGGTGGGATAATGAACCCAAGAGTAATTACTATAAATAAAGATATGAGTGTAGAAGATGCTCTATTTTTAATCCGGACTAAAGCTATTGATGATAATATAGAACTCTATTATCTTTACGTAACTGATAAACAAAAACATTTACTTGGTGTTGTATCTTTAAGAGGTCTTTTAACTTCTAGTCTTAAAACTAAGCTTGAAGAGATTATGATTAGAGATATTGTCAAATTACATATAGATGATCCTCAAGATAGTGTTGCTGATATTTTTATGAAATATCAATACAATGCATTACCTGTAGTAGATTTGTATAATAGACTAAAAGGAATCGTTACTTGGGATGATGTTCAAGAAGTTGTAGAAGAAGAAACAACTGAAGAAATTTATAACTCATCAGGTATCACTACAGATTTAATTGATGAAGATGATATATTAACCGGTAATACTTTTAATGCTATACGTGCTAGAACACCTTGGTTGTTTATTACATTAATAGGTGAATTTTTTGCTGTTAATATTGCAAAATATTTTGATCATACTATATCTATATTACCAATAACAGCAATATTTATGCCTCTTTTAGCCGGACTTGGCGGAAATATTGGAACTCAGAGTATTACACTTATTGTTCGTGGATTATCTACCGGACAAATTAATTTAAATAGTGCATTTTACCATATCTTTAGAGAATTACGTATAGGGATGACTATTGGCTTATGTTTTGGAATTATAGTTTCTCTTACTACAATAGGTTGGCAACATAATATTGAGTTAGGTCTTGTTGTTGGTTTAGCTATGGCTATTAATATGAGTATAGCAGCATTAATAGGCACAATCACTCCTTTTTGTTTAAAAGCAATTAAAATAGATCCGGCTGTAGCTTCGGGTCCTGTTATTGCTACTGGAATTGATGTTATTGGGTTAGCTATTTATTTTTCTCTTGTTTCTATTTTTCTTATAAAATTTCATTCATAATACATAGCTTTTTATAATAATTTTTAATAAATTAAGTAGGTTTTATCTCAAAAATCTTTATTATACGTCTTGTATTATTTCTATTTATTAGAAAATACTTTTCTTAGGTATATCCTTTAATTACTTTTAGTATGCCCCATTTTAAAAAATTTCACAAGTAGAAATAGACTAAAAATATTTTTTTACAAATACAAACATAAAATAAATTAATAAAAAATTTATTCTATTTAACAAAATTTAACATTAGATACAAATAAAGTCAATTTTTTGGTTATAACTTTTTTCTTATATATATAGAGAGAATATAATGTTGACATATCAAAGAAAAGGAAGAGGATTATGAGATTTTACGACGAAAAAGATTACATCGATTTGGCACTTATCAAAAAGTACTCTAAAACACAAGTTGATAATCATACAATTACTGATGTAATAGAAGCTAAAAAAATGATTGAAACTATGCACGATTTTTCTGTTATGAAAAAAAACCTAGTAAACATAAAAGTAAATATTTCTAATATCTGCAAAAATTTTTCAAATATTTCTAATACGACTACAACAAAACCTAGTTTATTTATAAAAGCTTAAATAATTTTTAAATATATATTGTCTATAGAATTAAAATAAATTTAATTTATAATAAGAATATGGACAAGAAAAAAATAATTTTAGCATCTAAATCCCCACGAAGACAAATACTGCTTGAAAGATTAAATCTATCTTTTGAGATTATACCATCACAGTATAATGAGCCTATAAAAAAATTTGATAAATTTAGCTACACAAAAATAGAAAATTTAGCTAAAAATAAAGCTTTATCTATAGGACCATTAATAAAAAATGAAAATACTTTGATTATAAGTGCAGATACAGTTGTTATCTTAAACAATAAAATATTTATTAAGCCTATAAATTTTATGGATGCTTACCTTATATTAAAAAGCTTGTCAGCAAAAACACATAAAGTTGTAACTTCCGTTTGCTTATATGATTATTTGACAAAAAAAATACTAACTTTTTCAGATACAACTTATGTTACTTTTAAATATTTAACTGATAATACAATAAAAAAATATATCCTAAAAAAAAGACCTTATGATAAAGCTGGAGCCTATGGTATTCAAGAACTGGATAAATCTCTTATAAAAAAAATAAATGGAAGCTTTGATAATATTATAGGGCTTCCATCTGAAAAACTTAAAACTGTTTTATATAAAAATTTTAATCTTTAACACTTAAACTTATTCTTCTATCATCTGGATTAAATTTTATGACCGTTGTAATTATTTTATCACCAATACTTAATATACAATCATGTATATTTTGATATTCTATTACCTCACTTGTTGGTAAAAGAGCTTCTACACCTTGAGCTACCTCTACGAATGCTCCAAAATGTTTAATTCTTGTTATAATGCCCTCTATTTTTTCATTTTCTTTTATGATATCTCTTGCTAATGTCCAAGGATCCGGCTCTAAACTTTTTAAACTAAGACTTACTCTATGCTTTTCGTTATCTATTCCTATTACTTCTACTTTTATTTTTTTATTAATTTCAAGTAAATCACTTGGATGGTCTACCCATTTCCAAGACATTTGAGATAACGGTATTAAACCATCAATACCACCTATATCAACAAATGCGCCGAAATCTGTAATCCTTACAACATCACCTTCTAATACTTGACCTATTTCTAATTGATCAAATAAATCATTTTTACCATCTTCTTCTGTATTAGAGTAAACCTTTTTATTTGATAAAATAAAATTACCTTGCTGAGCATCCATTGTTAGAATTTTTAATTCTATAAACTCACCAACAAGATCTTGAGTTTCTCTTACTCTAAGATGACTTGATGGAACAAATCCTCTTACACCAAGGACTTCAACTAATATGCCACCTTTTACTACTGATACTATTTTACCTTTAACTATTTCATCTTTTTGTTTTAAATCTTCTAATTCTCTCCAATTATAAGCTAAGGCTACTTTTTTATATGATAATAAAAATCGTCCATCTTCATCTTCTTCTTTTATTATTAAAAACTCATATTCTTCACCCTTTTTTAAAATATCTCTAGGGGATTCAGAAGAATCTATCACAGCCTCTTTATTTGGAACAATAGCTGTAGTTTTTGAACCTATATCTACAACTACACCATCAGGTTCATATCCGCAAACTATTCCATTTACTAAATCACCTTTTTGAAATTTATAATCATACTGTGATAATAATTTATCAAAATCATTATCAGTTAATACTTTCTGTTGATCCATTAGCTTACTCCACATTAGTTTTTCTCATTAAAATTATATCAAATTTTAAATAATTTAACATACTTTTTAATAAAACTTCATACTTATAATATAGTAATTTTATTCTACATATAACTTTCTAACAAGGAATAGCTATATGTATTTTCTCTAATCTTTTTTATTGCTCTTTTTTCTGTTTGTCTAATACATTCTTTTGTGACACCATAAATTTTACCGATTTGCTCTAATGTTTTTTGAGATCCATCTTTTAATCCATATCTCATACTTATTACTTGTGATTCTCTTTCTTTAAGTTGGGATAATACATAATTAAGATCTTTTCTTAAATATTTTAATTCTATTTCTTTAAAATCTTTTATTTTTTTATCTTCTAAAATATCGCTTAACACTGCTTTTGATCCATTATTAAAATTATATTCTTCGTCTATTGATATGGATTTAGAAAATGCCTTGAGGTAATTATTAATTTTAGCAGGATCAATATTCATTTTTGAAGCAATCTCTTCTACTGTTAGGGTACAAGAATATTTTTGCTCTAATTGGGATTTTAATTTTGAATATTTAGATAATGTTTCTTGAATGTATACCGGTACTTTAAAACATCTTGACTGTTCTGAAATTAATTTATACATAGATTGCTTTACCCAAAAACTTGCATAAGTACTAAATTTATAGCCTAATTTCCAATTATATTTTTCTACGGCTATCATTAATCCCAAATTTCCTTCTTGTATCAAATCAATCAATGGAATGTTTGATGTATATAAAAGCTTCTTTGCTATATTTAATACTAACTTTAAATTTCCGTTAATCAGTTTTCTTCGAGATTCCATACAACCTTTTTCACTTAATTGTGCATATTTTATCTCTTCTTCTTGCGTTAATGGACGAATTTTTTCTACTAGTTTACTATACTTTACTAAAATTGTTTCATCATTTAATGATTCTTCATCTTTTCTTTTTTTACTTCCTAATTTCAACATAAAACATTTATCTCCTATCAAGCTAATTTTTTCAATAACAAGATAACTCATAAAATCCTTTTTCTTTTTTAAGGTTTTTGAGTATTTTAGTGGATATAAAAACTAAAGAATAAATATATAATTAATATATCATTATTCTCTACTTTTTTCAAGACTATTCTAAAGAAATATTAAGCTAAATTTTTATAATATTTTTTCAGCTTAATATTTTTTAATATACTTATCCTAAATTAAGAACTCTTTATTAGTTACTCATAGAAATATCTTGATTAGTTGTTTCTTCTTTATGTAATCCTATGCTAATATGACCTTTTCTACTTTTTAGAATAGAAATTAAATTACTAGTTTTATCTATAATTGGAGTCATTAATTTTTCCATATATACTTTTTCTCCAAATTCATCAATCGGTTTAATAAGGAAACCTAGCATAGCAAAGCCACCGGCTACCTTTAAAAAGATTGACCCAAACGATTTATTTAATACAAAATTATTCAATACTTCTTTTATAGCACGACTACTTCCGTCTTGTTGGTTTTTATATAAGCATAATAACTTATCCATTTTAGATATTGTCTTATCTGGTAAGTTAACTTTTTTTATCAATTCTTTATCGTTTATATTAGCGATATTAAAATTTTTCAACTTTGTATGTAATTCTTTTACATCCATAAATATTTGGCTAGCATATTTATTCACAGACTCATCTTTTGATTTGGCTGTATATTTATATGAATCATCTTCAGCATGCTTAAAATAATCCATAAAATCAGAAACATATTTTCCAAAACCTTTTTTTACTGATTTACATTTACTTTTATTTTCATTTATTGATTTCAAAAAAGCATTAATATCATAATCTTGTTTATCAAAAGATCCTCGATTTATTTCTTTTTTTGTATGATTAAGGATTTCAAGCTTAGCTCGTTCATCTAGTTGCGATTCATTTAAACAAGAACCTATTTTAGACATAATATTTTGCCCTAAAGTTACAGCCAAGGTTGGCATAAATACACCTGCAAAAAGTTGAAATACAGCTTCTTTTATTCCGACTTTTAAATTTTTTTCTGAATAATCACCTTTTTCACCTCTAGAATATTTATCATAAATATCAGCCCCAAAAAACCAGAAAGCAGGCCACCATAATTTTTGTGATAATTGCTCACCTATCTTTGGTAATGGACGCAAGGCTGCCCCAGCTTCATTAGAATAAGCTAATAATTTAATTGGATATTTAGTTAACGGATCATCTTTTTTATGTTCTTCTTTTTCTTTATCTAAAGTAATTTTATTTCCAAATGTATTATTATGTATTTTTGTATTATGAATTTTCATTCATTTCTCCAGCAAAATTTTTTTCCTCTTTAATATTTAGTTTAAAACTAAATATATATTTTTTTGTTAATTGATAAATGTAACCTTAATAAAATGTTACATTTTTTAATTTTTGCATTCAAAAAGTATTCGAAACACTAACCTCAAATATAGCAGAATCAATACAGGACTGATTTTAATACAATAACAGAAAAAAATCGCATACGTTGAAGATTGAATTAATAATAGATCAATGAAAATTTTTAATTATATGATACCAAAACAAAAACTTCAATATTTTAGTGCTTCGATTGCTTTTTGATTTCGCCCAGACTAATTATGTTACAAAATATTAAAAATGTATAAATAATATATAAAATGATTAAATTTTATATTTAATATGTCGATATATTATTCATATATTATTTTTATGAGGTTTAATTATGGAAAGTTCAAAGAAAATTTCACAATCAAATAGTTCTCAAATAAATCTAATGAAAACCATATCAGCTACAACAGTTAATTCGGATGAAAATTTAGGATCTAAAGTATCTCAAAATGAAGATACTTTTAAAGGTGTTGAAATTGAAACTAAGCCCGCTGAAGAAATATATGGAATAGAAATTTATAAAACTGAAAGCGGTTTAAATCATTTAAAAAAAAAAGATCCTACGAGACTAGCGTTTAAGCAAAATGTTAAAGAAATGAACGATACTTTACAAAAAGTTAAAAATTCTATTAAAAAAACGATAGAAAAAAAAGAAAAGGAATTAAATAAAAAACTGGAAGATGCAACTAAAAAACTAAATGATACATCTTATGAATATAACAAATTAGAATTTGAACGTAAAAAAGCAACTTTAAAAATTATAACATTAGCGAAAACGTATAAATCAATAAAAAAACTGCAAGAAAAAACTGAAGTAGCAGAAGAAATACGTAAAGTAACACAAGAAGTAAAAGCAGCATATACAGCCCAACTAGAAGCCATTAACTTAGTAAAAGAAGCATCTGACAATCTAGACAAAATTAAAAACGCAGTAATTATTGCCGCAAAAATTATAAGTTTACCGGAAATAAGTGATAGTAGTTATATGCCTGATACAACCGCATTTGAATTCTGTGAGTATATGAAACTTTTAAAATCAGATTCAGGCAAAGAATTCGACGATTCTTTTAAAGATTTTAATGTTGAAGACTTGCAACAAAAAGTTGACTTTAATGAAGATTATAAAACTAAAAGAATGGAAGCCAAAAAAGAGATTATTAATAAAAATAAAGAGAATTTTGGTAATAAATATACTGATTTAAACTATAAAGAAAAAGCAGAAAATCCTTCCTATTTTTTTTCGGACAATGGATTTTATTCAAAAGAAATAGAGGTAAATGGAGTTAAGAAAAAACTCTTAAGAAGAAAATATTCATCAGCAGATGAGCAATTGAAACAATTTGATGAAGGACAAGAAAGATTAAAACAAGCTAAAGAAAGTTTTTCTGAGTTTAAAACAAGGTTTAATGAATCTAATTTGGGAGCAAATGAAGGCCAAAGAGCTGATATGGTAACAGATGAAGGTAAAAGAGCTTATGGTCCTGGTATAAAACGTAAAGATATGAAACTATACAATTTAGAATTTAGAGGTGAGGATGAAGATGGTAAAGCAGTCATAAATGTACCTAAAATAGGTAATGCAAAATTAAATATTGGTGTTAATACATTAACACAATTATTCCCTTATAATGATGAAAGGACAATGTCACCAATCCAACAAACAGGAGATTGTTATTTAGTAAATTGCTTTGTGCAATTTATGAAAGATCCTGAAAACAGAGTGGATATATATAAATGTTTTACGACAAGTGACGACGGAAAAACATTAAAAGTAAAATATCCAGGAGGAAAAGTTGAGTTAACATATAACTTGGATAAAGATGGTCAAATAAAAGATTTCAAAAAAAGTGAAAAAGGTTTAGACGGTTCATTAGGTTTTCAGATTTTAGAAGAATTACAAGCTTGTGAAATGGCATTATCATCTTGTAAAACAGAACAAGAAAAACAAGACGTAATTAATATTCTACAACAAACTGATAAGAATATAGATGCTAGATTAAACGATATTTGTGACAAAGGTATAAAAAGAGACGGTCAAGATAAAAGTGAAAATCAATCAGCATTTTCTTATTTTATAGATGGTGGAATGCCAGAAGTTATAAAAAAATTAATGAATTATGATAAAAATGTTAATCCTGATGAAATTCTATTAGAAGACGTTACAGCATTTGAGACTAAGGGAAATTTTATGGGTAGATTACTTAGTAAACATGCACAAGCTATAGTAGATACAAGACATTATGGTGTAATTGTTGAAGAGCCTAATTCTTCAAATAAACAAGGTTTTGTATCGTTTGATAATATTACAAGTAAAAATCGCAATTTGTATACTGAGCAATTATTGCGTGCATTTGGAAGGGATGGATTAGATAAACTAAGAGATGAAAATATAGATGTGATTTCCAAGGAATTAAAGTCAAAAGGTTTTGAAGAGCAGATGAAATCTAGTATAAATAAAGAGAATGAAAAGCTAGAATTTGAAGTGATGCTAGCTAGCACATTGTTAAATGAAGAAAATGAAGCAGATGAATTCGCTGAAAATCTTAAGGAAACTAAAGAAAAAAATGAATATAATCAAAAAAAGTTATCAAAGCTAAAGTTAATCGAATGTGAATACAAAAAAGAAGAATATTCAGCAAAATTAAAATTAAATGAAATCGGGAATGAAGAATATTCAGCCAAAATACAAAAAATCAAAAATGAAGAGAAAGAATATTTAACAAAATTAGAACAAATGAGCAAAGATGAATATATGAAAATGGAAAAAGATATAAAATCTATAATATGTCCAAATGAATCTGAAAAAGTATTAGCTGATATGGAATTAGATATATATGGAGTTAATTTTAAAAGAAAAGAATCGAGTAACTTTAAGGAATTAGATATATAAAGGGAAGAATATTCACCTATTTTTATAGGTGAATATTTTATTAAGAGAGCTAAGAGAATAAAATAAACAAGTTCAAAAAGTAATCGAAACACTAATCTCAAATATAGCAGAATCAATACAGGACTGATTTTAATACAATAACAGAAAAAAATCGCATACGTTGAAGATTGAATTAATAATAGTCAATGGAAATTTTTAATTATATGATACCAAAACAAAAACTTCAATGTTTTAGTGCTTCGATTGCTTTTTGATTTCACCCAGACTTATTATGTTACAAAATATTAAACATTTTTATTTTTTTTTGACAATTTTATTTATATTATATACTTTATATATAATATATTTATATATAAGTTTACAATAAGGAGAATTAAACATGCATAACATTAACAGATTTCAAGGGCAAGGACATCGACTTGGAGGAAATCAAAATTTACAACAAATTAGAGCAAGACAGGTAGGTCAACAAGCGGCACAAGTTGAAGCTAATGCGTTACAACAGAATGCACAAGTGGCAAATCCACAACAAATACCTGCACCACCAGAAATACCACTACAAGTAAACATGCCAGTCTTAGAACAACAAAATTTGCAAGCTAGGATAAATCAAGTTAGGATCAATCAACCTATAATAGAGCAACAAAATAATTTCCAACCTGTAAATAGAGAATTGATGCGACCAGATGCCAGGGTATATTCAAATCAACAACATTCTCTTGATCTATTAGCTGATTCAAATGTACTACATGGAACTAGAGCTATGTTTTATGATAATGTTAATACCGCACCTGAAAATTTACCGGAATTAAGAGCATTCACTAATCTTACAAATGAAATTAATTCAATAGTAACTAATAATCACATTTTATATAGTGGAAATTTGCCAAATTTACCTGTAGATTTACAGGGTTACATCAATGCCTCCGAAACTGAATATAATGATTCGTTAGCTTCTTTACAAGACGTATTATTAAATAATCAAAATGACCTAATGAATCCATACACAAATTGTTTTTCTTTCAATGATTCTAATCTTTATTTAACTAATAATGCGGAACTATCTTTAAATGGTTTAACAGCAATAAAAGATCCTTTTCTTAATAATATTGAACTAAGATATATGGATCAATTTCAATATAGAAAAACAAATACTACTACTGAACTAAATATATTTAATAGACCTAACTTTCTTACATCTTTAATAAAAACAGATAATTCAAAATCAATTAAATTTGCACCGGCTAAAGCTCATTGGAGTAATTTTGATACCCATAGGAATGATCGAAGAGTAGGACAAGAAGTTGAATTTGATAATAATAATAACTTAATTTCTCATAAATTTATACAATATTTAACTCCTGATTTAGATATTGTATATGATAAGGTCGGAAATAATATACATTTACTGAATAATCAAAATTTACCTTTTAATCAAACTAAACAAGATCTTGAATCATTATTCTCAATAGAAGCATCCATAAATTATAATAATCAAGGATATTCTTCTAATCTAATGAACTTAAATAATTTAAGTAATCGAGATCTGATTCTAAATCAACAGAATATTAAAACTTTAAAAAATGACTTAGATTTCCTTTTTGATTTACCTCTTAATGAATTACAAGAATCACCTATTATAGACTTAGATCAGGACGGAAATCGTATTGAAGGTTCTCCTACTAATTTCAAATATTATAATGAAGATAATAATATAATTTTTGAATATAAAGAAGAAAATGGAATTCAAAATTTAAAAAAATATTATCCTGATTTAAATAATCAACTTGAATATAGTGCAAGTATAAATAATAATAATATGAATAGTACCAATATTACTCTATATAATAGAGCTAATACTATTTTAAGAGAAACATTAAATGCAACCTCTTTTGATGTAAAATTTCTTCTCAATGATACTGTAACTGAAATGATAAATCAAGGCTTGGATCAAAGTAGCATATTACAAAATATTCGTTTACTTGGAAGTGGTTTTAGACATATAAACCAACAGATGTGGGATCCACAACAAGCTTTAAATGAGCTTAATAAAATATAAAAAGTTATAATAAAAAAGCTATGTCAATAAAAAAAAGGAGTATTAATTATAATTAATACTCCTATGATTTTACGATACGAAAAATTTTATTTTAAGCTTAAAATTTTAAGACTAACATACTCTAGAGAAAACAACTGACCATTTTCTTTTGCCTTGTCTTTTTATTAAATTTTCTGCTTTTAAGTTATTTAAGAAGTCATTTGTAAATTTTATATTTTTATTAGATGATTTAAACTCTGATAAAATCTTTTCTTTTAATGAACGAATATCAACATCAGAAGCATCTTCAGAGAATTTATCAGCTTTCTGTAGTAAAGTCTGTAAGTCGTCTTGTGTTTTAATTTTGGAAATATTTTCAGCTAATTTAGTTTCAAAGCTTATTTTTTTATAATTAGCTAGATCTGCTAGATCTTGTAAACTATTACTACTTAAGATAGATGCATTATTTTTAACTAAATTTTCTTTTTTTGTTACATAATGATCTATTTCAGAATTAAAGAATTTCTTCATATCATCAATAGTAAAAGAAGATTTACCCTTTTTAGACTCTAAATTATTTAATAATCTTCTTCCTTGTGAATTTTGTTTTAAAAATTCTTCATTAAACTTTATATTTTTTCCATCAATAGAAGAAATAGCTTTTTCTAAATATGTTCCTTTTATCGCCGATTGGAAATCATCTGTGGAATTTGATAAAAATTCTAATAGATCTTTAGTTGCTAATTGTTTTTGATCAAATTTTGCAATCTTTGATTGATAAAATTGAGAAATATTTGATCTTAATTCTTGAATTTCGTTAGAATAATCAGTATCATTATTTTTAATTTGTAATTGTGCTAATTCGTTAGCTCTTTTAACTAAAGATTTAGAATCTATCTGATCTGGGACTTGTTTACTTGCATTTTTTATAAGACCTAACGCTTGCATTTTATCCATTATATAATCCTTGGCATTATCATAGAACTTACTTGCCCAATTTCCTCCATTATTTTTTCCGTACATAGCATACGCTGCAAAACCAATACCTGATACAAGTAATGTTGCTAAAGTTATTGAACCTAATTTATTATTTTTTTTAGAATTTTCTTCATCTATATTATTAGCCCCAAAAAATATAGAATTATTTGGAATATTATTTGTAAAAGAACCATTATAATTTAAGTTATTTCCAAATGCTGGTGCTGGCATTGCATAATTTAAATTATTTCCTACATAATTCATTATTTATTCTCCCTTTTCTTATACACACTTTATATATATATTAAAACTTTTCACTTAAATTTATTTACTTTTACAGTAATATATGTAAATAAATGTTAATTAAAAATATAATACATAAATACAAAATATAAATTAAATCTATTTATACAAAAAAATTGCCAAAATAAGGCTTAAAACAAAAGATAAATTCTGTAAATAAGCATAAAAATCTATTTGTTTATAGTTAGCTATTTTTCCAATAACAAATGGAGTGAATATAAAAGGTAAAAGAATTAAATTAAAAAATTTATGAAGAAATATAGATTGTATTGATAGTAAAATTATAAACAATAAGTAACAAAATAAGACTAAAGATATAATTACAGAAAAGATAGCAATAATTTTAGGTTTATTAGATTTGAAAAAATATAATTGCCCCAAAATAAATCCTAAAATAAGTATGATGTTTATAATAATAAATAAATTAGCTAGCATTTTTTAAAACCTTACCATCACAAACTATATTATTTAAAAACAATAAAGATTCATTATAAACACGATCTTTTTCATTATCATATAGCATTAAATGATAACTATTTTCAAGAATAATAATCTTTTTTTCAGTAGAAGATACATTATTATATACACAATATGCGCTTTTAACACTAGTAAGATCATCCTCTTTTGAATGAATTATTAATATAGGACATTTAACCTTTTGCATATTTTTTCTTGCAAATTTTGACATTTTTAATAGTTCATAGACACAGCATAATGGGTAATTATCCATTGCTACTGTATTTTTACTCATTAATTTCTGTATACTTCTTCTTTTAGATTCATTCTTTATTCCATAAGGCTCTCTTTCTGGGAAAGTATAATAAAATCTCATAATCGTATTTAACCCAAGAGGCATTAAAAAATTATACCAAGGAATCGTCCAACCATCAAGAAATAATGTAGTAGATAAAGATATAATACCACTTACATAAGATGGGTACATCTGTTCTAACACAAGAGAGATAACTGCCCCTAAACACAAACCTGCCAAGAAAACTTTATTATATTTTTTTTTAAGAGAATCTAATTTATCAAAAGAAAAATTCACCCAATCCAACCAAGTTACGTTCTTAATAGATACCGAATCTGCTCCGTGCCCGGGAAGACAATATGCATATACATCATAGCCTTGTTTATATAAATATTGACCATACTTTTTCATTTCAAAGGTACTACCGGTTAAGCCATGAAATAACAATATAGCATTATCAATCTTAGACTTATCATCTTCGACTTTATGAATAAACTCAAAATCTAAATCAGGTGAATTGAACACTATTTAATCAAACCTCGAAAACAATTGATCTAAAAGCTCAATAGCCATATCTATTTCTTCATCTTTTATATATAAAGATGGTACTACGGTAATTATATTTTTATAATATCCACCATTATTTAAAACTAAACCGCATTTTTTACCATTATAGACTAAATCACCTTTAAGAGCTTCTTCTTGAAGTTGATCACATAACTTTTTATTTGGAGTAAATCCATCATTTTCGGTAATTTCAATTCTTAAAGCCAACCCAAGGCCGGAAACATCACCAACGAAATCGTATTTCAATTTTAACGATTCAAGTCCTAATAAAAATTTTTGACCTTTTTGTTTAACAGAAGATTCAAAGTTTTCTTCTTCCAAAATTGACATAACTTCATATCCTGCACGAGTTCCAATAGGGTTAGAAGAGTAAGTAGAATGTGCTCTTCCTGGAGGAAATACATCTGGAGAGATCAATTTTTCTTTTGCCCATAAACCACCTAAAGGATTAAGTCCATTTGTCAACGACTTTCCAAATGTCATTAAATCAGGAACTACACCAAAATGCTCAATAGCCCACAACTTACCTGTACGATATAACCCCATTTGGATCTCATCTACAGCAAAAACTATATTATATTCATCAAGTACTTTTTTCAATTCTTTAAAGTATCCTTTAGGAGGAACAATATATCCGCCTGTTCCTAAAAGAGGTTCACATATAAAAGCTGAAAATTCGCAATTTTTATTTGCTCTATCATAAAAAGAATGATACTCATTTTCAAAATTTTTAGCAAACTGTTTTACACAATAGAAATCACAATTTTCACAATTTTTACCATAATGACATCTAAAACAATAAGGGAATGGAACAAAATGTGCTCTATCAGCAAAATTACCATATGGTTCACGATACCTATAACTAGAAGTAATAGCTGCAGCACCTAAAGTTCTACCGTGATATCCGCCCATAAAAGCAAACATACGAGTTTTTCCGGTATAATTACGTATAATTTTTAACGCATCCTCAATAGCTTGGGCTCCACCTACATTAAAATGTACTCGTCCTTTTTCATTAAATCTTTTTTCACAAGAATTAGCTATTTTTTGAGATAATAACACTTTATAATCGTATATAAATTTAGGTGCAATACCCGGCATAGTATTAATTTGGTCAATAACAGCCTCTGATACACGTTTATTTTTATACCCCAAATTACAAGTTGCATACCACATTTGTAAATCTAAATATGGTATATCTTCTGAATCATACATATAAGAACCTTCGCAATTTCGAAAAATCTTCGGATTTTTACTATAATGAGCAGTATCACCCCAAGAACAATATTGCTTATCCAGCTCTCTTATTTCACTATCCGATAACATTTTCACTTGAGTATTCACCATAATTAATACCTTTCCTCGCTATAATTCTTCTTATATCCTCAAATCTATTATATTCAATATATTTTATATTTTTTTCTTTACAATAGTTTGCTAAATAATTTTTTGCAAATAATATATCTACTTTACCTGAGATACAAACATCTGACAACCCATCTCCTATATACATAACATAATTGTTACTTTTTTTATATAAATCTAGCACTTGGCATTTACAATTTGCTGACTTAACTTTACAAGATAAATTGTTCTGTATAAATGATACTTTAAATTTTCCATTATCATCAATATATAGATTATTTGAGTAAATTTTTATACCAAATAAATTATTTTTTTTTAATATTTTTTCGATAAAAAAATCAAATCCATCACTTACAATAGCAAATGGGATATTATTTTCTTTAATAAAAGAATAGAATTCTAAAAAAGATTCATCTATCTTAATATCATCACAAAAATTATTAATTTGAGAGTCTGTCAATTTAGGAATAAGATCAAATTGTTTTTGTAAACAAATTTGTGACCCTATCTCGCCTCTTTTCCATTGTTCCTCAATATATAACCAAGATTTATCTGCAAATATATCCAAAAATTTATTTATAGTATCAGTTAATGTAATTGTACCATCAAAATCACTTAAAATAGATATATTTTTATAATTGATATCTTGCATAAATACTTCTTAAAATAATTTAATAAAATAAAATGTTTTCATAATTATATCTCATAAAAAAGATTTTTACAATATTAATTAATCTATTAATCTGGAATATTTTTATTTTATTTGTATTCTATTATTATAGAATTATATTTATTTTATGAGGGAAATGAGGAAAATATGCTAACTAAAATAAAAATTACAGATTATGATTTCAAATTTGCAAGTAATTACACTAAGTCTATTAAAGATAATTTCAAAAAAGATAGGCTAAATTGTTCTTTAGCTTTAGTAAGTGCACTAAAAAATTTCTATAAAAACTCAGATTTCAATTTTTCTATAAACTCTTCTCTTTTTCATATACCTGAATTTTTAGAAAATTATGAAATTGTAGATATAAGTCTTAATAATCTTAATGTAGGAATCTCTTACTTCTTTGAAGATAATGAACCTATATTATTGCCTAAAATTCATTTTGAAACTATGATTGAACCTTCTTTATATCTTATAGCTAAAATTGATAAAAAATCTAATACATTTAATATTGTTGGACATATTGATTCTAATTTCTTAAATAAAATTGATTCTAATGATAATTATATTTTTATTGATTCTAATACTTTAAATAAACCTCAAAATTTAAAACAAGATATTATAAAATATTTAAATAATTCTCCCTCTCAGGAATGCACCAATAAACACGAAATACGACATCTGTTTTTTTACTTGATGGAAGGTAATTTATCTTTAAATTTACAACTTACTTTAATTAAACATTTTAATTCTTGTATAAAATGCAAAGACTCTTTAGTGAATTATTATCTCCTTGAAAAAAAATATAAAAATAATATTCCTAATTTCATTGAACAAAAAATTAATTCTATTCTCCAAAAAGTATCTGCAGGAAATTCTTATGATAAATTTTCAGAAAATTCAAATGAAAGTAACACAAAATACTCTCTATCTACTATCGTTCTAAATGGGGATAATATCGATACTGACAATATTAATTTATTATATAATGACGAAAATAATAAAAATAATCAATCTAATAATATAGGTAAAAATTCAAAATTTAATGAATTAAAATCAAAGTTTTCAAAAGTTAAGAATAGATCTAAGAAAAAATTAATTTTTGCTTCTAGTATATTGTCTATTATTGTAATTTTTTTAGCAGGTGTCGGTGTATTTTTTAACTATTCACATAATCAAGAAAATACTGCTCCTTTAGAAAGTCTTGACACTGCAAATAATGAGATACTATTTCCCGAAATTAATTATGATGATAAAGAGAAAAAAAGCCTTGAACCTATAGAACTATCCTTAAAAGGAATATCGTGGGAACTTGCTGAAGAGGATGCTAAAAATCCTTATTTGCGAAATTATTTGAATGATATAGGAAAAAATTTAAAACTTTCTTTAATAAATGACTTTTTAGCTATTAATGATTTTGTTTATAATGATAAAGTAAGAGTAAACATTATACTATCCAAAATGGGTACTTATTCAAAACCTAAAATAGTAGAATCCAGTGGCACAAAAATAGTAGATGAGTTAATATTAACAACTCTTAATGATACATTAAATTATATCAAACTGCCAAAACTAAAAGATTTTGATGGTATTAGCTTAATTTTGCAGATAAATTTTTAATATTAATAAAATTTATGCTATAGTATTCTTGTAAGAAAAAAATATAATTAAAATATTTTTTCAAAGGGGTATGATGAATGCTAAATACAATAGAAAAGCAAAAAGAATATATATATAAATTTATAAAAACAAATCCCAGATACTTAGGTAACGAGGATTTACTTGAGGATTTTTGCAATGAAGCTTATTTAAAATTAAATCTATTCTTATCTGCTGTTAATAATGCTTCAAATATAGAAGGATACATTCGAAAGGTTGTAAATACTTCTATATTAAATGTGTTAAAAAATTCAGGAAAAATAAGAAGAACAAAAAACGGTTATGAACAAGTAACATCGGTACCTCTAGATCTAGGAATTCAAGATTCTTATAATATCAAAAATAAAAACCGCTCTCAAGAATTTTACCATCCGGCTAATATTGATAATTCTAATCAAGAAATTATTGATAATAAAATTGATACAAACCTAGAACTAGAAAAAA
This sequence comes from uncultured bacterium, assembly GCA_902462155.1. GTDB lineage: Bacteria > Cyanobacteriota > Vampirovibrionia > Gastranaerophilales > Gastranaerophilaceae > CABQAQ01. Next base: position 176,432 of record CABQAQ010000001.1, on the reverse strand, counting down.
TTGTTGATTTTATAATAAAATTGAATGAAGAAGATCCGACTAAAAAATATCTTGAATTATTTTCTTTAAGATTTATAAAACAAGCAAAACAAAAAGAGATTTCTAAAAATCTAAAAATATCTCAATCAGAAGTTTCAAAACGTCTTGTAAAAATGTCTGACCTAATAAGAAAACATCTATCAGATTTTTAATATTATAAAATCTCTTTTAGTTATTTTTTATAATTAAATTTTATTATTTAATATAATAATTACTAGCCTTTAGTCTAGCTAGAGCCTTAGCTAAAGCGATTTCGGCTCTTATTGTATCTATATTAGAATTATTTTTATTTTCTAATCTGGCTTCAGCACGTTCTTTAGCTTGTTTTGCTCTAGCTACATCAATATCTTTTCCGACAATTGCTTCGTCTGTTAATATAACAGCCTGATTTTCTTTTATCTGAAATATACCACCAATAGTAGCTATAAAATCATTTAATCCATCTTTTTCAACTTTTGTAACACCTATATTTAAAGCAGTCATAAATGGAATATGGTCTAAAAGGACTCCAAATTCTCCATCTACTCCATTTGAATATATTGCATCTACATAGTCATCAAACACTATTTTTTCGTGAGTTATGACCTTAAAATGAATCTTTTTATCACTCATAATTTTATACCTGCTGTTTCATTTCTTCAGCTTTTTTAACAGCTTCTTCTATAGTACCCACCATATAAAAAGCCTGTTCCGGAAGATTATCGTATTTACCTTCTATAATTTCTTTAAAGCCACGTATAGTATCTTCTAATTTTACATACTTACCTTCTATACCTGAAAATTGTTGAGCAACAAAAAACGGTTGAGATAAAAATTTCTGTATCTTACGTGCTCTATTTACTATTTCTTTATCTTCTTCACCCAGTTCATCCATACCCAAAATCGCAATAATATCTTGTAATTCTTTATATCTTTGTAAAATTTCAAGTACTTTTCTAGCGATATCATAATGTTCTTCACCAATAACAAGAGGGTCTAAGACTCGACTATTAGATGCTAATGGATCTACGGCAGGATATATCCCCAAAGATGCTATTTGTCTTGATAAAACGGTTGATGCATCTAAGTGAGAGAATGTAGTCGCCGGTGCCGGATCTGTTAAGTCATCTGCTGGCACATAAATAGCTTGAACAGATGTAATAGATCCATCTTTTGTTGAAGTAATACGTTCTTGTAATTCTCCCATTTCGTTAGCTAAAGTTGGTTGGTAACCTACTGCTGATGGCATACGTCCCAAAAGAGCCGATACTTCTGAACCTGCTTGTACAAATCTGAAAATATTATCAATAAATAATAATACATCTTGTTTTGAAGAATCTCTAAAATATTCTGCAGCTGTCAAAGCACTTAAGCCTACTCTCATTCTTGCTCCTGGTGGTTCGTTCATTTGACCATATATTAATGCTACCTTATCTATTACATTTGATTCTTTCATTTCATTAAACAGGTCATTTCCTTCACGTGTTCTTTCACCTACACCTCCAAATACAGAAACTCCTGAGTGTTCCATAGCTATATTATGGATTAATTCCATAATTAATACTGTCTTTCCAACTCCGGCACCTCCGAATAATCCTATTTTTCCCCCTTTTTGGTATGGTTGTAATAAATCAATAGCTTTTATTCCTGTTTCCAAAATTTCCACATTTGTATTTTGGTCTACTAATTTTGGTGATTCTCTATGTATAGGCAAATATGTATCTGTATTTACAGGACCTGCATTATCTACAGGCTCTCCTAATACATTTAAAATTCTTCCAAGAATATTTTTACCTACAGGTATTTTTATTGGTTGTTTTGTATTAATTACTTTTAGTCCTCTTTGCAATCCATCTGTTGATGACATTGCTACTGATCGAACTTTATTTTCTCCTAACAACTGCTGAACTTCTGCAACAACTTTTGAACCATTCTCTTTTATTATTTCTAAGGCATCATATATTTCTGGTAAATTCTCTTTTTCAAATTCTACATCGATTACTGGGCCTATTATCTGTGTTATTATACCCTCTTGATTATTTAATATTGATGTTTCTTGCATATATTCTATCCTTTTTTAAGTCTTCAATTTGTATTTATTATACAACTTCTAAAAAAAATTGTCTAATATCATTAGAAAAAGATACTTTGAATGATTCAGTTATTTTTATTTAATATTTTATTGTATATAAAATATTTTTCTATCATAATTTAGTAATTAAGGATTAAATTTATGTATTATAAGGTAGATGTAAAAGTTATTTTAAGAAATGAAGTAAAAGATACTAAAGGAGAAGTTATTTCTAAGATATTAAAGATTAACAATATTGAACAGAATGCTCAAGTACGTATTGGGAAATTTTTTTCTTTTAATATTCATTCTGATTCTTATAACAACGCAATAGAAAAAATCAAATATATTTCAGAAAATATACTTTCTAACGATGTTCTTGAGGATTATGAAATTATTGGAATAAAAGAATTATGAAAAGCAAGATTAAAGCTGGCATAATTATATTTCCTGGAACGAATTGTGATTTTGATTTATTCAAAGCACTTAGATATCTTAACTTTAATATTGATTATATCTGGGCTAATGATAATAAAGATTTAACAAATTACGATATAGTTTTTTTACCCGGTGGATTTTCTTATGGGGATTATCTTCATGCCGGAAGGTTAGCAAAGTTTTCGCCTATTTTATCAGATGTAAAAAATTTTATTAATAAAAAAAGTGGGTTTACTGTTGGTATCTGTAATGGGTTTCAAATATTATGTGAAGCAAAACTTTTACTGGGAGCTTTAACTGATAACCTTAGTAATAAATTTATATGTAATAATCAAAAATTAATACTTAATTTAAATAATAATAAAATAAAAAGAATAACTTTACCTATTGCTCATAGTCAAGGACGATTTTTCTGTTCTTCTGATACTTTAAAGTTTATAAAAGATAATAATATGGACTTTTTAAAATATGAAAATAATCCTAATGGTAGTATAATTGATATAGCTGGATTGTATGATAAAAAGAATAGAGTTATAGGTCTTATGCCTCATCCTGAAAGAGCTGTTAATTCTTATTCGGGACTTAATGATGGAGTTTTATTTTTTAATCATTTAATAAGTGAGCTATTATGAAAAATTTATATAATAAAATTATAAAATCAAAAAAAGAATACGATTTAAAAATTAATGATATAAAAAAAACAGCTTTAAAATATTCATTAACATACAAAGAGTATAAAAGGATCCAAAATAAGCTTAAACGGAAGCCTAATGATTTGGAACTTTATTTATTTCAAGCAATGTGGTCTGAACATTGTTCATATAAGCATTCAAAAAAATACTTAGCAAAATTACCCAAAAACAAAGCCCTCTATAGTAACGAAAACTCTGGTGGAATAGAAATAGATAATAAAATAATATTTTTTAAAGTAGAATCTCATAACCATCCATCCGCAGTCGAACCATTTCAAGGTGCTGCAACCGGAGTAGGTGGAATTATAAGAGATATCTTAACTTTAAATGCGCGTCCTGTTGCTTTATTTAACTCTTTAAAGTTTGATCATATTCAAGATCCTAAGGCAAAATATTTATTTGAAAATGTTGTTAAAGGTATTAGCTTTTATGGAAACTCAATAGGTGTACCAACAATAGGTGGAGAATTAAGTTTTAATAGCTGTTATAATAATTCGCCTATAGTAAATGTATTAGCTTTAGGCATAGCAGATAAAAATAAAGTAAAACTTGCTTCAAGAGCAAAAGAAGGATTGAATATAGTACTTATAGGTTCTCCTACGGGTCGAGATGGATTAAATGGTGCTGCGTTTGCTTCTTGTGAACTTGATATTAATAATTTAGAAAAACAAAAACCTCAAGTTCAAATTGCTGATCCTTTCTTAAAAAAATTACTTATAGAATCTATGCTCGAAATTTTAGATTCTGATGAGATTATTGCCTCTCAAGATTGTGGGGCTGCCGGGATATTATCTTCTACATCCGAAATAGCTTATTTAAGCAACTGTGGAGTTGAATTATATTTAGATAAAGTTCATACCTCTTATAATAATATTTTACCCTTTGAAATTATGCTCTCAGAATCACAAGAAAGAATGGTTGTAATCTCGACTGATCTTGGGCTTAAACATATTGATACAATCCTTTCAAAATATAATTTGCCTTATTCTATTATTGGAAAAACTGTTAAAGAAAAAGTTTATCGCTTATTTTTCAATAATAAATTAATAGCGGATGTAACACCTAAATTATTAAATGAACCAATTTTCTACTCATTAAAATCTAATAGACCTGCTTATATAAAACAAATTCAATCTAAAACTTTAAAACCAGAGATTAAAATACAAAAACAAGAGAATTATTTTATTAATTTACTCAAACATCATTGTAAAGAAATAATTTCAGATCCAACATTTGCCTCAAAAAAATGGATTTATGAGCAATATGATTATATGGTAAGAACATCTACTATCATACCTCCAGGGTTAGCTGATACTTCTTCTATTATTATTGATAGTCTTGATAATAACAGTAAAATTATTGCTTTAAATATGAATAGTAATGAAAAAAAATCGTATATTGACCCATATTTAGGTGCAAAAAATATAATTTATGAATCATATCAGAATCTTATATCATCAGGTTTCACCCCTGTTGCTATTACAGATTGTCTTAATTTTGCAAATCCTGAAAAGAATGATATTGCCTATCAATTTAAACAGACTATAAATGGTATAAAAGATAGCGTAAAAGAATTAAATTTATCTATAGTATCAGGAAATGTATCATTTTATAACGAGAATATTAATAACCAAATTTATCCTACGGTTACTATAGGGAATCTTGGTGTTATTAATTCTTATAAAGATCTTATTTCTAATAGATTAAAAGCCGGAAATTTTTTATATTTAATAGGAAAAGAAATAGATGATAAATCTAAAATAGGAGGATCATTATATCAAGATATCTTGTACAATTTTATAGGCGAAAAATTAGATCTACCTGATAAAAATCTTACCTTTAAATTAAAAAATATAATCTTTCATTTAAGGAATAAAAATTTATTAACCTTTGTAAAAACTGTAGGCAAGGGGGGGATTTTAGGTTCGATTTTAAAAGCTTGTTTTCTTTCTGATTTAGGATTTCAAGGGGATCTGATTAAAGATAACCTTAACGACATTAAAACTTTAGACCAACTATTAAAAGTAGAGAATTTATTATTTGGTGAAATTAATAACAGATATATTATTGGAGTAAATAATAAAAAAGATATAGAAAGAATATTAAAATATTTTAATATTCCTTACCGTTATTTAGGTACATTTTGTGAAAATAGATTTATATTTAATAATGTAGAACTAAATTTAACAAAGTTAAATTATTTATACTATAATACAATTAGCTTGAAAATGGAAAAGAATCAATGAAAAAGCTAAAAGAAGAATGTGGAATTTTTGCAGGATTTTGTTTTGATACAAATATAAACAAGATATCTAGAGATGGTTTATTAAAGCTACAGCACAGAGGAGAACAAAGTTGTGGTTTGTCTGTTGGTAACAAAGATCAAATTTTAATAAAATCAAAAGGTCTTGTATCTGATGTTTTAACAGATTTAAATATATCTAAGTTAAATGGCCACTTTGCATTAAGTCATGTAAGATATTCTACTTGTAAGGGGAATAATGAAATAGATTCTCAACCTATTTTAGTTAAATATCAGAACGAATCTGTATCAATAGCACATAATGGTCATATAAAAGAATCATTTGAAATAAGAAATGATATGGAAAAGTCAGGTGAAACATTTATCACATCAACAGATACTGAAGTTATTTTAAAAAAGATTATTCAAGAAATAAAACTACCACCTTCAAAATGGACTGTTGAAAAGATAGCGACTTGCTTAAATAAATATTTTTCTTTAGGAGCTTGGGTAATATCAATATTTTTGCCTGAAAGAATTTTAGCTTTCAGAGATCCCTATGGTTATAGACCTTTAATGTTTGCAAATACAAAACAAGGATTTTTTATAGCCTCTGAAGATGTTGCTTTCCAGAATTTAGACATTATTAATCTAATAGAAATAAAAGCCGGAGAATGTATTGAAATAACAAAAGAAGGTTTTAACATAAAACGTTTTGCAAAAGAAGTAGAGAATGAAAAAAAATGTATATTTGAACATATATATTTTGCAAATACTGCTTCATCTATCTTTGGGAGGAATGTATATGAATCAAGACTTGCACTTGGAAGATTATCCGCTATTGAAAATCCGGCTTATGATTCAAGTGACATTATAATTCCGGTTATGGATTCTGGTTTAATAAGTGCTATTGGGTACTCTCAAACATCACAAATACCTTTACAAATAGGTCTTTTAAAAAACAATCTTATATGTAGGACTTTTATTGAAACAAAAATCAAACGTGAAAAAAAAGTAAAAGAGAAATATATACCTATAAAGAGCGTAATAAAAGATAAAAATATAATTTTAATTGATGATTCTTTAGTACGTGGAACTACAGCAAAAGAGCTTATAAAAATGCTTAAGAAAAATTTAGCCAATAGAATCGATATAATAATAACATCTCCCAAGCTGATAAATTCCTGTAGTTGGGGAGTTGATATAAAAACAAAAGATGAATTAATAGCATATAAACTAAAAACAGAATACGAAATTGCAAAATATCTTAATGCTGATTCTATAAGATTTTTATCGTTAGAGGGATTAAAAAAAATATTTTCAGATACAGGTTATTGTTATCATTGTTTTATGGAAAATCAAGAGAATTAAAACAAAAGGGGACATTGAACAATTGTTTACATATTTAAAATGTGGTGTAGATTCAAACAAAGTAGCCAAGCTAAATAAAAATATAAAAAATTATTTAGGTGAAAAAAATGGGAAATCATTTGCAGGAATAATAGAACATCCTATACTAAAAGAGTATTATTTAGCCTGTTGCTGTGATGGAATAGGTAGCAAGATTATAGCCTTAAAAGAAACAAATAATATAAAGACAATAGTAACAGATCTATTAGCTATGAACTTCAATGATCTATGTTGTATAGGTGCATCACCATTATTTTTTGCAGATTATTTAGCTGTTAATAATTTAGATGTAAACTTCACATCAGAGTTAATTTTAGAACTAAAAACTCAACTGGAACAAAAATATAATTGTATTTTAGCTTGTGGAGAAACTTCGCAATTAAGAGATATAATTACTAAAAATAATTTTGATATATCCGGATTTGCTGTAGGTATAGTAAGAAAAGATAAACTAATAAAGTATGAAGACAAAGTAAAAGAAAACAACGATATTATAGGTCTTTGTTCTAACGGTATTCATGCCAATGGTTTTAGTTTAATAAGAAAGTTATATAGTGAAAATCTTTTAAGCGAAATTGAATATAAACAAACACTCAATCCTTGCCATATATATCTAAAAAAAGTAATAGAACTAAATGAGAAAAATTTAATAAATGGTATTGCAAATATTACAGGTGGAGGGTTAGAAGAGAATATATCCAGAATTATTCCAAAACATTTATGTGCTAAACTTATAAAAAGTAATATAAAAAATGATAAATTTAAAAATTTGTTTAATAAGCTAATATCCTTAGTAGGTGAACGGGAAGCATATAATACATTTAATATGGGTGTAGGATTATGTTTAATAGTTGATAAGACTAAAACAAAAGAGGTTTTAAGTTTATGTAAAGAATATAATCCATTTATTTTTGGGGAAATAATAAGAGATGAAGATTGCAATTTTTGCTTCGGGTAATGGATCTAATTTCGAAGCTATTATCAGATATTTTTCAAACACAAAAATTAGAAATTCGATTAATAATATAATTAATATAGATTTTAGTTTAATCTGCAATAAAAAAGAGGCTTTTGTACTTAAAAGGGCACAAAATTTAAATATAAAAAGTTTTCTTGTAGATTATAAAGATACTTACAATTTTTTAAAAGAACATAAATTTGACCTTTGTATTTTAGCAGGATATATGAGAATTTTAGATGAAAAAACACTTAAATTATCTACATTTATAAATATACATCCTTCATTGTTACCAAAATATAAAGGACTTAATGCTATAAAACGAGCTTATCTTAATCAAGAAAAAGAATACGGTATAACCATACACTATGTAAATGAAGAAGTAGATAGTGGTAAAATAATAGCACAAGAAAAAATAGACTTCGATGAAACTGATAATTTTGATATAATTGAAAAAAAGATACATTCTTTAGAACATAAACTATATCCCCAAGTAATAGAAAAAATATTAAAAGAAAAAGAAAAAAAGAGAAGTTATGAAAATTTTAGTATATGGCTCAGGAGCAAGAGAACACGCAATAGCTTGGAAATTAAGCAAAACAAAGTATCCTGTTAAACTTTATTTAGCAAATCCTAATGACGGATTTAAACAACTTGGGGAAGCAATTTTTGAAACAGATTTTATTAAACTTGCAAAAATAAGTAAAGAAAAAGGTATAGATCTTTTAGTGGTTGGACCTGAAATGCCTTTAGCAAATGGTATTGTGGATCAATTTGAGTTGCTTGGGATATCTTGTATTGGTTCAAATAAATATTGGAGTCAACTGGAATCCTCTAAAAGTTTTGCTAAAAATTTTATGCTAAAACATAAAATCAATACAGCAAAATATGTCGTAGTTAATAATAAAGAAGAAATAGATACAAAGTTAGAAGAATTTAGTTGTCTTGTAAACTATAAAGAAAGAGAAGATTCCATAAATAAAAAAATAGTAATAAAAGCAGACGGTTTAGCATTGGGCAAGGGAGTTTTTATAGTCAATAATATAAATGAGGCAAGATTAAAAATTTTATCATTACTTAATGGAGAGTTTAAAGAGGCATCAAAGAAAGTTATTATAGAAGAATTTTTACAAGGTGTAGAAATCTCACTTATAAGCATTTATGATGGAGAAACTCTTTTACCGTTTATTCCTGCACAGGATTATAAGAAATTAAAAGATAAAAATAAAGGTTTGAATACTGGTGGTATGGGAGCATTTTGTCCTATATATCTAAATGATATTCAACAAGAAAAAATAAATAATTATGTTAAAAAACTAAATAAAGCTTTAAACAAAGAAAAAGCAAATTTTAAAGGATTTATATATTCTGGTCTTATTTTAACAAATAATAATGATATCTATGTTTTAGAATATAATATGCGTTTAGGTGATCCTGAAACACAAGTACTTATGATGGCTTTAGAGTCTGATTTAGTTGATATGTTGAGATTTGCTTTAGATAAAAATCTTAAAAACTTAAAGCTCAAATGGAAAGCAGAACAACAATATTGTGTCACAATTGCTTCTGAGGGGTATCCTTTAGAATATAAAAAAGGGTATGAAATAAAAAATATAAATTATATTAAAAATTTAGAGGATATAGAAATATTTTTTGCAGGGGTTATAGAACAAAATAACAAAATTTTTTCTAATGGAGGAAGAATTTTATCAATATGTTCTAATAGTATTGAAAAAGTTTATACTGCTTGCCAAATGATACAATTAGAAAACAAGTTTTATAGAAAAGATATAGGTATTGTTTATAATACATACTGATATTAATAAATAAAAAGTTTTTATTTTACTAATTGAACTTGAAAATCAGGATTAGTTGATAGTTTTTCTTCTATTTCAGGGAAAGTTAATAACCCATTACTAGCCCCGAATTCTTGAACAACAGAAGCAGCATTAACACTTGCATACTTCAAAGATTTTATAATATCGCCATTAGTTTTAGCCAATGAACCTACAAAAGTAGAAGCAAAAGCATCACCGGCCCCTAAAGTACTTTGTACCTTCGCAGGGAATTGAGAACATCTATAATATGTATTTCCATCGTAAGCATATACACCATTTTTACCATCAGTAATAATAACAATTTTAGCTTTCATATCAGATAAATACTTAAGCATTCTTTTTATATCTTCATGAATAACTTCTGATGAGTATTTCACTTGACTAGAATCAGGTCGTACTTGAATTTCTGTTAACATAGAGGCCTCTTCTAAGTTCATAATAAGTACTTCCGCCGTTTTAATAACTCTATTTAAAGCTTTTTTATCTTTTTTGATACTAGTTGTCCCCAAATTAATAGCCATATTAATGCCATGTTCTTCAGCAAAAGACGAGATTTTATCTAATACTTTAGAGCTTTCTCCGCTTAAAGGAGCAATATACAACCATTTAGAATCTTTAATAGCATCAAAATTTATCTGATCTTCCGAAATAGTAGCATTTGTCCCTCTATGAGCTAATACGGTTCTATCACCTTGAAAACTAAGTAATATTACAGAAAATCCTGATATTTCATTAGACGATTTTATAATATTTGAAGTATCCACATTTTTAGAATCAATTTTCTTTAAAATAGTCTTACTCTGAAAATCTTTCCCTAATTTAACAATAGTAGAAGTAGAAAATCCCAAATTTGCAAAATTAATAGCACTATTAACAGCACCTCCACCTACAGCAAAAGAAAAATTATCAATTTCTAACTTTGCCCCATAAGGAAATGACATAAACTCTGTTTTACGATTAAGACTTGTTACCGATACTATATTTGCATCTTTTGACTCTACAAATACATCTAATGTTGCACTTCCTATAGTTATAAAATCAAACATTATTAAATTCCTTATTCTTAGTTAAACACTTATTTATATAATAAAACAAAAAAAATTTTTAAACAGCACGTGGATGAGCTTTTTGGTATTCTTTCGTTAAATGTTGTATAGAAACATGTGTATATATTTGTGTATTACTAATACTGCTATGACCCAATAATTCTTGAACTACTCTAAGATCAGCTCCATTTTCGAGCATTTTCGTAGCAAAACTATGCCTAAATTTATGCGGTGTTATATTTTTTGGAATTTCAATTTTTGACATTAAATTTTTTAAAGAATTTCTTACACTCTGTGCTTGTAATCTATAGCCTGTATTATTAATAAACAAAATAGAATCATCCGTTATATGTTCATTTTTTGCTTCTTTTGATATCATAGGACGAACTGTATTAATATAAGTTTGCAAAAAATTTTTAGCTTTAGTTGATATCAGTACAATTCTTTGTTTATTTCCTTTACCTAACACCTTGATTTCATTATTTTCTATATTCAGATCAGAAAAATTCAAATTTGTAAGTTCTGAGATTCTCATACCTGTTGCATATAAGAGTTCTAGAATTGTTCTATTTCTAAAACCGGCTGGGGTATCTATTTTTATTGTATTTAATATTTTATCTATTTCTTGTTCTGTTAAAAACTCCGGTAATTTTTTTTGCTTTTTGGGTGAATGTACTGTTAAAAAAGGATTATTTTCTACTATTTTTTCTCTATATAAATATTTATAAAACATTCTTATTGCTGATATTTTTCTTGTAATTGTTGTTTTTGCTAAGTCAAACTTTTGAATAGAAGATAAATAATCTATTACCATAGAGTGATTTACTAATCTTAAATCCCTATTATCAAGCCATATTATAAAACTTAATATATCTGAATAATATGCACGTATAGTATGTATAGAAAAATTACGTTCTATTTCAAGATATAATTTAAAATTTTCCAGGTAATCCTTTGATTCTTGTATTTTCAACATAATTTAAAGATATCATTCCTTATAAAACTTATTATAATTACACTTATAGCTTAAGTCAATTATAATAAGTTTTATAAAATTTATTCAATTTTAAACAATATTTAATTTATAAATTTTTTATCCTTTAAAAACAGATTCCCTTTCAGACTTATTTAATTGTCTGTTTTCATATTCATTGGAGTTTTTTCTCATTATCAGATTTATTCAATGGCTTGTTTTTCATATCTTCTAAAGCTTGCAACTTTTTATTTTCAGATAAATCTGCTTTAATCTTCGATGGCATAATAGATGAAGATTTTACATCTTCAGATGCTTTAGTAATATTCCCCATCGTTGACGATAAAATAATAAAAGATGTTGTTAATAAGGCGATTTGTTTTTTCATAAATATTTTAATCCTTTATTCTATATATTTCACTCTAAAAGAATATATAAAACAGACTACATAAAATATAACCGGTTAGGCTAGTTATAAGTATAATATAATTGAACCTAATTTATGTTGCTCATTTTATTTAGTAACAGGTAACAATTCTCATTATTATCATAGTGTATTAAATTAAAAAAATTATTTACTGATTTTAAAATATCTGATTTAGATAAATTTTTTTGATTAAACGATAAATAATATAAATCCATAGGAGTAAAACTAAAATCTTTACCAGGGTAAAAATAATGAAAATTAAGCTTATATACCCCAGATTTATTATAAAATTTGCTTCTTTTTAATGTAATAGGATTATTCTGATCTTGCTTTTCAACTTCAAAAAAACATCCATTATATTCATTGAATATAAATTTAAAATCCTCAATAATTAAACTGCCATAGCCTTGACTTCGATAATTTTGATAGATATATAAATAATCTATAAGTATTTTTCCAGTATCTTTATCTTTACAAGATAAAAAGAATCCTACATCAATACCAGAATCAGAAACAATATAAAATTGATAAAAAGAATCTCGCTTAATAAAAATTAAATCTTTTAAGATATCCCAAGATTTCAATTCACAAACAGGGAAATATTCCTCCATTAAAGAATATGCATACCTAAAGTCTTCAAGACTTCCTTCTCTATAAGATAAATTTTTTTTTATATTTTTCTTTTTCATAAGTATTTTTTTGTATGTTTATAATATAATTGAAATTATGAAAAAAGTCTATATTGAAACCCTTGGTTGTCAAATGAATAAATCTGATACAGAACGCATAATCGGTATGCTTTCTCATTTTGATTATGAAAAAACTGATGACCAAAAAAATGCTGATTTATTAATAGTAAATACATGTAGTATTCGCCAATTAAGTGCCGATAAAGCATATAGTATCTTGGGACGTTGGGGTAAAAGAAAACAAACTCATCCTGATATAAAAATAGGTATATGTGGTTGTGTTGCACAACAAGATAAAGAAAATATTTTTAAACGTGCACCTTATATTGATCTTGTATTTGGAACTCATAATATTTATGAGTTACCAGACTTGATTAAAAGAATAGAAAATAATGAAAAAGTTTTTGCAATAAAAGAAAATGATTCTGTAAAAGAAAATCCGGAATATAAGATAAGTAGAGAAAAAAGTTTTAATGCTTGGGTTCCTATAATAGAAGGTTGTAATAATTTCTGTACATATTGTATCGTACCTTATACTAGAGGTAGAGAAAGAAGTCGAGATTTTAATACTATTATTAAGGAAGTTCAAACAGCTGTTAATGAAGGCTTTAAAGAAATTACATTACTAGGTCAAAATGTAGATAGTTATGGTAAAGATTTTAAAGATAAAAATATTACTCTTTCAACTTTATTAAAAGAACTTAATAATATTCCAGGAGATTTTAGAATTAGATTTGTTACTTCATATCCTACAGATATTACTGATGAATTAATTTTGACGGTAAAAAATTCTGATAAAGTGTGTAATTATTTCCATATGCCAATGCAATCCGGTAGTACAGAAATACTTAAAAAAATGAACAGAAGATATACAAAAGAGGAATATTCTAATATCGTTGGAAAAATAAGAGATATATTTAAAGATGATGTCGTGATTACTTCTGACTTTATTGCAGGATTCCCTGGAGAAACCGAAGAGCAATTCCAAGAAACTTTAAATGTTATTGATGAATTGCAATTAGATTATTCTAATACTGCTGCTTATTCTCCAAGAGAACTTACTGTTGCTGCAAAATGGAACGATAAGTTTATTGACGATCAAACAAAACAAAATAGATTATTTCGATTAAATGAAAAAAATAAACAAGCTGTCATTAATTCAAATAAAAAATGTTTAGGTAAAATTTATCGTGTACTTGTAGAAGATTATAATGTTGATAATAACTCTTGTAATATAACCCTTAAAACAAGGGCTGATAATAATAAAATAGTCCATGTTTCAGGTGGAAATAAAGATCTGCTTGGTACATTTATTAATGTAAAGATCTCTGATTATTCTAACTGGTGTTTATACGCTGAGATAGTATAATTTTTTATACTTTAAAAAAAGAATTAAATATTTTTAAATATAAACGTTTATACATATCTTTGATATCGTAAGATAAATATTTCAATCTATATTTAAAGTAAGAATCTAATCTATAATATTTTTTTAAAGATTTATTTAGTTCTAAAAGCTTTTTGTCTTTTTTTATTTCTGATAAAATTGGTATTAAATTATTGTATAAATTTCTCTTTTTTATCGCTATTTTATATTGAGCAGATATTAAAAACTCTGGTAGTTCACATTTATACAACATATTTTTTGATTCTAAATAATCTTTTATTTCTTTAAAGACTTCAAGTTTATAAAAACGCTCCTCTTTTTTATTTGCTAAAAGATACGTTATAGAATTTCTTCGTTTACGATAAAAATAAGTTCCTACATTATTATATGCTATTTTATCTATATTGAGCATAGATACATAATAAAAATAGACATCCTCATCATGTGGGATATGCTCCGGAAAATATTTTACAGTATTTCTTACGAAATCAGCTTCAAACAGCTTTGACCATACCATTAAATTATACTTATGTTTAGATATAAAAATACTATCTACTTCAAATACTCCATTTTTTTGACTTTTTTTACTTAAATTCTTCATATTATTTAAATTGTCATCATAAAAAATAGATATATTATCATTTACAACTATTTTACAATTGGTTTCTATAGCAGCATTATACAAGCCTTGAATATAATCTGAAGTAATAATATCATCTGCATCCATAAAGTATAAATATTTACCTTCTGCAATGTCTATACCTTTATTTCTTGCAGTAGATACACCGGAATTTTCTTGTTTTATAAGCTTTATCTTTCCTAAATCAGAATATTTCTCCAGAATTTGAAGACTTCCATCCGTTGAACCATCATCTATACATATAATTTCTATATCAGCAATTGTCTGAGAAAAAACACTTTCTAAACAATCTTCTATATAATTTTTCACATTAAAAACAGGAATAATAACCGATACTTTAACTTGCATTTATTAGTAAAAACTCCTTAGCTTTCCTAAAATATTCCTGTATTTGATCTGAATCATTTAACTCGGTTGTACATACTAGTATCTTATCATTATCAAGTTTTACCCCAGGTAAAATATTATTATTATTCATATATTGGATAAAATTATCCACATTGATTACTTGCAATACAAATTCATTAAAGAAACTATCATTTAAGACTTTAAATCCTATTGATTGAAGTAAAGAAGCAAGTTTATGTGCATAGTTAAAGCTTAAACCAGCAACTTGATTCAACCCTTCTTTTCCTAAAACAGATAAATAAACAAGTGAATTAACAGTGCATAGTGATTGATTTGAACATATATTACTAGTAGCTTTTTCTCGCCTAATATGTTGTTCTCTAGCTTGTAAAGTCAAACAAAAAGCTTGATTTCCTTCTGCATCTAATGTCCGCCCGACTATTCTTCCGGGTAAATTACGTTTGTATTTATCAAGAGTAACCATATATCCGGCATATGGTCCACCAAAAGACAAGGAATTACCTAGTGGTTGAAGAGATCCTACAATAATATCTGCTTTTGGAGGTTTTAATATTGATAACGATATTAAATCAGCATACACTATAAGTAACGTTTTCTTATTTTCCAGTATTTGCTTTAAAGATAATATATCTTTTTCTAAAGTTCCATAGAAATTCGGATATTGAATAATAATGCAAGCATACTCTTGAGTGTTTAACTTACTATATAATTCTTGATAATCTGTTTGGAAATTTATCTGATTTATATATTCTATTTCAACATCGTGAGCAAAAGAATAAGTTTTAAGAACAGCTTTGATTTCAGGATTAATAGTAGAAGATATTAAACATTTATTTTTTTTTGTAATTTTACAAGCCATTATTAATGCCTCTGCTACTGCAGTTGCACCATCATATACAGAAGCATTTGATACATCCATATCAGTAAGGTTACACATCATCGATTGGTATTCATAAATAGCTTGCAATGTTCCTTGTGATATTTCTGCTTGATATGGGGTATATGCTGTATTAAACTCAAATCTGGAATTTATTTGTGATATACAAGCTGGAATAAATCTATTATAAGCACCTGCTCCTATAAAATTTAAATAATCCGTATTATTTTTTTTTGCACAAGATCTGATTAAATTATCAACCCTAAGTTCACTTAAAGATTCAGGTAAATTTAATGTTTCCATTTTCAAATGTGTATCAATACAAGAAAATAATTGATTTATATCTTCTAATTGAAGCTTATCTAACATTTCTTTTCTTATATTTTTAGTATGTGCTTGAAAATTATCCATATTATTTTTATCTTATTATTACTCTAATTTAATTCTTCTTTATAATCATTGTAATCTAATAAATCTTGAGAATCTAGATCAAAATTATCAGCCTCTATTTTTACTAACCATCCTTTTTCAAATGGTGATTCTGATAAAATATCAGGATTTTCAAGTAAAAATTCATTGACTTCTTTAATTTTACCACTTATTGGCATATATATCTCAGATGCTGCCTTTACTGATTCTATAGTTGCAAACACATCTCCTTTTGAATAACAAGTATCCACTTCAGGAAATTCTATAAATACAATATCTCCCATCTGTTCAATAGCATAATCTGTTAAGCCTATTTTAAAACAATTACCATCTTTATATATATATTCATGTGTTTTACTGCAAAGTACTGAATCTGGTATTAACATATTTTAAAATTCTCCTATTAAAAATAATACTATCTTATTTTTTATATCTTTTTCTTACAAATGGAATCTTTACAATTTCTGCATTATATAATTTATTTCTTATTAATATCTGGATTTTATCAGATATTTGTAAATTATTTTCTTCCAATATATAGCCAAGACCAATATTTTTATTTAAACTAGGTGCTACACTTCCACTTGTTACTTCGCCTATTTTATTTCCATTTAAACAAATATCATAACCTTGTCTGGCAATAGCTTTATCAATCATAGAGAAACCTACAAGTTTTTTTTCAACGCCATTTTTCAATTGATCAATAATACGATATTTACCATTGTAATTCTGCTCTTTATTTTTTGAAATAGACCAAGAAAGCCCAGCTTCTATTGGAGTAGTATTCAAATCAAGATCATGACCATAAAGAGGCAATCCGGCTTCTAAACGTAATGTATCTCTAGCTGCCAAACCTATTGGTTTTATATTAAATTCCTGACCTTCTTCTAAGAGAAGGTTCCATAGATTTTTTACATCTTTATTTTCTATTAATATTTCAAAACCATCTTCACCTGTATATCCTGTGCGTGACAGATAACAATTAAAATCAGCTAATTTTATTTTGGTTATTGAAAAGAACTTTGGTTGTTGTTCTTTACTAATTCCTACTTTTTCTATAAGTTTTGAACTTAATGGGCCTTGTAAAGCCAGTAGTGAATAATTATCTGATATATTTTTTATCTTTAGATCGTATTCTTTTTTCTTTGATGATGAGATCAACCAATCTAAATCATCCTCTAATCTGGCTGCATTTAATATAAGAAGATATTTAGATTCTTCAATGCGGTAAACAATTAAATCATCAATAATTCCTGCTTTTTCATCAAGCATTTGGCAATACTTAGCTTGATAAATTTCCATATCGTCAAGATCTTGAGGAAACAGAGTCTGTAAAAAGTTCAAAGAATCAGATGATGATACAATAACCTCACCCATATGAGATACATCAAATAATCCTATATTATTTCTTACATTATTATGTTCGGTTAAAATATTTTCATACTGAAGAGGCATTAAAAATGATGCAAACTCAACCATTTTTGCATTAAGCTTAATATGTTCATCATATAATTCAGTTTTTTTCATAGTCACTTTATTTTATAATAATTAAATCTCAATCGCAAGTAATAAAAACTTTCTTTAAATTTGCAAAAACGTTTTAAAATGTAATTTAGCAATATTTACCAATTCATCTTTTGAATATTTTTTACAAAATTCTTTTGCTTGTTGTAACACTATATTTGATGCACCTTTTGGTAAATTAATATTATACATTTTAGATAAAGACTCTATTTTTTCTACAAACTGGTATCTGGCTAACACTGAGGCACTCGCTACTGCTATATCTGACTCAGCTTTTATTTTTTGATCTAAAATTATATTCTGCCCCTTTTTCATTAACGCATTTTTTATTAAACTTTCATCTGCAAATTTATCTGATAGCGCATACTCACAAGGTGTTTTTTCTAATATATTTTCAATTACTCTAGCGTGTCCCCAAGCTAATAATTTGTTTAAATTTTTAAATTTTCCATAAAGCTCGTTATATTTCAATGGATTTATTGTTACTATTGAGTATACAGCTTTTTTTTGAATTTCTATTGCCAATTCTTTTATTGTTTTATCATCCAATTTCTTACTATCTTTTATTCCCAAGTTAATAAAAAATTGTCTATTTTCTTGCGTAACTCTTACTCCGGCTATTACTAGTGGACCAAAAAAATCACCTTTCCCTGATTCGTCAACACCTATATACTCATCATAACTTTTTACCTCTGTTTCTATATTTTTCTTACCCGAATCTAAAGATTCAGAAACAAAATCATCTGATAAGGAAAATATTTTATTTAACTTATCTACAAATGAATCTATATTTTTACCTTGTATCACAAGTTTTCCACTTTCATACAGTACTATTGTTATAGATTTTATCTTTGCTTTAAATACTGTATAATTTTGAGAAAAAAACTCTGCTCCGTTTTCATACAAAAATGATCTCAGTTCGGTTTGGTTCGACAAATTAAATTTAACAGAGAATACATTCATAATAACACTATATAACAAATAACAAAATTTTTGTTACAATTTATAAATTTTTTTATTTTTTTTTACTTTTTTTTCAAAAATCTGCTACAATAAAGGTAAGGAAATTCAAAATGAAAATATTAACAAATATAATTTACAACTCCGAAATTCTTAACAGATTAACTAATAGTAGCATTAGTGGCATTGAAACTTTCTATTCTCATAAAGCAGCCACTAAAATATATCATAAAAGCGGAAATATAGCTAAAAAACTTAATTTAGTCCCTCATAATTACCAATTTAAGCAACCTGAAGTATTAAAAACTTACCCTGTTTTAAAATCTGCTTCCCTTGGTGCTTTAAAAGCAGCAGAAAAACTCTTTTTTGCCGAATTTTTATTCCAAGTTTTTTCAAAGCTTTTTAATATAAATCTTAAAGATGATAAAACTAAAAAATATATAAGCTTAAAAGATTTATTTAATAAATTAATATTATCAAATCTAAAAATGTCTACTGAAGATCTTGGAGTTTCTATTAATAACAAAATTGTAAAAAATCACGAAAAAATTAAAAAAAATCTGCAATCTTTTAATAAAAACTTCCTCCTTGCTTCTTCTCAGGATACAGGTATTCTAATTCATAATAAAATAGTAGATAATTATACTAAATTCCGTAAAAATAAACAACTATTTAAAGAAACTGTTTTGAACACTAGTAATGAAGAGGTTGGTACAAAGCTTACTTCTATTATCAATACTATTTCACAATCACCAACTTTAAAAAGTTACTTACACTTTATTTTTTTAGGTGCTTTTTTAGAAACTCAATATCATATTCTAAAAAAATCCATATCTCTTTTGAAACCTATTCTATGGAAAAATAATAAACAAATTACTTCCAGTTTAAATATACCTTTTGATAAATTAAAATCTATTAACTTAGTTAATCAGAATCCACAAGTTAAAGAGCTATATTTATATATCCACAAAAGCATTTCTAAACAAGAACTTGATAAACAAGTTAATAACACTATAATAGATATATTTAAACAGAATTCTTCACAATAATTTTTTAAAATTATTATTTTAATTTTAAATATTTTCCTCTGATACTAAAATTTCTTTTGAAGATTTTGCTCCAAGATCTTTTAACCTCTTTGCTTGATTTATTAAGTTATCTCGACCATTTAATTTTGTATTTAATTTGTCTATAACTTTCTTTAAGCTCTCTATATCATCGAGGAATGATACAAATTTATCTACCATTCTACCTGCTAAATTAGCTATTTCACAAGCATTCTTATTCTGACGATTAACCATATGAAAACTATTAATTAATTTTAAAGCTGCTAATAATGTAGATGGACTTGTTGGCATTATTTTATTTTTCCAAGCATACTCCCATAGCTGTGAGTTAGAATTAAATATCATTGAATAGCAACTCTCTATTGGTATAAACATTAATACATATTCAGGTGTATTATAATTGTCATCATTAAAATATTCTTTCTTTGCAAGATTTGTTATATGGTTCTTTATAGATTCTTGAAATTGTTTTAAATAGTACTTTTTTTCTTCTTCGTTATCAGAATTGCAAAATGAGTCATATGAAGAAAAACTAGTCTTTGCATCTATAAATACTGCTTTATTTTGAGGTAATAATACAATAGCATCCGGCTTGCCTTTAATAGTACCTTTTTGTAATAGATATTCTTCTCCCTCTATTAAACCGGAAAGTTCTAAAACTCGTTCTAAAATAATTTCACCCCATCTACCCTGAACTTTATTATCTCCTTTTAAAGTAAGTGCTAAATTATTTGTATCTTGAGATATTTTATTCCCTACTTCTATTACATTTTTTATATAAAAATCAAGTTTTAAAAATTTCTCATCATTTATTTCAAACTTCTTTTTCATTTCTTCAACTTTTTCTTTAAATGGAATCAATATATTATTTAATTCATCTTTATTTTTTATTGTTAATTCTTGAGCATTTTCTTTCATTAATTTATTCGTTATGTTTTCAAATAGCATATTCATTTTTGTTTCATATTCTAGTTGATTACTTGAATAATCTTTTTTTAATCTATTTATTACAAAATAAATACATATACTGCCTAGCAAAAAACCTATTATTATTCCTATTACAAAATAGATAAAACTCATTTATTCTAAATCCCTAATTTAACACTACTACTCATTATATTACAAATTAAATATTTTCAAAATAACTAAACTAAAACTTTTTTACCTTCTTTAGATGTCGATTTTCTTAATTTAAATATTAAATGTCGAAAAGTTTTATAATATCCTATTGTTAAAAGAACAGCTCCGGAAAACCAAGCTGCCGGACCTGCTAAACAAACTCCCAGATAACCAAAATATTTTGATAATATAATTACTGCTAAGGTTCTCATAATAAGCTCTAATACCCCTGAATATAAAGGTATTATAGAATTCCCCATACCTTGTAAGGCACTTCTATACATTATTAACATTCCTAAAGGAAAATAAAATAAAATAACGTTTGATAAATATTCTTGAGCTAAATTAATTACTACCACATTTTTTTCTTTAAGGAATAAAGCTATTAAAAACTTTCCATATAATAGAATCAATATCCCTGCAGATATACTAAAAAATAAAATAAAATTAGAGCAAATTTTAATTCCAAAACGAATTCGTTTAAACTCTAAAGCTCCAAAATTTTGAGCCACATACGTTGCTACTGTAACTCCTACTGCAACTAAAGGTTGTACAGCTAATTGTTCTACTTTGCAAGCTGCTGTAAAAGCTGCTATAGATTCTGAGCCAAATGAGTTTAACACTACTTGAACTGCTATCATCCCTATTGTTAACACCGACATTTGAAATCCCATTGGAAATCCGACTTTAAAATGATTTAATATATCTTCCTTATTTATTTTCCAATCTTCTTTCTTTAAATGCAAAATAGGAAAATGATATTTTATATAAACTAAACATAAAGCTCCTGAAACTATCTGGGATAATACTGTTGCTAATGCTGCTGAGGCTACACCATATTTAAAAACAGCTATAAATATAATATCTAAAAAAATATTAATTATTGATGCTATAATAAGAAAAATCAAAGGTGTTTTACTGTCACCTAATGCTCTTATTATATTTGATATCATATTATAAAATACAGTTGCAAATGTTCCCAGATAAATAATAAATATATAGTCAAAAGCATCTTCAAAAATTTCTTTTGGTGTATTCATAAAAACTAATAACCATTTTGCCGTTAAGCAACTAAAAAACGTTATAATAATAGTAAAAAATACACATAAATAAATAGAAGAAACAACAGATTGCTTTAAATTTTTATAATCTTGAGCTCCAAATCTCTGTGCAGTTAAAACAGAAAATCCGGAAGTAATACCTAAAATGAAACCTAGTACCAGCCAGACTATGGCCGAAGAACAACCAACAGCTGCTAATGCTTTTATTCCTATTAAATTACCTACTATTACAGTATCCGCTAAACTGTATATCTGTTGAAATATATTACCTATAAACAAAGGAAACATAAATAATAACATTAATTTTATAGGATTACCTTTTGTTAATTCTGTTGTCGACATAACCTTAATCTTAAATTTGATATTATAAAATATTATAGTATCAATTAAATTTTATTATCAAGAATTTAAATAAAAATTTTATATTATAATTTATATTATGGAAAAAATAATAAAAGATTCACTGAAAACTCATATTTTAAGTAAACAAAATATCATTGATATTTTATCGACAAATATGTTTGATAATATTCTATTTAATACAGCAAATCAGGTACGAGAAAAATATATCGGAAATAAAATTCACTTAAGAGGACTTATAGAATTTTCTAATATTTGCAAACAAAACTGCCAATATTGTGGTCTTCAGTATGAAAATAAAAATATTCATAGATATAGATTATCAGTTGAAGAGATTATTAATTCTGCTAAAAATGCATCAAGTCTAGGTTTTAAAACTATCGTATTACAATCTGGAGAAGATCCTTTCTTTGATCTTGAAAAAATGATTCGTATAATTTCAGAAATAAAAAAACTTAATGTAGCTATAACTTTAAGTATTGGAGAAAAAACACTCCAAGAATATAAAGCTTACAAATCCGCTGGTGCAGACAGATATCTTCTTAGAATTGAAACTTCGGATATAAATTTGTATAAAAATTTACATCCAAACATGGATTATAGTAATAGAATAGAATGCTTAAAAAATCTAAAATCACTAGGGTTTGAAGTAGGAACCGGATCTCTTATAGGATTACCAAATCAATCTTTAGAGTCTATAGCTAATGATATACTATTCTTTAAAGAAATTAATGCGGATATGATAGGTGTTGGACCATTTATAGCAAATCCTAATACTAAGCTAAAAAATGTACCAAATGGAAATTTATTCTTAGCCATAAAAGTAATCGCTATTACAAGAATACTACTTCCTGATATTAATATTCCAGCTACAACAGCTATTGAAACATTACAAAAAAATGGGAGAATAATTGCCTTACAAAGTGGAGCAAATGTTATAATGCCTAATATGACTGATATTGAATATAGAAAAAATTATGAATTATATCCAGGTAAAACTTCCATAAATCAAACACCCATAGAATCTTTAAACTCAATTATTAATGAAATAAAGGGAATAAATAGAGAAATATCAAATAGTTATGGATTTAGGGCAAAAACAGATGAATAATAACGATAGATATAAACGTAATATAGCTATAAAAGAAATAGGCATTGAAGGACAAAAAAAACTTAAAAATAGTAAAATATTAATATGTGGAGCTGGAGGACTTGGATCTACTGTTATATCTAATTTAGCCTCTATCGGTATTGGAAATATTGGAATTATTGATTATGATTTAATTGAAATTTCAAATTTAAATAGACAGTATATACATAAATTTAAAAGTATTGGAGAAAAGAAAGTTATTTCTGCTAAAAATTGGATCTATGATTTTAATAATCAAATAAAAGTAGATACTTATGATATTAAACTTAATTTAGATAATTACTCAGAAATAGTTAAAAAATATGACTTGATTATTGATTGCTTTGATTCCTATCATTCAAAATTTATATTAAATACCATAGCAATAAAATCTAAAAAAATATTAATACACGCAGGAGTAAGTGAATTTTATGGACAAGTTACAAGTATAATACCACATCACACACCTTGTCTTAATTGTATTATACCCTTTACTTTAACAGATGAAAAAGAAATTCCAAAGGGAGTAATAAGTCCTATTGTAAGTACCATAGCCTCTATTCAGTCACTTGAAGCTATAAAACTTATATTGAATATAGGAGATCCTCTTGTAAATCACCTACTCATTTTTAATGGACTTAATATGAGCTTTAAAAAAATTTTTCTTAAAAAAAATCCTAAATGCAAAGTATGTAACTAAATTGATGTTTTATATTAATAAAAAATAGGATAAGATTTTTATCTTATCCTATCTTTATTTGGTAATCTAAACTAAATTATTAATTTTGAGTTAATAGTTTAGAAGTAAGTGATACCTCTGTTGGATTAAGTTTACCAGCTGCTGCTTGTATATCAGCTTGACGTAACATACTTACATATAAGATTTTATTTGCTGTTAAAGCATCAACATCTGTAAACTTAAGACCTGCTGTTTTATTATGATCATTGATTCTCATAACTTTAGCTGTTGCAGTAATATCAATACCTTTATATTCAAAGCTTACTTTAACATCTTCACTAAGCTTTAAGCCACCATCAGTTTTTACTGCTAAACCGGTCTTAGATATATCTATAATTTCTTCTATATGATCACTTGCTTGAGATAGAGCTAAGGAATCACCGTTAATACCATATCTAATAGATTCACGTTTTAATTGTAAAAACTTATCTTTCTTTAATCTATCATTAATTAATCTTGTAGGATCATTATCATCAATCTCTACGATATTAGTAGTCGGAACGATAGGAACTATAGGTTCAGGACGATTTATTACAATTTTATGTAATGTTTCAATCCAATTATCACGAGTTCTTACAATGCTTATATCATATTTATCTTCATTAATAATAACATTAGATCCTGATACAAGATTTGAACCATTTATATTTCCACCTTTGCCTGTTTCAATAAGAACAGTTCCACCACCAATTATAGATCCAGAAATGTTGATATCATTTGCCTTATCTGAATTTGTGATTGTTAGATCTTTATCACTATTGTTAATTATAGATCCACTGATATTAGTATTTCCACTACCATCATTAGCAATCCAAGTATCGCCATTGGTTACAATATTACCACCAATGATAATATTTTCACCAGGATAATTAGTTTCCTTATTCATATCATTTAGATTATTAACTCTATCAGCTGAATTAGATATAATAGTAGATTTATTTGAATTATTTGTTAAATCACCATTAATTACTAGATCACTTCCACCTTTATTATCAATCCAAGTATCACCATTTGTAATTATATCTGATGAACTTGTGATAGTAATACCATCTTTACCACCATTAGCAATACTTAAATCATTTCCAGAATTAATATCACCAGAAATTGTTATACCGCCACCAGTTGATGGATCTATATCATAATATGTACGTACAGGTATCAATGTTACTTCGTTGTTTGAATCAAAGTTTCTAGTTGTATCTATAGAATATGTTTGGTTTTGTATAGATATATTACCTAATGTACTATCAAGATTTCCTGATAAGATAATGTTTCCAGATCCTGAATTTTCAATTAACATATCACCATTTGAAACAACATCGCCTTGGATATTAATTGAATTACCTAAATCTGCATTAGTAATAGTAACATTTCCTGTTTTGTTATTGATTTTACCATTTGCATTGATTGATCCTTCTTTAGCATTTGTAATATTAAGATCACCATTTGAAACTATTACATTAGAAGTTTTTGAAATATTAATACCTTTGTTACCGGCATTTTGGATAAATGTATCTCCATTTGAAGTTACATTACCTGTAATATTAACTCCACCAGCTAAATTTGGAGAATCTTGATCTAGTCTTATATAATTAATTACTTCATTGAAATCTTCAATAGTTTTTACAATATCTAAAGAGTAAGTCTGATTTTGAATAGATAGATCCTTATTAGATGAAACATTACCAGCAATATTTATAGAACCTGATCCTGTATTTTCTATAAGCAAGCTTCCATCAGAATTAACTGTCCCTTTTACAGTAATAGAATCACCTTTATTTGTGTTACTTATATTAGTTTTTCCATCATTAGATGTCTCAACTGTTCCATCTACGATAATAGAACCATTACTAGCATTAGCTATTTCTGTTTTACCTTTAGTACTTATTAATGCTGTATCATTAATTTTGATATTTGATCCTGCATAATCAGTCTTTTTATTTAAATCCGTTAAGTTATCTACAATATTTACTGCATTAGATATTATAGTAGATCCACCTATGAAATTGTTAACAATATTACCTGAAAGATCTATATCTCCTCCACCAATATTATCAATCCAAATTCTTCCAAAATCTGAAATAATTGAACTTCCATTATCTGTAACTATTCCATTATTTCCACCGTTGAATATATCTACAAAATGATTAGCTCTAATAGTTCCTGTAACATTAAGCTTTGAATCTACATTATTTGGTTTCTTAGAACTTACTATTTTATGTAATGATTCATCACCATTATTTATAGTTCTTACAATATCAATTGTATAAATATTATTATTTACTTTAACATTTCCTTGAGTACTTTCAAGATTTGAAACTACTAGATCACCAGATCCTGCATTTTCAACAAGTACATCATATTTTGATTTCACTGTTCCTGAGATATTTATACCTTGAGAATCTGTAGTATTTGATATTTCTGTATTAGCTTTATTATTAGTCATATTACCTGAAATATTTATATTACCTTTACCAGCATTAGCTACCCAAGTATATCCGTTAGTTGTAACATTACCAGATATATTTATGTTTTCACCTAAATAATCTTGTACAGTATTTAAACTATCTAAGTCATTTACCCATCTTGCATCATTTGAAATTATTGTAGTACCACGTCCATTAGTAATGTTACCGGAAATTGTTAAATCTTTAGCACCTTTATTATCAATCCAAGTGTTGCCATTTAGATTCATTGCACCAGCTATAAGTATTCCTTCATTAGCTTTTTCATAATTTCTAACTAATGTAGTTCCATTATTATTTTCGATACTACCTGTACTTTCTTCAGTAATACCAGATGTTCCACCATTTAATATACTTAAATTATTATTAGCTTTAACAGTACCTGATATTTTAATACCTTTACCATTTGCTGTAGGTGCTTTTGGTGAACGTACTATATTTACTTTTTCTAATTTTCCACTAGATAAGAAAGGATGAGAAGATGTATTATCTTCAGTTCTTACTAAATCTATTTCATACATAGAATTATTTATATCAACATTAGATAATTTACTTTCAACATTACCTTTAATATCAATACTTCCTGTACCAGCATTTTCTATTAAAAGATCTGAAGCTGATACAACATTACCTGTATTTGAAATAATAATATCTTGACCATTTTTTGTGTTAGATATTGTTGTTTTAGCATTACTATTTAGAACTACATCATTTTTTATTCCATTAATAACACTACCGCCAATTTCAATATTACCATTTCCGCCATTTGCTATTACTGTTTCACCTTGAGTTTGGATATTTCCGGTAATTTTTATTGAACCACCATTTAAATCAGATACCTTTTCAGCATCATAATTATATTTTCCTGAGTTGATCTGTGATTCTAAAGTATCATTTTTTATATTTAACCAATTACCATTATTAGTAATCAATGTTAAACCATCATTTGAATTATTAATTATGCTACCACCAATAACAAGATCATCATTAGACTTATTATTAATCCATAAATCATTATTTACGTCAATTAATCCAAGTAAATTCATTTGACCAGATACATTTTCAGCATTAACAATATGAGTTTTACCTGCATTATTTTTAATTATAGCATCTTTCGATAAATTAATATCACCTTCTGATAAGTTTTGAATCAATAAATCTCCATTAGTTTCTATATGATCTAATAAGTTTATTGAAACCTTACCAGCTTCACTTCCTTCTTGTTTTGCATTGACTATAGTTGTGTTATCTTTGCTTGATGTATTTACCAACTTAGAGATATTAATTCCATTATCAGTTTTTGAAGATGAAACATATACATTATTTAATATATCTACTTTACCATTAGCTGATAAATCGTTGATAGTAATACCATTTATAGCAATATCATCTAAAGAAATATTATGTATTTCTGTCAATGCTCCGCTTTTTAGATTTTTAAGAGTACCTATATAAGTTCCTTTACTATCTTCATTAAATGTTTTAATATCTCCATTTACTTCAGCATTTAATAAATATAATCCGCCATTCCAGCTTAATGATGGTAGCCCAGTAGGTACATTTGAATATTTATTCGTAATATTAGTAACAGCTCCATCAAGATTATTTACTAAATTATTTATTAGTATTGAAGCATTACTTTTGTTTACAACATCTAGCTGACCATTAACATTAATATCTTTAATAAATATAGCTGCTCTAACTTCTGGAGATCCCAAGAACTCCATATCTACAAGATCTCTATATTCCGGATGCAAAGGCAAATACCTTGATAAATCTTCTTTTCGCACAAAATCACCATTTGGAAATTTATAAACACTCTCTCCATATTCTGTTTTTGAACTTACAATCTTTGTTTTTGCACCAGCTTTATTATTTTTTAACGAATTAATAAAAATTTGCCCTTTCGAATTATTCTCAATAATAGTATCACCATTGGTTGCAAGTGAGTTTGTAATATCTATACCCCCTTCACCATTACTATAAATCTCTGTCTTAGCGCCATCTTTACTGTTAATCAATGTACCTATAATAATCATATGATTATTCGTATTAATATAAGTATCACCTTTGACAGAAGCAGAATTTATATTAAGCCCATAACCATCGGTGTTTCTACTTAAAATAGTAGTCTTTGCTCCTTCTTGACTATTCACAAGATTATTTATCGATAATGATCCAAGACCACCATTATTTTCAATATGAGTATCACCTTTTGTCGCAATAGAACTTATATAAACACCATAACCAAGATCATTTTCATTTACAATCTTAGTTTTAGCATTAACACCATCATTAATAAGATTAGCAATATTTATAGAACCACTATCTGTTCCGACATAATTATGAATTGATCTATTAATAATATCTATATCACTGTTTACTTTTACTGTGCCGGTTAAATTCATATTACTATATTTTTTAGTGTCATTAATAAAAGTAGTTTTACCACTAGAACTTAAATTAGTAAATTTTCCGCCCAAATTAAAGTTTGAATTATTCATTTGACCATTATAAATATAGACATTTCCATTGGCTGTCATGTCATTATTAATATTTAAATGACCATAATTTTTATTTTCAATAGTCAAATCACCATTAACTATATTAGTTCCGGAGTCTAAATTAATACCGGCTTTAGAGGCTAATACAACTTTTCCGTCATTGCCTGAAAAATCAAACTCTGAAGAATTTGCCATTGTATTACCTGTGTTTACTAACTTAGAGAAAAGTGCATTTGCATTAGCTTTAGCTGTATTATAATCTACTGCTCCAGCTATACCTGCTTGAGAATAAGCAACACTATTATCAACATTTTTAAAACCTGATACAGTCTTACCTGAACCTTCAATTCCTCTACCATAAAGTTCCATACCTCTTTGAGTAAAGATTTGACCATTTATAGTAATTAATCCGTTACTTGAATTTTTATAAGAATCAAACGCATTATTTAACCCTGTTTCAGACAAATTAAGCATTTGATTAAGCTCAGGTAATTTTGATGGAGTATACACACTTAATGCCCCAACGTTTACCACTCCGCTTGAACCTACTGCCATACCATTTGGTGAGATAAACACTACATTACCTGCTGTAAATTGACCATTACCATTTACAGAATTTAATACACCATTAATATTAACCTTATTTCCAACTAAATTTACAAAACGAGAGATATCGTTATTCCCATACTTAAAAATAAGATTTGCACTATCTCCTCTACTTAAATCAAAGTTAGAGTATTGTCTAAAACCAGTCTGTGCATTATTCCAATGTGTAGGTTTAATATTATATACATTATTACTACCGCTCACTCCTGTAATATTTGTTGCAAACACAATTAAATTGCTTTGAAAGCCAAATATAGTTAATGCTAAAATAGAAGCAATAACTTTTTTTAGCTTAAAGCAATAATCTTTTGATTTTTTCCTATGGATCATTACATTCCTCCTTTTATCACTTATATATTATATTCCCATTTTATTTATAATTATCACAATTATATTAACAAAAAGATAAAATTAATACTATTTTTATTTTAAAAATATTCTTACTATTCTTTAATTAAAACCCTAACTTTAAATAAATTGCTTAATTTCACAATATTTTTACATTTTTAAATATTTACAAAAATTAATATCTTTTATCTATTTAAATTTATATTTTTATAAATATTCTATTTTAATAAGCCTTAAAGTAATTTTATAATTATTACCTTAAGGCTTATGTTTCTCTCTTCTTATTTATTATACTTTTCTACAGAATCTTTATATATTCCTTTCATTTCTACACTGTATCTTGAGTATTTTCTACTTTATTTTTATTTACAAAATACATACCTAATGCCCCAATACCAGCTACTCCAGCTATTCCAGCTGCAGTCCATCCTCCTATCTTAAGCCATTTGTTAATACCTTTTGGATCTGAACCTTTTGGATCTGATATTGGTCGAGAAATTTTAGGACCTTGAGATTTACCTCCTTTTACAACCTTCTTGTATACATCTTCTGCTACTGATCCAAAATTATCTCCAACTAATGGATGTAATCTTTCTTTTGTCCGTCCTGGTAATGCTTGGAAATTATTGTTCTTATCGATTTGCCATACGTCTCTAAAATACTTATCATTCGCTGCTATACCATTATTGGCACTTGCATTGTTAAACCATTCTCCTTTATCATCTATACAAGCTTTTGCCATCTTTTTGTATGTTTCTTTATCATCATATGTCTTTACCGCTTTCTTTAATAATTCGCCAAGCTCTACACTCTGCTTTTCTATACGTGCATCATCTATAGCCTCCTTTAATGCTTGACCTGTTAAGTTCTGCTTATCAGCTGGTAATAACTCTTTTCCGCCTATCATAAACGCATTCTTTGTTAAAAATCCTGTTTTTCCATCCTCAATCAAATTAGGCGCTCCACCCGTATTTGTTGATAATACCGGTGTTCCACATATCTTTGATTCTATTGGGGTTATTCCACAAGGCTCAAAACGACTTGTTAAATATGAAAAATCTGTACAAGTTGCATACTTACCTGAACAAAATCCATCTACAAATATAGTTTGATTTTTATATTTTCCACCATCCATTTTATTGATATCTTCTATTAAATTATTAACAAGATCCCACTCTCTTTTACAATTATGAAGTCCTGCACCAAGAAGCATTATATTTACACGTTTTTTATCAACATCACTTATTGTTGGATCTTCTAAAAATTTCTTAAATCCTGTTAATGCAACTGGGAATCCCTTTTGATCGTCTCCACGTCCCCAACCTAACATCATTATAGGATCTTTTCCATTTAACTCTGATCTCTTATTTTCTAAAATCCCTAATACTTTATCTTTTTGTGGTCCTACTATACGTTTTTCTTGTAAAAATAATCTATTAATAGATCCAGAGCTAGTATCGGATAAAGATTTATTTGGTTTTACACTTGTTATCGTATCATAGAATAAATTTTTATTAAATTGTTTAATTTCATATAATTCATCAGCTGTATTCTTTGGAGAAAATGGTTTATATTTCACCATATCTGATTTTTCAAACTCACATCCATCTAATCCGAATTTTGTACCCTGACCTGGAACTTTTACATATGGTTTATCAGTCTCCATACTAACTGCTGCAGAACCATTTGTAATATCTATTAATTTATCTTTTGCATTTAAAAATCTTTTTTGCAAACCTTCTGACATCTCAGGTGTTAAAGGATTTCTACTTTCATTACCATAATTTAATGATACTGTCCCTGCTGAAAATGAATTGTTTTGTTTTTCTGCTGCTGTAATTGCGATTGCAGACATATTATAGTCACCGTTATCATCTTTAAACATTCCTATATATGGTGCAAATATCTTATCTAAAGCTTCTCTTTCTTCTTTTGCTAAAGCTTTATACGGATCAAAATAAGGATTAGGATTTGTATTTTGGGCATTTTCCATTCCCAAATCTGTCATCTTTTGAGCCATTGCTTTTACAAACTTTAATGACTTTCCTCCATCAGCTTGCTTCAATTTTTCATAATCTTTTTCATCTGCCATTATACTAAAGAAATCCAATGGATTTGTATATTTACCCTGATATGAAGAACCTACATTATGAAATGTTGAATGCACTCTTAAGCCTTCAAAATAATCTTCTTTTTCTCCTCTATTTGCCATATCAGTAATAGCTGCCATACCAAATCTATCATGAATCCATATATTTGCCGGTTCAAACCCCTCATCTTTCATTTTTGGCATTACATCTACTACTGCTTTTGAATAATCACCATAATCATGGTCTAAAAAATGTGCTCCGGTTTCACCTGTCCAACCTCCTGATCCACTTGAAGAACATTGCGGTCCACCATAAGCTTGTGGCAATTGTGCTGCCTCTGGTGTGTGCATAAAATAAATTTCTCCACGATTTACATTTTTGGTTTTATCAGTCGATTTTAGTCTAAATAATTGATATGGCACTTCTTTCATCTCAAATGTATCTTTGTCTAAACTTTTTATTGTTCCTTTATAATTATCTAATCGCTCTATTTCCTTAAAGTTTTTTCCATCTGATATTACAAACATCTCATTAGATTTTAATTGATAATCAACAGGCACTCTTTTTAAAACTTCTTTTTGATTTCCAGTTATTGATCCTTCTTTTAAAACTGTATTTTTTTCATTTAAATGTACACTTTTGGGGTCTCTTGTCACAACTAGTACACCTTTATTTTCAGGATCTTTTACATCTTCACTAAAACCATGATATGGAAGTATTGTTCTTACTTCAATATTCGTATTTGGTGTCTCTTTTGGATTTTGCCAACTTGATGGGGCTTCCATTGCAACATTTGATAAACCACCTAATTTATATATAGGGTTCATTAAATCTTGAAGTTCTGATGGCATTTGTAATATTTGATTCGGTTTCTTTGTTTCTGCATTACCAAATGAAATTCTTGTCATATTTTTTGCAGGCCTTAAACTCTGTACTCCAAATGATACAGCACTTATTGGCACACTTACAGCTTTCATTTCACTATTTCTTACCATATTTTCATTATATGGTATATTATTACCGTTTTTATTTGCCTCTTGTTCTCGTACTTGATTTAAATTTAATCGATAAGTATTTTGCCTTAAAGAATTTAACTGTACTTTCATTTAGTAATCTCCTTCCTTATATTTCATCCTTGTTTATTAATTTTAACTTTAAAACCATCTACAGAAATCAACATTGTTTTAAAATTCATAAAAATTTTTTATGCTATTTTTTATAAAAAATTTTTCACTTTTTTTACAAAACTTAATATTATATTTTATATATAACTAGCTCTTCTATTTATATTATTATTGTAATTTAAATATTAAAAAATATCTCACCCGATTGTATTAATTAATAATCTATACTTAAAAAATAAAACAGATAAGATAAAGAAAACACTTATCTGTTTTACTCTTCTACTTCAATATTTTTTATTTATGGCGAATAATAGATGATTCAAATTCTTTAAATAAACTTTCTTCATCAATTTGTTCTGCTTGACGCATTGCCATTACTTCACCGTTTATATTATATTTACCTTCTATTTCTTTTCTTAATTCAGGTGAGTTTGTGACTAAACCTGTCTTTGAATTTACACATTTTTGTGCGTGAGCTTGCTCAAATGGTTCTAATGCAAATTTTCCTTTTGCTATGTCTATTGATACATCATACATACTGTCAAATTGACCCGCATCTACCCAAGGTTCATCTGTCGGTACAGCATATAATTTTTGGCCTTTTAACATATCTTTTGCTTTTAATAATTCTTCATCTGTAATCTTATCTAATAATTTTGCCTCAAATGCATCTGGCTTTGCATCAATTATTCTTGCTAAATCAGATCTCATCATTTTTGGATCATCATTTTGTGATATAGCCATTAATGTTGGTAATAACTGTTTTGACCAATCTCTTGATTCAGGATTCTTTGCTGCTGTATTTAATTTTGGCTCTAAATACTTTAATACATCTATAGATTCTTTACTTACTGCAAATTGGAATGTATTTGTTAAACAATTTCCATCTTTATCTATAAAACTTTCAGGTGGCTTCTGTTTTGGCTTCTCGGCAAATGCCTTCATTTCATTACCTTCGCCTAGTTCTATTATTCCAAATGTTTTTATTGTTTTTTCCCAAGGCACTTTTTTACCTATCATTGCCACAGATGCTTTCCCACTTGAAACTAACTCAGTTGCTTCTGATGCCGCTTTTGACATCCTTGATATTGAGTCATTCGGCAATATTAATATACCTTTTTTTTCAC
This sequence comes from uncultured bacterium, assembly GCA_902462155.1. Taxonomy (GTDB): domain Bacteria; phylum Cyanobacteriota; class Vampirovibrionia; order Gastranaerophilales; family Gastranaerophilaceae; genus CABQAQ01. Next base: position 141,705 of record CABQAQ010000001.1, on the reverse strand, counting down.
TTGTTCCCATTGTGTCATATAGATCTAATGTAAATCCACCATTTCCTGTATTCTTTGAACTCTCATTCATATAAAATCTAACATTCTTTCCTATTCCAAATTTACCTTTAGAACAATCTACTAAACCTGCTTTATGTAATGTTACTAAAGTTGTTTCCATTGGAGTTAATCCTGTTACTGTTCTAAAAACTCCCTTTGTTGATTCAGGACCTTCTTTTTCGTTATGGAAAATTCCTCTAGATGATGCGTTTGTATATTCTGCTCTTGATCCATATCCACCTGCTAACATTGTCATTTGCATATCTTTTGCGTTTTCTTTTGCCTTAAATTGCGGTAATTGAATCTCTCCTGCATTTACTTTAGCTTCAAAGTCTTTTATACTCTGAACTAACTCTTTACAAAATCTACCCTTTTGTAATCCTATTACTACTTCTCCACCTTCACCTATTGATTCTGTTTCTTTATATTCTATTGGCTTTACTGCTTGCATTGCAAATGGTTTAAATTCTCTTCCTATTTTTTTAGAATCTACTTTTATATTTCCATCTTTACTAGATATTCTTCCGGCTCTAGTTAATAATACACCTTCACCATCTTCTATTACTGCAAATTGACTACCTTTATTATCAAATACATAACTTCTTTGTCCAAGATCTTGCATTTTATTATGTTCTATATTTATACTCTGCTGTTCTTTTCCTTCAGTATTTTTTACTGTCATATTAAATGACATTCTATCATTCCCTTTTTGTTCTACAGTATATGTTTTATCTTTACTATCTTGATCTACTATCTTTTTATTTACTCCAAATTTATTCTTAACTTTAGAAAATAACTTGTTTAAATTAAATTGTTTCCCTACTTCTTCTGTTCCACAAGTAACAACTTTATCTGTTAGCTCTTGAATATTCTTTTCTATCGGTCCACCAAAGGATATTGTTCTTGCTGTAGGTATTAATGCTTGAGCTCTTAATGCTTGTAGCATTTTGCTTGAATCTACTTGATTAGGATTTGTACTATAATTTACTACTCTTTGTCTTTCGTTTAGTTCTTGACTATTTAGTTGCCTCTTATTTTTAAGGCTTGCATAATTCTGCATTGCAAATGCGGATGAATTGATTTGTTGAAGCATTTAATAATTCTCCTAACTTTTCTTCTATACACTAACTAACTTTCGTTTTAAAAACTCAAAATATAAAATTTGCTACTTACTAAACAATTTTATCCATTTTTGTAACATATCTTTACACCAAATCCTATTTATTTCTTACTCCTATTACTATTAGTATTTGTAAATTTTTCTTAATATTTCTATTTTTTTTCTAAAGTTTTTATTATATCATCCGTATATACTAAATATACCATGTAGATATGTGTTAGAAAGCGCTATAAAAATGTCCGACATAAATTTTGGAAATCTTACCCTTTCCATAAGAAAAAATAATCAATCTACTTTTAATAATAAGCAGAATCTGAATAAATCAGACAATAATTTTCTGTTGCGTAATAATAATTCGAAAGTTAATGTAGATTCGTTAATTTTTTCCAATTCTTCCATTCCTGATTCCATTATTGATAATATCAAGGAAAATAATAACACTAACTTTCTACTAGCCAATTCTATAAAAAGACAAGAACTATTAAAGGAATCTTTATCTTTAGATTCTCAAAAAGTATCACTACAAAATCAAACCAAGCAAAATCATTTCCAGACACTAGGGTAAATTCTACGTTAATTACATTGTTTAAAAGAAGGAGGTTATATTCGTAATGTCTAGTTATCAATTTAATTTCAACATGATGACTTCTAGATTACCTAATAAAATTAATAATAATTTCTCAAAACAAAAGTTATCCTCTCAATTAGATTACCAAGCTTCTTCTACAAATAATTCTGTAGAAGATATCTTTCTTCGTAAATCTTCTGATAAATCTTCTACAAAATTTGATACACAAATTTAATTCATTTTTTATTAATTTTATTTTTATACATTCAGAGCTTTTTATCTTAAAAGCTCTGTTTTTATTACTTTTCAGCTACTTAAATATTAATATATTAAGAAATATTAAGCTCCTATAAACAGATGAAAATTATCTTATTTATTCAATATTAGAGATGATGTCGTCGTATTTTTATATTGTTAATATAAAACTTGTAAATACTCCTTAAGAGAGAAATTACGATACACATATCCCTAATCTGACTAGCTATGAACCTCGAAACTCATAGCTTTTTTTTATTTTTAAATTATTTCCTCAATAATATTGTTATTTATTCTTAAATCAAATTTGCTTTTTAATAAAATTCTATATTATCTTTACGAACTTAATGCTTTACCAACAATATAACCACTTGTCCAACAATTCTGTAGATTAAATCCACCTGTAAATCCATCTATATCTAAATTCTCCCCTACAAAATACAAACCTTCTATGATCTTTGATTCTAAAGTTTTATTATTAACCTCATCTAAAGATATTCCACCTGCAGTTACAACTTCATCTCCTTTTACACTATCGGTTACATTAACTTCAAAATTTACTATTTTTTCACATATTAAATTAATATTCTTTTTACTTATTTCATTTAATTTTAAATTACTATCAATATTTAAATATTCTAAAAGCACAAATCCAAGAGATCTTGGTATATATTCAGCAATAATGTTTATTATATTTTTATTAACATTATTTAATTTACTATTTAATATTTTATTTTTTAATTCCTCTATATTATATTCTGTAAAATTTAAATAAATAGAATACGGAAACTCTTTATATGCAAATATAGAAGAAATTTTATAAATTAATGGTCCAGTTAATTTATTATGTGAAAACAATAAATCACCTGTTATCAAATTTTTTTCAGCTTTTGCTCTTATGTTTCTTAAAGTTAATCCTGATAGCTTATAAAAATTTTCTTCTTTTATCCTCAAAGAACATAATGCCGGCTTTAAAGGAATTATTTTATGTCCAAGAAAACTAATATTATCATATAAATTATTTTTTCCGCCTGCTGCTAATACTATATTGTCAAATTCATATTCATTTTTTCTATCTGTAGTTAATATAAACTTACTTTTTGTCTTATTATCTTTATCTTTTATTAATTTTAAATCAATTATTTTTTCTTTTTTATATTCTATATTCTTGTTTTTTTTCAATTCGATAATAAGCTTTTCTCGTACATCTTTAGAACTATTTGTTTTAGGAAAAATCCTCCTATCATCTTGTGCATAAGTTTTAACATTAATTTTATTAAAAAATTCTATAGTATCCTTAGTAGAAAATCTTGAAAATAATGATAGTAAAAATTTTTCACCCCTTGGATAATATTTTGCCAAACTTTTTATATCAAATTCTTGATATCCAAGATTACATCTCTTTCCCCCTGTAGGGAGTATTGTCATTAATATATCTCTTTTGTCAAACAATACAATCTTATTATTTTTATTAGAAGATGCTGTAATTGCTGTCATTACTCCGGAAGGACCAGAGCCTATAATACCTATTGTCCTTTCTCTTGATAATATTTTACTCATTATCTTCTAATCTTGTTCCGTATAAAAATACATCCTCAGGATCTTCAAGTAATTCATAAAGTTCTTCTATTGTTTTATTAAATATTGGATGCTTATAATCCGCAATAAGTTCTAATAATGGAACAAGAACAAATGCCCTTTTATGTAATAACGGATGTGGTATAATTAAATCCATTTTATTTATTATATCATTTTCATAGAATAATATATCTATATCTATAATACGTTCTGCCCATTTTTTATTCTTATCTCTTACTCTTCCCATTATTTTTTCAATATTTAAACAATGTTTAAGTAAATCTATTGGGCTTAATTTCGTACTTATTTCTAATACCGCATTTAAAAACCAATCCTGTTTTTTCTCACCCCAAGGTTCAGTATCATAAAAAGCTGATGCTCTTATAAGCTTCAGATTACCATCATTGGTTAATAAGCTTGATGCTTGTTGAATATTCCCAACCTTATCACCTAAATTAGATCCTAATGATAAATAAACTATTGGCATAAAACAAATACATCCCTTTATTGTTATTTTACAACCAGATTTACAAGCTTATTTGGAACACATATTACCTTTACTATAGTTTTATCTTTAGTAAATTCTTTTATTTTCTCACTACTAAAAGCAATTTTTTCTAAATCTTCTTTAGATGTATCCATTTCTACTTCTACTTTATCTCGAACTTTACCATTCACTTGTAAAACTAAGGTAATACTACTTGTCTTTGCTAAAGCTTCATCATATTCAGGCCAAGATTCTAAATGTATAGACTTATCAGAACCCAGATTATTATATAACTCTTCTGTTAAATGAACACATACAGGTGCCATAAGCTTTAATAAAGTAATACAAGCAAAACTAAAAACATCTTTATTTATATTTTCAACTGAAGTTGTATAATTATAAATTGTATTAACAAACTCACGATACTTAGATATTACAGTATTAAATTGGAATTCGCAGGTAATATCGTGTGTTATTTTCTTAATGGCAATATGAGTTTCACGTAAAAGATCTTCATCTTTTTTAGATAAATTAGATTTTTCAAGTTTATAATCTAAAGTCAAATAGCTCTGATACTTAGCAAATAATCTCCAGACTCTGTTTAAGAACTTATAACATCCCTCAACACCAGCATCAGACCAATCAAAATCTCTTTCAGCCGGAGAATCTGAAAGAATAAACAATCTGGCTGTATCTGCACCATAATTTTCAAAAATTTCATCCGGATCTACAGTATTTCCCTTTGATTTTGACATCTTTGATCCGTCTTTTAAGACCATACCTTGTGTTAATAAATTTTTAAACGGCTCATCAAAACTTAAAAAGCCCATATCTCTTAAAGCTTTTGTAAAAAATCTAGAATAAAGTAAATGTAAAATAGCATGTTCTATACCGCCTACATATTGATCAACTGGAAGCCATTTATCTACAAGTTCTTTACTAAAAGGTTTTTGTGTATTTTTCGGGTCACAATATCTTAAATAATACCAACTAGAACAAATAAAAGTATCCATAGTATCAGTTTCTCTTATAGCTTTACCTGAACATTTTGGACAAGTTGTTTCTAAGAAAGTTTTTGATGTCAAGATAGGAGATTTTCCTTCTACTTTAAAATCTATATCTTCAGGTAATAATACCGGTAACTGGTCTTCCGGAACCAGTTGGATTCCACACTTTTCACAATAAACAACAGGTATAGGTGCTCCCCAATATCTCTGACGGGATATTAACCAATCTCTTAGTCTATACTGTGTCTTTGCTATTCCAAATCCATTTTCTTGTGCTTTTTTAATTATAGCTTCTTTTGCTTTTATATTGCTCATACCATTAAATTCATCTGAATTTACAAGTATACCTTCGTCTACAAAAGCTTTATCCAAGTTATCTTTTAAAGGTTCTTTTGGATTGTCAATAACTATTTTCATAGGCAAGTTAAACTTTTTAGCAAACTCAAAATCTCTTTCATCATGTGTAGGTACAGCCATTACAGCACCGGTACCGTATTCAACTAAAGCATAATCAGCAGTCCATAAAGGAATAATTTCGTTATTAAAAGGATTGATTACGTGTGTACCAAGCTTAACTCCTGTTTTTTCTCTTTGAGAAGCTAGTCTTTCAATCTCTGTCATTTTCCTAGCTTCTTTTCTATATTCTTCTACCTGCTCTTTATTTTCTTGTGTTGTTAATCTTTCTATATCTTTATATTCAGGTGCAACAACAAGATATGTAACTCCATATACGGTATCAGGTCTTGTTGTATATACATCTACATACAAACCATCTATTTCTTTTACTTTAAATTTTAAAATAGCTCCGGTAGATTTACCTATCCAGTTTTTTTGCATTAACTTAACATTTTCACCCCAACCGTCAAGTTTATCTATGCTATCTAAAAGTTCCTGAGCATATTCTGTAATTTTTAAGAACCATTGTGATAAATATTTTCGTTCTACAACCTGATCACATCTCCAGCATTTTCCGTCTATTACTTGTTCATTAGCTAAAACAGTTGAGCATTTATTACACCAATTTACAGCTGCTTCTTTTTTATAAGCAAGTCCTTTTTTATAGAACTGTTGGAATAAATATTGTGTCCATTTATAATACTCCGGAAGACAAGTAGCGACTTCTCTATCCCAATCATACATTAAGCCTAACATTTTGAGTTGTTTTTTCATATAATCAATATTAGCTAAAGTCCAATCTTTAGGATTTGCACATTTTTGTATAGCAGCATTTTCAGCCGGTAAACCAAAACTATCCCAACCCATCGGGTGAAGTACATTATAACCTGTCATGCGCTTAAATCTAGCTATAAGATCTGTTATTGTATAATTACGAACATGCCCCATATGCAATTTCCCTGAAGGATAAGGAAACATTGATAAAGCATAATACTTAGGTTTTGAAGAACTATCTTCTACTTTATTTAAATTAGAATCTTCCCATTGTTTTTGCCATTTTTTTTCTATTTTTTGTGGAAAATATAATTCTTCAATCACTTTTTCATCCTCTTTACTTTATTCTATATAAATTTTTACTATAATTATATATAATATCTCAAAAATATTTTTTTGGCCAATATCATTAACATAAAAAATACAAATTAAGAAACAAGTATAATACAGAACTAACTTCTGTGTTACAAAATTGTTAAGATGTATTATAAAGTTGAGAAAAGAGAATAAATATGATATATTTTGGCCTTAGACATTATATTTATAGTAATAAAGGAAAAAATATATGATAATAATCATGGAGCCAAGAGCTACACAAAAAAATATTGAAGTTGTAATTAAGACCTTAGAAAAAAAAGGGTTTAAAGTAATATTAAATAAAGGCGACATTATGACAGTAATTGCAGCTATTGGAGATAGAAGACTAGTAGACCCAAGGTCATTAGCATCCTTAGAAGGTGTACGTGATGTAAAACAGATTCAAGATCCATATAAATTAGCATCACGAGAAGGAAGAAGTGAAGATACAATAATAGAATTTCCAAACGGTGTAAAAATCGGTGGACTAGAAAAGCCCGTGCTTATGGTTGGACCTTGCTGTGTTGAAAAAGATTTTGATGGTTTACTTGAAGTAGCTAAAGCAGCAAAAGAAATGGGTTGTCATTTTTTACGAGGTGGAGCTTTTAAGCCAAGAACTTCGCCTTATGATTTTCAAGGATTAGAAGAAAAAGCTTTACAATATCTAGCTCAAGCAAGAGAAAAAACCGGTCTTTATGTTGTTACCGAAGTTATGGATACTTTAGATATTCCTATGGTATGTGAGTATGCTGATATATTACAGATAGGTGCCCGAAACATGCAGAATTTTAAATTACTTAAAGCTGTTGGTAAATGTAATAAACCTGTTATTTTAAAACGTGGACCTGCTGCTGAAATAAGAGAATTTCTTCTTGCTGCTGAACATATTCTTTCAAACGGTAACCCTTATGTTATTTTATGTGAAAGGGGTATAAAAGGTGTAGATAATAACTATTCAAGAAATACTCTGGATCTTGCTTCTGTGCCTATAATAAAAAAATATTCTCATTTACCTATAATTGTAGATCCTAGCCATGGGACTGGAAGAAGATATCTTATTGAGCCTATGGCTAAAGCCGGTCTTATTGCCGGAGCTAATGGTATTATGATAGAAGTACATCACGATCCTGATAATGCTTCTTCTGATGGGGCTCAAAGTTTAAGTATTCCTCAATTCTTTGAAGTCGCTAAAAAACTTAATAAATTAATAGGAAGAATTGATTATGATAATAAATTATTAAAAAATTCCTCTTTGTAATTGAGTTATATTATTTTCTTTTTTTATATAATTTAATTAAAGTTTAGAATAGTATTTGTATATAAAATTAAAAAAGGTTTAAAAATATATGAAAAATATTGTAATTTTTTCTGAAAATAATCAATCAAAAATAGCAAAATTATTTAAAGATAAAACAGAATTTGATGTAAGGATTCTTAATTTAGATAATTTAAAAACAGCTCAGAAATATAACCCATATTTAATAGTCATCGAAACATCAGAAGAAAAGTTAAAAGAACTTGCTATGGTAACAAAATTAATTGTACCTACTTTAGTTGTTACTAAAAGTTTCCCTAATGATGTTATTTTAAGGGGTAATGCTTATGATTTTGCTTATGAGTCACTTAATTCAAAAGAGGTATGTTTAAAAATCTCAAATTTATTAAAAATTAAAGACTTAAAAGAAAAATTAAAAATATTATCTACTACTGATGAATTAACCGGCTTACATAATAGGAAATTTTTACACGAACGTCTTGAAGCAGAGATGTCAAGAGCCAGACGTTACGATTCAGTTGTTTCTTGTATACTTTTAGATATCGATTACTTTAAAGTAGTAAACGATATGTACGGCTACGATTGGGGTGATGTTTTACTTAAAAAGATAGCCGAAATGTTAAAAAATATAATAAGAAAAGAAGATATTTTAACACGATATGGTGACGAAGAATTTATTGTTGTACTTCCTAGTACAACAAGCGATAATGCTTTTATTTTTGCAGAAAGATTCAGAAGAGAAGTTGAAAAAATGGAATTTATTCCAGCCGGAGAAACAGAACGTCATCCTATAACTATCTCAGGCGGCATTGCTTCGTATCCGTTTCTTTCAAATGTTGATGAAAATGCAAATACTCTTATCCGTTATTCTGAACACGCTTTATATAATGCTAAAAAACGTGGCAAAAATAAAATAGTACAATTTTCACAAATCAATTTAGAATATTAATATTATAAACATTCATAAAAAAATAAAGCTGACATTTTGTTAGCTTTATTTTTATTTATAATATTTATTTTTCTTGACTTATTTTTAACATAAAAACCTACAAGTTAAACATAACTTGCGTTTGGGCCATCACCTCATTTCATCTCGTAACTTATTAACATGATTATTATATGTTTTAAAATAAGTTTGACAACATTAATATTATAAATAAAAATTTACAATTCCTCATGATAACTAACCCTATTGGATAAATTAAATTTATAAAATCTTAATGAAGTAAATTTAAGAAAAGTAATATTAAATATTGATTTTATTAAATATCCTGATAAAAACAATATATCGTACGGTAAAAATAAATTAATTTTGTGTAAATATATAATACAAAATTATTTAATAAATAAAATTTGTAAAAAATACACTTAAAAATAAAATAAGATAGATATGGGAATTCCATATCTATCTTAATAACTAAATTAATTTAATAAAGTTTATACAGCTTTAGCTACTTTATTAGCTTTTAAACAAGAAGTACATACTTTAATTTTTTTAACAGAACCATTTACATTAATTTTTACACTCTGTAAATTAGGGAACTGTCTATGTACATGTTGTTTATGAGAAAATGAAATTTTTGCTGCTTTAAGTGGTTTTTTACCACATACATCACACTGTTTTGACATAATTGTTAGCCTTCCATTTATTATTTTACTTATTAAATAATAGCTGAAAGCAAATTTAATATCAAGTACACCTTTTAATTAATGTATAATTTCTTAAAAAATTATACCTATGTGTAATATAATGTTATTATAATATTTTTATTTGCTATAATATAAGTTAAAATTAGGAATATTAGCACATATGAATATAAGAGAAAAAATAGAACAGAAAGAAATTACTACATTAAGCCAATTTGCAACAAAAAGTAGATTTACAAATGGTCGAACAAAACCAGAAGAAAAATGTAATATACGAACAGACTTTCAAAGAGATCGAGATAGAATTATTCATTCTAAAGCCTTTAGACGATTAAAACATAAAACACAAGTATTTTTTTCACCGGACAATGATCACTACAGAACAAGAATGACACATACTCTAGAAGTATCTCAAATAGCAAGAACTCTATCAAGAGCTTTGGATCTTAATGAGGACTTAACAGAAGCAATATCTTTAGGCCACGATATTGGACACACTCCTTTTGGACATTCCGGTGAACGTGCCTTAAATGATATAATGCAAAATGGATTTAAACATAATATCCAAAGTCTAAGAGTTGTAAATATTCTTGAAAATTTAAATCTTACAAAAGAAGTAACCGATGGAATACTTACTCATAGCTGGGGATGTAAACCTATTACTTTAGAAGGTCAAGTAGTTCAATTAGCTGATAAAATAGCTTATATAAATCACGATATTCAAGATGCTATCTTAGCAGGTATTATTACAGAAAATAATTTGCCATTGGATTGTAAAAAATATTTTTCTTCTACAAATACAAATCGACTTTCGTTTATGATTCAAGATATTATAAATAATAGTGCAGATAAAAGTTCTGTTTCTATGACAGAAGAATGCTGGTATTACCTTAATAAATTAAGAAACTGGATGTTTGAACATGTTTATTTAAATGAATCAGCGAAAAAAGAAGAAGATAAAATTGATAGAGTAATTCAGTTACTTTTTGATTATTTCTACAACTTTGTAAATTCAAGAATAAAAGAATCCGATGATGTAATTCAATTAGCCGTATGTGACTATATTGCCGGTATGACTGACAGGTATGCCATAAATAAATTTAATGAAGTGTTTGTACCTAAATCATTAAAAATGAAAGTATCAGATGAGCAAATATTTAAGCTTGTAGGAATAGATCGTAATTATGCAAAATTCTAATTACACAGACATAGTAAACCAAATAAAAGATAAACTAGATATTGTAGATATAGTACAGAATTCTGTTGTACTAAAAAAAAATGGATCTAATTATTGGGGATTATGCCCTTTTCATAACGAGAAGACCCCATCATTTTCTGTAAATCCTCAAAAGCAAATTTATAAGTGTTTTGGATGTGGAGAAGGTGGAGATGTATTTTCATTCATTATGAAAACACAAGGTCTTTCTTTTTCTGAGGTTATTAAAGAATACGCTCAAAAATTTGGTATTGAGTTACCTAATAATTTTTCCGGCTCAAAAGATTTAACTGATAAAAAAAATATTATAGTAAAAGCTTTAAGTACAGCATCTAAGATCTATTCTAAAAATTTATCAGATAATCCTGAAGGTAAAAAAGCACTTGACTATCTTATTAAAAGAGGAATTAATCAAGATATTATTCAAGAATATAATCTGGGATTTTCTTTAAATGATTATCAAGGTTTACAGAATGAAATTGATAAGAGCAAGTATTCTGATGAAATTTTAGAGGCAGCAGGATTAATAATAAAAAAAGAGAACAAACCAGGTTTTATTGATAGATTCAGAAATAGAATTATGATTCCTATATATAACGAATCAGGAGAAATTATAGCATTTGGAGCTAGAGCTATTGAGGAGAACCAGAATCCTAAGTATTTAAATTCTCCGGATACTATAGTTTACAACAAAAGCAAAATTTTATATGGAATTTACCAAGCAAAGAACAGTATAAAAACAGAAGATAAAGTAATAATAATGGAAGGATATTTTGATGTAATTTCAACTCAAGCTAATGGAATAAAAAATTGTGTAGCCTCTTGTGGTACTTCACTAACATTAGATCATATAAAACTTATTTCAAAATACTGTGCCTCAAGAAGAATATACCTTTCCTTTGATACCGATACAGCGGGTCAAAAAGCTGCAAACAGAGGATCTATAATTATAAAAGAAACACTGTCCGGTTTAGGAGAAATTAAACAATATGAGCAAAGCTTTAAAGCTTTAAACACAAGTACAGATTATAACCAAGATAAATATGCCTGTGAAATAAGAGTAATCTCGCCTTTAGAAGGTAAAGATCCGGATGAATTCATCCGAGAAAATGGAGTAGAGGCTTATCGTAAATATATAGATTCAGCACCATTACTAATAGATTATCAAGTAAACTCAATTTTAAAAGAAAAAAAAGAAAATTTATCTGTACAAGAAAAATTACAGATAATAAATAAATTAATACCAATATTAAAAGAAATAAATAATAAAATAGTAAGAAGTGAATATATAGAAAAAATAAGTAAAGAACTATCTATAAACCAAGCAGCACTTGAAAAAGAGCTATTAGATATTGATGAAAACAGAGATAGTTTTAAAAAGAAAACATCACAAATTGTAAAGAAATCTTCAAATATACTGGAAAAAACGCAAAAAAATCTATTGTCCATTTGTTTAATGGAATGTAATACACTTAATATCCAACAACTTATAAATATTATGAAAAACGTAACCTTTTATGATGAAAATTTAATAGACATTAAAAATACGATTGACAAATTATCTTGTGAAGTAAATAATGTAAATGAGTTGGTAGAAAATCTTTATAGTATTTATGCACAGGATATTAAGAAAAAAAATTTGATTACAGATCTTATTTATTGGTCAGAAAAATTTAAAGGATTATCTGATAATGATTTTTTAAATGTTATTAATGAAAGTATTAAAAAATTAAAAGATTTTGAACTGAAAAAAGTTAAAGTACAGATGAAAAAGGAATATTCAAACATTAGTAACGAAAAAGATGCAATAGCATATCAAATGAAAATGTTAAAAATGATGAAAACTGGAGATATTTAAATGAGCAGAAAAAAAATTGATAAATCATTAATAAGCGTAGTCGATTCAGACAAATTAATGGATGCTACAGAAAGTGATGATATCTTTGAATCTGATGATAGCTCTTTAGCTACTGATAATATAGATTCTATTTTAGGTAATTCAAAGATTAATACAACAAATGTAATGGAATCAACTTTTGGAGCTATATCTATTGATTCAGATAATGACACAGATGATTTAGAATCTGATGTAGATGATAGTATGCTATTACCACGTGGGATATCTATTGATGACCCTGTTCGTATGTACTTAAGAGAAATAGGTAGAATAAAATTACTTAACGCCGAAGAAGAAATAGATTTAGCACAAAAAATCCTAAAAGGTGGAAATGTAGGTGCTATAGCCAAAAGGAAGTTAGTCCAAGCTAACTTAAGATTAGTTGTAAGTATTGCTAAAAAATATGTAGGTCGTGGAATGTTATTCTTAGACTTAATACAAGAAGGTAATTTAGGTCTTATTCGTGCAGCTGAAAAATTCGATCACGAAAGAGGTTATAAATTTTCAACCTATGCAACTTGGTGGATTAGACAAGCTATCACTCGTGCTATAGCTGATCAAGCTCGTACGATCAGAATCCCTGTTCATATGGTTGAAACAATCAATAAGCTTAAAAAAGTAACACGAAAACTTGCTCAAGAATTATCCAGAAAACCAACCGAAGAAGAATTAGCAAGTGAAATGTCAATTTCTATTTCAAAACTAAGAGAAATAGTAAAAGTAGCTCAAGAACCTTTATCTCTAGAAACACCTATAGGCAAAGAAGAAGACTCAAGATTAGGTGACTTCATTGAAGATAAAGATGCTGATGCTCCTGTTAAAACTGTTGCTCACGAGTTATTACGTGAAGATCTGGCTGAAGTGTTAAGTGGTCTTTTCCCTCGTGAACGTGATGTCCTTAGATTAAGATTTGGTATGGATGATGGTAGACAGCGTACTTTAGAAGAAGTTGGACAACTTTTTGGCGTTACTCGTGAAAGAATTAGACAAATTGAAGCTAAAGCTCTTCGTAAACTTAGACACCCTAATAGAAGTAAACGTCTTAAAGAATATATAGAAACATAACTTAATATCCTCTTGCAAATTTATTGACTTTATTGTTCAATATATTTTGAGGAAAGGTTATTAGTCGAAATGAATAAAAAAATTCAGTTTTTACAATCATTTGATAATATTAATGCCAAAACTTCTTATATTGAAGCTGATATCGCTATTAAAGCTAAATATATTGGAGTTAATCAACGAAATTATAATTCTAAAAGAAATCTTTTAAAATTTGTTAAAAAAGAGGGATAATCCCTCTTTTTTATTTATTGCGACTTTTTTATTATTTAATTCTTAACGACCACTAGCATACATTTCTTTTACGGCGTTTTGCATATCTTTTTTTGCATCTTGAATTTGTTCTTCACAAGCTTGTATTCTTATTTCTATACCATCTAATTCACACTGATTGACAGCACCTTGCATATGTAATTCTTTCATCAATTCATCTATCTTCATTTCGACTTCTGATTGTAACTCAATTTGGGTTTTATGTTCATCAATCCCTGCTTCATTTTTTTTAGTTGGATTAATTTTTAATTTTTCCATGTCTTCGTCTGAAAACTCTAAACCATAATTAAGTATATTAATCATACGTCCAATAAATGGATTATGCATTTTTGTATGTAATTTCATTTGATTATTTTGAATATTTCGACGCTCAATTTTCAATGCTGTTTCTTCTATTCTCTTTGTTTGAATTAATAATAAATATCCTGATGCCATAATTAAAACTTCCTCTTAAAATACCCATAATTATATAAAAATTATATAAAATTTTTATTGCCAAAATTTAATAATCTATAAGTTTTTTTTACATTAATTAATATAAAAAGAAAAGACTAAAAATAATCTTTTCTTTGATTCATTACAAAATATTTGATTTAAATTACTTACCACTTCCATACATTTCTCTAGTTGCCTCTTGTGCTTGCTGTTTAGCATCTTTTATCTGTTCATCACAAGCTGTTATTTCCAGATCTAAAGCATCTATTTCAGATTGATCAATTGCATCTTGCATTTGATAGTTAGAAATCATCTCATTTAATTTATTCTCTGCCTCTTTTTGTAGCTGTTCTTGACTTTTTTCTACGTATTCCTCACATCCTTCATAACCAATAAAATTTATCGGCTCTGTAGTTTTAATATCAAGTTGTTCAAGCTCAGCCTCACTTAAATTCTTACCAAATTGTATATTATGAAACATCTTCATTATATTTGAATCATGTAATTTTCTTTGTATTTGCATTTGCTCACTCTGTATATGCCTTTTTTGCTTAATACATTGAGCTTTTTCCATCCTTGCACTTGTAATTACTGATAAAAATGCTGACATACAAACCCTCTTTTCTATAAACTTTATATATTATATAACGTATTTAAATCAAAAAACTTGACATTTTATATACAATTATTAAAATATTGTTACATTTATCTAAATTTAAAATTTCACCTCGAAAAGATTAATTTTTAGTTATAATTTCTAACAAGATTTTGTATCCGAAGTTTAATATTGAATTAGGTAAAGTTTTAACAAAAAAAGAGGTAATGATCATTACCTCTTTTTTATTTAATAGACATGCAAAGCTATTATCCGTTAGCTCCGAACATTTCTTTAGTTGATTCTTCACCTTGTTTTTTAGCATCTTTAATCTGTTCTTGACAAGCTGTTATTTCCAAATCTATTTCATCTAAACGAGTTTGTCTGTTTGAAGATCTTTCTGTTAAATTATCCTGTTCCTGTTTAATGTCATTTTCCAATTTAGATATTTCACTATCTAAGTATAATTGAGCCTGATTTTTTGCATAACTAGAATTTGGAGCTAGCCAACAAAAAACATTCTGAATAAATTTTCTTTCTGTTTTAGAATTTTTTAAAATATTCTTTCTCAAACTCACATCATTTTCAACTTCTAATTTTTGATTTGTAAAAGTTGCTATTCGTGATTGTAAATCTTTAATTTGAGTATTAATAACTCTCTTATCTTGATTATCTTCCATTCTTGTTTGGCGCTGCTCACTAATTAAAGCCGACTGTTGTATTCTTGATTGTAAAATAACCCCTGAATATCCCATAGCCATAAACTTATATCTCCTTTCTATGATAAAAGATTATTACAATAATAATCTTTTATCATAAAACTCTTAACTTAAAACATTTGACTTACTATCCATTAGCTCCGAACATTTCTTTAGTTGCTTCTTCACCTTGTTTTTTAGCGTCTTTAATTTGTTCTTGACAAGCTGTTATTTCTAAATCTATTTCATCTAAACGAGTCTGTCTGGTTGTAGATCTCTCTGTCAAATTATCCTGTAAAGTCTTAACTTTACTTTCCAACTTAGCGATTGTTGAATCAGCACCTGATTGGCAAAGCGCCTCAACTGTTTCACCCAATAGAGCAGCTGCCGGACCAAAGAATGCAGCGTAATCGGAAATTTTTCCAGTCTTATTTTTAAATGATTGAGCCTTAGTTATAGCATCTTGTCTCTTTTTTATTTCTGTATTTGTTTCTCTTTTATCCTGATTATCCTCCATTCTAAGTTTACGTTGTTCGGTAATTAATGCAGTTTGTTGTGTTCTTGCTTGTGTAACTACTCCTGAATAACCTAATGCCATAATAGAATCTCCCTTCTTTTTTCTCTTAACTATAAACCACTATAAAACTTTTTATTTTGCATATTTGCCTTATATACTATATAACGACAAAAAATATATAAAATTTAAATATTTTTTATTTTTGTTACATTCTGTTACATAATTTTAGTAAATTTTCAAGCATTATATTCAGTAAAACCTCGTATTTATAGGGGTTTCAGGATTAGTCTTTTTGTTTCTATATTTTGATATATATATTAGATATAAAATAAGCAAGATATAATATATTACAAAAGCTTAACATTAGTATATGCAAAAAAGAATACAATGGAAAATCTCCATTGTATTCTTTTGTATCTTAATATAAATAAAATCAATACTATTCAGCAGGCTCTTCTTCAAATTTGTCCTTTAATACCTCAGATGCTATAACCTCTACAGGTAGTTCTGCTTTAACCTTTGATGTTATTTTTATAAGTAGTTTATATTCCCCAACGTGATTAATAGGAGAATCTACTGTAATACTTTTCTTATCTATTTCAATATCAAAGTTAGATTTAATTTCTTCTGCTAATCTTTTTGTAGTGATAGTACCAAATAATTTACCACTTTCTCCGGCTTTTGCTGCTAATTGAAGTTTTTCTATTTCATAAAATCTTTCTGCTAACTTAACAGCTTCCTCGTGTAACTTTTGTTGTTTCGCCTTTATTCTCTCAATAGATTTTTCTCTATTTTCTAATGCACCTTTTGTAGCTATTTCAGCTAAATTCTGTGGTAATAAAAAGTTTCTGGCATAACCATCTTTTACATTAACTATTTCTCCAGGTTCGCCTAAATTTTGAACTTCTCTTTTTAATATTAATTTCATATGTTTATTCTCCTTTTATATTAAAGTTTATTCATATTTTAAAAGAAACATAAAAAAAAGTCATCCCTTTTTCATCAGTGTAAATTTTTATGAATTTGCATTGTATAATTAGTCTATTTTCTATATCATAATTTAGTTATGGAGCAATTTTCTTATACAGCCAAAAACTTAGATGACACTAAATTATTAGCTAAACGTTTTGCAAATGTTGTTAAAAATAATAATGGAACTGTTGTTTGTTTAAACGGAGATATCGGTGCCGGTAAAACTACTTTCTCTAAATATGTCTGCGAGTATCTTCATGTTAAAGAAAAAGTTACAAGCCCTAGCTTCGTTATCTTAAATGAATATAAATCAGGTGATATCCCTGTTTATCATTTCGATCTTTACAGATTAGAAAAAGAAGGTGTCTTATCTATAATCTCTGAATTGTATGAGTATACTTCTATTAATGCTCTTACTTTTATTGAATGGTACGAGTTCTCTGATATAAAACTTCCTTTTAATTTTTTAGAACTTAATATCTCTTATCTGGATGAATCTTCTCGTGTTTTTAACTTTAAATCAAATGATGATAAAAATAATACTATAATAAAGGCACTGCTTTATGAGTAAAATTCTTTGTTTTGATACGGCTTTAGCTAAATTATATGTCTCCATTTTTGAAAATAATTCTTTAATATCTTCAAAAATAGTCCCTAGTAATGATACGCATTATCATACTGCTTATCTTATTAAAATTATTGCTGATATGTTAAAAGATAACAATTTAAAAATGACGGATATTAATCTTTTAGGTGTCAATCGTGGACCGGGTAGCTTTACAGGTATACGAGCCGGCCTTACTATTGCAAATGTTATTTCCAAACAGCTTAATATTAAAGTTATTTCTTCTAATTCTTTAGAAATTATCTCTTCTATTGGTAATAAAGATAAAAAAATTCTAGTCGCTCTAGATGCTCGAAGGAATAAAGCCTATGTTGGAATTTACAACAATATGGAAGAAATCTTACCTCCTAGCTTATATGATATTGAAAATATTACTCCTCTTGTCGATGAAAATACTATTATTATTTCTGATAATAATTTGAAAGATTATTTTCCTGATGCTTTATCTTATGAGGACAACTATGATTTATTAAACGATAGCTTGGCTTTTATAACTTATCATAAGTATATACATAAAATCCCTTCTAATAATCTGGAGCCTTTATATTTAACTCAACCTTATATCTCTCAAGCTAAAAAGAAATGTTAATTTATGATTAGATTAAATTTTAATAACGGATGTTTTATATTCTTAATTTTAATATTATTCTTTGTAATCTTTTTATTACTAAAATTTTGGTATATTGTTTTATTTATTATTCTATTATTACCAATTATTGAAGTAATTCGACAAATTCGTGAGAATAAAAATTCATTAAATTTTGAACAAGAGTATTCTCCTAAAATCGGAGAAGTGTATAAACTTTGTCCTTATTGTTCTAAAAAAATTCGACGTAAAGAACAGATATGTCCTTATTGTAATAAAAAACTTAATTAATAAAAATATAATAAAAATATTTTTAAAGTAATTGTTTATTCTCTTATAGGAATATTATATTTTAATAATCCTTTTTTTAGTGTATCTATTGGCAAAGTATTATAATGAAATATAGAAGCCGCTAATGCTGCATCAACATTTGTGTTTTCAAATAAATCAATAAAGTAATCCACATTAGCTCCGGCGCCACCAGATGCAATTATCGGAATATTAACCGTTTCTGATACAAGCTTTAACATTTTTATATCAAATCCGTTTTGCATTCCATCCGCATCCATTGATGTTAATAATATCTCTCCAGCTTTTAATTTTTCTACTTCTTTTACCCAGTCTAATAATTTTATATTTGTATTCTTTTTACCGGCATTTATATATACATAATAATCATTATCTACAAACTTAGCATCTATAGCTACAACTACACATTGAGATCCGAAGTAATCTGCTGCCTCTTTTATAAGACTTGGATTTTTTACGGCTTGGGAATTAATTGATATTTTATCTGCTCCTGCTTGTAACAACAACTTCATATCATAAATAGTCTTTATCCCTCCTCCAACTGTAAATGGTATAAAAACTTGTTTTGCTACTTCTTCTACCATTTTTATTGTAGTTTTTCGTCCCTCATTTGTTGCTGTTATATCCAAAAAAACAAGCTCATCTGCGCCTTGGTCTGAGTATTTCTTTGCTAACCGGACTGGATCTCCTGCATATTTTAAATTCTCAAAATTGATCCCTTTTACTGTTTTACCTTCTTTTACATCTAAACAAGGTATTATTCGCTTTGCTAACATTAGTTGATATTTCCCTCATAGATTGCTCTTATTATTTTATCTTCAAAATCTTTTAGTTCTTTGTTTTTTGATATATAGTTCTGAGTCAATATTGCATAGGCATATTTATTCCCTGATTTATCAGTAACATATCCTGCTATACTACTTATACCAGCTAATGTCCCTGTCTTTGCATATACATTCTCTCTTATATCAAATAACCTATCTAGCATTGTTCCTTGATTACCTTTTGCTAAATATTTTGAATATTTTAAGTCTTCTTCTTGACTTAATTTCACTAAAGCCTCAGTAATAAAATCTGCGGTAATAAGATTGTTTCTGGATACTCCACTTGCATCAGCCAAAATAATATTATTATCAAAAACTAATCCTAAATTTTTATAATAATCATAAAACATTTTTTTTGCATTACTAAATGTTCCTTGACCTTTTATATATTTTGAAGATGCAACTTTAAATAATGTTTCTGTTGTAAAATTATCACTGTTCTTTAAAATATCAAAATATAACGGTTCGATATTATGTGAAACAGAGGCTATTAATTTTGCATTCTGAGGCACTTTCTTAAATTCGTAGTTATTATAATAATCTATATTAAAACTTGCTAATTGATTCTTTAATATAGATAAAAAATTATCCTTTGGATTATTAACTGCCAAAGTCAAAATTTCAGGAGTACTTACACTGCCATAAAAATAAATCATATCCATCGCTTGCCAAGGAAATCTCTTGACTGTTATATTATTTCTTTTATCTTTATCACTTACTTTTAGAAAATTCATAACTGATACATAAGATTCTTTATCCAATTTATTAATTCTAACTGTATTATTTTCTATATTCGGTTCAACTGAAAATTTATACAAATTTTTATTTATATTATAAGGACTAAACTTCTGGATACAGCTTGATGTATTATCATCCCACATCCAACCGATTCCCCATTCATCTAAATCTGTTATCGTATCATCTATATAAATTTTAGAAATATTTTTTAAATATGGTCTTGCTGTTCTTATTAGTGTATTTAAATCACTTGAACTAAAACTTGGATCTGCACTTAATTTTATATATAATTGATTTTTTCCATCTATATACATTGATGTAATAAACCAATAATCATTTTTCAACTGATTTATAATAACAGGTGTGGTTAAAATTTTAAGTATTGAAGCCGGATGAAGTAATTTTTTTTCATTATAACTATATACTGACATACCTGTAGATAATTGTTTTATAGATATAGATGTTGTAGCACTATTAAGTATGGGACTTTCCTGAAGAATCTTATTAATACTTGCATCTGCTCTTTGATTACATAATATAAAGAGAAAGATAAATAAACTTTTTAATATGATTTTTACTAATTTTTTCATGTTTTATAGCCTCTTCTTTTTTTCTTTTTTAATTAATTATTAAAGTTTTATAAACTAATTTTTTAGAATATACCCCTCTTTATTAATATCTTTTAAAGTTTTTACTTCATCTCTTAATCTAAACATTTGAGATAAATCAATTTCAGTAATAATAGCTTGTTGATCTCTATTTAATTTTGTTATTTCATCACCAAGCGGATCTAAAACCAATGATTGTCCTATATTTAATTTACCATTTTCAAGAGTGCCTGTTTGTGATAAAGCAACAAAAAATGATTGATTTTCTATAGCACGAGCTTTAGCTAAAGAATTCCAATGATTTTCACGAGATAAAGGCCAAGCAGCAGTATTTATTAATAAATCAGCTCCATTTAAAGCATAAGTCCTATATATCTCAGGAAATCTTAAATCATAACATATAGATAAACCAACTTTACATACATCTAAAGTTGCAATAACAGGATTTGTTCCTCTTTGAATATATGTTCCCTCTGAATCGCCAAGATATGAATATAAATGCATTTTTTCATATTTCGTAATAATATCTCCATGACGATTTAATATATATTGTGTATTTTTTAATGTGTCGGAATTTTTATTCTTTATTATTATACTGCCACCAATAACATTTG
The DNA here is from genome assembly GCA_902462155.1 of uncultured bacterium. GTDB lineage: Bacteria > Cyanobacteriota > Vampirovibrionia > Gastranaerophilales > Gastranaerophilaceae > CABQAQ01. The sequence goes on along the minus strand of CABQAQ010000001.1, from coordinate 120,232 downwards.
CTTTAAATTTTTTTGCAAGTCTTCCTAAATAATCTAGACTTACACTATTATCTTCTAACTCATATAAGTTATTAAACTTATCACAAGCCCAACCTATAGAAAATAACTCCGGTAATATAATAATATCTATATTTTTATCATTTATATTATCTATTAATCTATCAATGTTTTCAAAATTTTTGAATTTATCTGCAATTATAGCCTCATTTTGAATTAAAAGAAGCTTTATTATATTATTATTCATATTTCTATTGTTAACAAAAGAATTATCCATTTTTATTACCATTTACTCCAACAAGCTCTTTTGCAAAATTAACAGACTCTTGGTTAATAGACCCTGAGGCTAATAATGCTATTGCTTCTATTTTCTTATCATCACTTAATTTTTCAACCTTAACTTTAGTTACATCTGCTTGAATTTTCGATACATAAAACATAGAATCCGCACAAGATACAATTATAGGTTGATGTGAAATACAAATTACCTGATGCGAATTTGCTAAAACAGATATGGCTTTAGCTATACTTTGTGAGGCTATACCTGAAGTCCCAGAATCAATCTCATCAAAAACTATTGTATCAATATTATCAGCCTTTGCAAAAATTGTCTTAATTGCAAGCATAACACGTGATAATTCACCACCTGATGCAACCTTCGCTAATGGCTTTAATGATTCAGAAACATTTGTCGAGATTAAAAATTCAACATTATCTATACCATTTTCATTGAAGTCTACAGGGCTTACTTCTATTTTAAATTGTACCTTTGGTAATTCCAATTTTTCTAATGCTAATACCATTAGTTTAGATAATCTACTTGATAATTTCTGTCTGGAAGAGGATAAAATTTTTGCTTTATCATTAAGTTCTTCTCTTATTAAATCTAATTTTTTTTCAAGTTGAATAATTTTATCTTCTGAAACTTCTATCATTTCTAGCTGGCTTTTATATTTTAAATAATTTTCTTTTACTTGAGATAAACTTTTACCATACTTTGACTTGATTTTATTTAATATATCAATTCTATTATGTATATCATTTATCATATCCTCATCAGAGGATATATTATCAGAATAATTTCTTAATTCAGAAGATACATCTCTTAAAATTTCATATACAGATTCTAATTGATCATAAGCATTTTCCAGACGATTATCTTGATCTAAACATTTCGATATTGAAGATTTTATACTAGATAATTGATCTATTACACTATTTTCACATTGATACAATATCTCATACGCATTATATGAATTCTCTTTTAACTTTTCTGCATTAAGTAAAATATTTAATTTTTCTGATAATTCCTCATCTTCATTATCATCTTCAATCTTAGCTTCCTCAATTTCTTCTACTTGAAATTTTAAATAATCCAGTTGATTCTGAGTGTTAGAATTTAAAACTTTTAAATCATTTAGTTCCTTATTTATAGTTTGGTATTCGTTGTATGTAGTTCTATAACTTTCAAGTAAGGATAGATGATGCTCTTTATCAAAATTATCAAGTAAAGAAATATGATATTTGGGATTCATAATAGTATAAGTTTGATGTTGAGAGTGAATATCTATTAAAAAAGTTCTTAATTCTTTAATAAAATCTAAAGTAACAAGTTGTCCATTAACTCTACAGCGAGAAGATGATTGAGAAATTTCTCTTGAAATAACAAGTTCATTGGAATCTAAAAGCTCAATACCATTTTGATCTAAATATTCATAATTAACTCCATCTTTTAAAGAAAAAACAATCTCAATATAAGCACTTTTCTCTCCTGTTTTAATAAGCTCCTTTGAAACTTTATTGCCAAGAACATTATCAATAGCACTTAAAATAACACTTTTACCTGCTCCTGTTTCCCCTACAAGAACATTAAATTTGGAAGAAAAATCAATTTTTAATTCATCAATTATAATATAATTTTTAATAAATAAAGTTTTTATCATAAAAATTTACCTGACCCTAAATAATTTAAGCATTAGGAGAAATTCCCCAATGTAACTTTTTTCTTAAGACAGAATAAAAATCTTGTCTTTCATCCTTTAATAAAACAAGTTTAGCATATTTCAATGATTTTTGTATAATAATATTTTTTTTATTATCTTGAATATCCATAACATTCTGCCCATCAGCAACAATATGTAATCTAAGACAATCTTGAGAAGTAGAAACCATAACAGACTCATTAGATGGAATAACAAGTGGACGAGAATTTAAAGTATGAGGACATATAGGAACAATTACAAAAACATTCAATGAAGGCTCAATAACCGGTCCGCCTGCTGACAATGTATAAGCAGTTGACCCTGTAGGTGTTGATATTATCACTCCATCTGCTAAGTAATCACATACCGGTTTATTATTTATATGGATATAAAATCTAGAAGTTCGGGATATATTATCACCTTTTATTACGATATCATTTAATGCTATAAACTGAGTATCTTTTACACATAGCATTATTCTCTTATCAATTATAAATTGAGAATCTATTAATTTTTCAATAGCGTATTCAATATCTTCCGGCTTAACTTGAGATAAAAAGCCTAACCTACCCAGATTAACTCCAAAAATAGCAGTATCATATTGAGAATAAAATCTAGCAGCTTTTAAAATTGTGCCATCTCCACCTATAACAATTACAAAGCTGGCTTTATCTCTTAGCTCATCTATTTCTAATAAAGAAGATTTTATTCCACGATAATTAAATAATTCTAAAATTCTATTCGCTTGTATTTTAGAGGCTTTTAATGCTTTTGTATAAATAATAAATACATTCTGGAAAATATTTTCATTCATAAATAAAATTATACAATACTGATTTTTGATTGTACAATAAGAAAAGCTGACAAGAAATAAAACTTAAATTATAGGAATAAATGAAGAATTTTAACAATAATAGAATTTAATGTTTTTATTTTAATTTTAGTTATTATATAATAAAATTCAAAAGAGAAGAATAATTGGAGGAAAGAGAAGTTGTCAATAACCTTAGAAAATAAACAGTGCATTATTGCAGGCGATGGTAAATTACCTATTGTGTTTTCGCAGAACGCTAAAAAGAATGGGTTTGAAGTTATTGCAATATCACTTTCTTCAGACAATAAAAATGAGTTAAAAAAATATTGCACAAAGGTTTATACATTTGGCCCAGGTGAAGTAAAAAAAATTAAATCAACTTTAAAAGAAGAAGGAATAAAACAAGTTACATTTTTAGGTAAAGTGCATAAAGGATTACTTTTAAGATGCCCTAAGTTAGATGAAGAAGCTATCGATCTTATGAAACGAGAAAAAAGGTTAAATGATGATGCGGTAATGCTAACAATAGTAGAAGAATTAGAAAAATTAGGCATTACAGTTCTTGATCAGACTATATTCATAAAAAATTTGTTAATTCCTACAGGTGTTTTAGGTAATATATCACCAACAAAAGAACAATTACAAGATATAGATTACGGATTTTGGTTAGCAAAAGAAATGGGAAAACTTGACGTAGGTCAATCCGTAGTAATAAAAAACAAAATGATTATGGCCGTAGAAGCAATCGAAGGAACAGATAAATGTATAGAACGTGGCTGTAAACTAGCAAGAAAAAAAGAAGCCGTAGTCGTAAAAGTAGCAAAACCAACTCAAGATAGAAGGTTTGATATACCGACTGTTGGATTAAATACATTAAAAATAATGAAGAAATATGGTGCAAATGTACTTGCGGTAGAGGCTGCTGAAACTATTATTGTAAATCAAGAAGAATTAATTAAATATGCAAATAAAAATAAGATTGTGGTTTTAGCTATATGAAGAAATTATTTATAATAACAGGTGAACATTCCGGAGATCTACATGCATCTTTTGTAGTAAATCATTTAAAGGAACTTAATCCTAATATAGAGATTGAAGCAATCGGTGGCGAAAATTTAAAGAGAACGGGAATAAAATTATTCAATGATCATTCCAAAATGCAGTCTATGGGATTTAATTTAAAAATGCTTTTTGATCATTTTATAATAGGAAAAAAACTTTTAAATTATCTAAAAACAGAATATAAACCCGATTTAGTTTTATTAATAGATTATGGTGGATTTAATTTGAATATAGCAAAATTTTTAAAAAAAGATGGATTTAAAATATATTACTTTATTCCGCCGCAAATATGGGCCTCTAGAAAGTGGAGAATAAAATCTGTAAAAAAATATATAGATAAAGTCTTAACAATTTTTCCATTTGAGAATAAGTTATACGAAGAAGCCGGAATAAATGTAGAATATGTAGGCCATCCTTTGGTAAAAGAATTAGCCTTAAATAAAGAAACAAAAAAAGATCTATTGTTTCAAAAATATGATTTAGATAAAAATAAAAAGCTTGTATCTATATTTCCCGGTAGTCGTGAACTAGAATTAAAATATTTATTGAAAACATTTTTAAAATCAAAGGAGAAAATAGAAAAAAAAATTAGTGATATACAATTTGTAATAGCTCAAGCGAATAATATTTCTGATGAATTATTAAATAAATATCTAAAGGATTATCCAATAAAAGTAATAAAACAAGAAAATTATGCCTTATTAAAGCATTCTGATGCTTTAATTTTAGCTTCAGGTACAGTAGCTCTTGAAGCAGCATTATATGGAACACCAATGTTAATAAGTTATAAAGGTCCTTGGTTATTATATTTAATATATCTTCTTGTTAGGTGTATAAACAAGGTTTCTTTACCGAATATAATACTTAATAAAATTGTTATAAAAGAATTAATTCAATGGAAATCAAATGCTGATGACATTTCAGAAGAAATAGTTAAAATATTACAAGATAATGAGTATAGAAATAATATGACAAAAAATTTAGAAGCAGTACGTTCTTTAATATCAGATAAAGATGCTACTTATCAAGTAGCACTAAGCATTCTAGAGTTATAACTACTTTGTATAAACTATGAAATTTTATTAAAAATATGTTAAATATATGTATAACATTTAACAAATCTTAATAGAAAGAAAATTAATTTAGCAATTATTTAAATATATATATTTTATAATAAATATAAAGATTGAAAGGCTATTGAAAAAGTGTACTCACATAAAAAAGATTTAAATAAACTCAATACAGAGCATAATAATCAACAAATCAATAATAATATAAAAAGTAGTAATCCTATAAGATCAAATATTATTGCAAAAATTAATACACTAAATTATAGCACTTGTACAAATAGAGTTTTTAATAGTTACCAAACAAATACAAATAAATCTTTGATCCAAAAAATGGATGTTAAAGAGTTTATTTCAAATTTTAATAATATTATTAATAATAAAAAAGATATAACAGAACTTTTCTATGGAATACATAATTTATGTTCAAATAGCCTAAATTGTAATTATACTGCTATTGGACTTATTAATTCGCAATCAAATTGCATAAATTTAAAATTAATTGATAAACTAGATAGTATATACTCTCATAGAGTACTATTAAATAATACAGATTCACCTATAGTAAAAGTATTTAATAGCAAAACTCCATTAGTTGAAAAACATTCAGATTTTTTATTTATTCCTCATATAAAAACAGATCTGGCATTTATTTATCCCTTAATAGCGATGGATGAAATGATTGGAATAATAATCTTTGGAGCTAGTGAAACTATTGAATTTGCCTCAGAACAATTAAAATTAATTTCTAACTATTTAGGTTTATTTGCCTCAATAAATAATCTAGAACAAAAAGTACAACAAAATTTCAGCTATGATACTTTAACAAATTTATATAATCATAGAAAAATTCAAGAGATTCTGAAAAAAGAACTTGATACAGCACAAGAAAATAAAACTAAATTATCAATAGCAATGATAGATATTAATAATATATCAAATATAAATAAAGAATTTGGCTTATCAAAAGGTGATGAAATAATAAATCTAGTTGCAAGCAAAATAAAAGCAAATTTAAGAGAAAACGATTCTGCCGGTAGATTTGGTGGAGATGAATTCTGTATTATATTACCCGATACAGATGACGATAAAGCTAAATATTTATCAGAATATTTCACATATACCTTATCTTGCTGTAGCATTGATGATATAGGTACAATAAAAGTTTCAGTTGGTATATCAACATATCCGGATACAACAAAAGACCTCGATAAATTATTAATTTTAGCAGAACAAGCTATGTATATATCAAAAAGCAAAAGTTATGAAAATGGGAATTCTTTAATAGTAAGCTCCTCTGATTATAATTTCTGGGATGATACAGCATTAAAATCATTTGCCTCTGTGCTTACAAAAAGACATAGCCAAATCGGTATTAATTTTGAAGAAGAACTAGTAAATAAATTTCATAATGAAGAACTTTCAACACAAAACCATTTAATGGAAGTTGTAACATCATTAGCATCAGCAATAGATGCAAAAGATGAATATACAAAAGGTCATTCAACATCCGTATCAAGATATTCTGAAGCTTTAGCAAGAGCAATAAATTTACCTGAAAAAGAAGTACAGCGAATTAAACTCGGTGCTTTATTACACGATATAGGAAAAATAGGTATACCAGAAAGTATCTTAAAAAAGACAAGCAAGCTTTCAGATGAAGAATGGCAAATAATGAAACAACATCCTGTAATAGGAGAAGAAAAAGTCCTCTTACCAAATACATCATTACACGATTTAATCCCTATGGTAAAATATCACCACGAACATTGGGATGGAACAGGTTATCCTGAAAGATTAAAAGGAGAAGAAATTCCACTACAAGCAAGAATTGTGTCTGTAGCAGATGCCTATCACGCATTAATAAGTGACCGACCTTATAGAAAAGGTCTAAGTGTAGAAAAAGCTTGCGAAATATTAAGGATGGGAGCAGGTATACAATGGGATAAAAACCTTGTAAGAAAATTTATAGAAATAGCTCCGGCATTAGCTACTAAAATTTAGAACATATCATATCAATATAAGGAAACAAAAAAAGAATAGATCAAAATAATTTGATCTATTCTTTTTATAATAAAAATGTTAGTTTTTCTTTTCAATTCTAATTGCACTATCAGGACAAGTTAAAGCACAAGCCCCGCAGCCAATACAAATTGAAGGGTCAGGTTGAACAGCCGGAGTAGCATATATACCAACTTCATTTGACCAAGATAAACATTTTTCACCCTTAGCATTCATAGGACATTTTACAAGACATAAACCACAGCCCTTACATAAATCAGTATATAAATACCAATCAGCTTTACCCTTTTGAACACCTTCAACTTTTACACCTTTTGATTTTATTTCAGACATTATTAATTTCTCCCTTATACACTTGCTTTTTCTACAAGCTTCATTCCGCAATCTAAAGCTTTATAGTTTAAGTCACGTAATTCTGGCTTGGCTTTAAATTTTTTACCTAAAGCGTGTTCCATAGCTGATTTAACATAATCTAGTGAAATAACTTTAGTAGCTGCAATAATTACACCTAAAACTATAATGTTAAATACACGAACAGTTAATTCATCGTGAGCTATTTTATTAGCAGGGATGTCAATAATTTCTTTAGCAGCGCAAGTTGGCTTAATAGTACATACAGAAGAATCATAAATTATAGTAGAATTTTTATCTGCATATACTTGACATCTTTCAATAGCTCTATCAGAAAGCATAATAATAATATCACCTTTAGAAAATCTAGGTTCACCTATTTTTTCATCAGCTATTTGACAAAAAGCAATAGAAACACCGCCTCTTTGCTCCACACCAAAGTTAGGTATATATAATATTTCTTTATTAGCCTCATAACCAGCTTCTACGAGGATTTTAGCAATAGATTGAACACCTTGTCCACCTTCACCAGCTAATACTATCTTTGTTCTTGCCATTTTTTAATTTCCCCTTTTCTATGCTAAATTTTCTGGAACTAAGAATTCTTTTACTTCAAAGAATTCTTCCATTTTGTCTAATCTTGCAAAAGTATCAGCATTATTAGTTCTCCAATTTAAAGGACAAATAGATAATACTTCTACAAAAGAGAATCCACCATTTGCAACATTTGTAAGTGCTTTTTTCAAAGTTGCTCTTAACTTACGTATATTACTTACTGAAGATCTTGCAACAAAAGATTTTGTAGGATCCGCAATAGCAGCAACCATTTCTGCACCTTTAGCTGGTTTACCTGTAGTTTCGCAATCACGACCATAAGGTGTTGTTTCTGTAACTTGACCAGGCATTGTTGTTGGCGACATTTGTCCACCTGTCATACCATAGTTTGTATTATTACATAATAAAATTAACATATTTTCACTACGTACAGAGGCATTAACTAAGTGTTGAGATCCGATAGCTAAACCGCCGCCATCTCCCATATATGCTATACCTACAGTTCCAGGATTTGCACGAGTTACACCATAGATTACAGGTGTTGTTCTTCCGTGGTGAGTTTGTACTGTATCTATATTCATATAATTCCAAGATAATAAGCTACATCCGATATCGCATCCGAATACTGCTCTTTCTTGTAAATCAAGTTCATCTATTACATATGCTAAACTCTTTAATATTAAACCGTGTCCACATCCAGGACAAAATTTACTTGCACCAGGCTCAGGATTTTGAGCTTTTGGTAATAATGGTGGTAAATCTAATACTTGTACCATTTTTATCTCCTTTTATATTATTTTTATTATACTACTGCTGGACTTTGAACCATTTGTTCTACTTTTTCGATAAGATCATCACCTGTTACACCTACACCCATTTTAAATAGTGTTGAGTATGGTGTTGTTAATCCATAAATCTTTTCTAGAACCATTCTTGCTAATTGACCATTTGCAGATTCTGTAAATAAAAGTTGCTTAGCTTTACTACAAGCATTTCTTAATGCTTTTACGTGTAATGGTCTTACGGTAATTGGTCTAAACAAGCCTGCTTTTATTCCTTTAGCTCTTAGAGCATCTACTGCTGTTCTTGCAGATCTTGCTACGATTCCGTGAGCAATGATTAATATTTCAGCATCTTCTGCATAATATTCTTCATATTCTGCTACTTCTTCTGCCATTTTATCAAAATCTCTTTGATAACCTTCTAGTTCTACCATTAATTCTTCTTCTAAATTATATGTATTTCTCAAATGGTTTGCTTTTCTATCAACTCCGATTTTTCCTTCTGCTCTTAATGCTGCTGGAGTTGGTTCCATTTTTATTCCACGGCTTAACGGATCATACATATTTACAGGTTCTCTCATCTTTCCTTGATAACCATCTGCTAATACATATGTTGGGAATCTATATTTCCAAGCTGTATTAAATGCTTTTATTGTATAATCATATAAATCTTGGTGACCTGCTGTTGAGTATACGATTCTAAATCCTTCTCCGTTACCACCAAAACAAGTTAAGTTTGTTTCTTGTTGAGCGTATATTACAGTTGCTGTTGATGGGCCTCCTCTTTGCATTACTGCACATACAAATGGGATTCTCATCATTTCTGCCATTGCCATTGCATCTTGCATTATAACATTTCCAGGACCTGCTGTTGCTGTAAATGCTCTTTTCCCTGCTAATATTCCACCTATTGTTGAAAATCCTGCTGATATTTCATCCTCTGTTTGTAAAAATCCTGCTTCTGTTTTTGGCAGTAATTTACACCACGTATGCATAATCTCATTTTGAGGGGTAATCGGATATCCATACATAAATTCAGCTTCTGCTGCATTTGCGGCGTAGGCTATCACTTCATTACCGGTCAGAAACATCTTTGTATCTTGTTCAATAAGTTTTTTAACCATTTTTCCACCTTCTTTTTTACATTTTGTTTACATTCTACAGTTTATCACAAATAATTCTTTTAGAGCACTATTTTTTATTTTTATTTTATTTCTTTTACTTTATAACTTAATATTTCTTTACACTCGTGCTTTTTCTTTGCTTTCTTTTATTTTTACATTAATTTATCTATATATTTTTATTATTATTTACAGCTTTTATTAATTTTCATTAACTTCTTTTATAATTCAACTTTACATTTCTTCATATTTTGCCTCCATCTTAGCAATTTCTTACTATTATTATACTTATAATATATATAAAACTCCTCTATAAACTCCGTAATACTAATTCTATCCATCACGACTCAATATTGAGTCGTTTTTTTTATTTAATACAATCCGGCGCTTCTTTTATATTCCATTCTTAATTCCCTTCTATTTCTTCCGGTAAATTCTTCAAAAATGACGGTAATTTATTCTCTATATTCTCTCTTATCTGCTGTTTCTTTTCTATTACTTTCTGTTCTACTTTCTCTCTTACATTTCTTTCTATATTTTCTTTTATCTCATTTTTTGTTGGAATCTTCACACTATTTATTCCTGATGTCGTTTCTTTTATCTGATTTTCTACATTACTTGCCTCTGATTGGGTCATTAACCATTTAAATGTCTTAACCGCACTTAGTGAATATATATTTCCTGATATTACAACTTTAAAACTTTTATTATTACCATTCCTTGGAGTTAATTCAGGAATTTTTACTTCTACTTCTACAGGTATTACTGCATTATATAAATCTAATGTCCTTGTTACTGCTTTCCCAAATTTACCTAAATTACCTAATATTTTATTAAATGATAATTCTCCCACAGGCCCTAATACATTTACTACTTCTTGCGATATTCTTCCATATATATTTATATCACTTATATTTGTTAATAAATTAAATTTTCCCTTTATTAACAAACTCATGTTTTTTCCTGATGATTCTACTGGTTCTATATACATCCAACCATTCTTAAAAGTTGTATGTCCTTTTAGATAGCTGAATTGACCTGTATTCTTTGGCGCTAATGTCTTTAATGTTTGATTTATTGTATTTTTCATTAATCCTTGGGTAAACAAATTCTGTGCATATAAAAAATGTTCAAATTTTCCTAAGTCTCCCATCTGACCCTCTTTTATTATAAAATTTGCATATCCTTGCATCGTTCTTATCTGCTGCTCATATGTATATCCCCTTAGAGTTAATTCTGTATCAAAGTCTAAATTTCCTTTTATTTGATCCTTTAATCCCATAAATGCTCTGATCGCTTCATTAGCTTCTAAATTCCGGCCTTGTATCATTGCTTTCATATTTGAATATTTTAAATTATAATCAATATTACCTGCAACTTTACCTCCATAAGCATCTAAATTTAAATCTCTCAAACTTACTATATCATTCTTTAACTTTAAACCAGTTTTTAAATTACTTCCCACTAATTCGCCCATTTTTATCTTTTGCATTGTCGCTATACCATTACTTATTTCTAATGGGGTTGTCGCTCCAGGTGCATTTGCGTTCTGTGGAATACTTTCACATGCCTTCATTACTTTATCTACATCTAAATCTAATGTATTTACATTTAAACTCGTTACTTTTATTACTTTATCGTATATTGAAGGTATTTTTGCATCAAAATCAAACGTAGATCCATTAATATCTAACCTTGGACACGCTATTGCTAATGCTTGATTATTTATATTTATATTTAAATCTGATACTTTTAGATAATAATCCGGTATTGTTGCACTTAATATCTTTATAAATCCCTTTATATTTGGTTTATATATACTTCCATTTAAATTCAAATCTGTTTTTAATAACACTTTTGATCCGGCTAAATTGGATACTCTCAATAAAATATCTGATGGCATTATTATTGTTATATTTGATAGTTGTGGATTTGATGTCGATATATTTTTTATTTTTCCTGTTATGTTTATTAATTTTTCACCATTTATTATATTTGAACTTAAATTCCTATTTAAACTGTCTTTACCACTATTTAATCTATATAAACTTACATTTGATAAATTTACATCTTTTAAATCAGTCTTTAATTCCAGATTTAATATTGATGTTTTATTTATTAATTGATCTATTTCAAGTATTGAAATATTATTTTTAGGATTTCCAAGTACTTGTATATGAACTTTATTATCATTCACTCCATTACCTTTTAGATTAAACATTATTGGTAATTGGCCTTTATTCACTATATATGGTTGTATTTCTTTCGGAATTAATTGCTTTATATCATTTGTTTTTATTGTTCCGTAACTCCATATATCTATTTTTTTATTTTTTGTATAATCTTGAACTTCTCCTTCTATTTTTAATAGGGAGTTATTAAATTGCATAACAAAAGGTTCTATTTTTATATTTTTATCATCTAACTTTAATTTTACTTTATCTGACTTTACATTTGATTTTAAATTATTTAATTTTATATTTGCATTACTTACCTCTATATTTCCCATAATCTTTTTTAGATCAGACGTAATTGATACATTTATATCTTTTATAAATAATATTATTTTATTTATTTTATCTAAAATTGTTAATTCTACTAAATTTAAACTGACTTCCGGATTTATTTTTTTTAAATTACCTTTTAATAAAATTTTTAAATTCAGATTACCTTTACTTATATCATAACCTTTAATAAGATTGTTTGGCGCAAAAGCTTTATATAAATCTGCTATTGGTAAGGATTCTGATTTTATCAGCATATTAATCTTTGCTTTTTCATCAATATATCCTTCTACATTAAAAGTTGTATTATTTACATAAGCTTTAGTATTTTTAACATCTATTCTATTATTAGAAAAATCTATATCCGAAGTAATATTAGTTATTTTTAAAGGCAATAAACTATGTGTAATATAACCATTTTTAAGTTTAAAATATCCGTTTGACTTAACAGTTTTCATATTGCTTTTTAGATTGAAATCACTCTGTAAATAACCTTTTACTGTTAATTTATCAAAATCATTTTTTATGCTTGCTATATCGAATAAAGCTATCATTAAATTTTTTAAATCTTCAAGTTGGACTTTATCTGTTTGACATTTTAAATCTATATTTCTTTTCTTTCCGTGAGTAACATCTCCATTTAATAATATTTTCTCATTTTTACCCATATTTAATATTGCTTTTACATTTATTTTATTTTTCTTAAAAATACAATTTAAAAAAGTATTTTCTACTCTTTTGTTTTTTATATTAAAAGCTATATCATTTATATTAAATATTCCCTTTAAAAAGATATCTTTTTCTCTATTTTGAGTAATTTTCAAATCACAAAGTATATCTAAATTCAGGTTATATTTAATTAGATTATAAAAAGGTGTGCCTATATAAACTTTTTTTTCTTCTTGTTTTTCATTATTTAATTGTATTTTTGGCAAAAATGAATCTATTTTTATATTATATTTTACAAGATTATTATCTAAATATCTTACATTTCCATAAGTTATAATCTTAATTTTTTTATCAAGTACAAAGTCATTTACATACAACTCAGGTCCAACAACTTCAAATGATTCTTTTAATGCTTCATCTTTTATATTAACTTTATAATCATAAACTATTATATCCGGCAATTTTTTTGAAAATTTTAAAGGGATAGTATCCGATTTATCTTTCTCATTCTGATTCGGATTAACTATATTATTTTCTATATATTGCTGAATAAACAATTTACCGTCTTTTAAAACTTTTAAATTTACTTTAGCTGAATTAACTGTAATCTTATCTATTTGAAATGTTTTAAATAAAAATGGATAAAGTGGTACAAGTATCTCTATTTTTTTTACTTCTGAAAAGTTACCTTCTTTCAAATAATCAACTTTTAGGTTATCTATAACAACAGCAATTTTTAGCCCTACTGTTGTTTTTAATTTTAAATTTTCTACTTCTATATTTAGTTTTGCTGACTTATTTACCTCTTCTTTTATTAACTTTTTATAATTATTTAAATTAATTATATTTGGTAAAATAAACAAAAATGAAAAATAAAAAATAATTAATATTGATATTATCGAGATAAAACTAATTTTCAAATATTTCATCATAAAGTCCCTACAATTCCTATTATAAATTTAATTATATAATAAAAATGTTTTACTTAATTGACTTTATTAAAAATTCAATCTATTATAAAAATTAAATAGTAAGAAGAGGTATAAAATGGCATTAAGTAATTGTAAAAAGTGTGGGAAATTATTTCAAAAAAAGACACGTGATATTTGTGACGCTTGCTATGAGTTACAAAACAAATTAATCAATGATATATGCCAGTTTGTTTTAAATTCGGATAATGATTTTATTACTCGTGAAGAAATTATGACTCAGTTTAAGATTTCACCAAAAGATTTTGACAATTTCTTTTTAAGTGGGAAATTTATAAGTATTTCAGATAAACTAAAAATTAAGTGTATAAGATGTTCTAATGAATTTATTGCCGGAAGAAAAGCCTCTTTTATATGTGATAATTGTGCTAAAAAATTAAAAATATAAAATATAAAATACAATGTTTAAAGTAATAGTAATTGGTTATTCGCATATGTTCTGCAACTTGATTCTTGGGGCATTAGATGCTAATAGTAAAGTTGTTGGAGTTTTACGTCACGAAAAAAAACAATATAATAAATTTTTATTATTTTTTAAAGATTTATTATGTCCGAGTAAAGATTATTCTTTTATAAAAAATTTAAACTTATACGAGCTTAAATGTAATAGTGTGAACTCTAAAGAATTTAAAAAAGAAGTATTAAAATTAAATCCTGATATTATAATTATTGGTAGCTGGGATGAAAAGATAAAAAAAGAGTTTATTGATTTACCTAAAATAGGATTTTTTAATTGCCACCCTTCATTATTACCAAGATATAGAGGTCCAAACCCTTATATTCAAGTTATAATGAATGGAGAAAAAACTTCAGGTGTTACCTTACATTTACTTGATCAAGATTTTGATACCGGAGCAATTCTTGCACAAACAGAAATACCTATTAATGATAACGATACTGGCGGTACATTAAGATTGAAAACAGCTCATATTGCCGGAAGAACCTTTACAAAATTATTATTACAATTAAACTCCGAAATTATTGTACCTATACCTCAAAATGAAAAACTTGCTTCTTATCAAAAAGCTATTGATTCTAAAGATATTATTATTGATTTTAAAAATAAAACCGCAGATGAAATTCATAATCATATAAGAGCCATTACACCTTTTTCTAAAACTTATTTCCCTTATAGGAATATATTCTTTGAGGTTAATAAATATAAAATATTCAATAGAACTTTAAAACTGGATCTTCCAAGTGGCACTATATTAAAAGTTAAAAATAACGCATTATACATATTAACTAAAGATAAAAAAATGATAAAATTTTCAAAATTAAAAATTTTATCATTTCTTGGTGATTTAAAAGCTTTATTTTATCTAAATTTTATTATTAAAAAAGGACAGATTATAGAATAAAAATTTTTCATTAATCTCTTACTTTATTTTCGTTACCTTTTATTAATCTTGATATATTTTCTCTATGTAAATATACAATGTAAATAGCGCCTAATAAAGTATATAAAATATAAGCTATAGGTTGCTTAAATAAATACATTAATATAGGTGATAATAAAAGAGCAATCATAGAAGCTAAAGAGATATATTTAGAAAACCAAGCTATTATAGACCAGATTAAGAATACCATTAGCCCCACTTGCCAATTAAGAGCCAAAATAGTACCAACACCTGAAGCAACTGATTTTCCTCCGGTAAAATTTAAGAATATAGACTTGCTATGTCCTAGAATAACAGCTATAGCCGCTAATACCGGACATAATCCAATATTAGAGAATTTACTTACAAATAATGTAGCTAAAATAACAGGTAAAGCTCCTTTTATTGCATCTAAAATCATGACAATAAAAAACCAATTTTTCCCCATTACACGCTTAACATTAGTTGCCCCTGTCGATCCGGATCCAACTGTTCTTATATCTATATTCTTAAATAATTTTACTATTATAAATCCTGTAGGTATTGATCCTATTAAATAAGCCAATAATATAAATAATAAAAATTTACTCATACACTACTTAACTCCAAAACTTACTTTTTTATAATTATATTTAACAATAAAAAAATAAGTAAATCAAAATAAAGAATTTTTGGACTTTATTGAATACAGGAAGATATAAAAAACTATTTTTATTAAAAATTTAAGACCATATTATATCTTTTACTGTACATCTTTTTGTTCTTAATAAAAAATTTAAGAGTAAAGTTTTCATATTATTACAACACCATTTATAGATTATTTATATACACACATATATACAAAAACATAACTTTATAAAAAATTTACTCTTAAATAAAAAAATGTTAATTAATATTAAGAAATAGCTTCTAAACATTCTTGACAAATAGTAGGATGTTTAGAAGCTATACCTAGTTTACGATATTTCCAACATCTGTCACATTTTTCACCAATAGCTTTAGTTATATATAATTCGTATTCATCATTTTCAAAAGAACTAAGAACATTATCCGGTTTTGATTTAACAACAAAAGCCTGTGATACTATAAAAATATTAGCTAATTCATCTATTTCGTAATTATCTAATAAATTATCTGATTTAGGAATAATATAAACAGCAACTTCTAAAGAACTGCCTACTTTTTTATCAGCCCGTAAAGGTTCTATTGTTCTAGTAACAAGCTCTCTTAAATTTAAAATTTTAGAAAACTCTTTATCTAATTGCAAATTATCCCACTCAGATTTATATTCCGGCCAAGAAATTAATAAAACACTTTCAATATTATTTCTTTGATTTAAAGTCATATGTTGCCAAATTTCTTCAGCTTGATGAGGCATGACAGGTACAAGAATTTTTACCAATGTCTGTAATATCTCAAATAAAACAGTCTGACAAGCACGTCTTGATAGAGATTTTTTACCTGATGTATATAATCTGTCTTTAACTATATCCAGATAAAAAGAACTTAAATCCACAGCCGCAAAATTCTGTAAGTATTGGAAATATTTATAAAATTCGTAATCTTCAAAACTTTGAGTTACATTTTTAACTAACATATTTAATTTATGTAATGCAAATTTATCTATTGATTTCAAGTTTTGATATTCCACATAATCTATAGATGGATCAAAATCATATATATTTCCAAGCAAAAATCTAGCTGTATTCCTTATTTTTTTGAATATTTCAACAAGCTGTTTAATTATAGTATCACCTATTTTTATATCATTACGATAATCTACCGAAGCAGCCCATAATCTCAAGACATCAGCTCCATAAACTTTTATTATATCTTGAGGAGATACAATATTACCCAATGATTTAGACATTTTTCTACCTTCACCATCAAGAACAAATCCATGTGTTAAAACATTTTTATATGGAGCTATTCCATTTACAGCAACAGAAGTAAGTAATGATGATTGGAACCACCCTCTATGCTGATCTGAACCTTCTAAATACATTTCTACAGGTAATTCACCAAGTTCATCTTTTCTCTTATCAACTACAGCACTCCAAGTTATTCCAGAATCAAACCATACATCCATTATATCTTTTTCTTTTTCTATATTTTTGCTTTTGCATTTTGGACAAACAAAATCATCACCTAAAATTTCTTTAGCACTGTATTTTACCCAAGCATCAGAACTTTCCTTTTCAAAAAGTTTCGCTACTTTATCAATAGTATCATCATTTACAATAAATTCACCACAATCTTTACAGTAAAATACCGGAATAGGAACACCCCAAGCTCTTTGTCTTGATATACACCAGTCAGAACGATTTTCAACCATATTGGATATTCTATTTTCACCTGATGCCGGTACCCATTTTACATTTTTTATAGCCTCTAAAGTCTGTTGTCTAAATTTATCCACCCTTACAAACCACTGTGAAGTAGCTCTGTATATTACAGGATGCTTACATCTCCAACAATGTGGATATGAATGGCTTATGTCAGATTTTTGTAATAATGCACCTACTTTTTCTAAATTTTCAATGACTATATTATTTCCTTTATAATAAGGTATACCTTCTAAATCTTTAACTTGTTCAGTCCATACACCTTTTGAATCTAATGGAGAAAATACATCTATATTATAACGGCATCCAACCTCCCAGTCTTCAAGACCGTGTCCTGGTGCTGTATGCACACAACCACAACCTGCATCTAACGTAACATGGTTACCTAAAATTATTGGAGATTTTCTATTATACAAAGGATGAATCGTATTTAAAAGTTCTAAAGATTTGCCTTTTAGCATACCTATCTTTTTAATACTTTCTTTATCCCAATTTACCTGTGTTAAAAAAGAATCTAATAACTCATTTGCAACCATATAATTTGTATTTTTATATTCAAATACAACATAATCAAAATCTGGATGCAAACAAATAGCCATATTAGAAGGAATAGTCCAAGGTGTAGTTGTCCAAATTATCGCATATATATCGTTGCTTATTTCTTTACTAAGTTTTGTTTCTATATCTTTTTTAGATGTATCATCAAATTTAAATCTTACATAAATAGATGTAGATGTATGATCTTGATATTCAACTTCTGCTTCAGCTAAAGCAGTTTCGCAATCTGCACACCAGTAAACCGGTTTTAAGCCTTTTTCTATATATCCTTTTTTAAACATCTCACCAAATATTCTAATCTGTTGAGCTTCAAATTCTTTATTAATGGTAACATAAGGATTATCCCAATTACCAAGAATTCCCATACGTTTAAAATTAGTTTCTTGCCCTTTTAGATTAAATGCAGCGAATTCTCTACATTTTTGACGTAATTCAAAAGGACTGATAGCATTTCTGCCTCCTTTTATTTTCTTTACTACCGCATTTTCTATTGGCAATCCGTGTGCATCGTAACCAGGTACATATGGAGCATAATAACCATTTTGAGTTTTATATTTAATTAATATATCCTTAAGAATCTTATTTAAAGCGTGCCCAATATGAATCTTATCCGAACTTAAATAAGGAGGTCCATCGTGCAAAATAAATTTATTTAATTTATCTTTATTTTCTAATATTTTTTGATAAATATTATGATCTTCCCAAAATTTTTGTGTCTCAATCTCTTTATTAGCCGCATTAGCTCTCATAGCCAAATTAGTCTGAGGTAAATTCAACGTGTCTTTATATTCGACTTTTTCTTTTTCCATTAAATTTTTCTCCTTATTTTTTACTATTTTTAATTTATTCTATGACAAAAATTAATAATATGATACAATTTAATCAATAATTTACCAAAATAATTATTATTTTTCTAATAAGTTACAGTTTTTTAGATGGAATTAAAAATTTAAAATGCAAAAAAAATTATCTATAGCTATTTTATGGCATATGCATCAACCATTATATAAATCAAATGATGACAATATATATCTTATGCCTTGGGTAAGGCTTCACGCTGTTAAAGATTATTTAGATATGCTTAAAATTATGGATAATTTCCCTAAATTAAAGCTTAATTTCAATCTGGTTCCAGTGTTACTGGATGCTTTAATTGATTATGAAAATGAAAATTGTCACGATATACATTCTAAACTTACTGTAACTCCGATTGAAGATCTTAATTATGATGATAAAATTTTTATTCTTAACCATTTTTTTGATGCAAATTATCAAAATATGATACTTAATCATAAATATTATTCAGAGCTTTATGAAAAAAGAATATCAAAAGATGAAATAAATATTGATGATTTTACAGATCAAGAATATAGCGATATAATGACTTGGTTTAATTTAAGTTGGACTGATCCTTATTGGATAAATATATTTCCGGAATTAAAATATTTATTTGATAAAGAAAGAAATTTTACATTTGAAGATAGAAAACTACTTATATCAATACATAGAAAAATCATTAAAAATATAATTCCTGAATATAAAAAATATCAAGATCAAAACAGAATAGAAATATCAACAAGCCCATATTATCATCCAATTATCCCATTACTACTTGATATGAATATTGCAAAGAAATCAGCAACAAGATACCCATTACCGCAAGGTAAATTTGATATGTATGAAGATGGATATACTCAAACAGTAATGGCTTTAGATAGGTTAGAAGGACTTTTTGGTAAACGACCAAAGGGTATATGGCCTTCTGAACACTGTATTTCTGAAAAAACAGCTGAATGTTTTGCCAAAGCTGGTGTTAAGTGGTCTTTATCTGATGAAGGTATTTTATCTTCTTCTTTAAAAAAAGAATTTATTCGTGATCATAGGGGTTGCATTTTAGATCCTTATGACTTAACACAAATTTATGAATATAATACTACCTCAGGTTCTATAAATTTTGTATTTCGAAATGCTGTAATCCCTAATTTTATTAGTTTTGAATACCCATTACATGATTTACAGACATCTTTAAATGATATACAAGAACGTATAAAAATACTGCAGAATAAAATAGAAACATCACCTTCTGAAAATCATTTACTACTTATAGCAATGGATGGAGAAAATAGTTGGGAGGGCTTTGAAAAAGATGGTGCTGATTTTTTAAACGGTCTTTACAAGATTATTAACGATGATGACAGCTTAGAATCTGTACTTTTAAGTGATTATATTGAAAATAACGATAAAAAAACTTTAAAAAAAATATATCCCGGTTCTTGGATAAATCGCAATTTTCAGATATGGGTAGCCGAACCTACAAAAAATTTAGCTTGGGAGTATTTAAATAAAACAAGAAATGATCTTGTAGAATTTCAAAAAGATACTAGTATACCAAAAGAAAAGCTATTACAAGCTTGGAAAGAAATCTATATTGATGAAGGTAGTGATTGGTTTTGGTGGTATGGCGAACCTAATGATTCCGGTCAGGATCATATTTTTGATTATTTATTTCGTGAACATCTTATTAATGTATATAAAATTCTTGAAAAACCTTACCCTGATTATCTTAATATTCCGCTTATTTCATTTATCGGTAAACCTTCAAAAGTACCTAAAAAACTTATTTCACCTCAGATTGATGGTAAAAATAATCTATTAGATGGTTGGACTGATGCCGGATATATTGAAATACCTTCTCGACCTATTATGGAAGATAAAAAAATTATTAACAAAATTTTCTTCGGGTTTGATAAAAAAAATATTTACTTTAGATTTGATCTAAATACTTACATTAAAGATGAAAATGATTATTTTAAAGATTTTTATCAGATATTTATATATTTCAAAAATCAATCTAACAAAAATAAAAACCTATCTTCTATCCGGACTGTAAATCGTAGTGATACATTATTTCCTATAATAAAAGATAAGTATTCAAACGAAATAAAAATTTCATTCACGGGTAAAAAAGGATTAGCCCCACAACTATCTTATGCAACAAAAGATAATCTTTGGGTATATAAACTTTCAAATAATATTAAATTTGCTTATGACGAAATAGCCGAGTTAAGTATATCTTTTGATGAGTTAGGTGTTAAAATAGGAGAGAAGGTAGATTTCTTTATTCTTACAAGTGTCAATGATATTACTGAAGAGGTATTTCCTCAAGATGTTGTATTATCTATTGAGCGACTTTAAAATAATCAAATATTATGACTAATATGGAGTTTAATTGTAGTCTTATGGAAAAAAAATGTCCTTTTAAATTAGAATCTTGTAATGAGGAATGTGCATTATATATAAATCCGAGTGATTTAAATGAATATATGACATCAAAATTGTCTAGTCTAGGTATTTTAAAACGAGATAAAGGCTACTGCTCTTTAAAAGTAATGGCATTATCTCAATCCAGATACATATTTGAACATTCAACAACGAATTTAAGGAATTAGCAACTTATCTATAAAAACTAATTTCAAGTTTTTACTTGCTTGGAAATTTTAGAATGAAGATAATTAGCTTTAGCTAAATGCTGAGCTAAAATATAATATCGTTTTTCTTCTTCTCCATAAGGAACTGTTAAATTTATCAGATCATCAACTGTTTTATTAATTTTATTTAATTTAGATATATTATTCTTGTATTTTCTAGGTTCTATAATAGAATCAATTATTTTTTTTATATGAATTTTTATAAAAAAATCATTAATATATTTTTTATAATCATCAAATAAAAAGTTAATAGCTTCTAATACTTTCAACATATTGAGTTTTAATCTAAAACATAAATTTTTACGTTTATATTCACTTTTAAGAAAATCAATTTTTGTAATTAATTTATCTCTTTCCTGAATAAGTTGATTTATCTGTTCTTTATTTAAATAAGAATAAGCTATGGATATGCGTTCATTCATAAGATCTAAAAACTCCTCCAGTCTTTTTATTCTTTTACTTAATTTCAGATCTTCATCATCCAGTTCAACAAAAGAGGTATCTTCTAAAATAGTGCTATCAAAAGCATTCAATCTTTTTAACGGTTCTGTTTTGGAATTATTAGGAATATTTATATTTTGACTAAAATTTAAATTTGAAGAACCAGAATTATTATTGTTTTGAGGTAAATTATTATTATCAGAAGAAGAACTCTGAGATATAGAACTTTTAGGAGCAAAAGGGGAGGCATTACTTTCACTTGATTTAGGAGCAAAAGGAGAACTTGAATTACTATTTCCAGATGAATTATTTATAGAAGAAAAAGGAGATGATGATGCTCTATGGGATGACACCCCATTAGCAAACAGGTTTTTAGACTGAGATTTATCATTATTACCTTTTTCCATATTAATTTATTTTAATTTAAATTCCTTTATTAGCTATATAATCCAATTAATTATAGGATATACATAGATATTATTGATTATTTTTTAATAAAAATAACCCTTTAAAAAAAGGATTTTTTATTTATTAATAGAGAAATAAACATCTTTAATATGTTTAAGACTAAGATGAGTATATAATTGTGTAGTTGAAACATCACTATGCCCTAAGAGTTCTTGTACAACTCTTAAATCGGCACCATGTTCAAGTAAATGAGTAGCGAAAGTATGTCGAATAGTATGTGGAGATATTTTTTTATTTATTTTCAACCCTATATTTCTTATAAATTTATAGACATATTGCCTTGTAATCAGATTACCATTATTTAGAATAAAAATTTTTTTAGTATCTAATTTATATTTTTTCACTAAAAACTCTCTTTGCTTTAAATAAGAGGATAAGGCCTTTTTAGCTTTTTTATTAATAGGTATGATCCTTTCTTTAGATCCTTTTCCAAAACATCTTATAAAATTCGCATTAAAATCAACATTATTAATTTTTAAATTAACAAGTTCAGATACTCTTAGTCCGGATGCGTATAATAATTCAAAAATAGCTTTGTCAAGATAAGATAATTTATTGTAATTAAGAAGATACAAAATTTCCTCAAAAGAGAGTATTTTAGGTAATTTTTTTGGTTGTTTAGGTTGTTCCAGACTTAAAGTGGGATTATATTTTAAATACTCGTAAGAGGTAAGATAAGAAAAAAAGCTTTTTAACACTGCAATTTTTCTGGCCAAAGAAGATGGAGTATAATTTTTATCCTTTAAAAATTTTATATATTTGTTTATCAATAACCTTGAGATCTGTTCTATATTATCTATTTTAAGATTATATAAAAATTCAAAGAAATAAAACAAATCACTCTGGTAAGCCAAAATAGTGTTTTTTGCTAAGCCTCGTTCAATTTCTAAATATTCAAGGTATGAAGATATAATTTTATTATCCATATTATAATTATATAATCTGTTTTTTAAAATAATAGTAAAATAATAAAAAAGATAATTATTATTGTAAAGAAGTTAAACTTTATTGTAAAATAAAGTAATAAAAATTAAAAAAATAATTAAATAATAGAATCAGAAACGGTGGTAAAAATATGTTAGATATAAAATTAATTAGAGAGAATCCTGATAAAATAAATTCGCTATTAAAAAGAAGGAATGAAAATTTATCTATAAATGAAGTTTTAGAAATAGACGAAAAAAGAAGAAAAATACAAACCTTAGCTGATGAATATCGTTCAAAAAGGAAAACAGAATCTCAAAAGATAGGCGTTTTAAAAAAGAATAACGAAGATACAACAGAGCTTCAAGAAGATGTAAAAAAACTAGGCGAAGAAATAAAAAGGTTAGAAGAAGAAGAACTTAAATTAACAAGCGATCAAACAAATTTATTATTATCAATACCAAATATTCCACAAGAATCAACACCAATAGGGAAAAGTGAAGATGATAATATAGAAATAAAGAAATTTTTAGACCCAACTGTATTTGACTTTGAAAATAAAGCCCATTGGGATATTGCAATAGAAAAAGGGCTTGTAGATTTTGAAAGAGGAGTTAAATTAGCACAATCAAGATTTTCGTTATATACAGGAAAGGGAGCAAGACTGGAAAGAGCAATAATAAACTTTTTTCTAGATACTCATACAGAATTACATGGTTATAAAGAAATGTTACCACCTGTTTTAGTAAACGGACAAGCAATGCAAGGGACAGGCCAATTACCAAAGTTTAAAGAAGATATGTATAAATGCGAAAATGAGGATTTATATTTAATACCGACAGCAGAAGTTCCGGTTACAAATATATATTCAAACGAGATATTATCCGAAGAAGATTTACCAAAATATATGACAGCATATACACCTTGTTTTAGAAGGGAAGCAGGTTCTGCAGGAAAAGATACAAGAGGATTAATAAGACAACATCAGTTCAATAAAGTAGAGCTTGTGAAACTATGCACCCCAGAAACAAGTGAAGATGAACACGAAAAATTAACAAAAAATGCAGAAAAAGTTTTAGAATTACTCAAATTGCCATACAGAAGGGTAGCACTTTGCACAGGTGATATAGGATTTTCTGCAAATAAATGTTATGACCTTGAAGTATGGATGCCATCATATAATGCCTATAAAGAGATCTCAAGTTGTTCAAATTTTGGAGATTTTCAAGCAAGACGAGCGAACATAAAATATAGAGAAAAAGCAAGTGGAAAGACAAAATATGTTCATACGCTAAATGGATCCGGTTTAGCAGTAGGAAGAACATTTGCAGCTATTCTTGAAAACTTCCAGACACAAAATGGAGATATAATAATTCCAGAAGTGTTAAGGAAATATACAGGATTTGATAAAATTTAGATAAAAGGGAAAAATATGACATTGAAAAATAAAAAGGGACTTTTTATAACTTTTGAAGGAATAGATGGTTCCGGAAAGACTACGCAAATAGAATATACTAAAGATTTTCTTTTAGCTAACGGATATCAAGTCGCTTTAACTCGTGAGCCAGGAGCTTTAGATTTAGGTAAAAAAATTCGTAATATACTTCTTGATGATAAAAATCATATATCAAAGAAAGCGGAATTATTTTTATTTTTAGCGGATCGAGCACAACACGTAGAGTTTTTCATAAAACAAGAGATTGAAAAAGGCAAAATAGTACTTTGTGATAGGTACATAGATTCTACTATAGCTTATCAAGGATATGGACGAGAAAATAATAGTAATCTGGATGAACTAATATTTTTAAATAATATAGCTACTGATAATTTATTACCGGACTTAACATTACTTTTTGATATAGATCCAACGATTTGTGTAGATAGAATGAATCTATCAAACTTGGATAGGCTAGAAAAAGAAGGATTAATCTTTCAAGAAAATGTAAGGAAAGGTTATTTGTCATTATCAAAAAATGCCCCGAACAGAATAAAAGTAATTAACGCTTCTCAACCAATAGATAAAGTATTTTATGATGTAAAATGTCATTTAAAAAATATTTTGTAAATTGAATAAAACTATAATATAATAATAAGTAGGAAGATTAAATATAAAGAAGAAAAAGGTAAAAATTATGGAGCAAAATAGAAGATGGTATGATAATGATCCTATTTTAAAAGAGGCATTAGATCTATTAAAAGTTCAGAACGAAGAAACTAAAAATTTAGCAGCAGGTTTTTTAGTAAAAATGCAAGAAGAAGTTGCTTCAAATGTGATAGAACATCTTTATGAAATAATTGCGAAATATGAAGGTAAAGGTTCAAGATGGTATGATTCTGATCCGTTTATGCTCCAAGCAATCGAGTTTTTAAGACTTGCTCCGCCAAAGATACAGAGAAAAGCTGCTTTAAAATTATTGCTAGCTCTTGAAGAAAAGAATACTAACAATACACAAAACGAAAATTAAATTATATATTATGAACACAAAATTAAAAGACATTCAAAACAAAGAAGATAAAAGAGGTATTGATATACAAAAAGTAGGTATTAAAAATTTAGAAATGCCTCTTATAATTCAAAGGAAAGATGATAACAACCAAGTTGTAAATGCAAAAGTAACCATGAGCGTTTTTTTACCATCAAATTATAAAGGAACGCATATGTCCAGATTCGTAGAAGTTCTTAATTGTTGGAGTAAACGTAACTTATTAGGTGTTGATATAAAAGGTTGTTTAGAAGAGATAAAGGATAAGTTAAATTCTAAAAGTGCAGAATTATCTTTTAAATTCAAATATTTTATAGAGAAAAAAGCGCCTATAAGTAATCTATCCTCTCTTATGGGATATGATTGTTCTTTTGAAGGAATATTAGATAAAGAAAATTATAAATTTATATTAGGAGTCGAAGTACCTGTAACAACTTTATGCCCTTGTTCAAAAGAGATATCCGAATATTCAGCTCACAATCAAAGAGCTTTAGTAAAAGTTAAAATAAATTACGATAATACGGATCATATTTGGATTGAGGATTTAGTAAAAGATATAGAGAGTTGTTCATCTAGTGAGCTTTTTCCTCTTTTAAAACGAGAAGATGAGAAGTATGTAACAGAAAAAGCTTATAATAATCCTAAATTTGTAGAGGATATATTACGAGATGTAATAATAAAATTACGAAGTAATAAAGTAATAAAATTTTTTGAAATAGATATAGAATCATTTGAAAGTATTCATAATCATAGTGCTTGGGCTTATCAGAAAGAATATATAAATAATAAATAGACAAAATGGAGAATAAATAATTATGGTAGAAAAAATACGGCAACTATTTAATAATAGTGTACAGAATCTTGAAACTTATATAATGTTTCAGATTAAGCAAATGGCACAAGAATTAAAACCGGCTCTAGAAGCAAAGAATAGGAGTCCTATATCTTTATCAATGGGAGCACCGGTACAAGCTCCACCAAGATTTGTCATTAATAAACTAAAAGAGGCATTGGATATAGAAGGAATCCATACTTATTCTACACCAAAAGGAGAAGCTTATTTTCTTGAGGCTATTAGTAAAAGAATGGAATCAAGATTTAATGTAAAATTAGACCCTATAAGTGAAATATTTTCACTTATAGGATCAAAAGAAGGCTTAGCAAATTTAATACGTGAACTTATAAATCCAAATACAATAGATTCAGAAAAAGATATTATATTAATACCTGACCCAGGTTATGCATCATATAAAGAAATGATTAAAGTGTCTGGAGGTCTTGCATATTCAATACCATTAACATTTGAGAATAATTTTATGCCTGATATAAATTTAGTTTTTAATCAACTAAAAAAGGATGGTTTAGATAAAAATAAAGTAAAAGCAATAATACTTAATTATCCAAATAATCCACTTGGAGCTTGTTGTACATTAGAATATCTAAAAGAAATTGTAGACTTTTGTAAAAGAGAGAATATATTGATTATAAGTGATGCAGCTTATACAGATATGTATTTTGATGAAAATAATAAGCCTCATAGTATATTAGAAATAGGAGGAGCAAAAGATATAGCAGTAGAATTTTATAGTTTTTCAAAGCCTTATGCAATGACTGGTTGGAGAATCGGTTGGGTTTGCGGTAATCCTTATGTTATAAATATGTTTGGTAAACTAAAATCTACAATAGATACTGGAATATTTAAAGCCTTACAGAAAGCTGCTTCTGAAGTTCTTAATTCAAAAGAGGGTGATGATTATATAAAAGAGGCTAATAAAAGTTATAAGAAAAAACAAGAGATTTTAGTGAAAGGTTTTAGAGAATTAGGTTGGGATATTGATAATATTAATATACCGAATACAACTTTTTATCTATGGTTACCTATTCCAAAGAGATATAAAACATCAAAAGAATTTACAGACGATGTATTAAAGACATCGGGTATAGTATTAGTTCCAGGCCACGCATTTGGTAAATATGGAGAAGGTTTCTTTAGGATCTCAATAGTATGCAGTGATGAGAATTTAAAAGAAGTAATAAAGAGATTAAAAGAAGATGGATTTTATTTTAACAAATGATAATAACAATTGTAGACTATGAAGCAGGTAATATAAAAAGCATAGGAAATATGCTTGAATATCTAGGAATAGGGTATAAAATATCCTCAAAAAAAGAGGATATTTTATCAAGTGATGGAATAATATTTCCAGGTCAAGGTCATTTTAGACAAGCAATGGAGAACCTTAAAACCAAAGGTTTAACAGATACGATAAGAGAATACATAGAAACAGGTCGTCCATTTTTAGGAATTTGTTTAGGCTTACAGATACTCTTTGAAAGTAGTGAGGAGGCCTCTGATATAAATGGTTTAGGAATAATAAAGGGTAAAGTAAAAAAATTCAAAACTGGAAAGATTCCTCAGATAGGCTGGAATAAAATAGATATAGAAAGAGGTAACAATTCATATTTGACGGAAGATTATTTTTATTTTGTAAACTCATACTATGTAGAACCGGAAAATAAATCAATTATTTCATCTAGAGCATTTTATCATCAAGAATTTTGTGCATCAATAGAAACGAATAATATAACAGCTGTTCAATTTCATCCTGAGAAGAGTGCTCAAGCCGGAGTAAAATTTTTTCAAAAATGGGTAGATAAAATAAAATAATCTAGAAGTAAGTAATTATATATGTTGAAAATACCAGTTAATTTTATTACGGATAAAATTACCAATAGAATTTTTAGAAATATTAGGATAAGGAGGAAGAAAAATAATATCTATTTTACCAAAACTAGAAGTTTTAGGGTTATTTTTTCCAAATTCATAATGAGTTAAAACATGATCTTGATCAATAGGAATATTATATTTTTTACACAATTGACTAGAGAACTTAAATAGTGATTCACATTGAATTTTAGTTAAAGGATAATGCCCCATATTATTAGGACTTACAAAGCCAGCCATCCCACAAAAAGCAATACCTATAGCGCCTGTATTACCTCCGCCTGTATGTTGAGCATATTTTCCGTCATTACAATTTACATTATCTTCAGGTATAAAATTTCCATCAAAAACATTTCCAAGATTATCAACTAAGAAGTGATAATGATCCAGATCTATTTTATTAGGTTTATAAGTTCCTGCGGACCAGTGAATAATAATTTTTTTCATGTTTACCCTCCTTTTAAAGTATCAATTCTACGATGTGCAGATTTACAAGATTGTTCAACAACAGCCATTCTTTCTATTAAATTATTATGTTTATCTTGTTTTAGTTCTAAACGTTTTATTTGATCCTCAATAAATTTAATAGACATGGCTAAACCACCAATAAAAATACCAGCAGAGGTTACGTTTATAATAATAACAAGCAAGAATTCGTAAGTAATAGACATTAGAAATTAAGCCTCAATTTGTGTTTTTAAAGTATTAGAAGCATCTAAAAGTTTTTGTCCAATAGCATTTAAAGCTTCAACCCCAAGAATAAAGCCTTCAATATGAGCTTTACGCTTTATCAGATCATCAGTATCCTCAATTTTTTGAAGAAGAGAAACAAGATCCTGAATTTTTAGATCAACAAAAGAGTCTAATTTTTGATAAGCTTTTCGTTTTATAACTGGAACGACCTTAGATTCTATTAAATTAGAAATAAAAGGTAAAGAATATTTTAAAATTGAGTTTAAAGTAGAAATCAAATCCATAAAAATCTCCTAACTAAATATTTTCATCATATTGAACTAAAGTCCAAGATTGAACAATCTGGTTATTAACAATATTATAAACAGCTTGATAGTAAGATAATAAGCTATCTTCTTCAGAGAGTTCTGATGGTGGATTAGAAGTAACTAAGGGTAAAAATCCAAGTCTTAAAAAGTCTTGATGAGTAGGATTAAAAACTTGTTCCTGATCATTAGATATTTTTTTATTGTTAGCTATTTGAATTAAGTTATCATTAATTAATTTTGCATATTGCATAAATTTAACCTCCAAATCTATTAAAATCCAAGTTAAAATTATTAAGTAATTCAGACTCAGATAAAATTCTATTATGTATACGAAGAGAATATATATTGCCATTAAAAGATGTTTTATTACCGGAATATCCAAATAATTGAAGAGAAGAAGAATCGGCAGAAATATTATTAAGAGTTTTAGTTGATACAAGCTCACCATTAAAAAACAATTTTGCTGATTTAGAAGAAGAATCTAAAGTAAACTGAAGATAATTAATATTATTAAGAGTAATATAATTAGCTGCTGAAATATTACTTCCGGCAGCCCAGCAAATAATACTAGCACTAGAAGTATTAATATAATAAGTTTTTTGATAATTTCGCCCTAAAATAACACTATTAGTAGTACCTTCGAGTCTATTAAAGACGAGTTCAATAGTTAAATCTCCAGTAAAATTAATAGGATTAAGAGTTGGGACAGTGATTCGCCCATTTTGAGTTCCATTAGATTGAACTCCATTAACTAAGATTGTATTACCGCTTTCTAATGTTGTTGGATCACAATTGCCAGTCAAATCTACCCAACCGTTATCTAAAGTATCAGAATGAAGAGAATCAAGCCCATTATTGTAAATACCATCAAGCCAAATTTTAGTACTTGAGTCAATAATATAGCCTAAAGGTTTTATTTTAAATTGAAAATTTTGAGAAGTACCTTGATTATAATAAAAGGATTTAGATATTGTATCATATAGACAAGGGACATTATTAGAATCTAAGACAGGGATTAAGTCATATAAGAGGGAGTTTTCTTCATAAATTTTAAATGAATATAAATAAAAATTTTTAACGCATTCAGAAGGGTTACCATTTCTATTATTAGCAAAAAGACATAGGTTAACAGAACATTGGAAATCAGTAAGAGTAGATGTATTAGTGTCAAAGAGTTGTTGATTAAAAAATAAGTCTTTATTGTAGTGCACGATAGTATTTTTATCAGTCAAAGTAGATGAAATATTAAAAGAATATTGAGAAGCGGCTACATTTCCCCAAGCATTAATAAGAGTAGAAGTTGATTTATACCCATAGTAAAGTGCGAAATCATTAACTCCCCAGCCGTTATCAGCTCCATAAGCAAAGCCGGCGCCACCATCTTCATCAATTTTTGATTCCATAATAATTTTAGTTTTATGATTTGGTTTATAGTCCAGAATAATATATTGAGTTTTGGAATCATCAGATTTAATATACTCAAGAGGAGTAAAGATAGGATCGCAAGAATTTTGAGGAGCAAAAAGAGCTCGTCTTCTTAAGTAGAGAGATTTAAGCACAGACCATAACCCCCAAGCCATCTAAAATAGAGATTTCATAAGTTTTATTAGCTAAGACTTCAATTCCACCTGATTGCCAAGTAATATCAGAGGCAGATATAATTAAATTTGTAGGATTATCACCGCTAATAAAGCTAAAAGAATAAATAGGTAATTGAGAAGAAGAAGTAGTAGTAACAAAAGATACAGATAAAGTTTCCATTTCAGGGAATTTATAAAAGGCTCCCGGTCGAATAGAAACATTAGTATCTGTTTGAGATTTTTGAACAAAATTAAAGTCATAAGAAATAGTATTAGATGTATTAACACTATCATTAAAAATAATTGCCATAAACTAAAGTCCTTTTCATACTAAAGTAATAAGAAGTAAACCATAATAATATTATTAGGATAATAAAAAAAAACTGCAAGTCAGCAAAAATACGTACAGAGAAATACTTACAGAATAAAAAAGTGGCGAAATTTTTAAATAAAAATTTCGCCACAAAAGAAAATATAGAAATAAAAAGATTAGAAGTATCTTTTTAAAAGGCCTTCAAAAGCTTTGCCGTGTCTAGCTTCATCTTTGCACATTTCGTGAACAGTATCGTGAATAGCATCAAGATTAAGAGCTTTAGCTCTTTTAGCAATATCTAATTTAGCTTGGCAAGCACCTTTTTCAGCATCAGCTCTCATTTGAAGATTTTTATTAGTAGAATCAGTAACGACTTCACCAAGAAGCTCAGCAAACTTAGCAGCGTGTTCAGCTTCTTCAAAAGCGATTCTTTTATAAGCTTCAGCTATTTCAGGGAAGCCTTCTCTATCAGCTTGTCTACTCATAGCAAGATACATACCGACTTCAGTACATTCACCTAAGAAGTGATCTTTTAGACCTTGTTTAACTTCAGAATCCACATCTTTAGCGATTCCAATAGAATGCTCATCAGCATAAGCCGAAGATGACTCATCTTGAAGTTTAAACTTATCAGCTCCAACGCCACACATAGGGCATTTATCAGGAGCTTTTTCACCTTCATATACATAACCACAAACTGTACATACAAATTTTGCCATATTTATTCTATCCTTTATCTAATCTAATAACATAATTTATCTTAGCATGATAATTCTATTATTAACAAACTTTTTAACAAAATTTTACAATTAATAACTATTATCATTATTAAATTTATAAATTTTGAATCAGCTCAATTTCATACCCATCCGGATCTTTAATAAAAGCAATTTTCATATGATTATTGGGTAAAAAGAAAGGTTCATAAAGCCAATCAAGACCTAATTTTTGCATTTTAAGATAAAAAGAGTCAAAAGAATCAACAGAAAAAGCGAAATGCCCAAAAGCATTGCCTAAAGAATAACCATCTTGAGGAGTTTGAAAATTTTCAGTCAATTCAATCTGAGTTTGCCCATCTTTATCAGAGAGGTAATATAAGCGAGAATCATCTAATTCCAAAGTATTTACAAGATGCATCTCTAATAAATTTGTATAAAAATCAAGAGATTTTTGAATATCTTTAACTCTAATCATAACGTGAAGAAATTTCATAAGAAGCTCCTTAAAATAATAAAATACGTTGATAATATTACATTAAGAATAAATTTATGTAAATAAGGATAAGGATTAATTATTTTCTTGATCTAAAACTTGTAAAGAATTTAAATTCGCCAGATTTTGGATATGCCAGTCTTGAATAAGTTCGCCAGGAATTAAAACAGGGACTCCTGGAGGATATGGAACAACGAGTTGATTGGATATACAGTTAAGAGATAGTTCAATAGATTTATTAACACTTTTTTTACATCGCATATCAAAAGGTGAAAAAGAAACAATAGGCTGTACTTGAGAAGAAGAAATAAAGAACTCTGATAAAGATTGATTATTATTATTTGGTTTATTAAGAGAATTATCCAAATTTGAAGGAATAGTAGAATTATTATAATTAAAATTATCTTGAATTTGGATATGCAAATTTTCTTGAGTTTGATTTTCAGGTATTTCTATATTATTTTCAAGTTGAATAGTAGAATTATCAATGGATTGACAATAAGATTTAAATTTTGGAAGATTTTTAGCGATTTTAATTAAAGCATCTTTAAGTTTAATAAATTTCTTTTTATTAGATCCAATGCCGGTTAAGAATAGAACAGAAACCGCATTAGCTAATTCGTCTTCGATATTGAACTTTGTAAGAAGGATTTCAGAGAGTTCAAATCCTGAAAGTCCATCGATTTTAATTAACATTTTAGTAATATCATTATTTTTAGAATAGATATGAATATTATTGAGATTAGATTTTAATAAAGCTTTTTTAAATTTGCGAATATTTAAATTAAGATTTTCAAGCTGTATTTTGCCTTGATTAGAATTTAAGAAATGAATACAAGCCTCAATATTAGCAAGAATAGGGAAAGATGGTGAAGTTGTATTAATAAGATCTAAAGATTTTTGGAGATCTAAAGGGTTAATACTAGAATTTTTTCCAATATGCAATACAGCACTAGAATTTAAAGCACCGGCAGTTTTATGCAAAGATTGAATACAGAAATCAGCATCAACATTAACCGCAGACACCCCAAGAGTTTTATCAAAATTCCAAAGTGCGCCATGAGCTTCATCAACAATTAGAATGATGTTACGTTCTTTACATATATCTGATATTTTTTCAATATCGGACAACACACCTTCATAAGTAGGATTTGTAATAATTAAAGCTTTAATATCAGGATTATTATCTAGAGCTTGAATGATACAAGAAGGATTAATAGCTTCATAAATACCCCATTGAACATTAAAAGGAGGCAATAACCAAATAGGAATAGCCCCAGTTAAAACAAGTCCGGAATATACAGATTTATGACAATTTCTTAAAATAAGAACTTTGTCATCTTTAGCAAGAGAAGTAAGCATAGCAGCTAAGATTCCTGAAGTAGAGCCATTTGTAAGATAGAATGTGGCCTTAGAATTATAAATACGAGAAGAAATTTCTTCCGATTCATACTTCAATTCAATAGGGCTTTTTTCTGATTTATAAGAAACTATTTCAGAGAAATCAGCTTTAAAAAACTTTGTACCAAAAATTTTTTTTAAAGAAGGAATAATAAAAGATCCAAGAGAATGAGAGGGCGTAGTAAAAAAAGTACGTTTAGCCTGTCTTGAAAAGAATTTTTTTTGAAATTTATTAACTAAATTGACTAGTAGCATAATAATTTATTGCAGAATCCTTTATAATATTTTAAAATTATAAATAAAATAAAGCATAAAAAAATACATAAAAAGGCTGATTTTTAAACAAGAATGGAAAGAATAAAAAGATAATGGAAAATATAGTATATAAAAGAATTGATCAATTAAGAGAAGAAATAAAAAAATATAATGAGGCATATTATAATCAGGATAAATCATTAATTGAAGACAGTAAATATGATGAATTATATAAGGAATTAAAGAAATTAGAATCTGAAAATAAAGAATATAAACCTGAAGAAAATATAACCCAAAAAGTAGGAGCAAAGCCATCGAGTAAATTTCAAGAGCATAAGCATAAAATAAGGCTATACTCGTTAGATAACTCTAACAGTATAGAAGAATTAGAGAAATGGTATGAGAGAGTAGAAAAAGATCTTGGGACCCCAAAAGGGAGTGATATAGAACTTGTATCTGAATTAAAGATTGACGGATTAGCAGTAGCCTTAAGCTATAAAGAAGGAAAGCTTGAGATAGGAGCAACAAGAGGAGATGGAATTATAGGAGAAAACATAACAGAAAATTTACTTAATGTATCAGGAATTCCAAGCGAACTACCTAGTAAAATAGATATTGAAGTTCGAGGAGAAGTATATATGCCAATAAGTAGTTTTGAGAAACTAAATGAAGAAGGTTTAGATAAAAAGAATAAAGAGAAGGTATTTGCAAATCCAAGGAATGCAGCATCAGGTTCATTAAGACAATTAGACTCCAAAATAACAGCAAAGCGGAATTTATATTTCTTTGCATATGCGGGGATCTTACCGACTGTAGGAGATAAAGAAGACTTGAGAATAAATACACAGAAAAAAATGCTTGATTATCTTAAGAGCTTAGGATTTAATACAAATCCAAACAGCAAAATAGCAAGTAACTTGTCTGAGGCAATAGAATTTTGTAATTATTGGGAGAATGAACGATTCAAATTAGATTATGCAACAGATGGAGTAGTAATAAAAGTAAACAATATAGAATATCAAAACGAAATCGGCTATACATCAAGAGCACCGAAATGGGCAACAGCATTTAAGTTTCCCCCTGAAGAAGTTTGGACGAAATTAGAATCTATAGAATATTCAGTAGGAAAAACAGGAGCCGTAACTCCAGTGGCTATAATGAAACCAGTATCTTTAGGCGGAACAATAGTAAAAAGAGCGGGTCTTTATAACTTTGATGAAATAAAGCGACTTAAATTAGGAATAAATGATAAGGTACTTATTAAAAAGGCAGCAGAAATAATTCCGAAAGTAATAAAATCAGAAAAAGAAAATGACAGTATAGAAATAGAGCTACC
The DNA here is from genome assembly GCA_902462155.1 of uncultured bacterium. Lineage (GTDB taxonomy): Bacteria > Cyanobacteriota > Vampirovibrionia > Gastranaerophilales > Gastranaerophilaceae > CABQAQ01. The sequence goes on along the minus strand of CABQAQ010000001.1, from coordinate 84,408 downwards.
GGAAGAATGTCCGAGTTGTGGAACAAAATTAGTAAGACCTATTAAAGAAGTTAACTTATATTGTCCCAATGTATATAATTGCAAAGCTCAGATAAAAGGTCGGTTAGAATATTTTGTTTCAAAAGAAGGAATGGATATAGAAGGATTAGGTCCATCTATAATAGAACAATTATATGAAAGAGGGTATGTAAAAACATTTAGTGATATTTACAGGTTAACAAAAGAAGAATTAATGACATTAGATTTAATAAAAGAGAGATCAGCGCAGAATATATTAAATGGAATAGAAAAGAGTAAGAATCCGAGTTTAAATAAATTTATAACATCATTAGGGATAAGACATACAGGAAAAGAGACCGCTCAATTAATAACAGAAGAATTAGGAAGTTTAGAAAAAATAAAGGAAGCGACAAAAGAAGAATTAAGTTTAATAATCGGGATAGGTGAAATAATAGCTGAGAATATATATGAATATTTTCATGACGAAAGGAATTTAGAAGAATTAAAGAGCCTAGAAGATCTAGGAGTGAAAGTAAAGGAAATAAATAAAGAGAAGATATCCGATAATTTAAGAGATAAGACTTTTGTGTTAACAGGTAGCTTAACCTCGCCAAGAGGATTTTATGAAGAGAAAATAAAGCTTCACGGAGGTAAAATTACAAATACAGTAAGTAAAAACACCTCATACCTTGTAGTAGGTAACAATCCTGGTTCAAAATTTGACAAAGCAAAGAATTTACATGTTACAATATTAAATGAGGACGAATTATTAAAATTAATAAAAGAATAGTGAACGAGATGAATAAAAAAGTAAAAGTAATAAAGATAAATGGAATAAAAGGTCTTATAGTAGCCTTATTTATGATATGTTGTTTATTTACGGGATTTTTAATTTTTCCCGGTTGGTTATGTATGAATATATGGAACTATGTAACAAATTTTATAAATATACCAAGAATGGAAATAATCCATGGTGTAATATTATGGTTAATAATAGGATTAAGTTATTATACAATAACATCTGAGAAAGATTCGTTAATAGGTTTTTATGAAGCAAAATCTTTTGAAGAATCAAATAGTAATATAAATGAGATATTATCAAAAATAAAATCCCAAACTAATAAAGAAACAAATATAGAAGTAATAAATCAAGATAAAAAACAACAAATGGAAAGTCATACTGATAAAAAGCAGGTAAAATAGATTAAAATAAGAGAACAATATAGGAGAAAAAGATGAAATTAAAAGGATTAATAAAGAAAGTACTTGTATTAAGTATAATACTAACAACAGTATCAGTAGGATATGCCCAGAATGTACAAGAGCCTAGTGTAATAAAGACATCATCAGAGTTAATAAAAGAAGAAGTTCCGACAATAGTAGAATTTAATTTAGAAATAGAAACAAGAGATAAGAATTCAAATAAAGCAATAGAAGAAAATAAAGCGATAACAACAAAAGTAATAAATGCAATAAAGAGTGAAATAGATCAAAGTAAAGGAGATTTAATAACAACGCAAAATTTTTCATTAAATCCCCAATATGTATATAAAGATAAAAAGAGTTTATTAGATAGTTATTTAGTAAGGAATAGTGTAAAGGTAAGAGTAAAAGGAATAAATAAGATAGGAATAATAATAGATAAAGCAGTATTAAATGGAGCAAGCAGAGTGAATGGAATAAAATTCAAATTAGAGAATGAGAATAATGCTTGTAATGAATTATATGTAAAAGCAGCGCAGAATGCATTAAATAAGGCAAAAATAATAGCAAAAGGAGTAAATGCAGAAGTTATAGGTATATCAAAAATCAATTCAGCTTGCTATATAGAAAATAATACAGGGAGAGTATATAGTGCGAAGGCAATGTTAAATAGTAATGCAGTTGAGAGTAGTTTAAGAACAACAAGTGACTCTAGAAGTACAGTAATTGAGCCAGGAGTAATAAAAATAAGAGCAATAATAGACGGTGAATTTAAAATAAAATAGTGTAAACAATAAGAGAAAAAAGTCTTACATTTATAAAAAATATATGCTAAATTAAAGATAGCATATATTTTTTAATAAAGAGAATAGTTGTAAAATAGTAGGATAAAAAGATGATTGAACCGAAAAAGATATTAAAAGATGTAGAAGTCTATGAAACAGAAGACTACATAAACAACTGGGAATATAAATTAGATTCAAATGAGAACAATTTTGGCCCATCAATAAAAGTACTAATAGGGATAGCAAGATTAAAGCCAAAAGATATATGTTTTTATCCAAGCTATGGAGAAGCAAAAGATAAAATAGCACAGTACAATAATGTAGAATCAAAAAATATATTATTAACGAATGGAGCTGATGAGGCAATAAGTGTAATATATAATACCTATTTAGAGCCTAAAGATGCAGTACTAACAGTAACACCAACATTTAGTATGCCAAAGATATATGCCAAAACAATTGGAGCAAAATATATAGAAATAAACTATAAACCAAAATGGGAATTTCCAATAGAAGCATTTTTATATAGTATAACCGAGAGAGTAAAAATCATTCATTTAACAACACCAAATAATCCAACTGGAGAAGTAATAAGTAAAAAAAATTTAGAAAAAATAATATCAAAAGCAAAAGATAAATTAATATTGATAGATGAAACATATAGTGGTTATTCTGGTATAACAAACGTAGAATATATAAAGAAATATGATAATATATTCATAGTAAAATCAATGTCAAAAGATTTTGGTTTAGCAGGATTAAGAATAGGTTATATAGTAAGCCAAGAGGAGAATATAAAAAATTTAAAGAAGATAATAAGTCCATATAGTGTAAATGGATTAGCAACAAAAGCTGCAATAATAGCAATAGAAGATGAAAAGTATTTAGAGAATATAAAGATAGCAATAAAGGATGGAAAGAACAGATTAATAAATCATTTTGCAAGTTTACATTTAAGAGCATACCCATCAGAAGCTAATTTTTTACTAGTTGATTGTAGTTATAAGTGTTATTTTATATATAAAAAATTAAAAAATGCGAATATAATAGTAAAAAAATTTAATGATCCAAAGTTAAAAAGTCATTTAAGAATAACAATAGGTCCAAAGAATTCTGTAGATAAAATAATAGATAAGCTAAAATATAAGCCAGCAATAGTATTTGATATGGATGGAGTATTAATAGACACATCAGATTCATACAGAATGGCAATAAAGTATACAGTAGAGCATTATAGTAATAAGCCAATAGAGTTAAATAAAATCCAAGAGATAAAAAACAGAGGTGGATTAAATAATGATTGGGATTTAACTGAGTATATATTAAATGACCTAGGTATAGTAATAGAAAGAGAAGAAATAATAAAAACATTTCAGAGTTATTACTGGGGAGAGAATGGAGATGGATTAATAAATAATGAGAAGATATTAATCAAGGAAGAAGTGTTAAAGGAACTATCCAAAAGTTATCATCTATGTATATTCACAGGGCGTCCAGAAAAAGAGGCAAAATATAGTTTAAAAACATTTGGAATAGATAAATATTTTGATAAAATAATAACAATGAATGATTTACCAAAGAATCAACAAAAACCAAATAGTTTAGGGTTAGAAAAAATCTATCAAGAGATATTAACCTACAAGATTTATTATGCAGGAGATACAATAGATGATATAAAGGCTGGGAACAGTTTAGCCCATAAAGGATACAATATAACAACAATAGGCATACTACCTCCTCAAGATAAATCAGAAGAGTTAAAAGAAGCCTTTAAAAGAGAACGAGCAATGATAGTATTAAATGACATAAATGAGATCGAGAGTATATTGGAGATAAATAAAGTTGAGAATAAGTAACAAAAAAAGAGCAACAAAAGAAACAGAAATAGAGATAAAGGTAAATATAGATGGTAATGGCAAATACAAAATAGATACTGGGATAAAATTTTTTGACCATATGCTAGAACAGTTATCCTCAAATAGCAAAATAGACATGGAAATAGGAGTAAAATCATTAGATACGAATAAACATCATATAGTAGAAGATACAGCAATTACATTAGGTAATGCAATAAAAGAGGCCTTAGGAGAAAAGAGAGGAATCAAAAGATACGGAGAACGATTTGTGCCAATGGATGAGTCACTAACGTTAAGTGTAATAGATTTATCCGGAAGAATATACAGTAAAACAGATATAGAGAATATAAAAGAAGAGAAGACCGAAGGATTTGAAACAATTCTGGTAGAACATTTTTTTAATAGTTTAGCCCAAGGGATTTTAGCAACAATTCATATAAAGAATTTATATGGTAAAGATCCACATCATATAATAGAGAGTATATTTAAATCATTTGGAAGAGCTTTAAGAGAAGCTTGTGAAAAAGATAATAGAATAGTAGACGATATTCCTTCGACCAAGGGATTACTATAAAAGTATTGAGAAATAAAAATAAAATTAAATATAGTGAACAGAGTTATATTGAGAATTATTTTTATGTAAATAATTTTCAAAGAAGTCTGCTAATAAGTTTTCTAAATTCATATTGAAGAGATTATTAATTTCCCGAATAAAATAGCAAGGGCTGGTAATATTAATTTCAATAACATTATTATCAATAATATCTAACCCAACAAGAGGCAAATCGAGTTGATTCAACTTTTTAGCAATAGATTGAGCCATAAAAAGTGTATCTTGAGAAAGTGAAACTTTTTTCAAATAAGAATCATTGTGAACAGAGAATTTAAAATCATTAACAAGAGGTAGTTTATTAAGAGCATAAGGTAAGACATTATCCCCCAGAAGTAAAACTCTTATATCTCCTTTAATAGGACTTTGTACATATTTTTGAACAATAACGGATTTAGTACCATCTTGAGTAGCAGAAGAGATAATAGTATTTAAATTAGGGTCATCATTTTTCAGAAAGAATACGCCACTACCAAAACACAAATTAAGAGGTTTAAGAACGCAGATTGAATGTTGACTAACAAAGTTTTTAATCAAAGATTTAGAAGAGGAAACAATACTTAAAGGAGTAAAATCTGGAAAAAGGGAAGTATGAAGTTTTTCATTAAAATTTCGAATAGATTTAGGGTCATTAATAATTTTAACTTTATCTCTATTAACAAAATCAAAAATATAAGTAGCATTAATATAATTAGAATCTACAGGCGGATCCGGTCTAAAGAAGATCAAATCGAAATCATCAAGAAGAACTAACTCAGGATTTTTATCATAAACTAAATCTTGATTTCTAACATTAGTATCACAGACTTGTGCAGAAAAACAATTAGCAAAAGGTTGATTATTAATTAAAGCTAAATTATGAATAGTAGTAATAAAAAGTTTATGATTTCGAAGTAATAGAGATTTAATAATCCAAAAATTAGTAACGAGATCATTAAATTCAAAGTACTTAAGTTCTAAAGAATCAATAACAAATAAAATATTAGCCATAGCCACCCCTATAAAAATAAGTATGTAATAATTTTAACACTAAAAAAAATATATGATATAATACAATTGGATATTAAAAGAAATAAAATAAAAATGAAGAGAATAGTAATAGTATTATTAATATTTTTAAGTTTTCCAGTAGAAAAAAGTTATGGATTTTTTGAAGAAAAGATTCAAGTAAAAATACTAAAAAACTTTAGTGGAAGTGAGCCATATAAGAAAGTAGAATTTAAAACAGAGAATGAGTATTTTACCAATGATGGGATATTATTTGAAAAAGATAGCATAATAAGAGGTAAAGTAATAGAAATAAGAGATGCAAAGAGAGCAAAGACAGATGCATACTTTATCTGTAAAATAGAAGAATATACAAAGCCATCACAATGTAATAAAATAGAGAGATTAGACAATCCATTAATAGCCCAAAGTGAGAGATATATAAAAGGTGAAAAACTAAAGACAATAGAGAGTGTAAGTACAACTACAGCAAGTTTTTTATCACCAATACCAGGAATATCAGCAGGATATTATTTGCTAAAAGGTATGATAAAAAAAGAAGAGAATGAAAATAGAATAAAAAGTGGTTTACATAGTGTGTATAATAATTCTATCATTTCATACGTAGAAAAAGGAGCGAATTTAAATTTAAAGAGCGGGGATTTATTATATTTAAAACTATACCCAAAAGACTCAAAGAGAGCCAAGAAGATAACTGAGGCATACAAATATAGAGAGAAATATATAACGGATTAAGAAGGGCTCACCAATCCTGAGCACCATATTTAAGGAAAGGAGTAATTTTATCCAATAGTTGATCTTTAAGTTGTTTAATAGTAATATTACGAGAAGTTAAAAAATAATCATCTGGGAATGATTCACAAGTCAAGAGAGTAAGTTTTACTTTTTTAATATAATTAATAATTTCATACCTTTTTTCTTGTAGATATGGTAAGAAGCCACAGTTTGGAGGCATAACAACCCAAGGGGAAGCAGGGCATCTACGGCATAATAAAGGTCTATTTTGATATATAGAGCATTTATTATCATCAAGTAAAAATCGACAATGATAAAAAATGACATTAGATCGTTCTTCTAAAGGGAAGGTATTTAAAATATTATTAACGTGTTGATCATTAATCAATCTGGCATCAGAAGTAGAAGAATAAGGGATAAAAATGTTCAAGAAATCAATAGCATCCTGAACTCCATTAGCAGAATCAATAAGAAGTTGATCATAGGATTCGGAGGCAGTAACAAGCCTACAACATAATCCACACATCTTACATAACTCTTGAGGTCTATTATCAATAAAACTATTATTATTCATATAGTTTTTTGCCTAAATTAAAATATTTAACAATTTTTTTCATTTGCTTATCATTTCCATTAGTTTTGTTAAAATTTCGGAAAAGAGTAATTTGATTATTGAAACCGAGTTCACGGAAAATATTTACATATAAAGGATATTTAATATAATTTGGAACTACTTTAATTTTAGTATTATTAAGTAGAGCCATAGCCCAGAACCAAATATCATCCCCATAAGGAGCAAGATTTTGAAATAAGTCAATATCAAAAACAGAAGGATGTAAAGAATGAGGTGGATATAAAACTCCACCAAAACCAAGTTGAATATTTTTAAATTGAGGTTTTGAAAAAGAATCTTGTTTTTTCCAAGTTTCATAAGGGAAAATAAAGCCTAAAAAAGACCTTATTTCTTTAGCAGAATGACAAGAAATAGATAGTTTATCTTGAAGATAAGAGTCATATAAAAGTTTAAGCCAATTATAATCATAGAAAATATCATCATCAGCAGTAACAATAATATCATCAGAGAACTCTTTCAAAGAGAATATAAGTTTTTTATAAGATTTCAAATTTTGACAAAAGCGTATTTCAAGGCCATTTGATTTAAAGTTAAGGAGTTCTTGAGGGAGATCACGTTCTAAGGCAGGGAATTCATCATAAGATAACCAGAGTAAGATTTTATCCGGTTTAAAAGATTGGTTAAGAAGAGAAAAGATAGTATATTTAAGTTCGTTAATTCTTTCAGGAAAAGAAGTAAGAGAAACGATAACTTTTTTATCTCTATGCTGATTATTAAGACCAAAATCCGAAAAATTCCGGATCAAATTATCATAAAAAGATTGATCAATATATTTATCTTTATAATTTTCCTCAATATATTCTTTAATATCAAAATTAGATTTATCTACTTTATTTTTTAAATTAATTTTAATATTAAAGAATTTAATAAAAGTTCTATATTTAGTTTGTTGAAATTGAAATAAGTTAGATAGCATAAAAATATATCCTATGAAAGAATCAGTTTTTTTCTTTACAATTTTTATTTATTGTTTTTTGGGACTTATTAATATTAGCATTCATTTGTTTATTTTGAAATACATTTGACTTATTAAAAGCACTAACATTTAAAGAAGAAACATATTTAGGTTTTAAATGAGCGAAATCAAATAAGACAACACCGTCAGATTTAAGGACTCTGGTTTCGTGAATAATGCGCAAAAGATCATCTGAATTTCCATCCATAAAAGGGACGAAAATGCCTGGAAAGATTTTCATACAAGGTCGACTATTAGCTTTAATTTCATTAATAAACAAGGAAGCAGTATCTTTACTACAAGTAAGTAATAAAGGAGTATAAGCATCGACATAGCCTCTGAAAGACCAAGTAGCCCAATCTTGCATTTTAACGGCTAAAGATTTTTTCTTATCAGGAAAAATAACAGCCGATAAAAATACCTTATTAGGTTTAGTAATAGCACTTACTTTAGCAACAAAATCAGATACTTTATTTTGTCGATACAAAGCCCATTGAGTCCAAAGAGGATCAGAATATTTAATATCAACAGGATCGACATCAAATGTATTTTTAAAATCTTCTCTAGCGAATTTAGTATACCCCCAATTAGAATTGACATAATTTCCATACTTAGGATCACAAGATTGAGGATAACGAATATAATCTAAATTAATGCCATCCGGATGGTATTTACAAACAAGTTCATTAATAATAGCCAATAAGAATTTTTGGACTTCAGGATTAGCTGGATCTAAAAAATACCCATTATGTTCAGATAAAGATGGAACAGGGATATCAGAAGAGTATAAAGCTTTTGTAAGATTTGCCCAAGAAGGATATTTATATAATATAGAATACGGATTTTCAAAAGGATTAGAATTTCCGACATAGAAAGTTTCAAACCATATATGAATTTTAATATTTCTTTTATGAGCTTCATCTATCCAAACAGCTAAGGGATCGAAACCTGTAAATTGAGGATGTTGATTGATAACTCCATAATTAGCTAAGACATTACTTGGATAAATAGTTTTACCGTGAAAATAAGTTTCAAGAAAGACATTATCAATACCTGATTTTTCAATAGTATCTAAAGTTTGAGATATTTCTGATCTAGAAGATTCAACAGGTCTAATCCAGATACCTTTAAATTCATCTAATTTAAAAGGTATAGCATTTTCAAGAGCTTTATTGGCACACTCAATAGCATATCGAGAATATTTATGAAGGTTTTTATAATTTTTAGCACCTTTTTGCAGATAATTTTTGGCTCTTTTCATATAGATTTTTGAATCGCAACAATTATATGAAGAAGAATTTTTGAAATAGAAATCCATAATATTTTGAGTTTCCTGTATTTTAAATTTAGCTTGAAAAGCAAAACTTTCAGGAGTAAGGAAAGACAAGACATTTTGGTTTTTATAATCAATAAGTATATTTGTACCAACCTGAATATTATCATTTATCCATTTTTTAGCACGCCCGTGCCCACTAATAACAAAGCCATTAGCAGGTATAATAGAATCGGCACCATTAATTTGAGTAACAACTCCATTAATAACCGTAGCTTCTGTACCGAACTCATTAGTACCGGTTCTAGACCCAAACTTTGGTGTATATATCATTAACTGGTTTGGCCCTCTTAAGCCTGGAAAAGAATTATTAGATTTAGCCAAGTTCGGATCAATATTATTAATTTTCATAATAGATTCTTTATATATATTTGGATGATCTTTATAAAATTTAGCCAGAATCATCTCAAAAGAATCCTGAGCTTTTACACAACTAGACGTAATGTTCAAGAAAATAATTAAAATTAATATAAAACAGATTAATATTTTTTTCATTTTTTTATATTACAATAAGAAAAAAAATTTTAATACCCCTCAAGTAAGTAATTAATTAAGAAATAATTAAAAAATAGAGAAAAATTAAATAAATATATTAATATATATAATATATAAAATAATAAAAGGATTATAAAAAAATGGAATATAAAGATTATTATGAGATACTAGGTGTAGATAAGAAAGCAACAGCAAGTCAGATAAAATCAGCCTACAGAAAACTTGCAAAAAAATATCATCCGGATGTTGACAAGTCAGCCCAAGCATCAGAAAAGTTTAAAGATATAAACGAAGCTTATGAAGTACTTTCAGATAAAGAAAAAAGAGAAAGATATGATAGTCTTGGAGCGAATTGGCAAAATGGAGGTAACTTCACCCCACCACCAGGTTGGGAAAATTATAACTTCAACTTTAACCAAACAGGAAATGGAAATTCTTCAAGTTATAGCAATTTTGAAGATCTGGGTGGTTTTAGTGATTTCTTTAAAACCATATTTGGGAACATGGGATTTAGTAGTAGTGAGTCAACAAGAAGATCCGGTACAAGTTATGAAGATATCTTTTCTTCGGTAAATAATCAAAATATGTATACGAATAGAGCGGATAAACGTTCTAATACAAGTAGCAAAAAAGTTATAAATCTCGATCTTAATCAGGATATTTATGTTAATGTAAATGATTTAATGAGTGAAAAGCCAATAAAAATAAAAGTTAGTAACATAGAAAAGTGTACAAATTGTAATGGTTCAAATCCTATGTGCTATATCTGTGGAGGTACAGGGATAGTAACAACTCCAAAAATATTAAATGTAAAACTTCCAAAAGAGGTAAAAGAAAATCAAAAGATAAGATTATCAGGCGAAGGGAAGAGTTTAGAAGGAAGCACTAAAAAAGGTGATTTATATTTAACAATAAAATTTAAAGATAAGGAATATGAAATTAATGGAGTTAATTTAACAAAGGAAATATCTATTACACCACCTGAAGCAGTAATGGGTACAAAAAAAGAGATAGAAACTCCACACGGAAATATTTCTATAAAAATTCCACCCAAAACCGGAAGTGGAAAAATCTTAAGATTAAAAAATCTTGGATTACCAAAGAAAGATAAAACTTTTGGCAATTTAAATATAAAAATAAAAATAGATCTACCTGAAACTATCACAAAAGAACAAGAAGAATTATATAAAAAGTTATTTGATCTAGAAAAATAAAAGTACAACCAAAAAAGCAAACAGACAACTAATACTTAAATATTAATTAAAGTCTGTTTGTTTTTTTATTTATTTTTTCTAGAATTCAAAAATTCTGGTAATTTATATGCTTCAATAGGGCCAACTATAATGTTCCAATCCGGTAATAAATCTGCTATATCTTCTTTAATATGATCTAATAAGCCCGGTAAAAGAAGTTCTTTTCGTTTATTAGCTTGAAGTTTTTCAGATTCATTTATCATTTTTGCAACCATCTCAGAAGTAAACTTTTCAGCGGACCAAGCTGTTAAAACACTCATACCGTCTGAAGGTGTAATAACAAGATAAAAAGAAGAATCACTAATCGACTCCAACTCATTAGAAACAGCAAAATAAGTCAATGCAAAGTTTGTAGTCATAACAATTAAAGAATTTTCATCCGGTTCATTTATCTCATAGACCTTAGATTCTACTTGTAACGGTTTTTGAGGATCCGTATAAATAGTTTGAATTAAAGTAAATAAAGCTGAAAGTAAAGATTTATCAAAAACATCAAGAATAATTAAATTAGAATACCTACATATTAATAAAGATGCTAAAACATTAATTTTTTTAAGGTCAAATGATTTTATATGAGTCATAACTGGAAATGCAAAATTTTCATATCTTTTAAGAATCGCTAATCTTCTTAAATAAGTCAAGTCTTCAACTATTTTATAAACAGATTTATTATCTAAAATATAATTAAGAATTAAATTATCTTGAAATAAATTTTTATAACAACTAACCTTAGAATCAAGCTGTTTTAAAGAATCCGCACTAATAATCATAGGTTTATTTTTAAATATATTTTTATTTTCTTGAAGATCAGAAAAAATATCAAATTGATCTGTATCAAAAATAATATTAGAATCTTTATATTTTAAAATAATATCCTTATTCTGAGTATTAAGAATCAAGACAAAATTATGTAAAAGAATTTTATTAATACAATCAATTAAAATATCTTGACTAAAATTTTGATTTTCTGTTAAATCATCAATAAGATAAATAACATCAATTTTAAAGGAATCACCAACTCTTTCAAATTTATAATTAAAAATATCTGTAAGTTTATTACTAAAATTCAAATCTGAAGCATACAAAGAAATTGCTATCGGAGGTTTATTAACAAAAGTTTTCTCATGACGAAACATAACAGTTTCATTACCGATTTTAATAGAATCATTTAAAGAAATTTCTTTTTGCTGTTTTTTAGAAAGTTCAGAAATTATATCTAAAAGTTCAGAAGGAATAAATTTACATTTAGAAGTATCGACTTGAAATGAAGCTAACTTCAAAGCAAAAGCCATACAAGTTGGGAATCCACACTTTTTACAATTTGCATTTTCTGTTTTTTTTCCAGCTGGTAAATATTTAAAAATTTCGATAGCATTTAATTTCATAAGACCTCTTTTAAAGAATTAATAGAATTTTTATTAGATAATACAACAATATCAGCACCTGCAGAAATAACAGCTAAAGCAGCTGATACTTCCCAATAATCACCTCTTAAATTTCTTTCACCAAAATTTAAAGATTCGCAAAAATCAGCCTTTAACTCTTTTGCTTTAAAGACTTCTTCACCTAAAAAAGAAATAAATGGCATATTAAGCATATTATCACCTTCAAAAGCAGCTAATCTAATTTTTTCCATCATGCTAAAACCATAGTCCAGACCATAACCTAACCCACCAATATCTGTATCAATAAGGATATTGTTAGGATCTAAACCTAAGTCAATAGAAAGTATATTAAGTTCTTTAGCGATATTAATATCAATAGGAGTACGTAATACAGCAATATGATTATTTTTAATAACAGAAGGTAAAATATCAGCATAATTAGATTCTTGAAGATATGCAATAATAGATCTTTTAGCTAAATTTTCAGCTAAAAAAGGTAGAATAATTTTATCAACAGAATCTTTACCTAAAGAACGTAAGATTAAATTTTTATTAATTTTATTAATATAATCAAAAATAATAGACCTAATTTGTGGTAAATAATTTTCAAAGACCAATTCATCAATATTAAACTTAATAGAAATCAAATCACAATTTAATTTATCAGCTTGCTGTAATCTCAAAATGAAACTAGAAAATTGATAATCAATGTCATTAATTCTAGAATAATCAAAATCAGGGAATAAATAATCAGGGAAGTTAGCTTCAATAAAAAAAGGTATTTCAAAAGCTAAAAGAGTATTCAAATTATTATTATTTTCTGACATAAAAGAAATAGAAGATTTATTACCAATAACAAGATCATTCAAAGAAACAGATCTAACCTTATTATTAATATTAAATTTAACACTATCTAAATTAACCATATGTTACCTATCTAAATTATTTTCAATATTAATTTTTTTATTAACAGTATCTAAATCTTGATCTAATTCATCATCCGTAGGCAAAATAGGTAGCCTTATAGAGAAAACCGAGCCTTTATTTAACTCACTTTTAAGCAAGACTTGCCCTTTATGATGTTTTTCGACAGTAATTTTAACAAGATGTAAGCCTAAGCCTGTTCCCTTTATTGTATGAGTAGCATTTTCAATACGATAGAATCGATCAAATATTTTTTTCTGATGTTCAATAGCAATACCCGGCCCGTTATCCTCAACAGAAATGTCAAGGAAGTTTTTATCCGAAGTTACTTCAGCTCTTATTTTAACTTTAGAATTTTCTGGAGAATATTTGATAGCATTAGAAATAAGATTTTTTAAAGCTCTTTCAATACTATTAGCATTCATATAAATATAAGGGAGATTATCTTCTTTTAAAATAGATAACGTAATATTTTTTTCTTCAGCTAAAATTTGCATAGAATTAACAGCCGACTCTAAAACAATTAAAGGATCCGACATTTCTTTAACCAAAGAAACATTTTGTGCCTCAAGTCTAGAGAAATCAAGGATGTCATTAACAAGTTGATGAAGACGATCAGACTCTTTATTCAGAATAGAAATAAATTCTTTTTTAGTAGGTTCATCAAATTCATCACCATGATTATGTAAAGTATCCGCATAAGTTCTTAAAACAGTAACCGGAGTTCGAAGTTCATGGCTTACATTAGATATAAAATGATTTTTCATCTGATTTATTTCATTTTCTTTAGTAATATCAATAAGAACAATAATATAGCCAAGGTAATCTTGATTTTTAGAGATCATAGGAGAAATAACAGCTTTAAGTACCTTTTTATCAATCTGGATATTAAATTCAAGCGGTTTTTTTTCTAAGATATCTAAAGATGTATCTTTAAATAATTCAATTTTTTCTTTAAAACACATTCTACCATCAGAGTCACAATACTGTTGAATTTTAGTATCAAGCATAAGATCAGCAGATATTTCAAGCATAGATTGAGCAGCCGGATTAACAAGTATAACCTTATCATAATTATCACAGACAACAACACCGTTAACGATACTCATAACAACTGCTTCAAATTTATTGCGTTCATAAGTAAGTTGCTCAATATTTTGTTCATCATATACATCTAATCTAGAAGACATGTCATTGAAAGCAAGAACGAGTTTTTTAAACTCACCGTTTAGCCCTTGAGTATCAATTTTATATCCAAAATGTCCGCCTGAAATATTTTTAACGCCCATTTGAAGGATATTCAATTCACGAGTAATAAGCATAGTATTAATTAAAACAGCAATGGAAAAGACGACCCAAGCAACAGCAAAAACGATCATCATAGAATTTCTAGATGTAAGGGAAATATTTTTAATAGTATGACCGGAAAGTCCAATAACACAAGAACCGATAACGATATAATCATCAGGTTTTTCAGGATTAGGGACCATCATAGGAGAGCTTACGGTAATTCTAGTATTCTGAATATCTTTAGTCAGAGAATCTTGTTTACTTGAATAAATAATATGCCCATCATTAGTTTTAAATTCAATATAAGATATATCTTTATTAGATTTAAGAATAGATCTGACATTTTTGCTTATTCGATCATAGATATCATATTGTCCATAGTCTTTAGCTATTTCTGAAGTTTGAACAGCTAAAGTTTTAGACATCATTTTACCGAACTCACTATAACTAGAATCTAACTTATCTTGAATATTAATAATAGCAAAAAAGGCTATAGAAATAATAAGGATAGTACTAATAAGCAAGCCTGATAGAATGAGTTTATTTTGAGTATTAAGACTAAAATCCTTCATCATAATAAGAAGAATATAACATACAAAAACAAAAATGGGAAGAATAAAAAAAGGAGCAAGAGTATTGACAAGGAAACAGTTAAGGAATATAGGTTTGAGGCAAAAGGAGGAATAGATGTAAGTATAATGTAACCGAATGTTAAGGGTAAGGTAGAATAAAGTTTAAAAATTCTTGACTAAGGCATTTTAGCGAGTATGATGTAATAACGTACGTTTTACGAAATTTTATTAGAATAAACATATAACAATACACTATGTTTATAGATGGAACATGTTTAGTGAGGTATATAAATGTCGACGAAGTATTCAAAAAGAGTAACACCTATGGGTATTCCAAATACCAGATTAGATGATTTACCTGATTTAATTGAGGTGCAAAAGAAATCATTTGAATGGTTTTTAAAGGAAGGATTAAAAGAGGAATTATTATCATTTTCTCCAATAAAAGATTATACAGGCAGATTAGAGTTACATTTTTTGCCTAATTATACATTTGATAATCCGAAGTA
The DNA here is from genome assembly GCA_902462155.1 of uncultured bacterium. Classification (GTDB taxonomy): domain Bacteria; phylum Cyanobacteriota; class Vampirovibrionia; order Gastranaerophilales; family Gastranaerophilaceae; genus CABQAQ01. The sequence goes on along the minus strand of CABQAQ010000001.1, from coordinate 68,861 downwards.
TACATTAGAAGAGGCACGTATTCACGATGCTACTTATGCAAAGCAGCTAAGAGTAATGGTGAGATTGGTTAATAGAGATACAGGGGAAATAAAAGAGCAAGAAGTTTATATAGGTGATATACCTACAATGACAGACAAGGGTACTTTTATAGTAAACGGAGCTGAGCGTGTAATAGTATCACAAATCGTAAGATCTCCTGGAGTATATTTCAAGAGGGAAACATCACCAACAGGAAAGAGATTGTATAATGCGACAATGATTCCTAATAGAGGTGCTTGGTTAAAGATAGAAACAGATGCGAATGATATAATTCATGTAAAGATAGATAAGAATAGAAAGATTTTAGCGACTACATTATTAAAAGCTATAGGGATTTCTTCTTCAGAAATGGAGACATTATTTACGCATTTTGAATTTTTAAAAAAGACTTTAGATAAAGATACGACTGAGAATACAGATGAGGCATTAATAGAGGTTTACAAGAAGTTAAGACCTGGAGATCCTGCATCGGCATCAGGAGGACGTCAGATATTAGAAGCAAGATTCTTTGATGAGAAGAAGTATGATATAGGTCGAGTTGGCCGTTATAAAATGAACAAGAAGTTAGGATTAAATGTTCCTGCATTTCAACGTACATTAACAGTACAGGACATTGTAGCTTCGATAGAATATTTAATTAACTTAACATATGATGAAGGTATAATTGATGATATAGATCACTTAGGAAATAGAAGGATAAGATCTATAGGTGAGTTATTGCAGAACCAATTTAGAGTAGGATTGTCAAGGATTGAAAGAATAGTAAAGGAAAGAATGACTTTACAAGATTCTGAGACATTAACTCCATTAAATTTATTAAATACAAAGCCGTTGATCGCATCATTAAAAGAATTTTTCGGATCATCACAGTTATCACAGTTTATGGATCAAACAAATCCGTTGGCAGAATTAACTCATAAGAGAAGGATTTCCGCTTTAGGGCCTGGAGGTTTAGTAAGAGAACGTGCAGGATTTGCAGTAAGGGATATTCACCCATCGCATTATGGAAGAATATGTCCTGTAGAAACACCAGAAGGACCGAATGCCGGTTTGATAGGTTCATTGGCAACGCACGCAAAAGTTAACGAGTATGGATTTGTAGAAACACCATATTTCGTAGTAAAAGACGGTATAGTAACCGAAGAGGTTGTATATTTAAGTGCAGATGAAGAAAATAATTATCGTATAGCACCGTCTGACATAGAGTTAAACGCTGATAGATCAATAAAAGAGGAATTTATTCCTTGCAGATACCATTCAGAATTTACAATGGGAGAATCAAAGAAAGTAGATTTTATAGGTGTATCACCTATACAGATTATATCAGTAGCGACATCATTGATTCCGTTTATAGAACACGATGATGCGAACCGAGCATTAATGGGATCAAACATGCAAAGACAAGCAGTACCATTATTGATAACAGACAGACCGGTAGTAGGTACAGGATTAGAACATAGAGCAGCAAAAGATTCCGGAATGGTTGTAGTTTCAAAGGTTGATGGAACTGTAGTAAAAGTAGTAGGTGATGAGATTCATATTTGTGATACACAAGGGAATATACACAGATATACATTAATGAAGTATGTAAGAAGTAACCAAGATACCTGTATAAATCAACGTCCTATAGTAAGAGAAGGTGATGTAGTAAAAGCAGGAGATATAATAGCAGATGGTGCAAGTACAAACTTTGGAGAATTATCATTAGGGAAGAATGTACTTGTCGCATATATGCCTTGGGAAGGATATAATTTTGAGGATGCTATATTATTATCAGAGAGATTAGTACATGATGATGTATTTACATCAGTGCATATAGAGAAATTAGAAATAGATGCAAGACAAACAAAATTAGGACCTGAAGAAACAACAAGAGAGATTCCGAATGTATCAGAAGAAGCATTAAGACATTTAGATGAGCGAGGCATAGTAAGAATCGGGGCTAGAGTATATGCTGATGATATATTGGTTGGTAAAGTCACACCAAAAGGTGAATCTGAACATCCGCCGGAAGAGAAATTATTAAGGGCAATTTTTGCCGAGAAAGCACGAGATGTAAAAGACAATTCATTAAGAGTACCACACGGAGAAGGTGGACGAGTTGTTGACGTAAAAGTATTTGATAGAGAGAAGGGAGATGAATTACCTCCTGGAGCAAATACGGTAATAAAAGTATATATAGCCCAAAAGCGAAAAGTATCAGTAGGAGATAAATTATCAGGAAGACACGGTAATAAAGGTATAGTATCAAGGATATTACCAAAAGAGGATATGCCGTTTTTACCTGATGGAACACCTGTTGATATAGTATTAAATCCACTTGGTGTACCATCTCGTATGAATGTAGGTCAAACATATGAATGTTTATTAGGCTTAGCATCATATTTAACAAAGAATTATTATGAGGCTCCACCATTTGACGAGATGTATGGTGCAAATCAATCGGAAAAAGCAACAAAAGCAGAATTATTAAAGGGAATAAAAGAGTCCGGTTGTGATTGGGTAAGAGAAGATGGAAAAGTAATGTTAATAGATGGCAGAACAGGTGAAACATTTGAACAACCTGTAGCGGTAGGTATATCTTATATATTAAAGCTAGTCCACTTAGTAGACGATAAAATACACGCAAGAAGTACTGGTCCATATTCATTAGTAACGCAACAACCATTAGGCGGAAAAGCTCAATTTGGCGGTCAAAGATTCGGAGAAATGGAAGTATGGGCATTAGAAGCGTATGGAGCAGCATATACTTTACAAGAAATGCTTACAATAAAATCCGATGATGTAAACGGTAGATCAAGAGCATATGAATCTATTGTAAAAGGAGATAACATACCTAGACCTGGAATACCTGAATCATTTAAGGTACTAGTAAGAGAGTTACAAAGTATCGGTTTAGATATAACCGTGGCCAAAAAGGGTGGAGCCGAAGTAGACTTAATGTCAGATACAGACGATTTAAGGAAAGCTGCACCAAAGAGGGTACTTTCAGATATGGATTCTGAGTTATTGAATATAAACTTTTTTGAAACATCTGGAATGTTCACTGATAAATAAAAATAATTAGATAAGGAGATAAATAAATTGTCTACAAGTATTGATTACTTTGATTATATAAGAATCAGCATAGCTTCACCTGAGAGGATATTAAAATGGTCATATGGTGAGGTAACGAAGCCTGAGACAATAAACTATAGAACGTTAAAACCGGAACGTGATGGTTTATTTTGTGAAAGGATATTTGGTCCAACAAAGGACTGGGAATGTTATTGTGGAAAATATAAAAGGGTAAGACATAAAGGAATAATCTGTGAACGTTGTGGAGTAGAAGTTACAGATTCAAAAGTAAGACGTCATAGATTAGGTCATATAAAATTAGCAGCGCCTGTAAGTCATATATGGTTTTTAAAGGGTATACCTAGTTATTTAGGTTTACTTTTAGATATGACATTAAAAGATTTAGAGCAGGTAATATATTTTAATAATTACATAGTAATAGATCCTGGAGAAAGTAATTTTAAAAAGTTCCAATTATTAGTTGAAGAAGAATACGAGGATTATATTTTAGCAAACGAGGACACTACATTAAAAGTAGGTATCGGAGCTGAAGCAATAAAAGAATTACTGTCCGAAATAACATTATCAGACTTAGTAAATGAAGTAAGATCCGAATTAGAATCAAGTGGAGGCTCAGTTCAAAAGAAAGCTAAGTTAATAAAGAGATTAAGATTAATAGAGGCATTGATCGAAAGTGGAACAGAACCGACTTGGATGATAATGGATGTATTACCAGTAACTCCACCGGATTTAAGGCCAATGGTGCAATTAGACGGTGGAAGGTTTGCAACATCCGACTTAAATGATTTATATCGTCGAGTAATCAATAGGAACAATCGTTTATTAAGATTGCTTGAAATGGGAGCACCTGAAATTATTGTAAGAAACGAAAAGCGTATGTTACAAGAAGCAGTAGATGCATTGATAGATAATGGCAGAAGAGGCAGAACAGTTGTCGGTCCAAATAATAGGCCATTAAAATCATTAAGTAATATTATCGAAGGGAAACAAGGACGTTTTCGTCAAAACTTATTAGGAAAACGTGTAGATTATTCTGGTCGTTCAGTAATTGTAGTTGGTCCACAGTTAAGTTTAAACCAATGCGGATTACCAAAAGAGATGGCAATAGAATTATTCAAGCCATTTGTAGTAAACAAATTAATAGAGCGAGGACACGTTCAGAATATCAAATCAGCGAAGAAGAAAATAGAACGTTCAGAAGCAATAGTATGGGATATATTAGAAGAAGTAATAGACGGTCATCCGGTAATGTTAAACAGAGCACCGACATTACACAGATTAGGGATACAAGCCTTTGAACCAATTTTAGTAGAAGGTCGAGCTATTCAGTTACATCCATTAGTATGTACAGCGTTCAATGCGGACTTTGATGGTGACCAGATGGCAGTCCACGTACCATTGTCCATAGAAGCACAAGCTGAAGCTAGAATGCTAATGTTAGCTACTAATAATATTTTAGCACCTGCAACAGGTAAACCAATAATTACTCCATCTCAAGATATGGTTTTAGGTATTTATTTCTTAACAATATTAAAAGATGAGAATTCTTCAATAAAAGGTCATTTTTATAATTTTGCTGATGCTATTTCAGCTTATGAAGTTGGAATAATTAAGCTTCACGATAAAATTGTTGTAAGAGATGAACAAAATGAACGTATAGAAACTACTGTAGGTAGGATAATATTTAATGAAGTAGTAAGAAATTCAGTGTTAGCTTCATAAGAAAGAGGTATAAAATAAATGAGTAGTACATTCATTCCAAAAAAGAGCAGTAAAAAAACAATGGAATATATAAATAAAGTTGTAAATAAAAAGGGATTAAATAACTTATTATCCCAAGTATATCTTGAGTTTGGCGGAGCAAAGACAGCTATTTTAGCAAATAATCTAAAGAACTTAGGATTTAAATACGCAACAAAGGCAGGTACGACTATATCTATTTCTGATTTAGAAGTTCCTGAAGAGAAAAAGAAGTTATTACAAGCAGCAGAAAATGAAATCGAGCAATCAACTCAAAGATATTTAAAAGGTGAGATAACAGAAGTTGAAAGATATACAAAAGTTATAGACACTTGGTCAGAAACAACAGCAAAGTTAACCGAGAGTGTAGTAAATAATTTTGATAAATTAAATCCAGTATATATGATGGCATTTTCAGGTGCTAGAGGTAATGTTTCACAGGTATCCCAATTAGTTGGTATGCGGGGGTTAATGGCTGATGCCCAAGGACAGATTATCGATTTACCTATCAAATCTAACTTTAAAGAAGGTTTAAGTGTAACAGAATATATCATCTCAAGTTATGGAGCAAGAAAAGGTCTTGTAGATACAGCTTTAAAAACAGCTGACTCAGGTTATTTAACAAGAAGGTTAGTAGATGTAGCTCAAGATGTAATCATACGGAATGAGGATTGCCATACAAAAAAAGCCATAAAAATGATGGCAATATCAGATGGAGAAAAGAATATTGTACCATTAACAGATAGATTACTTGGAAGAACAATCGCACAAGATATTTTAGATGAAAATGGGAATATTATAATACCATCTAATACAACATTAAATAGAGATGACATTAAAAAAATTGAGCCATTAAATTTAACCGAATGTATGGTAAGGTCAGGACTTACCTGTGAATTAGAATATGGAATTTGTCAGAAATGTTACGGATGGGCAATGACAACACAAAAACTAGTTGATATTGGTGAATCTATAGGTATTATAGCAGCCCAATCAATTGGTGAACCTGGTACGCAGTTAACAATGAGAACATTCCATACAGGTGGTGTATTTAAAGGTTCTGGAGCTATGAGGCATATTAATGCTTTACATGATGGTGAAATTGTTTCTAAAATCTTATTAAAAGAGTTAAGAACACGTCATGGTGATGTGGTAAAAGTATCTATTCACGAATCTGATATAGAAATAAAAACAGCTAATGGTATAGAGAAATATCACGTACCGGCTAATGCAAAAATATTTATTCAACAAGGAGACATAGTAAAAAAAGATCAATTACTTGCTGAATTTGAGCCACAGACCCAAGGTGATGGTAGCAGACTTACAGAAAAAGCTACAAAAGATATTACAACCGATTTAAGTGGAGAAATTATTTTTGAAGATTTCGTAGCAGATGAGAAAAAAGATCGTCAAGGTAATATTTCAAGAACAGCGAATAAAAGTGGTATTATTTGGGTTCTTGGAGGAGATGTATATAACCTTCCTAGCGGATCAAAAATTTTAGTAGAGAATGGTCAAGATATTACAAAAGGTCAAAAGTTAGCTGAAACTCACATCGTATCAGAACACGGTGGAGAAGTAAGACTTGGCAATAACCTTGTAATAGAAGATGTTGAGTTTGAAGGTAAACAAATAAAGAAAATAGTACAGGGTAAAGAGCTTACGATTGTTATTGCCTCTATTACACCTAGTAATGCTATATTTGAGTCTACAAAAAAGGAACAGATCTGGAATGTTGTAGAACATAATGAAAAGTATATAGTTAAATCCCCAATAGATACTACTGTTGAAAATGGAATGATTATAGCTGAGTTAATCAGTGATGAATGTTCGGTTAATTCAAGTGGTGAGATAAGATATAATGGTGTAGAAGTTGATGAGAATCAAATAATTACAAAATCTGGTGAACTAATATTTATACCTGAAGAGATATATCAATTAAATAAAGATTCTTCATTAAAAATGGTTGAATCAGGGACTTTTGTAACAGCCGGTACAGAGATAATTAAAGATCTTTATACCCATATAGATGGTATTGTAAGCTTTAAAGAATATAATGATATAATTCATGAAGTTACAGTACGACCAGGAGAGATACATACTTTAAAAAATCTAGGGGATCTAAAAGTAGAAGAGAACGAAGTTGTACCTGAAGGAACAGAAGTAGCACCAGGAATAACAGTAAAAGAAACTTCTATAGTTACTGTAGTGGAATCAGAAGATGAAATTACAATAGATGATCTTGATGAAGAGTTAGATTTAGGTTTAGAAGAAGACTCTATATCTAACAAACCAATACAGATTTTAATCAGACCAATAAAAACATTTATGATTGAACCAAAAGATGTATCTATTCAATTTGTATCAACTGATGAATCTATTGATATAGTACCGGTTACACAATTGCAATATAAAGATGGGGCAAGAGTAAGGAATCTAGATGGTGCAACTTTAACCAGAACAAGTTTAGTTTTACAAATGGGTGGTTATTTAAGTCATTTAAAAGGTATGGTTGAATTAGATAAGAGTTCTAATTTAAAAATCGTTGTACTTGAAACCTTAATAGTAAGAAGAGAACTAGAAGGTGTATCAAACTTGCAAGACTCATTACAAACCGAATTATTAGTACAAGATGGCGAAGTAATCGAATCAAAGACTCCAGTTGCAAAAATACAAGTATTGGCAGTAGATGATGCAAAAGCTAGTATCAATAATAATAATGATCTTAGACGTTTATTACTTATTTCAGAAAAATATGAAAATAAAATACCATATACCGGATCATTAAATGTAAAAGAAAATGATTTTATACGTATGGATAGTGAAATTTCAACAAACGGAGATAAGACACCTATTTCAGGTAAAGTCGTTGCAATAGAAGATGGATTTATAAAAGTTAGAAATGGTCGACCATATCTAATAAGTCCGGCAACTATGCTACAAGTTGGTAATGGAGCATTGGTATTACGTGGTGATATGATTGCAACATTAGTTTTTGAAAGACAAAAAACTGGAGATATTGTACAAGGTTTACCAAGGGTAGAAGAGTTGCTTGAAGGTAGAAAACCAAAAGAATCTGCTATTTTAGCGGAATATGATGGTACGGTTGAACTTGAAGTAGAAGATGAAATTACACATTTATTCTTAGTAACAGAAAATGGTAGACACGAGATTAAGTATCCTATTGATTCAAATATAATAGTTTCAAATCATCAACAAATTAAAAAGGGCCAACCTTTAACAAGTGGACCTTTAAATCCTCACGATGTCATCAGGTTAAATGGAGTTGAAATAGCTCAACAGTACTTAGTGGATGAAGTACAGAGAGTATACAGATCACAAGGTGTAGAAATTGCCGATAAACACGTGGAAATCATTGTAAGACAGATGACTAAAAAAGTTAAAGTTCTTGATGCCGGAGATACTAAGTTATTACCAGGTGAGTTAATAGAAATACAGTTTGTAGAAGCACAAAATAAAATAACTCAAGAACTAGGTGGTCAATTGGCAACTTATGAACCAGTGTTATTAGGTATTACTAAAGCCAGTTTGAATACCGAAAGCTTTATTTCGGCTGCTTCATTCCAAGAAACTACCCGTATTCTTACAGAAGCTGCTGTAGAAGGTAAGAAAGATCTTCTTCGTGGTTTAAAAGAAAATGTAATTATAGGTAGATTAATTCCTGCAGGTACAGGTTTTCATCACTTAACTAATGCTAGTGAAGAAAAAGACAAAGAAGCTTTAAGAAGGGCTGCGGCTAAAAATAATGCAAGAAAGCCTTCTGCTATTCTTGAAGAAATTGAAGGTATGTTTGGTACTCCTGATTTTACAATTGAGTAGGATTTAATTTTTTGAATAAGATGGTATAATCAATATGTTTATACCATCTTATTTTTAATTTATATAGGAGTGAATTTGTTATGAAAAAAATATTTATTTCATTTGTATTTTTATTTATGGGTCTTTTAGTCTTTGCTGCTGATAGCTCACAATCTGCTTTAGAATTTATCAAAAGTTATATTAATGCGGCAAATAATTATAGTAGTAAATTACCTTCTTTTTATGATTCAAATGCTAAAATTATTCGAATAGTTGAAAAAAAAGATGGTACAACAGCTAAGGTTGTTACTGATACTGATGAGTATATGAAACAGATAAAATTAGGTGCTGTTGGAGCTAAAATGACTAATTATAAAAATACCTATACAAACTTAAAGGTGATAGAAGTAAACAATGGATATAAAGTCACAGGCCTAAGGCAACCTAGCGGAGAATCATATAGGTTACCTGTTTATTTCATAGTTAAAAAAGATGGAAATGGAAATTGGAAAATTATTGAAGAATCTATGAACACTAAAGTTCAGAAATTCTTAAAGTATGCAAAATAATTTTTATTTAATTACTTAAATTCTAAAAAAGGGAATGTACATTAATGTGTAGTTCCTTTTTTTATTTATTTTTATTAAATTACAGATTAAGTCTATAACATTTTTATTAAATTTATGGTAAATTAATATTGTATTTAAATTAACTATTGATATAAGAAAATAAATAATTATGAAAATAAAAAAAGAAAAAAAACAGATAAAAGTAGCGTTTCCACATATGGGAACAATTTATATTGCTTGGGCATCAGCTCTAAAGAAAATGGGAATTGAACCATTTATTCCGCCTTATACCAGTAAAAAAACTTTATCATTAGGTACAAAAAATTCACCTGAATCAATATGCTTACCTTATAAATTAATTCTAGGTAATTTTATTGAAGCTATTGAGGGTGGGACTGATTATGTAGCAATGATTAGCTCCCCAGGGATATGTAGGCTTGGTGAATATGGTAAAAGTATTAAAAATACTTTAAAAGAATTAGGTTATGAATCTAATTATATAGAGCTAGAACTCTATGATGGTATAAAAGGTATGTACCGTTTCTTAAATGAACTTACCGGTATAAAAAATCCTATTACAATTCTAAGTGCTATTTATATTGCATTAAGAAAAGTTTTCATACTCGACAAGTTAGAACAGACTTTATCTTTTTATAGAGCCAGAGAAATTAAACCAGGTACAGCTGAGAAAGCATTCAAAAGAGCTGTTAATTTAATTTATGAGGTTAATTCTATACGTTCTTTAAAAGATGCACAGAAGAAAGCTACTGAACTTATTCGCCAAACACCTATTGACCTTAATCGTGATATTTTACACGTTGATATTACAGGAGAAATTTTCCTTGTTCTTGATTATTTTTCTAATCAGAATATAGAAAAAGAACTTGGGAAAATGGGAGTTCAGACTCGTAGATCTCTTACTGTATCGAGTTTTTTAAAAGATGCTATTATTCCTAAATTTTTAAAAAAAGGCGAAACTCATTTAGAACGTGCTTTTAGATTAGCAAAACCTTACTTAAAACGTGATATTGGTGGAGATGCTTTAGAATCTGTAAGTGATGTTGCCTATGCTGAAAAACAAGGTAAAGATGGTATTATACATATTAGTCCATTTACTTGTATGCCAGAAATTATGTCACAAAATATATTCCCTTCTATGAGAGAGAATATTGATATACCTATTTTATCACTTATTATGGATGAACAAACCGGTAAAGCAGGGTATATTACTCGACTTGAAGCTTTTGTTGATTTAATGCGACGAAAAAAACGTAAAAAGCAACTTCAATATAATAAATAAATTTTAAACAAAAAAGCTAATTTAAAAAATAATTAGCTTTTTTGTTTTCTTATTCATATTAAAAAATTTTTTTGATTTATCCAACTACTGATCCTAAAGGAGTTTTTGATAATAAGTAATATATGCCACCTGAAACTATCATGCACATAGGGATTGTAAGAATCCAAGCTAAAATTATATTCTTTACGATTCCCCACTTTACGGCAGAGACTTTTGTCATACTTCCCACCCCCATAATAGCTGTCGAAATAATATGTGTTGTACTTACAGGAATACCAAAATGAGAGGCTGTTAATATTACACCAGAAGCTGCCATTTCCACCGAGAATCCGTGAATCGGCTTGATTTTAATAACTTTAGAACTCATGGTCCTTATTATTTTCCAACCACCTGTCATTGTACCTATTGCCATCATAAATGCACATATTATAATAATCCATACAGGGATTTCAAAATCCCCTTTATCTAAAAAACCAAATGTAATTAGTGCTAAAGTCATTATCCCCATAGTTTTTTGGGCATCATTAGAACCGTGACTAAAAGCTAAAAAACCTGAAGATACGAGCTGTAATCTTCTAAATATCTTATTTAATACTTCTGGTCTTGTCTTATATAATAATCTTATTAAAAGATAAATGACTAAAAATCCTACAACAAAGCCTAAGACTGGAGATATAAACATAGGAATTAAAACTTTATCCATTAAATTTTCCATATTTATAACACTTAGAGCCTCGTGTTCAAAACTAAATGGAGGAATTTTAACAATTAAAGGTTGAATTTTATCAAGAGAGATAAGAGAATGAGATAAAGCTGCCCCGATAAGACCACCTATTAATGCGTGTGAAGAACTCGATGGTAATCCAAGCAACCAAGTTAAAAGTCCCCATATTATTGCTCCCATCAAAGCCGATAATATTACAAGTTGCGTTACTGATTCACTTGCGACTATACCTGCTCCTATTGTTTTTGCAACATGGGTTCCAAAAAATGCACCTAAAAAATTTAAAAATGCAGCATATAATATAGCACTCCGTGCACTTAATGCCTTTGTTGATACCACCATTGCTATTGCATTTGCACTATCGTGAAATCCATTTATATACTCGAATATTAATGCTATTACTAACACTAATGCTAATAAGATAATTGCAACTTCCATAACTCTTTATTCCCATTTCTAATTATTTTTTAGTGCGATATTTAATATTTCATCAGAAACGCTAAAACATTTATCTAATGCACTTTCTATATCTTTATATATATCCTTCATCTTTAGAACATCTAATGATTTAAATTCTCCATTAAATAAAGCATCCATTGCTCTATATAATATTTCATCTCCATATACTTCAATTTCTTTCATCTTTGAATGCGACTCCGTTATCTCTTTTATTTTTGCTATAGTCCTCAATAAACTAACACTACATATCAACTCATTTGTTGCCATTACTAAAGCTTTTGATTGTTGAATCATCTCATTTGAATAACTTTCTAAACGAAATATATTAAGATTCATTAATGCTTGTATTATCTTCTTTGTTATTTTATTCAGCATTGATGCTAATACTTGAATATCCTCTCTATCTATTGGGGTCACAAATGTACTGTTTAACTTTAATATTATCTCCCTTTCATAGTTATTACTCTGATGTTTTAATGCTCTAGCTTCTACTATTATATCTTCACTTATACCATTTTCTAATACTTTCTCAAACAATTTAGCTGTTTGATTACAATTTAAAGCCGCCTTATCAAAACAATCATAAAATACCTTATTTTTTGGTGGTAATAATTTTTCTAAAATACCTAAATTTCCCATATTTTTACTATCCTTAAATTTATTACATTTTTATGATATTAGAAAAAAATTTTTCGTACATTCGATTATTAAGATTTATTAATTAGTTTACAATTACTAAATTCTTTAAAAATTTGTTAAGATAATATTATTAAGATTGATAGAAATTTATTTTATTATTAGCCTTAATTTTATACTCACAAAAATTTTTATATAAAATAAAATAAAAATGCTACAAATTAATGATTTTGATAAAATTATAAAGTGATATTATAATTTAAAATAGATATTAAGGTTTAAAAAGTGGATATTACAGATAAAATAAAAAATTTACAAAATAATTTTCTTGAACTTAACAGTCTTTTCGAACTAAGTTTAATTGCAAACCAATCATTTACTCTTTATGATTTAATTTCAAATGTTACAAAATTTATTTATGCTAATTTAAATATACAAAATTGTTTCTTTTTCTTAAAAAATAACCAATCTTTTTATTTACCTTTTAATAGAAATTCTGGGATAAAAGACACTGTTGTTTTTAGTATTAATGATTCAGAACTTACATCCATTTTTGCTCAAAATAGTCTTGTTCAAGTATTAAACTCTGATAAAACGCCTATTTATCCAAATATATGGAATAAATATCAATTAGAACAACTTGATGCACCTTATTCTTTTGCTTTTACAGAAAATAATCAAATTTTCTGTATCTGTTTTATAGGATTTAAAGATAATAACAAATTATTAAATGAATCCGAAATTAATTTTTTAAAGCGAATATTAACATATGTAGAACCTTTGTTCATCAAGCTAAATAAAAAGAAAAGCGAGCAAGAACAATTACAGAATCTAAATAAAGCTTTACATAACATGTCTATCTTATACAACATTTCTCAAGCGGTAAACTTTATAGACGATCTAAAACGACTTTTAAAAGTTATTTTAGATAAAGCTATTGAAACAACAGAAGCTGAACGGGGCTCTTTAATGCTATATGATTTTGCTGATAATACTTTACAGGTTAAGGTCGTATATGGACTTAAAGATAAACAGATTGAAAGTGATATAAATAATGGAATAGTAGAATGTGCAAAATTTAAAACAGGTGAAGGTATTGCCGGATCTGTTTTCCTTACAAAATCACCTATTATAACTAATTTAGGGCAAAATGATCCTAGATTTGTAAAAGCAGAATCAAAAAATGATCCGTCTTCATTACTTTGCGTGCCTTTAATTGCAAAAGGTGAGGCTATTGGAGTTATTAATATTGCCAATAAGTGTAATAATAAAATCTTTAATCAACAAGATTTAGAATTTATGGAAGCTTTAGCTAATCAAGCTGCCATAGCTATTGATAATGCAAAATTATATGAACTTGCAACTAAAGATGGTTTAACAAAGTTATACATATACAGACATTTTTACACATTACTTGAAAATGAGATGCGTCGTTCTTTAAGATATAATCATCCTCTTTCTTTACTTATGTTAGATATTGATTTTTTCAAGTCAATAAATGATAATTATGGTCATTTAGTTGGTGATCAAATCTTAAGAGAAATAGCCAATGTAATTTCGCAAACGATAAGAAAAATTGATATACCTGCAAGATACGGTGGTGAAGAATTTGCTATTATCTTGCCTGAAACTTATAGTAAAGAAGCAAATATTATTGCTGAAAGATTAAGATCCAATATTAAAAATATAAAGTTAGAACTAGATAATGGGGAGTTTGTTACAACTTCTGTTAGTATAGGAATCTCAGAGTTTCCTTTACATGCTAATAATGCAAAAGATCTAATTAATTGTGCTGATATAGCCTTATATACGGCTAAAAAAAATGGACGTGACTGTATTTACGGATTTAGAACTACTAATTGTATTAAAGTTAAATAATTTATTTAGTTTTTTATAATCATAAACTTTAATTTTATTAAAAAGTCATAAAAAATAAAAAGCTTTATGACTTTTTTAATTTATCTAAAATAGGTTCAAGTTCCATTAAAGCAGTATATGTAGGAAATATAAATAATTTTTCAAAGTCTTTATCAGGAATATTTAATATTTCATCTAAAGCTTTTTTTATATTTTTAACTACTATAATATTTTTTTCATCAATTCCAGCATATTTTAGTCTTACCGCTAAATCATAGGCTCTTAAACCTGATACAAAAATCTTATTTTTATATCCTTTTAAACTGGCAAAATTAATATCCCATATCCAAGATACATCTCTTCCATCGGCATAATTATCATTTAAAATTATTAATAACTTATTTTTATTATCTATATTTACAGTGCGAAAAACTTCAATAGCTCCAACAGGATTCTTTATCAATTGCACGATCACTTCTTTATTTTTTATCTTAATTTTTTCACATCTTCCAAATACTGTCTTAAAATTATCTAAAGCTAATTGAATCTTTAGAGGATCTATATTAAGTTCCAATCCTAAAGATATTGCACTTAAAAGATTATACGCATTATAAATTCCACTTAAATATGATTTAAATTTCATTCCATTAACAAAAATTTCAATATAATCTTTAAATATCTTAGCCTTAGCTATATATTTTAATAAAGGACGTTTTGCTTTACAATTATTGCAGTAATAAATACCTAAATGAGAGTAAAATACTTTTTCATAAGAAAATTCTTCGCCACAAAAACAATTTATAGCTTCTTTTGGACTTTGTAGATTTTTATCATCATAACACACTTCTATATCTTCGAAACCATAAAAAATTTGTTCATTATTTGCAGCTAATTTAGCTACGTTTGGATCATCAGCATTTAGCAATATTTTTAATTTTGAATTCTTATCTATTGCTTTATTTATTTTTTTAAAAGTAGAATCTAGTTCACCATATCTATCCAGTTGATCCCGAAATAAATTTGTAACTATTAAATAATCTGCTTTTAAATGGTCATATAGTTTGCTTAAATAAGCTTCATCGGATTCTAGAACAAAATAATCAGCTTTTTTAGAAAAAGAAAAATTACATGCTAAAGCAGACGTAATACCCGACAACATGTTTGCACCTTGATGATTATTAAAAATAATATTATTATCAGCTTCTAAAATAGCTGTCACCAGATTACTTACAGTAGTTTTTCCATTTGTTCCTGTTACTGTAATAATATTTTTTTTTACTTGATTTTGAAACTCATTTAAAATATCTTTATCCAATTTTAAAGCTAATAAGCCCGGTAAAGACGTTCCTGCGGATTTTGTTAATAATTTTAAAACACAAGAAGTTATCTTAGCTGTATAGACACTTATTAAAAATTTTAATTTACTCATAAAAATAATCTACTTAACCAATTTAAATAAAAATATAAAAGAATTATAATACAGAAATGATGGAAACAATATATTTAATTTCAACTTTATCTTTATTAATATTTACAGTCTTTTTTTGCTGCGTAATAATTGATTTTAATAGAAAAGTAAATTGTTTAAATAAAAAGCTGATAAAAAAAAATAAGCATTTAAAAGAAGAAAATAATAAAATAATGCAAATTCTAAGAAGAATACAAATCTTAGTTAGAGTAATAAAGCATTATAGAATAATAAAGAATTTAGAATACATATTAAACTTAATAAAAGTATTAAGTAGCTATGTAGTATTAAAAAAGATATCAAATATAAAATAAAATTTATGCTAATTCTATAGCCATTACTTGAGCAATAGAATTTTCTTTATCATGAGATAGACTAAGACGAAATTGAATATTTTTAGATAATGAATTATTAAGAATTCTAATGTTAGGAACATTATTGAAATCTTTAATAACTTCAATATTTTTATAAGAGATATTTTTAATAGAGAAATAAGATAAAGCTTTAATAGTAGCTTCTTTAGCAGAGAATCTAGCTGCTAAATGAGTTTGAGGATACCTGAATAAGAAACAATAATCAAGCTCTTGTTCTGAGAATATACGTAATAAAAGCTTATGATTTCTATTAAGAGAATATTTATCAAAACGAGAAATACTCTCGATATCTGTACCTATAGATATGTTTTTAATAATCATAGTTAATAGACTTTCATAAAAATAAATTAAATGATATAATTTAATAATAGTAATTATAAAGATTTTTGTAAATTTATTTGAGCTACAACTTTATAAATTAAGTTTTTTATGTAAAATATGTTAACATATAATTAAAAAAAATAAATTGAAAGATAAAAAATTGAATAATCATTTTGATAATTTTGACAATTTAGAGTTAACAGTTAGAAAGACTTCTGTAATTCAAGAGAGAATGAACCTTGTATCAACGCATATGTATAGGCAATTTTTGGAGTATCAGAAAGCAATATTAAATACAAATGAAATGTTTATCAAAATGGTAGAGAATTTGCATGCGACCTGCGAGTATTTGAAACAGACATTTGCATCAAGAGGTATACCAACTCAAAATATATATTATGAAGTTGATCCAACAAAAACAATAGCAAAATTTCAAATACTATGGTATTCCATTAGCTTTACAATAAGGCATAATGATAAACCTCAAGCATTATTCCGAGAGGGAAAAGATCCGTTGTTTTCAGGAAGAATTATAGCAATAAATGGAGATATATCTAAATTATTAAATAGTACAACAAGTTATTCTAGCGTTAATTACAATACCCAAGAAAACGAGTTGCAGAAAATTTTGGAACAAGAAGTTGCTTCAGTATTTATCCCAGCGGATAAATCTTCAAGTGCAATTATAAAAATAAGACATATAGGTAACAGAGAATTTCCAATAAATCAAATAGATGCCCCAAAAGAATTTTTATTAAAAGTTGTCGAAATAATCTGTGGAGGTGGCATCTACCACGAAGAGAATTTTAGACGCAATATCACTATATAGTTAAAATTTTTAAAATTATTCTTTTTTATCTGTAGATTGAGCCTCAGAGTTTAATTCTGATTGTGCTTTTTGACATATTTCTATTAAAGATTTTTGCCAAGTATCAGTTTTTTCTATATAAAAATTTGCTCCTTTTAATAGACATTGTTTTTTATATTCTTTTTTATTTGAGGCTGTCATTATACCTATTTTAGTTTTAAGATTATTTATTTTTATAAGCTTTACAAGCTCGTCTAATAAAATAAATCCTTCTCGTTCTGTCGGTATATAAAGATCCATAAATACAATTAGGATATCATTCTTTTTAAATTTATCAATAGCATCATAAATTTCTTTAGCCGTAAATGTGTAATAGCCTAGTTTTTTAAATAACACTTCTAATTGATAATTAATTACCCCGAGATCATCTATAATAAGGATATTTTTTCCAGATTTTGTATCACCCTCTTCTATTTCCATAAAAGAGTATATACTTGAATTAGAGAAATGAAAATTACAATATTTTTTCTCAATGATAGCTATTACTTCTTTTAGTTTATCTAAAGTTATCGTATCAATTTTAGGCACATTTAGATCTGCTAATTTAAATAAACTCTTAATAAAATCCTCATCTAATTCTAAAGTAAGTTTTTCAGACATAAAAAGATAATTCCACCATACTATGCTTAAAATAATATTAAATATTTTATCTGGTTTTTAAAAAAATTCCACCATTTTTTTGTTGTATTTTTAGCAAGTAATTGCCAATAAGCATTTTTTGAAACTTTTATTATTTGCTCATCAGTTAATTCTAAATGACGTTTTAGCTCATCGCAATATTTAAGCAAGTATTTTTCTGCTTTTTTTATGTTATCTATAGGTTTATATTCCGAAAAAGATGATGATGTAGTATTTTCTTGCATAATTAATTACTCCATAAACATAATATATGATTCATAATAAAAATACATTGCTAAAAAAGGTAATTAAGTTCATTTAAAAATTTATTGTAGATTAATTTTTTCGTGATAGTATTTTTAACAAGAAGATGAGTAACTCAAAGTTAGATAAGGTATGAAAATAGTTGAATTAAAAGGGAATAGAATAGAAATAGATGATGTTAAAAAGCCTAGCTTAAATGATCCTAATCAAAAAGAAGGAGCGATAGTAAAAATTCTTGGTTGTGGATTATGTGGGTCTGATATTGTTAAATATCAAAATTATATTAATCAAGATAAAAGTTTGAATCAATCTATTAGATTAGGCCACGAAATTGTTGGAATAATAGAAGAAATAAACAGTAAAACAGACTTTAAAGTCAATGATAAAATAGTACTTGGACATCATATTCCTTGTTTTAATTGTGTTTATTGCAAAGGCAAAAGTTATTCTATGTGCAAAGAGTTTAAATCAAGTAATATTACTCCTTGCGGTTTTTCAGAGTATATATATATAACAGAAAAACATTTAGAAAATACTGTATTTAAAGTTCCGGAAAAAGGAATAAGTGATATAGAAGTATCTTTTACAGAACCATTAGGTTGTTGTATTCGAGCTATTGAAAGAGCACAACTAGAGAATCAATCTAATGTTTTAGTAATAGGCCTTGGAACTATAGGTATTTTAATGTCCCAAGCTTTAAAATTTTATAATAATAAAGTAATAGCAACGGATCTTATAGAATCTAGAATAAATTTAGCAAAAGATTTTGGTATAGAAAATAGCTTTAATGGATTAAACAGTGAAGAAAAGATAATGGAATTATCCTCCAACATTGGTGTTGATGCAATATTTATGACGTCAGGTTCAGCTAAAGCAATAGATCAAGCATTAAAATTGGTACGAGATGGAGGAAAAATTATTGTATTTTCATCAATAAAAAATAATGATGGATATATAAATAATGAAATCTACTATAGAGAATTATCTGTAATAGGAGCATATTCAGCTTCTCCTGATAGTTTAAGAACAGCATTTAATTTAATAACAACACATAAAATAAATGTAGAGAAACTATCAACAGTATACAATTTTAAGAATATACAGAATGCAATTGATGATACAATAAATAATAAAATAATGAAAGCATATATAAAGATATGAAGATGAAAGCTTGTATGTATTATGGCCCTCAAGATATAAAAATAGAAGAGGTGGAAATAGCAGATCCAAAAGAAGGTGAAGTATTATTAAAAATAAAAGCGGCTTTAACTTGTGGAACCGATGTAAAAACTTATAAGCGAGGCCATCCTGTATTAATAAAAAAGATACCTTCAGGATTTGGACACGAATTTTCCGGAATAATAGAAAAAGTAGGAAAAAATGTAAAAGATTTTAAAGTAAATGATCGTGTAGTAGCAGCGAATAGCGCACCTTGTGGTAAATGTTTTTTTTGTAGACGACAAGAATATAATTTATGCGAGAATCTTAATTTATTAAATGGTGCATATGCAGAGTATATAATTATCCCAAAAGATATCGTAGAAAAAAACATGTATAAGATTCCTAACCATGTAAGCTTTGAAGAAGCAGCTTTTAGTGAGCCTTTAGCAAATGTCGTACACGGTATAGAAAAGACAAATATAAAAGAAGGCGATACTGTAGGAGTAATAGGACTTGGTCCTATAGGTTTATTTTTTGTAAAACTAGCAAAATTAAAAGGAGCAAGAGTAATAGCAGCAGGAAGAAACCCTTTAAAATTAAAGTTAGCTAAAGAGTTTGCTTTAGCAGATGAGGTAATTGATTTAAAAAAATATAAAAATCCTGAACAAATATTTTTATCCTTTACGGAAGACAAAAAAGGTTTAGATGTAGCTATTGAATGCGTAGGTTTACCAGAGATCTGGGAAACAATGTTTTCTTTAGTAAGAAAGGGAGGTACCGTACATTTATTTGGCGGGTGTAAGTCCGGAACAAAATTTCAGATTGATACAAAAAGATTACATTATGATGGAATAAAAGTAGTTTCTGTTTTTCATCATATGCCTGAATATTTTAAAAAATCATTAGATCTTATATCAAGTGGTAAAGTAGATGTAGAAAAATTAATTACAAAAAGATTTTCTCTTGATCAAGTTGAGGAGGCATTAAAAATGCAAGCGAACTCAGAAGTAATAAAGGCTGCCATAATACCTTAATATAACTTTACAAATAGAATAAATATTTAAAGATGTAAGTTAATATAACCGTTATTTTATATATAGTTTATATATTAAAAGAAAGTTTTATTATTATGGAGCAGATTATATTTAACCCAAGACCTGACATAAGTATAATTAATGCGGGTAAAAAGATACAAAATGATTTAGAAAATGGTTTATTAAAACCTAAAAATGCCTCTTGGTTATCAAGAAATGGTTTAGTAAAACAATTTGAAGAACTTAATAAAATTGTATATATCCAATATGATCCGAAATTAAAAACCGGTATGGCCTTTAATGAGCAAGGTCAATATTGTAAGTTTAAAAATAATGGAGATGGTACAATAAGTGAAGTTAATAATTCAAAAATAGAAAAACTAAATATTAACGATCATAAATTACTTATAGAGCTTTGTTTGGGAGTCGAAAATCAAGAATTAAAAGATGATTTTAATTCGGTGTTGTATACGGAAGATTATGGGAAAGTTTTGCCAAATGAGCTTAAAGACCTTAATATAAAAATTATGGATAATAACATAAATAATCTTAAAAAAAATACAACAGTAAAATTTGCAAAACATTCAAGTAAAAAAAGTATTACAAAAAAGTAATATACGAATAATGATTAAGAAAAATGTAAAAAAAAATGATATAATATAAGTACTCTATTATTAGCAGGTAAATATTAAATGATGAACAAAGTAAAAGAAGATATTAAAAATTTTATTAAAATTTTACCTGAGAAAATAAAAAAACAAATAAAAAATGAAAACTTAGAAGATGCCTTAGAAATAGTTTTAGATTTAGGTAGAGTACCAGAGATACGTAATTTAAATGGTGAAATAAATTATATTAATACAGATAAAATAACACAAGAAGATATAGATTATGTTGTTAGAAATATACCTCCGTTTACACACGATAATAGATCAGGGATTTCCGGAACTTTACATAGAATAAGTGCTATTAGAAATAGACAAGATAAAGTGATCGGATTGACTTTAAGAATAGGTCGTAGTATTACCGGAACAATAGATTGCATAAAAGATATTATACAGAAGAATAAAAGCATTTTATTTTTAGGTCGACCTGGTGTTGGTAAAACAACAAAGTTAAGAGAGATATCAAGATTATTAGCTAATGATTTAAAAAAAAGAGTAGTTATAGTAGATACATCAAATGAAATAGGTGGCGATGGAGATATTCCTCACGATGGAATAGGAAAAGCTAGAAGAATGCAGGTGAGTCAACCAGAATATCAAAAAGATATAATGATAGAAGCCGTTCAGAATCATACTCCAGAAGTAATAGTAGTAGATGAAATAGGAACAGAATCAGAAGCATTAGCAGCAAGGACTATAGCAGAACGAGGAGTTATGCTAATAGCAACCGCCCATGGTAATACATTAGAAAATCTGATTAAAAATCCAACACTATCTGACTTAATAGGAGGTATTCAATCTGTTACTCTAGGTGATGAGGAAGCAAAAAAAAGAGCCACTCAAAAAACTATTTTAGAACGAGAAAAAAAACCAACTTTTGATATAGTAATAGAACTTATAGATAAAAATACATTATCTATATATAAAAATACAGCTGAAGCTGTCGATTATTTTTTACGTAATTGGCCAATAAGACCTGAAATAAGAAAAATTCACGAAAATTATAATGAAAAATCTAATGATAATATTACTATAAATAACGAAATTAAAATGGATAATAATAAGATAATAGAGGATATTAACCCATTAAATAAATCATTTTCTCCGGCTGATTATATAAAAAAAATAAAAGAATTTAAAAAAGTATTTCTTTATAGCGTATCAAGAACTATTACTCAAAAAGTTATTGATAGGCTTAATTTAAATATAGAAATTACAAAAAATATAGATGAAGCTGATTTAGTAATAATCAATAAATCATTTATTAAAGAAGCTAATAGAGTTTTAAGTTTAGCAAATGATCTTAATTTGCCTATATTTTATATAAGATCAAACTCTATGTCGCAAGTGCAAAAAGTTCTTAAAGATTCATTAGCACTAAATAGCATAAATACCAATAATAATTTATCTTCTTCTAATAATAATGAAAATACAATTATAGGCTATAATGATGATATAGAAAAAGCCTTAGATGAAGTCAAAACAGCAGCTTTAAAAATTTTTCAAGGGTCAGATAATATTATACTGTCTGCTCAAAAAAAATATATAAGAAGATTACAACACGATTTAATAGAACAATATAATTTAAAATCAGAAAGTATCCCTGATGAAGGCGATCTTAAAAGGTTAAAGATTTTCAAATAAAATTAATGACTAAAAAAAACTTAAAAATTTTTAATTTAGCTAATGATACTTCTTTTCAATCTATCTGATTTTGTAGTGGTTAAAATATTACGTAATTTCATAATGGCTTGAGAATGCAATTGACATACTCTGGATTCTGAAAGTTCAAGAGTTTCACCAATTTCTTTTAAAGTCAAGTTTTCGTGATAATAAAGAACCATAATCATACGTTCACGTTCAGGTAAGCGTCTAAGAGCTATCTGTAAATCTTTTTTAGCATCTTTGTCAGCCATCATTTCAAGAGGGTCTTCAATTTTAGAATCTTCTATAGTATCAATAACTTCAAGACTTTCTTCAGAAGATCCACGTTTATCATAAATAGAGCTAATGCTTTGATTATCTGCCATAATAGCATCTATTTTTTCAACTTCAACATCCATTTCTTTAGCTATTTCTGCAGAACTTGGTAATCTACCTTGTTCTTGACGAAATTTTTCTATTACCTGATTAATTTCTTTTAATTTTTTTCTTTGCTGTCTGGGTAACCAATCTTGAGCTCTTATTTTATCAATGATATTACCTCTTATTCTAGTAATAGCATACGATTCAAATCTAGCACCTCGAATAGGAGAAAATTTTTCAATAGCATCTATTAAACCTTCAACTCCATAGCTGACAATATCTTCTATTGCAAAAGTATGTGGTAAATTAACTCTAATCCGTCCGATTACATATCTTGTCAAATATATATATTGTAATATTAACTGATCTCTTACTTTTTTATTTGATTTATCTTTTAAATAAATTTCCCATAACTGAATAAGTTCACTATCTGAAATTTTCTGTATATTTTTATATGTATTATTTTCTAAATCAATACTCATCTTTAAACCTAATAATATATTCCAACAAAATATTGGAAGTTGAATTTTATAATATTTTATAAGACTTTCTTTGATTTTATTTTTAATCCAAATAATTTAAATCATTTAGATAGTTGATATTTAAAGATTAATCTTTCAAAGTTAAAATCAACTGTGAGAAACCAAGTGCTATATTAAGCATACAAATATTGATATCTTTTACTAAGATCACTTAATTTAACAATCCCTATTAATTTTTTATCAATGTGATTATTAACCACAGGTAAACTTGTAGCTTTACTTATATACATAGCATCCATAGCATCATCTGCTGCTGATTTAGGATAAGTAATTACAGTTTTTTTATAGTTTTTAATAATATCATTAAAAGTAAGGCCTTTCTGAGGATTAGCAAATATATCAGACTTTTTTACCGACCCTTGATAAGTATTGGTATGATCAACTATAGCTATTTCATCTATATCAATTGATGCTATTTTAGATATATTGTCCTCAATTTTTTCATCAGAATAAATAAAATTATCTAATGGAACAAGATAATCATTAACTTTTGTTAGATAGGATCCCATTTTTTATCTCCTAATTACTAATAACCAAAAATATCTCTTATGAGCAGAATTATTCTTTTACCATAAAAATAACACAAAGTTATTTTTTGGATATACTGATGTTATATGATTTTAATTGAATTCTTATAATAACCAATTAGGCTATCAAATAGGCTAATAAATTTGTCAACTAGGATAAGTATATGCAATAATATTGACATATAAGTATAGAAAGAGTCTAAGCCTATGAATTTTAAAAAGAATTTTACAATCTTAGCTGTATTATGTATTTTAGTTAATACTACATTATCTGGTATAAATGTTTCTGCAAAAAATAATACCAATAAAATCCCTGCTAAAAAGAATAACGATGTTTCTACAACTTATAATAAGAACAGCGAAGTAAACAAAGAAGTATTTGAAAAAAGATCAGAAGATGAATCAAGTTTTTTCGACAATTTATCAAAAGAAGAATTAGATTTTTTAAAAAAGCAGTATAAAAGTGTAACAAAGGAAGAGAAATTAATTTATTCAATAGAGTTGTTAAAAACAACAATAGGTAAATATTCACACGATGCAATTCTTGGAAAGAATCTAACCGGAAAGCCAATAAAAGTACAATTTAAGAATTTAAGTGAGTTATCCCAGCAACATGCTAGTTTCGAT
This sequence comes from uncultured bacterium, assembly GCA_902462155.1. GTDB lineage: Bacteria > Cyanobacteriota > Vampirovibrionia > Gastranaerophilales > Gastranaerophilaceae > CABQAQ01. The sequence goes on along the minus strand of CABQAQ010000001.1, from coordinate 44,145 downwards.
GCTTTAGGTTGGAAGAAATCAGGTAAATTAAATATATATATAAACGAGAAACACCAAGATGCACCACCTATTGCTTTAGCAGCATTACTTTCTCACGAGGCACTACATCAAGATGAACTTGATTCGTTAAATGAAGAAACTTATGCTTGGACTATGGAAGCTTTAGTCTGGAACGAGCTATCAGATAAATATCCAAACCAAGCAAATAAACCACATCCTTTAGTAACTCGAGAGAATACATTAAAAAAACTATTACAGAAAGGAAATTATACAGATAAATATATAAGGAAGAGCGTATTTTCAAATCCCGGATATAAAAATTTACCTACTCGTTCTCCTGGATTTGAAGATCAAGATAATTTGTAATTATATAAAAATATTTTTCTTCTATTAATTTTATTTTTTTTCTGGTAACCTTAAATTTAAGATTACCAGAAAAATTTTTAAGAATTATGATTTGTCCTAGATGTAAAAAAGATATAGATGATAATATATTTAAATGTCCATATTGTAACACACGTTTAAAGCTAATTTGTCCTGATTGCAAAACACTTAATAATCTTGGTAGTGAATTTTGTGTTAATTGTAATAAACTTCTTATCAGATATTGTCCTGAATGTAATAGTGCAAATTTACCGACTGCTACAAGTTGTAGAAAATGTCATACATTATTTTCTAAAAAAGAAGATGTTACTATAGAAAAAAATCAAGATAACCATATCAACGTAAAACAAAAAAATACTGATAGTGTTACGCAAACGAGCTTGGACAATAAAAATGATAATGATAATCATACGTTAGAGCTTAAGGAGAATATTAAGCAAGATGTTAATACGAAAGAAAATGCCAGAAAGATTTCGATAGCCAATAAAAAATCCATTGATGAAAATGAAGAAGCTATAACAACATACATTAATGAACTAAAAAAACTGGATCAATTAAATACAAAAAAAACTATTGTTGAAAGTATTTTTGATAATAATATTAAAGTTATAGGATTAAATGCACAAAATGGAGATGGTAAAACTTTAATAATAAAACATCTAATAAAAGAAATTAAAAGCAATAATCCAGAATATATTATTTTAAAAGCAACCGCATCATCAATTACCCAGATAGCAACCTATGGATTAATACAAGATCTACTTTTGAACTTTTTTGATTTACCATCTATTATTGAAAATAATAATAACTTAATTTTAGAAAAAATAAACAAAACATTTAATAATTTGGATATTAAAGATATTGATATAAACCAAAATGATCTTTTAGAATTTTTATATCCGGAAAACAAAGCAAAATTTGAAGATATTTTATCTAATCGAATACACACTGAAAATTTTTTAATAAAAATTTTCAATAAAATAATCGAAAATAAAAAAGTATTATTTATAATCGATGATTTTAACTTAATAGATGGAGGCTCATTTAAATTTTTAAACAAATATATAAATGAAAATATTTTAACAAGTGATATTAAAATATTAATCTCATATCCTGAAGAGAAATATTTACAAGCTTATTTTTACTGCCAAAATCTAAAAGATGAGAATTATAAAAATATATTTTTAAACACAATAAGTAAAAATTCAGCGTCTAAATTCATTGATACCTTAGTAACACAAAGTAATATAATAGATACAACAATAAAAGAAAAAATATTTGAATATGCAAAATCAAGTGGATCAAATGCTTATATAGAACAGATAATTTTGCTATTCTGGGAGATTGGTTATCTTAATAAAGAGAATAATCTTCTAGCTTGCAATAAAAAATTAAAAATAGAGATTCCATTAACTATAAAAAAAGTAATAAAACTTAGATTAGAATATTTAAATAGGGACTTTAGTTATATAAGTGATATTTTATATAAATTATCATTAATCGGATTTAAATTTCATATAGAAACAATAAGTAATTTACTTGGAATTGAAGAAGATGATTTTAAACAAATTATTAATTTTTTAGTACGTAAAGGATATATAATAAAAGAGTCAGATAATATAAGTTTTAAGAATTTATTTATATGGAAAATTATATATGAAGAGGCGAAAAAATCTGATCATTATGAAGTTTTAAATAAAGAAATATTTGAGAATAGAACAAAATTCAAATTTGCGAATATATCAATAGTAACATTATTAGCTCAGAATAGCTTACCATTACAAGATACTTTAAACTATTGGGAAGAGAATTCAAAAATAGCAGCATCAATTGGAGATATAAATATTTATATCATCTCATTACAACAATATTTAAAACTATTAAATAATCTAGATGTAGAAGATAAAGAAGAAATAATCAATAAAATTGAAACAAATATTGGTAAAATATTATATGATATTAATCCGGAAAGTGCTATAAATTATTTATCAAACGTTGTTGATTATGCAAATAAGAGAAATAATATAGTTGATCTTATAGACTTATCCGGTTATTTACTTAGAAGCTGTAATTTAACGAATAATTATCTGGGTGCTATAGAAACTGTAGATCTGGTATTAAAGAATCTTCCTGTGAATCAAGAGCTACAGAAAGGATTAATAAAATCAAAAAAATTAAATGCTTTATTTAAGCTGGGGAACTATGAGGAGATTATAAATATAAGCCAGAATGAGATTATATTTAATATTGAAAATGAGCTTTATAAACACCTTGAGAATGAAACAAAATTAGAAATATTATACAATAGTTGGTTAGAAACAAATATTTATTTATTAAGTTCCTTGGCAATAGTAGATAATGAAAAGTTTTTTAAAGAATACGAAAAGGTAATATCCAATATAACACCTCAAGAAGAATCCGACAAAGTATTTGGATATACGAATTACTGTATAGAAAAAATATATTTATCAAAAGCAATGGCGTATACAGTAAGAGGAGATATATCTAATTCTAATAAGATACTTAATAAGACAATAGAAAAGTATTCAAGCGATAATAATATAGAAAGTAAGTTTATTTCATTTATAAATGTAATAGAAATAATAAATCGACTTATTTTACTAGATTTTGAGAAAATAATGGAGAAATTATTTGAATATGTAACATTTGCAAATAATTGTAATGATGAAAGTAATAAGAATATATTTAAAACATTATTAGGTTATGTATATTACAAAAAAGAGGATTTAATAAAAGCGAATAAAATTATAGAAGAACAATTACTATATTTTGTAGAGAAGAAAGAATCAACAGGAGCTTTATTATGTTGGTATTTAATCGCAAGTATAGCAATGAAGGAAGACGAATATAAAAAAGCCTTAGAGATCTCACAAAAAGCATTAGAAATAGCAAAGAATGTCAAAATAAATAATACATTATTCATAATAATGTATAAGAAATTACTGGGAGAAATATATATAAAAACAGGTGATTTTGAGTCATCAAAAATGTATCTGGAAAAGGGATTAGTACTAGCAAAAGAGAATAAACTTGACTTAGCACTAATAAATTTGTACCAAGTATATGGTAAATTTAATCAGGAACTTACAAAAAGAAAAAATTCCAAAAATAAAGAAGTTTATGCAAAAGAAGCAATAGAGATGTACAATAAGGGTATAGAACTAGCTCAAAAGTACAGAATAAATAATTTAGAAGAAAAAATAAACAATGATAAAATAATATTTTTAAAATATTGTGAATTAAACAATATAACAATAAGTATTAAAAAATAATAGGATAAGAAGTTAAAGTAAGTTGGTCGTTGTTTTTAAGATTATGGTCTTTTTTAATGAAAAGATCAAAGAGTTTAAAAGCAGAAAGTTTTTTTGATTTATCGGGCGGATGAAAAGGAGAAGTATCAGGAATAAAAGGATCTCTTAGTTTATAGATTTCGGCAACTTTTTGATCAAGAGCTTTAGCTGATTGAGAGTATAAAGAAACAACATAATCCATTTCAGGATCTTTTATATTTGAAGAATGCCGGCTCCAAAAAATAGCTGAAGCTCTATAAGCATCTTGTTCTTCAGCAATAGAGGTATATGAATCATTATCCTTAGCGTGAACGAATTCATGAATAAGGTAAGCCGCTAATAATTCTGGAGAGGCATAGGTATAATCTTTAGAAATAGTAATTTTTCGTTTAGAATGCTCATATTGAGCAATATTACTTCTTCCTCCTAAAGAGTCTGTATGAGATAAAGAAACAGTAACATCGAGTAAATCATTAGTATAATCAGAAGGAAGATAGTCAATAGCAATTTGAATAGCATTTTTAAGATTTTGCTTAGAGAAAGATAGTTTATCATCTAACCCAAGATCAAGAGAATAAGAAGAGAGAATATAATTATTAGATTCAAGCAGATTACGTCTGGCATAATCAGAATATGGATCTAGCTTAAGCGCTTTTTCAAACTGCTCATTAGCAAGTGAGTATTTCCCTTTTTCTTTAAGGACTTCACCAAGTAGAACAATGCTTTCGACATCATCTGGTTTTTTTTCGAGATAAATTTTAAAGTTTGTTTCTGCATAATCAAGCTCCTTTTTTAATTTATAGGTTTTAGCAAGACCTAAATAAGGTTGAGGTAAATTGGGATAAATAGAGATTAACTTTTTATATTCTAAAATAGCGGTATCGAGATTATTTTGTTTAACATAATTTTCACATTTAGCTAAAGCCTTTTGGAATTCTACGTTATTAGGGTTATTATTAGCATAAAAATTTAGGTTTAGTTTATTCTGGTTAAAAGCAGATACAGAATTTTTAGTCATAGCAGATATATTCTTTCAAAAAATTTTTGAATTGGCAATAGTAATAAAGCAGAATCATATAATTATTTGCTATTTATTTTAGCAAATAATTGAATTTTTTACAAATCCTTACAAAAAGAGATTAGAAAAGTTTTTAAAAGAAATACCAAGATTGTAACAATTTATTTATAAATAAGAGGTATGTTGGCAAAAAAAATTTTTCTAGGAATTTAATAGAATGGATTATAAAAAATATAAAGGAATAGAGAATGATTTTACAATCAAATAACAGTTCAGCCAGAATAATAAATAATGTTAAATTAGAAAAAAGATTATTGAATAATAATTATACCAAAAAAGAAGAATCCGAAAATAGGATTGAAATAATAGGGAATAAAAATAGCGAGTCAAAAGTAAATTTAAATAATTATGCAAGCTATGTATCTTTTGGAATGAATAATCTAATATTAAAGAAAGCTTTAAGATCGCCATTAACACCACTATTAAAGCCAATTCAGCCATTATGGGGAGAATTAAATCATCTGGGATTAAACGAACGAATAAAAAATATAGAGCCTATGTTCCATAAGAATTTAGCAAGATTTTGGGAAAGAGAAAAGAATTGCGATGTGTTATTTAATGAAACAGGTAAAAAAATTAATTTAGCAGAAACAGAAGATAGATATGATATGTTTTATACAACACAACACGCAAGATGGGAGAATTTTTTTGTAAATAATAAAAATATCGATCAGGAAAATAATCATCCAAATGATATAATAGAAAAACAAATAATGGATTTTAGAAATAAACTACCGGAAGAATTTGAAAAAAATAAAGAAACATTATCAAAAATAGAGTCAAAAAATGGAGAAGACAATGAAATAAAAAAGCAAGCTGCAAGAATAAAAAAATTGATAAAATTACAGAATGATTATTTAACAGTAATGAATGACGATAATTTAATTATAGATAGAGAAGCATTAAAAATATCTATATCTCAAAGCATTATAAAGGGTTTAAGAAATAAAAATTTTATAGTATTTAAACATAATATAAATAATTTTGAAAATGCATTATGTAAATTTTTAAATTATACAATAATAGCCCCTCCAAATATAATAGAAGAGAAAGAAAATGAAGGAAGTAACACAAAAAAAGATTTAATAGCTATAAAGAAAATGCTTGGAATGAAAATAGGAAAACCTACATTTTCCCAATGCTTAAAACGAGCATTTTTAGAAGAAATTTACGATACAACATTACCAATATTTCCAATAACAGATAGTCAGTCAAAAGAGACAGGAATTCTTACATTAATACCCAAAACATCAAAAGATGATCCTAATTATCTAAGGAGAGTAGACTTGATGAGATATTACAGTCATTCAAATTGGTGTACAAAATTCAAAAGTGCAAAAAGCTACTTACAAGAAAGTGATTTTTATTGTTATATTCCATATGAAGGCGGAAGAAAGATATGTATGGTAGTAAAAGACGGAGATATTCATTCACTTGAATCAGCCGAGAATAATCATCTAATAGAAGAAGCAGATTATCCAATATTAAAAAGTATATTCCGTTCTTGTCCTGAGGTAGAAGAAATTATAGAGAAAAATGGGAAAACAGAATTGATAAAAATGGTAAAAGAAGCCAAAAACTAAAGTAATATAGTAAATATTTTATCGTAGGAGAATTGAAATATTTAAAGATAAATGATATCGTATAAAGGTAAAAAAAGTAAATAAATGGAGAAAAAAGAGTTGTTTGAAAAGTTCACTCAAAATGCTGTTGAAGTAGTAGTAGATTCTCAAATAGGAGCAATATCATTTCATCATAAAAAAATATATCCTGAACACTTATTATTAGGATTTTTAAAGCAACCCTCTTCATATTCATCAAAAGTATTAAAACAAGCTAATATAAATTATCCTGATTTAAAATTAGCAATATGTTCAAAGTTAGTATCAAAACAACAAAATAAAAAAGTAGAGTATATAAAGTTTAGCATACTAACAAAGAATATATTAAAGCAAGCATTGAAATATGCAGAAAATCTAAGTGAAAGTTATGTTAAACCAGATCATATATTTTTAGCCTTATTAACAAGTAAAAAGAATCAAATAGAAGATATCCTATCCGGATTTGATTTTGATATAGAAAAGCATAAAAGAACTTTAATCCAGATATTAAAAAAGAAACCGAAGAATAGAATAATACATCCGGAAGGCCAGCAAAAAGATAAAGTAGAAAGCTTATATCCTAGTTTTAATTCTATTTTTGACAATGCCCAGATCTCAGAAGTATTAAAAAAAGCTGTAGCCAAATTATCAACATCAGATTACGAAATACTTGGAACAGAACAGATAATATTATCAATACTAGAAGATAAAAATGATAAATTAATAGAGGATTTAGAAAGTCTTGGTTTAGATGCAGAAAAATTCAACCAAAAATTGTCGGAAGTAACAAGCCGAAAAGAGGAGTTTGAAAAAAAGCAGATAATATTTACCCCAAATGCGTTAAAAGTAATGATAATGGCATTAGATACAGCAAAAGAGCTAGGTGATTCAAAAATCAGACCTGAACATATAATACTCGGATTATTAAATACCAAAAAGGGAATAGCTTATAAAATAATAGAAGAACTTAATATAGATAAAGAATCAATAAAGAACATCATTTTAAAACCAATAGAAAAGCAAATGAATGAAACTTTTACGATTTTAAAATTAGCAAAGCAAGAAGCTATGACATACGGACAGAATATAGTAGGCTCAGAATTATTATTAATAGGTATTTTAGCCGAAGGTACAACAATAAGTGCAAAAGTATTAAGAGATCTTGGAGTTAATATAAAAGATACTCGTAGCGAAGTAGAAAAACTTATCGGATCAAATAATCATTATATAAGCGAAGAGAAACTAGAATTGAGTACACGAGCAAAAAATATCTTGGAAAGAGGATATGAAAATGCAAAGAAACGAGATTGTGATAAAATAAGATCAGAAGATATTCTTTTAGCCATAATAGAAGAACCAAACTGTATAGCAATGAAAGTATTAAACAACCTTGGAGTAGATGGTCTAGAAATAAGGCAAGGAATAATAAACAGACAAAATATTGAAAACAGAATAGGAAGGAAATAATGATAAAAGTAGGAGTTATAGGTGCTTTAGGAAAGATGGGGAAAGAGGTAATAAAAGCAGTTGCCAATGAACCTAATAAATTAGAATTAGTCTGTGCAATAGATATGTTAAATGCTGGAGAAGATATAGGTAGCATAGTATTAAATAAAGAAAATGGAATAAAAATAGAAACAGATTTAGAAGATTCAATAAAAAAGAATAAACCTGATGTTATAGTGGATTTTACTCAACCATCAATAATATTTGAGAATGCAAAAATAATGTTAAAAAACAAAGTACGCCCAGTAATAGGTACAACAGGATTAAGTGAGGAGCAATTAGAGATTTTAGAAGGATTATCAAAAGCGAATAATACATCTTGTTTAATAGCGCCAAACTTTTCAACCGGAGCTATATTAATGATGATGTTTGCGAAACAAGCTTCAAAATACTTTGACAATGCTGAAATAATAGAATTACACCATAATCAGAAAAAAGATGCCCCGTCAGGAACAGCAATAAAAACAGCAAAACTAATGAGTGAAGAGAATGATGATTTTGAAACAAATAACTGCGAAGAGAAAGAGATTTTGAAAGGCTCAAGAGGCGGAATAAGTAATGGAAATATACATATTCATTCAGTAAGAATGCCTGGCTACATAGCATCTCAAGAAGTTATCTTTGGATCAAATGGTCAGATATTAACAATAAGACACGATACAATGGACAGGGAATGTTATATGAAAGGTGTAAAACTTGCAATTGAATATGTCTATAAAAATAATAAATTTATTTACGGTTTAGAGAATATAATGTAAAATAATAAAATATAAAAGAATAGGGGTAAAAAAGCATGAGAAAACCAAACATCGGCGTATTAGGAGCAACAGGAGTAGTAGGTGGAGAGATATTAAATATTCTGATAGAAAATAATGTCGAATATGATCAAATAAAATTTTTAGCAAGTGCAAAAAGTGCAGGTAAAGAAATAGAATTCAAAGGAGAAAAGCATACAGTTATAGAAGCAACGCCTGAAAGTTTTGATGGATTAAATATAATATTAGCATCAGCCGGAGGAACAACAAGTTTAAATTTAGCAAAAGAAGCAGTAAAAAGAGGTTGTGTATATATAGATAATTCAAGTGCTTTCAGAATGGAAAAAGATGTTCCTCTTGTAATAGTAGGAGTAAATGATCAAGATTTGAAAAAACATAAGGGAATAATAGCAAATCCAAATTGCTCAACATCTCAATTAATGCTAGTGTTAAAGCCATTAGATGATTATGCAAAAATTAAAAGATTAATAGTAAGTACCTATCAAGCAGTATCAGGTGCAGGCTTAAAAGCAATAAATGAACTAGTAGAGAGTACAAAAGCTTTTGAAAATAATGAACCCTATGAAAATATAGCCTTTAAGAAACCAATAGCATATAATGTTATTCCACAAATAGATAGTTTTTGTGAAAACGGATATACAAAAGAAGAAATGAAAGTAACAAATGAAACAAGAAAAATTCTTCATTTGGGAGAGGATGTAAAAATATCTTGTACAGCAGTAAGAGTACCTGTTTTAGTTGGACATTCTGAGGCAGTATCAATAGAATTTGAAAAAGAAATAAGTCCGGAAAAAGCAAGAGAAATATTGAAGAATGCTTGGGGAGTAGAAGTAGTAGACGATCCAGAGAATTACGAATACCCAACTCCAAGATTAAGTGAAGGAAAAAATCCTGTATATGTAGGAAGAATAAGAAAAGATATAGGATTTGAAAATGGAATAGCATTATTTTGTGTAGCTGATAACTTAAGAATAGGAGCAGCTTTAAATACAGTAAGAATAGCACAAAAGGTAATAGAAATGGGGCTGTATTAAATACAAGAAGAGATATAAGAATCATCTAAATAAGTGTATTTATATTATAGACTATATTATAATATCATTATAATAGTGCATAATAGTGTAAGGATTAGAAAATAAATGACTGTAAATAAAACTACGGAACATTCGTCTTTAAAAAAAGCTTTAGATGGGTTATTTTTAATAAATAATACAATAAATAAACCTACAATACTTCTAGTAGATGACGAAGAGAATAATCTTAAATTGTTGATAAGAACATTTAGAAACGAATTTAATACATTAACAGCAAAAAATGGTCAAGAAGCGATAGACATGGTAAACAAATATGGAAATAATATTGCACTTATAGTGTCAGATCAGATAATGCCTGTAAAGACCGGAGTACAATTTTTAACAGAGATCACACCTCAATTTCCAAATATAGTAAAAATATTATTAACAGGGTATTCAGATTCTAATGATATAATTTCGGCAATTAATTCTTGTAGTTTATATCAATATGTATTAAAGCCATTTGAGCCGGATAATTTAAAATTTATAGTAAATACAGGTCTAAGTAAATATAACTTAGCGAGTTCAAATGAAGCAATGTTAAAAGATTTAAGGGAATTATTTTATAAGACTTTAAAATCAATATCAGCAGCATTAGATTCAAAAGATCCATATACCCACGGTCATTCAATGAGAGTAACATTATATTCTTTAATATTAGCAAAAGAACTTAATTTAGATGAGAAGATGCTGGAAGAAATAGAAACAGCAGGATTATTACACGATATAGGCAAGATAGGTATACCACAGAGTATATTATGCAAACCCGGAAAATTAACGGATGAGGAATTTGCAATAATGAAATCACATCCTGAACAAGGTGAGAAAATGCTAAATGGAATAAAAAAATTATCAATAATTTCAAATTGGTTAAAAACCCACCACGAAAGATGGGATGGAAAAGGTTACCCATTAGGTTTATCAGGAGAAGACATCCCATTATCAGCAAGAATAATAGCTCTAGCAGATACGTATGATGCAATGACATCAACCCGATCTTATAGAAAAGCATTAGATCATAGTGTAGCAATAGCAGAAATCAAGAAATGTGCAGGTAGCCAATTTGATCCGTCATTAGCAGAAATTTTTGTAAGAATAGAAGACAAAATTAAAGCAGCAAAAAATAATCCGGAAATAACATATCCAAAATATAGTTATTTACAAAAGCACCTTGGAAACACCCTATTATCTTGAAATAGAAGTTATATAAGTGGCTAGGTTGCAAAATATCTTGTTTATTATAGAATATAATAAGTAGCAGTCCAAAAGCAGTTAAGAGCAGAGGAGTTATTTATTATGATGATGATTAGAAAGCTACTGAAACTAATCGTATTGTGTTTTATTTTATGTTTAATAGTTCCACAAACACCGGCCAAGAGTGCTGAAGTATCGAAAGTAACAGTAAAAGAATACATAGTAAAGCATTCTTTGGATCTAGGTATTGATCCAGCTCTTGGATTAAGTATTGCAAAATTAGAATCCGGATTTAAACACGAAACAAAAAGTCCCTACGGTGCTGTAGGAGTCTTCCAGTTAATGCCACAAACAGCAAAAAATATGGGATTTAATCCTTGGAATGTAAGCGAAAATATAAAAGCAGGGCTTGTATATTATCAAATGATGTATTCAAAGTTTGGTTCAATGGAATTAGCCCTAGCAGCTTATAATGCGGGACCTGGTAATGTAAGTAAGTATAAAGGTATGCCACCTTTTGCCGAAACAAAAAAATTTGTATCTAATATCATTAGCGAATATCATTACCAAAAGAAAAATCCAGATCCTTTAATAAGTCAAGTTAAACAAACACAACAACAAAAAAATAAAACACAATAAATTTTAGATTTCATACACACAGTAAAATAAAGATTTTGCCAATACATACTTAATTTAATGTATTGGCATATCTTTTTATTTATATTAGAATATAAATATGTATCCAGTAACGAAAACACATGAAGTTACAACCGACGTTGTAATATTTACAATTAAAGATAATAAATTAAAAGTATTGCTTATTAAACGTGCAAATGAGCCTTTTAGAGGACGTTGGGCTATTCCAGGTGGTTTTATAAAATTATCTGAAAACTTAGATGATGCGGCATTACGAATATTAAAAGAAAAAACAAATGTACAGAATATCTATCTTGAACAGTTATATACATTTGGTGATCCATTACGACATCCTAATGCTAGGGTAATTACTTGTGCTTACTTTGCATTAATAAGATCAGATGATATAGAATTATCATTTGAAGATTCAACTCAAATTACCGAAGTACAATGGCATACTGTAGATGCTTTACCACCTCTGGCTTTCGACCATAAAGAAATTATAGAATATTCTATGAAACGTATGCGAGAACGTTTAGAATTCTGTCCGATAGCTTTTCAGTTGTTACCTACAAAATTTACATTAACAGAATTACAGCATTCTTATGAATTAATTATGGGTAAAACTCTTGATAAACGTAACTTTAGAAAAAAAATAACATCCGCATTATTTTTAAAAGAACTGGATGAATTTTCTAAATCAGGTTCAAAACGACCTGCTAGGTTATATTGTTTTGATAATATTACTCTTAATTCTAAGCGTGGTCATTTTTTCAGCTAAGTCAATTACCATAGTTTTTTATATTTTGCTTGTTTGTTTAAGCTTATTAAAATATTTAAAGAGCTTTAGATATAAATCTAAAGCTCTTTTGTTTATTTGTTAATGAAAAAAGTTTTAAAAATCTGCTAATGATTTTCCATCTTTATTGAATTCATTAATTCGTTTAGCAGCTTTTAAAGAAGTATTTAAAGTAGCATTACCACCCACACAACCGCCTTCACAAGACATTACTTCTATTAAATTTGCATCTTCATCACATTTTCCATTTTTAGCATATCGTTTTAATGCTTTTATAGAATCCTTATTAAGCCCGTTAATACATAAAGTTTTTACAAGATTACCTTTATCCTTTGAAGCAGCAATAACAGCTTGAGCAACACCTCCTGTAATGGCAAATTCTCTACCTTCTTTCGAAGCCTCATAAGCAAATTTTTCCTCATCACAAGCAGATAATTCTATCTGGAATGCAACAAACATAGCACCTAATTCCTCACAGTTAATTACATAATCAACATTTGGATTTTTCATACCTTCTTTTTTCTTTGCCACACAAGGACTTACAAATACTGTTATTGAGTCTGGATATTTTTCTTTTACCAGTTGAGCTGTATAAAATAAAGGTGTTTTTGTATCGGATACAAAAGGTTTTATTTCTTGTAAATGTTTTTCTATAAGCTCATTGTAAGCAGCACAACAAGATGTTGTCATAAATGAATCTTTATTTTCTACAATACGCTTTTGAAAATCCTCTGACTCATTCATTGATGTAATATCAGCACCTTGAGCTACTTCAAAAACATCATAGAATCCACATTTTTTTATAGCAGTCCTTAATTGGTAAATATTTCCAAGTAATTGACCAGCTACTGCCGGAGCTATTAATGCTATTACTTTTTTACCTGATTTTATATTTTTCAATACATCTATAATTTGACTTTTTTCGTGTACAGCTCCAAATGGACAAGCTGCTACACATTTACCACAACTTATACATTTTTCAAAATCTATTTTAGCGTGACCTGACTCATCCTTTTGTATTGCATTTACCGGACATTTATCTTCACAAGGAACTTTTACCTTAACTATTGCACCATAAGGACACTCATTTACACATTTTGTACATTTTTTACATTTTGTTTGATCTATTACAGATTTACCATCAATAATGCTGATTGCTCCAAAATTACAACTATTAACACAAGGTCGTGCTACACAACCCTGACATAAATCTGTTACAAAAATCTTACCTTTTTCACAACCTTTACAAGCATCTTCCAAAACTGTTAATACATTTTGATCAGGCTTTTCTCTTTCCAGACTCTTCTTGGCATATTCACTTAATGATATACGCTCATCATCATCCTCAATAGAAAAACCTAAACTAGCAATGGTTCTATCTTTAATTATAGCCCTCTCTTTGTGAACACAACAACGATACGGAACTTCACAACCCTTAGGACGCATATCTAATGGAATTAATCTTGCACTCTTTGCAAAATCTTCTTCATTAAATGCTTTTATTAGTCTTATTAATATTTCTTTTTTTAAATGATTAGTTTGATTATTTATCTTCATTTCCTTTTAGCTTTCTGTTTACAACATTCATAACTTTCTCTACTGTAGCATCTGATATTATTTCATCATCTATCTTTACATATGGAGCTTTAGAGTATTGTTCATTTGATGAACATAGATCTAAACAAGTTTTACCTGTAACAGAAACTCTTTCACCATATTTTTTAGGTAAAATATCTACTAGATTTTGTAATTGAGATGCTCCCATTACAAAACACGTAGTACCTAAACATATTTCGACTGTAATTTTCTTCATATAAATCGCCCTCACATAAATTGTATCTTTGTTCTTTTTACATACTTATCTTCTAAAATTTTTGCCATTTTTCTTATAATATTTTTTCTTATTTCTATCTCAATCGGTAAAGCCGGATCATAATGTGCCTGATTTAATTTTGCGCCGACCATAAAATTAATGCAATCATTATTAAGTAAAAAATTTACAAGTTTATATGCCGAATCATTTGGCAAATTTCTCATATCGGATTCAAGATATTCTAAAGCTTTTGTTAATGTTAATATTCCTTCTGTTACTAAATCCACACCTTCCATCTGGGATATTGGGGGTAAATTCCCTGATTCAAAAGTTATTTCACTTTTTATTGGAATATTCAATTCTCTTGATATAAGATTTGCTGTTGTACCACCACAAATAGCTTTTTTACCTTTGAATCTATTAAACATTTTAGCATAAATTCTATCATTTTCTGAATTATATGGTGGACCTGTAAATATTAACGCTTCTCTTGGCTTTCTAAAATAAAACACACACGCTGATATATCATCTTTTGCTTTTCTATCTACTTCTATATTCAACGCTTGTTGCACTATATAATGTGCTAGTTCTCTACTTGATACATCAGCATTCTCTTTTATTTTTTCTTGAACTATTTTTATTAATCCATCTCGTCTTAAACCTAGCCTTAACTTTTTACAACCTAAACCCGATTGTGTTACACCATCGGAACAAAATATTAATCTATCACCTAGTTCAACTTGTAATTTATATACATGCATGTGCCTATTCTCAAATGTTTTAGATGTTATAACTGTATACTCCGGCTCTATAATAGTGTCATTTCTCATCCATAAAAATTTTGGATTACCTTCTTCTACTATTTTTACTATTCCATCATCATTACAATCTATAGCAGAAAATGTTGAGTAACTGATTTTTCTTACTTGGCACACCGGTAAAGAATTCATTACAACTTCACAAGCTTTTTTTATATCTCTATGAGCCTCCATAAACTTAAGTAACATAACAGATGTCATACAAGCTAATATATTCGCTTTTACTCCACTTCCAAGACCATCTGATAAAACACCTATTAATCTTTCCTCTTCCGGTAATCTCTTTGTTAAAAAATAATCTCCATAAGCATTCTGATCATATTTTTTTTGTTGTATGCATCCAACATCTATAAACATATATCTTTTTGTTCTCCGATATTTTTCCTCTTATTCCTATCTATTTTTCATTCTTTTCTGATTGATCATCACTATCATATCCTTGTGCTATTGAATTTAATAATAATTCTGTTTCTACCATATGCTCACCTAAAAGACAGGCTATCTCTTGTACTATTGATATATTTTTCGTTATTACTTCTTGTGCTTTATGTGCTATTTTCTCTCTATTTATATATGTTTCAGTAACATCTGTAATTATTGCTCCTACAAGCTCATTTTTTTCTATTGTAAATGCTATTATATCAAATAATCTATTATTATATGAATAACATTCTTTATGTATATCCTGACTTGTCTTTAATGCTGCTTTAAATACTTCCGCAAAACCTACTATTCTATCTATCAAAGCACCTGCCAAGCCTTCAGGATTTGATCCTAATGTTTCAAATAATTCAGGACAAAACATTTTTAAAAATGCTTTATTTGTTTCCACTATCTTTAAATCACTATTTACCATAACAGTTGCTGATGGCATACATCTTAACATTGCAGCAGCCTTCTGCATTGCTATTTTCCTCATATATGATACGCACATTGAAGGCTCTGCTTCATTTGCTATTAATGCTCTTGCCAAATCTCTACAAGTTTTATATCCACATCCTCCACAATTTAACTCATCAGATTCTTTTGTTTTTCCTATCTTTTTCATTGCCCTTAAAATATCTTCTAACGGATATTCTTCTTTCTCTATAGCCTTAGCTTTATATTCCATTTCTACAACTACTTTTGCCTCTTTGGGTATCTGGTCCCTTCCCTTTAAATTATCTATAATATAAGAAGTTGTTGGTAATACACCTTTTGATTTTGATATACAAGGACCATTAAGACAACCACCATCACATCCTAAAGCTTCTATAAAAATTTTATCTTTTATATCATTTTCAACATCTAATCCATTCAAAATATTCTCTAATGATTCTATCGAACTAATATTTAAATAACTTACCTTTAATTCCGGAGCTACCTTTTTTATTGTTTCATTCATTCCACCTTCTATAGGATATAAACTACCTTCGTAAGCACTCTGTGGTATAAACTTATCTTCTTCTTTTTCTTGTATCTTTGTTATATCTATAAATTCTTCGTTTATCCATAATTTTAATTCCTCAAACGTTAAAGCAGCAGTTATCAACTCTTGATTTCTGTCACTTTCATTCTTTTTAGCAATACAAGGCCCTATAAAAACAACTTTTATATCTTCTCCGTATATTTCCTTTAGCATTTTTGCATGTGTTAATGCCGGAGATGCTATTTTTGTTATATAATCTGCATACTCCGGCTTATAAAGTTGTATATAATTTGCAACGACCGGACAAGCACTTGATATATGTAAATTCCCTTTATCTTCTCTTAATATTTTTGCTGTCTGTATTGATACCTCTTGTGCTCCTAATGCTGTTTCACTTACAGCTTTAAATCCCAACTTCTTTAGTACACCTATAATTTTACTCTGTGATAAATCAAAAGCTCCAACCCAACTCGGTGCTAAGGATACATATACATCTTGCTTGGCTATAAATAAATTCTTTACTTTTTCTATATCATTCCTTACTTTTTTGGCTCCAGCCGGACAAGCTTTTACACATTTCCCACAAGCTATACATTTACTACTTATTACTGATGCGTGCCCTTTTTCTATTTTTATTGCCTTTACATTGCATTCTCTTACACATTTATAGCAATCGTGACACTCATTTTTTAATGTATATACCGGTGATAATTTATCCATTTCCTAATATTACCTTTAGCTTCTCTATTGTAACCTGTTTATACTCTTTCCCATTTATTATTATATTTGGTCCATCTTCGCATTTGCCCTCACATCGAGAACCTACAAGCTCTATTTTTGATTCCAATTTATTTTCTTTTATATAATTCTCTAAAAATTCCAAATTATCAGAATTCCCTCTTGCAAAACAAGAACTTCCCATACATATTGTAATTTCTAGCTTATTTCCAGACTCATTCATTACATTGCCTTTTCTTTTTCGTGATTTAATTCACTATTATTTTAATTTAAATAAAATATTTCTTCAACCCTATTTATTACTTGAAAGCTCTATAAATTCGTATTTATTTTTTAAAAACCATAACGATGCTTGAATCCGATTCTTCACATTTAATTTCAAATATATTTTATTCATATAAACTCTTATTGTATCTTTTGATACCCCAAGTTTTTCTGCAACCTCTTTATTTGATAAACCCATTACTACATATTCTAATACTTCTAATTCTCTTTTTGTAAGCTCTCTTACACAGGGACTTATTGATATATTTTCCATTACAACATCCTTAAAGTATTTTATTAGATTTTTTATTTTTTTTCTTATATCATCTGCTAATTCTCTATTGTAATAAAATCTTCTCATTATTACACCCACCAAACAGATGTATATTATTTGAAATTTTATAGATATTAATATCTATAAAAAATCTTAAAAACTACTCCTTATCTAAATTCTTTAGTGCATACTCACAACATTGTTGTACTAAATTATTTAGAGAAACCTCTTTATTTTGTGCAACTACCTGCATTTTTTGTATTAATTTTAGAGGTAATCTAAAAGTTTTATTTATCATTTCTGGCTTTTCTACTTTAAACATACGAAATATTCCAATTACATTTTATGTGTAATTTTTAATTATTTATACACTTTATTTTTGCACTTATTTTTATAAGTGTATTAAAGACATTTTATATTATTATATTCTAGTCAGGATATTAAAAAAAGTAATAATAATAAAAAACTATAAATTCTATTTAAATAGTTTGTAAGTATATATTTGTTAAAACTATTTAGCTAAAATTATAATCCTGTGATAAATTTTCACCTATAGTATCTACAGCCTCTACCCTTATATCTGTAATTAATTCAGAATACGAAATTACAACAATTGTAGGTATATGCCTTTCTAACATCTGAAATAATGGTAATCGTATCCTTGGTGAACATAAAATTACAGGCTGCTTTCCTATAGTTTGATGTGCATTCATTAATGTACTTGCTACAGCTTCTATCAATTCTTGTACTTGCATAGGGTTCAATAAAAACATTGTTCCAAGCTCTGTTCTCTGACAACTGTCATCTAATGTTTTTTCCCATTCTGATGATAAAGTTATAGCATAAAGTATCTTATCCTCTCCAGCATTAGATAAGCAAATCTGACGTCCTAAAGCGGCTCTTAATCTTTCCGATAATATATCCGGCTCCTTTGAAAATCTTGCATAATCACATAATCTTTCAAAAATAAAAATTATATCCTTTATTGATACTTTTTCTCTTATTAAATTTACAAAGATTTTTCTTAAATCACTTGTAGATATTATAGCCGGTACCAGATCATTAACCAATGTCGGATCTTGACTCTTTACAAGCTCCATAAGTTTTAATACATCTGTTTTTGTCATAACTTCATCTACGTATTTTCTAACAGATTCTTGTAAATGAGTAACAATAACATCTGTAGGGTCTACTGCTACAATATTCTGTACTTGCCCTACTTGTTCAGGTTTTAACCAAACAGCCGGTGTCTGATATGTAGGATCAACTCCCTGTATAGCATTTGACGGCAATGGCACACCTGTTGCTGCCCATTGATCAGCTATTACCATAAAATGTTTTGGATATACCATACCTGTAGCTACGGTATTGCCTCTAATTGATATCAAATACTCATTTGGATTCAATGCTGATGAATCCATAATTCTTATATTGGGAATAATAAATCCAAGTTCATCAGTCATTCTTTGTCTTAATGCTGCTATCTTTGCTAATAATTGACCTTCTTGATCAGGATCTGCTATCACTAGCAAATCTGTACCAACTTGCAAACTTAAAACATCTACACCCAATCGTTCATACATCTTATTTGGATTTACAAGATCTTGCATATTCTTTCTTACTTCATCCAGTTGACCAAGCTGTGCTTGAACATCTTGATTGACTAGTACAGAAAATCCCGCAATAGCTATAATTATACTATATACAACAAACGGATACCAAGGTAATCCGGTTACTCCACTTGTTAAAGCTATTAATATTAAAAACCCACAAGAAAAGAATAAACTATAAGGTTTACTTATTATCTGAGATGCAACTTCACCACCTAAACTAGGACTAGCTGATGTTGATCGTGTCATTACAATACCACACGATATCGCCATTAAAAGAGATGGCAACTGAGAGGATAAACCATCACCTATCGTTAATATACAATATTTATTTGCCGCCTCAGCTGGGGATAATCCGTTCATTAATACACCTATAATTAATCCCCCAACAAGGTTAATTACGGTAATTATGATACCAGCCATTGTATCACCTTTTACAAATTTCATAGCACCATCCATAGATCCAAATAAAGCAGACTCTCTTGTCAGATCCTCACGACGTTTTACCGCTTCTTCAGGTGATATTAAACCGGCATTAAAATCCGCATCAATGGTCATTTGTTTTCCAGGCATCGCATCTAACGCAAATCTTGCTGATACTTCTGCTATACGCTCTGAACCCTTTGTTATTACCATAAATTGTACTACGGTAATTATCAAGAATATTATTCCTCCAACTACCATATTCCCACCGGTTACAAATGTCCCAAATGCTCTTACTACTTCTCCGGCATCACCTTTTGCTAATATCAATCTCGTTGAAGCTATACTTAATACCAACCTAAATAATGTACCTATAAGTATGATTGATGGAAATGTTGATAATTCAAGAGGCTTTTGTACATATAATGATATCATTAGTAATACTATTCCAAGCGTTATATTAAAGCATATGAAAAAATTTACAAGCCAATTGGGTAATTCGCATATCAAAATAACTATCATTAATAGCACAAATATAGCTAATGATATTTCACTTATTGGATCTTTTCCTTGTTGCTGTGCTTGTGCCAAAAAATTCTTCTCCAAAAACTTTCTATTTTAATTTTACATAAGTTTTAATGCTTCTTCAAGTATCTTAAATTGGGTCTTAAAAGAGGCATCTACTATACCATTATTTGTTTTAACGATTACACTCCCTTGGTCAACATTTTCATCACTCATAACACTTATTTTTGCTTCTAATTGCGATGACTCTAAAATCTCAGGCACAGAATTCTTTGCTACTGCCAAGTCTAAAGGTGATACATATAATATTACTCTTGATTCCTCTTTTGATAAATCTTGCAATACTCCATTTATTACTGATAATAATACAGACCTATCTGTTTCAACTTCTTTTTTTATTATCTTTTTTGCCATCTCTATTGACATATCTAAAATATCATTTGATACCTCATCATATATTCTATTTGTTGCATCCATAAAGCCAATTAATGATTTGTTTAATTCTTCTATACTAGATCTCGCTTCGTCTAACCCTTTTTGGAATCCTTCATCATAACCTTCTTTATTTGCTTGAAGTCTTAACTCATTTGCTTCTTCTTGCGCTCTTGATACCAGATTACGCTCATTTATTCTTCTGTATCCTCTCCTTCTATCTCCTTGTCTTCTCTCTTCTCTTTGTGAAAAATTTATATTATCAAAATTTATTTCACTGAATATTTCTTCTTCATCTGTTTTATCTTCTAAAAAACTTTGATTATTATTCTCATCTGATTCTTTGCCTGTTTCATCTTCTATTAAATCTTGTTCTATAAATTCCATGCTGTTTGAATCGAATAATTCTTGATCATCTTCACTTTGATTATTATTTTTTTCGACTATACCATCTTTTATATCAACATTATTATCTATATCAGACTCACTATTCATTGATATATTACTATTAATATCATCAGGCTGATTCTGGTTTTCTAATGATTCTATTATCTGTTTTTTTATTTTTGGCTTTTGTATTTTCTTTTTTATTATCATGATGCTACTTTTGATTCCAAATACTCATAAACTATATTTGCTATCATCAACGGTATCTTAGCTTCTTTTTGTTCTAAAATGTTTATGACATATTGCTTTATGTTTTTTCTTTCATCCTGTATTAATTCTATTATACTTGCTTTATCAATATCTTTTAATAAATTATATAACTTTCTATTAATTTTATGAAGCTTTGCCTCATCTGTTTGTGGGATAGATACTTTAATCTCTTGTAAATGATTAATAACATTATCATATTGAACTAAAGTATTAAAATTTGGGATATTAAGAAGATATAAAAGATCTTTCGCATCATTTTCATTCATATTGTCTAAAATATATGCTATTTTCGATTTTGGAAGCTTTTTAAGAAGAAATGCTATAGTTATAAACTTTGATGAACGGACTTGCATTCTATGCTCTTCTTCCATCTTTTTCAAATTCTCTTGAGCCATTATATCTATATTAGATTGACTCTGTGCTTGTTTTACCAAATCCTCTGATAGTATATTCTCATTTTTTAATGCTTCTAAAGCTTCTTTATAAGTTTTCTGAACTTCTTTATCTGCAAGTTCAATAATCTCATGATTTTCTACATGATTCTTAACACTTTGTTTTATAACTTCAAAAATAGCAAACGCTATTTTTTGTAAAATCGGTTCCCTATGCTCTAATGGTACATTACTACGAGTAAGATCTATAGATTTATGATACGTCCACTCTCCTATTATTTGAATTATAAATTTTGCAGTTTCAATATTTACTTCCAGATCCTTATCATCTTCTATACCTCCACCTGCTAACTCACAAAATTTACCTATAATCTCTATTATAAAATCACCGTCATCTAAAGATATATCTTTTGGAATCATTTTATTAGCTTCACTAGCTAAATTTTTAGCAAAGTCTTTATAATTAAATTTTTCTCCTTCAGGATTTTGTATTATAGTCATATATCTTCCTTAGAAATTTTCTTTTATTTATGATTTTTCAATCCAACTTTTTATTGTTTCTACCAATTGCTCATCATCTGCTTCTTGCAATTCTAACGTAAGCGAATCTATATCATTACCCTGTGGCAAAGATGAACCACCCGGTATCTGTTGAACAGCTTGTTGTGCTGCTAATTGGGCTGCTTTTTGTGCTTCTTGAGCTATTTCTTCTTGACGTTTTGTTAATTCTAAAGTCTGATTATTAAAGTTCTTTAATTTTTTCTCTTGTTCTAATGCTTGTTTTTGTAATTTCCTTAATTCAGCCTCACTCTTTTGATTTGCATTTGTAACAAGTCCTGTCAAAAATGTATGCCCAAATATCATTCCACCTATCAAAATTGCTATCGCTATCCACCAAGGATTCCCAGACTCATCCGGCATTGGTAATGCTGTTGTCTTTTCTGTTGCTAAAAACGGTTCACTTGGATCTGTAAATGCTATTGACACATTCTCCACCTTTACTTTCGGGGAGGCTGCATCTGCTACTAATTGTTTTAGTTCATCTATACTTATTGTTGGAGGTATTGCATCTTCTTCTACTGTTACTGCTATTGATATTTCTTCTATTACCCCTGGTTTTACATATTCATTGACTTGTGTCTTACTTACGCCATATTGTGTTTCCCTTGCTACTCGAGAATAACTCCTATTCTGACTTGCATTACTGTCACTTGATGGTAAACCGTTTGGTAAATAAAGACTTACTGCATTAATTCCTGAACTTGAATCTTTTGACTCATCTCCTAAACCTTCTGAAAAACTCTGTTCACTTATTGATGTCTTACTTTTTGGATCATATATTATACTTTGCTTCTCTATTGGTGCTTCAATCATAGAAGTACTTACTGTTACAACATATTTACCTTTTCCTATCAGTCTGTCTAATTGTGCTTGTACTTTACTTTGCATATACCTATCATTTTCTTCTATTTTTGATAGACGACTATCATCAGAACTCTCTATTGTTGAATATACATTACCATTTGTATCTGTAATTGATATATTCTCTTTTGTTAAGCCTGTTATACTACCTAAAAGTAAATTCGTTATAGCTCTTACTTTCGATTTATCTAACTTATCTCCATTTGGTAAAGTAACCTGTACAGTAGCCGTAATTGGCTTCGCTAATGAAGCAAACATCGTTTGTTCCGGAATAGATACAAATACTGATGCATTTTCTATTGGTGGAATCTTTCTTATTAATCTTGATAATTCTCCGTTTATTGCTCTTGCCAACCTTATTCTTTTATCTTCTTTTGTTGATGTAAAATCACCCTTATCAAATACTTCTAAACCAACATTTGTATCCATTAATCCGCTTTTTACTATTGCTAACAAAGCTCTATCCCTTTGGGACATTGTATACTCGGATAGAAATATTGTAGATTTTGATCCGTCAGCTCGTCTTTGTGCATTTATACCTTCTCTTGCTAATAATGCTTGTATCTCTATAGCTTTTCCTAGATCTTCGGTTAGTAATAAATCCAATGGCTCTTTTATTATTTTTTCTTTTTCTATTTTTGGTGCATCTTTTCCGCCGGATGAACCTTTTGTTGCTACCACTGCTATAAGTATTACAAATAAAAGCAACACTATTATAGCTCCTCCTATTAGAGCATATAAAAATGGTTTATTATTTAAAAGTTCTTTTGGATTCATATGCTTTTATTTATTTTACCTATCTCTGACTTTTATCCCAATTTTATTATACTATTAATTTAAGTTCAAGGATATATTAAAGTTGTATTTGCGTAATTTTTTCGTATGATTGCAACACCTTTGTCGTTACTGTTGTCGCTATATTGATTCCTATATCTGCTTTTGATAATGCTATCATTACATCGTGAATATCATACGTACTATTACCTGCCATTACTTCCGATAACATCTGATCCGGTGCATTTGTTTCTTTATTTAAATTCTCTACTACATTTGAAAATACTTGTTTAAAATTTACTGTTTCTGGTTGCTCAATGCTTGATAAATTTGATGGGATTGATGTTATAGAGTTGAATTTCTCTCTTTCTATTCTACCAAATAAATCTATCCTTGGCATAAAATTACCTGATGACATATTTTTTATTTCCTTTTCTTTTTATTATAAATAATTTGCTAAAATATTTTTTACATAATTCTGTGTTTCTTTAAATGGTGGAACTCCACTATACTTATCGACATTTCCAGGACCTGCATTGTATGCTGCTAAAGCTAAAATTACATTCCCATTATATTTGTCTAACATTGATTTTAAATATTTTGTTCCACCTTCTATATTCTCTATTGGATTTAATGGATTACTTACTCCCAGATATTTTGCTGTTGCAGGCATTAGCTGCATTAATCCTAAAGCTCCAGCTTTTGATACCGCATCAGCTTTAAAACCTGATTCTTGTTTTATTACTGCTTTAATTAAATTTTCATCAATGTCATATTTTTCTGCAACTTTTGAAATAATATTTAATATTTCTGTTCTACTACCTCTATTATTACTAATATTATTTATTGGAGTTAAGCTTTGATGGTTATCGTTTACTTCATTTATGCCTTTTTTACTTGATGAAATAATTTGCCCAAATGGAATATTTAATGTATTAAATTTCTGAGGCTTACTCGTTTTCAATACATTTTCAAATGTTATATTTTGGTTAAGTGGTGCTATTTTCTCTTCGACTTTATTACCTGCTTGGGCATAAGAATTAACATACGTATTTAAAGCCATCGCTCTTTTTAACGCTGCTTCTTTTCCTGATGTATTTATAAGACTTTGAATTTTTGGTGAAAACATTTATTTTATTTCTACTTATTGACTATTTTTTATTTACCTATTTCTACAGCTCTTTGAGCCATTGCTTTTGTAATTGTTATTACTGCCAAATTTGCTTCATAAGCTCTCTGGGCTACCATTGCATCTGCCATGTCTACCATCGGATTTACATTTGAAGCTCTTATATAACCATTCTCATCGGCATCCGGATGACCTGGTTTATAAATTTTATCTCCTAAGGTTGGATCCTCAACTACTCCGGTCATTGCAACTCCACCCTCTATAAATGGAATCTCTCCTGATTTAAATGTTTCATCCTTCATCATTCCTAATACATTTGAAAAGGATATATCCTCTGTCGCTTGCAATATAGGAATCTTCCTTACATAATTCGGGGTATCTATGTTTGCTATATTCTTTGCGTGTATATCTAATCTCTTACCATGTACATTTAGACTCTTTGCGCCTAAATCCATTGAATTCATTAATCCCATATAGTTTATCCCTCCTCCACTTTTTATTTATCTTTTATCTATTTCCCTACATTTATTACTGTCTTCATTTGCGTAATTGTACTTGATAAATTTCTTGTTGCCATCGTAAATAAAATTGAATTTTTCTGTAACTCTAATATTTCATTTACTGCATTAATCTTTGCTCCATCTGTTTCTGTCATAATTGGGGCCGGTCCTAAAACCTTTGATAATTTTGTTTCTAGTGGATTATTTAATGATCCTAAGTATTGACTAAAACTAACATCTTGCCTCTTATAGTTTGGGGTATCCATATTTGCTAAATTTGTACTTATGGCTTTTTGTTTTTTTGTTATAAGTTCCATCATTGAACTTACTTTATTTATCCCATCTATATTTAAATTATTCATATTAACTTCCCCAATATTTTATTTTTATTTATTATTTTAAATTATTGCCTTAAATTTACAGATTTTTGATATAAATCATCTACGACTTTTACAAGTTTATAACTTGCTAACATCGAAGCATTTAATCTTAAAACTTCATTTATATTTGCATTTATATCTGTATTTGATGATTCTAATGAACCTTGACATATTGATTCGTGGTCTTTTATCAGTATAGGTTCTCCTGAATCTTCTGTTTGATAAAATTTATTACTATCTCCTTGTATCAAACCTTGGGTATTTTCAAATCTGACTAATGGAATTTTACCTAACTTTTCTTCATTCTTATCTTCCCCACCTATCATTACTACTGTTCCATCTTGTTTTATTCTTAAACACTCGTAATTTGCAGGTATTTTTATTCCATCGCCTACTATCCAACCATCTGTTGTTAATAAATAACCATCTTTACCTATTTTCAATGAACCGTCTCTTGAATATGCAACTTCTCCTGTTTCTGATGTAACAGGTATAAATCCGGAACCATCAATTGCTATATCAAAATCATTATTTGTTATTCTTATTTGGCCTTTTGAATCATCTCTTCTTGTATATGTTTCAATAGATCCGTCCAGTTTTAATAACTGATCAAAACTGGAACTTTTAAATC
The DNA here is from genome assembly GCA_902462155.1 of uncultured bacterium. GTDB lineage: Bacteria > Cyanobacteriota > Vampirovibrionia > Gastranaerophilales > Gastranaerophilaceae > CABQAQ01. Next base: position 17,597 of record CABQAQ010000001.1, on the reverse strand, counting down.
CAACTGTATTTATATTTGTAAAATTTGTTGATATTGTTCCTAATCTATCAAATTGAGCTGTTGCATTATTCAAATTCCTTCTTATTAATCCTTGTAATGTATATGTCATTTTTTATTTCTCCCTAAACTAATAATTTATCTTTACTGACTTAATTTTGATATAGCTGTTGATAAATTATTACTATTTATTAAAAACATTTGTCTATTTGCATCAAAATTCTTTATTAATGGTAATGCTCCCATAAATTCTTGTTGTAATGCAACATTTGAATATTCTGTATAACCTTGCTTTATATCAGGATTTACTACTGCTACATTATCTTGCGATACTACTGACACTGTTCCTGCATAAATATTCCTATTATATTTTGGACTAAATATATTTACTTTCCCATTTTTATCTATTGATATATCTTCTAATTTTTCCGGCATTATTGGTAATCTTATAGGATTACCATCTGTTCCCAAGATCTTATTGTTATTTAATGATACTAATTCACCGTCTTTTGTTACTTTTAACCTTCCATCTCGTGATAATTCAATACCATCATTGCTTAAATATTGAAAGTATCCTTTTTGTGTTATTGCTAAATCAAGAGGATTATTACTTTGCGTAATCCTTCCTACTGTATCATCTACTGCTGTTGATAAGCCATGTGTACCTATATACTCTGAAAAAGATGATACAACAGGTTCTTTTCTCTGATAGCCTATTTTATCAAAACCTATCGCATTTTGTGTATATACTGATAATATCGCAGTCTGTAAGTGCATTGCCCTTAAACTTGCTGTCATTCCATTTTCTATATTATTGATACCACCTTTTAATATCATCTTTTTTCCCTCGTAGTATTATTTATAATGATATCAATAAACAAGTCAAAATATAACTAAAGTATTAAAAAATACTTCTTTTATACGATCTGCTTTTTCTTTATTTCATTTATTAATACGAATTTTTATTATCTACTATATATTTAGATAATTCTAAATATTTATACATATTTAAATAAAAAGATTACTTATTTTTGTTAATAAATAAGTAATCTTTTTGTCTATATTTAAATTAAACTTCAAATTATTACATTCATCATTATATATTTTAGCTATATTTAGGTGCTGCCCTTTGGATATTTTTTTCTTCAGATTGACTTACAACTTGGCTCTCTTGTTCCCAAGCTTTTATCTGAGTTTCTAACCTTAACTTTTCTTTTAATATCTCATTTTCTATATTTGCTACTCTAGCATTTTCCGTTTTTATAAAAGAACTCATGACTTGTTGATAGAAATTTTGGAAATTCTGAACATTTCCACTTTGACTAGCTAGAGCTTGAGCTTGAGTAGATGCTGACATTGTTGCATTATTCATAAAATTCACAAGCGAATTAAATATAGATGAAGGTGCATTTGCTAATTCTTCTTGCGTTACCTGTCCATCTGCTATGCTTGATGAATATATTGACAAATCTTGCAACTCTTGATTTATCTCCATTAACCTATAATTTGCTTGGTTTATATTATTATTTAACTCAATTTTCCTAGCACCAAATACACTATACACACACTACCTGCCATTCATTTTTATTCTTATATCTTTATAAAGTATTTTTTCTAAAGAAAATTGTCTGCTTTTATCTATACTTTTTATATTTCGTTACAATATTTATTATATCTTTATTTTATTAAAAATTCTACCGTATCTTCAGAATACTCTATTCTCTCCGGATAGATAAGTATGTCAAATCTATCGCCTAAAATATTACCACTATCTTTCTTGTAATATTTATTTGGATCACTAGCATTATTTATATCTATCATCATTTTACAAGGAGATTCATTTGTACAAGGTGGCATTGTCATATAATAAAATACTGAACCTGAATATACTTTATACCCCCTTAAACATCCTTCAGGCATATTGCCTTCTATTATATCTACTATTGTTATATATTTTGTCATCATTTTATCCAGATCTGCAAAACTATTTATTGACTCCATATTATATCCACTTAATATCACTTGATTCCTTATTGCATTTGATATTATTGAGATACTCTCTTGCAATCTAGACTTGAATTCTTTCTTTTTTATATCCTGCATCAATGCAGGTATTGTTAAACCCATTAACAGACCAAGTATTACTAAAGTTATTAAACTCTCTACTAACGTAAATGCCCTTATTTTATTTATATTCATAACATATAATACTTAATTCTAACATTATATTTATTTTACATAATTATATTCTTTTACTTCAGGTAAATCTAATAAGTAATCATAGTACTCATTTTTCATTTTTGGATGTATTCGCTTTAATAATTCTTCTTTTGTTATAAATCCATTATTAATAGCTATTTCTTCAATACAACCTATTTTATTCCCAGAATTAAGTTCCATTGATTGTACAAAGTTACTAGCTTGCAATAATGTATCAAATGAACCTGTATCTAACCATACAAATCCTTTTTCTAAAAGTTCTATATTCAATTTATTATCTTTTAAATATAAATTATTTAAATCTGTTATTTCTAACTCATTTCTTGCTGAGGGCTTTAATCTTTTTGCATATTCTACAACATTATTATCATAAAAATATAAACCTACGACTGCATATTTTGATTTTGGTTTTCTCGGCTTTTCTTCTATTGATAATACTTTATTCTCCTCATTAAATTCTACTACTCCAAAATTTTCAGGATTCTTTACTGCATAACCAAATACTGTAGCTCCTATATTACTATTTATAGTTTTTCTTAATTTTTTATCAAAACCTTCACCATAAAATATATTATCACCAAGTATCAATGCTACATTATTATCGTTTATAAAATCTTCTGCTATTATAAACGACTCTGCTATACCTTTTGGTTCTTTTTGAATTTTATATTCTATATTTATTCCCAGATGTGATCCGTCTGATAATACTTTCTGAAAATTACCTATATCATTCGGATTTGATATTATTAGAATATCTTTTATTCCACTCATCATTAAAGTCGATAATGGATAGTATATCATTGGTTTATCATATACCGGCAATAAAATCTTTGATATTGGTAATGATGCCGGATATAATCTTGTACCTGCTCCACCTGCTAATATTATCCCTTTAGTAATTCTTTCTTCTTTCATTTTTCATCTCAATTTTTATTCTTTATTTTATATTTTATTTTCTCATATTTATTTTTTATTTCAATATATTTAACTTTAATTTACATTTTTTAATATTCAATGCATATAAATCAATCCATATCATATTCGTGTTTTAATATATATATACATTACCGGAGTTAACAATACTATGAGTTTAAATATTAATAATTCAAATTTGCCTATTACAAATAGGCCTATCAAAGCAGCAAAAACTAATTACTCTCAAGATTTAACCAATAATACAGAAACATTAACCGAAATTAAAAATTCCAATACTAATAATACATCTTCTAATAATAAGATATTAAGTATAAATGATATTCCATATACGCTTCCTATAAATCAAAAAGAGAAAAAGTTAATAGAAATTAATCAAAATAAATTTCAGAAAAGAATCTTAAAAGAATTCATTTTGTATTGCAATCAAAACCATTTGGATAAAAACGATAATTCTATACTTTTTGAGTTTTTAGAAAATAAAAATAAACAAATAAAAAAGTTTTTACAAGAACAATTCGAAAAAATTCCAGAAAAGTCAAAAAAATTATACTCATTAAACGAGCTAACTAACAAAATTAATGACATTAATACTAAAATGGAATCAAATAATCATATTATTGATCTAAATAATGAATTATCAACAATACTTGATGATGAAAATTATTACGTATCTGATAGATTTCTAAAAGACTTACAAACTATTTTTCCAGACGAATTACCAAAAGATTTACATTACAATAATGCCAATTTTTCTAAAAAGCTCTTTCGAGAATCTCCATACGAGAAACTTATATCCGACGAACAAGAATCAGAAGATCTTCGTACTAAAAATTATCTAAAACAAATTCAATCAAAATTAAACGAGTTAGCTTCTAAAGCTACTCTAGAAAATAATAATCACCAAAACGAAATTTTGACTATTATTAGTGATCTTGAAAAAAATCCACTAGATTACAATAATTTAACTACAAAGGATCTAACAGTTTTAAATCAACTTGACCAATATCGAAATATAATAGATCCTGATAATATTATAAATTTATATATGAATATTATAAAAGAAAGCAATGTAGATACATATATTAATACTCTTCGATCAAAAAATAAAGAAATAAAAATGGAGCTTAAACAAGATCAAAAATCATTAAATTTAAAATTAGATCAACTAAAAAAAGAATTGGATACAACAAAAGATCCTAAACAACGCTCTAAAATTTTAAATGATATTTACGGTCTACGTACATTTATTAATAGTTCAAATGCTTTAATTTTAGATTACCAAACTCAATATCAACAGCTTCAAGAGAAACGTATTAAAGATTATTCTAGTGAACCTGTTACTGAAACTCCTATTCTTGATGTTGATAATAAATTATCTGATCTAATTAGCTCTAAAACATTAACAAGAAAAAAATTATCTGAAATAAGAGCAGATCGATTTAACGAACAAAATGATAATTCAAGAGTATTTCCAGAGTACTCTTTTGACGATGTAACAGACCAAAATGGTAAAATAGATACTTCCAAAACTTTATTAAAATCAAAATTAAATCCTGAAGGAACAATTATTAATATTTCAAAAGATCTTATGAGTTCTTTATTTAAACAAAAAGAGGATGGAACTATTGATTTAAGCTTCAAACAAAATCTCTATGGAGATTGTTATTTATTATCAAGTATTGATTATATTTTTAATGATCCGGAATTATTTATTAACTTTTTAAATAATTTAGAAGAAGAAAATAATGAAGATGGTTCTAAAAATCTAATTATAAAATTTAGTTTATCGCCCCAAAAAGATCCGGCATTATGCCTTGATTCTTTAAATGATTCTAAAAATTTATTTTCAGGTAAAAATATTGATCTAAAAATTGGATCTCTAAATTCTAATCAAGATGTAGCAAAAGATCCGAACAATGTCTTTAAAGTAAAGATACCATTTAAAAAAAATATGAATCAATACAAACCTGTATTTAAACTTATTGAAGAAGAAAATAAAGCCAAATCAGAAAGTGTAATATTTAACGTAATAGAAGAAGCTTATACTATTAAGCGTTTGGATGAATGTCTAAGTGATTTTGATAATGCAGAAAATTTTATAAAAGCACAGAAGAAATCAGTTAAATTAGATAATTTTGCACTTCCATATCCGGATATTAATATCTTAAAAAAAGAATTACAAGACCTCCAATCAGGCTCAGTAGAATTTAAATCAATAATATCCAAAATATTTTCAAATATTAATTACTTAGGTGATTACATAGATAATTATTATATAAACAATCCAAGCAGCAATTTATTTAAAACTCGTAAAATTGCTACAGTAATTCATATTTATCAAAATTATAATAGTAAAAATAATTTAGCTTTACAAAATATAACAAATTCAGAAACAAGTAATATTATTTCGAATGGAAATCCTTTTACAGTTGTAGAGCATTTCATACCAAATTTAAACGAAATCAGACCTGATTATTATAAAAATTTTGAAAGTCTTAACTCATTCAGAGAAGAAAAAGATACTCCAAAAATTCTTAAAGAAAATTTTTTATATTCTATCTGTAATGCCATTACACATAACTTCAGGACAAATGACTCAGCTCAAATGCTCATACCTTCTCATCAATATAACATAGCTAGAGAAATTAATGATTCAGTATTTTTAGTAAATCCACATAATAATAAAACAGTATTTGAAACAACAAAAAAAGTACTTGATTTGTTTTAAAGACATTGATTTGTCTTCCATATAATTATATTATATAAAAGTAAAAATATTTTATAAGTATAATATAATTAGAATAGTTTGTAGGGAATATGCTAAATTTATTTAAATTTTTTTGTAAAAAACATATTAAAAAAAGTATAGATAATTCAAATATAGAAAAAAAGAAGATCAAAAAAAATTTCTATGAACTTGATAATCCGATAAAAAACAGATTAATTTTGGTAAAGCAATTAGAGTACTTGCATTATCTGAATTTTTATCTAATAAGCATTATAAAATTTAGAGCCCTTAAAACCTCAAAAATGATTGTTAAAAATAAAAATATAATTCAAGAAATACTATATAGTATAAAAAAAGTACTGGTTTTAAATAGTAATGTAAAATTAAATAAAAATAAAGTGTATAATTTATTTTTTAACCAATTAAATAAAAATAAAATTAGGCCTGATAAAAATTTAGAGAGAATTTTAAAGAAATACAATAAATTAGATACCGAAACTAAAAATATCTTTAAAGAATATATTAATCTTGCTCTGGAAATCAGGTTGGTACGAAATAATTTATCAGACTTAAGTGCTTATGATGAAAAGGGAATAAAAATAAAAGTATTAATTGAAAAAAATCTAGAAAAAATAAAAGAAATAAAAAAAGAAATAAAAGAAGAAAATAATTTATTAGTAGTAAAAATAAATAACTATATAGAAAGAATAAAAGATGTAAAAAAAGCATTAAAAGAAATAGAAACAGATTTATCCGATAAAAATGAACAAAAAACATTAAAAGACCGTATGAAAAAAAAGGAGCAGTTAGAAAATTTAGAGGATCAAACTAAAACTATTAACCAAAAAATATTAAAACTTTCAGAAATGTTTATAGCCTTTGAGAATCTCAATTTAATAAATAATAAAAAAACAAGTAACTTAATAAAAGAGTATATAAAAACAGCAAAAGAGAGTCTTTAGAATATAGTATTAAATTACAATTTGCAAATAAATAGAAAGTAAATTATACTTAAATAAAATGGGTTGAGGAGTCAAGTATTAATATGAATAATAATAGATGGTATGATAAATATAAAAATATATCAGAAGTTATAGAAATACTAAAACAACTTGATGCATCATCCCAAGAACAGATAGCAAAACAAATAGAATCAGTAGCATCATCATTGAAATCAGTTTATAAAGAGGCAGATCAACCTAATTTAAGTATAGGATTAGATAGGGTATTAGGATTATATAAATTTCATAAACAAAGAAGATGGTATGATAGAATCAATCCAAAAGTAACAAATGCGTTAAAATCGATATCGACATTGCCTGAAGAAGATTTCAGAACTATAATGGAAAGTATATATACGTGTTTATAAAAACCTGTAAGTGCTCGTAGCTCAGATGGATAGAGTATCGGTTTCCGAAGCCGAAGGTCAAGGGTTCAAATCCCTTCGAGCATAATTAACTTCCCCATTCTTAATAAGAAGGGGATTTTTTGTAATATTTTTTGAAAATTTGTAGTATTATAAAATTATAATGGATAAGGTGAAAAAAAATAAAAATATTGTCAGTAAGGCAAATTTGTCTTATAATTCTCTGAACTAAGAGATTTAACTTTTCCCTTTAAGTATGTTTTTGAATTTAGTAATAAAAGAAAAAAATAAATGAAACGAGAAGAAGTTCAAGAATTAAAAAACAAGGTAAAAACAACCGTACAGAATTTAGAAATGTATAAATTTAAAGGAACGGTATCTAAATTATTAGGTATGACAGTAGAGGTAAAATTACCAGGATTAAAAATAGGTGATTTATGCTATGTAGAAAATTATGAAGGGAAACAGATTCCAGCAGAAGTTGTAGCATTTAAAGGTGAAGTAGCCCAATTAATGTTATTATTTGATGGAGCAGGAATAGGCCAAGGGAGTTTAGTTTACTCAACAGGTAAACCAATAATAATTCCTGTTGGAGATTTTCTTTTAGGTAGGCTGATAAATCCATTAGGAGAACCTATAGATACATTTCCAATGGATACAACCGGAGCGACGTGGATGAAAATAGATAATGATCCTCCAGGAGCATTTGATCGTCCAATAATACAAGAACAATTTTCAACCGGAGTAAGAGCAATAGATTCTTGTTTGACATTTGGTTGCGGACAACGTATGGGATTATTTGCAGGATCCGGAGTAGGTAAAAGTACACTTTTAGGTATGATAGCAAGGAATTCTGATGCGGATATAAACGTAGTTGCCCTAATCGGAGAACGTGGACGAGAGGTAAAAGAATTTGTAGAAGATGCTTTAGGCGAAGAAGGTATGAAGAAATCAGTACTTGTATGTTCTACAGGAGATCAACCGCCATTAATAAGAATGAAATGCTTAATGACAGCAACAGCAGTATGTGAATATTATAGAGATAGAGGTAAAAAAGTATTCTTGATGACAGATACAGTAACCCGTTGTGCAATGGCAGGACGTGAGGTAGGCTTATCTATTGGAGAACCGCCAACAATGAAAGGCTATCCACCTTCTATTTTTTCTTGGTTACAAAAAGTACTAGAACGAGCCGGTAATAATAATAATGGATCTATTACGGCATTTTATACAGTATTGATGGAAGGTGATGATATTAATGACCCTATAGTAGATACCGTTCGTGGTATTGTAGATGGCCACGTATTCTTATCAAGGAAAGTAGCGGAACGTAATCATTATCCTGCTATAGATGTTTTAGGTAGTGTATCGAGATTGTTTTCTGCTATATGTTCTCCGGAACATAAAGCTGCAGCTTCTAAAATGAGAAAAATTCTTGCCTTGTACCAAGAAAATAAAGATCTTATTGATGTGGGTATGTATACTCCAGGATCAAATCCTAAACTTGATATGGCTATTGAAATGGTTCCCAAAATTAATGCTTTCTTACAACAAAGAACAACTGATAGTGTTACTATGGAATCTACAATCCAAACTACAATTGATATGATGAAAGATATTGATATTTAATACTCAATTTAATAATAAAATAAATTATCTTATTAACTATTTTTTTTTTAGTTTTACTATGATAAAAATATATGGTAAAATATTTTTGAAAGATGGTGATTAAATATGAATAAAAAACTAACTAAAACAGCAATAATATTATCTGTTATTTTTGGATTATTTTGCTCTATAAATTCTAATAGCTATTGTAATGCAGCAAGTACAACCTCAAAACCTGCAAATCAAAAAATAAGCACTATACCAAGTGTTAGTAAAAAACCTGTTTGTACTATTAATAAATCATTATATACAAAAGTAAACTCTTTAGATGTAGTGAATAATCCTAAAGCATATATGGGGAAAAAAATTAAAATAAATGCAACATTTGATAAATTTTCTACATTAGGACTTGATTATAAACCGGCATTTAAAGATTCAAAAGATTATATATCTTTTCTTATAAAACGAGATGATGTAACTGATCATACAGTTCCTCTATCTGAAATGAAAATATTCTTAAAAAGAAAAGAAGCTGAAAAATTTATTGATCTGGAATCAGGAGATAAAATAGAAATTTATGGTAATGTTTTTTCAACAGCATTAGGAGATCCTTGGGTGGAAACTGATTGTCTTATTGTGTTAACACCTAAAAAGATACTAAAAAATAGTTGCTACTAAATTTAAAATTAATATTAAAAATAATAAAGTTTTATATTACGGAGTAAGTAATGGAAGAAGAAAAAAAAGTATACTTAACAATACACGGTCATTTTTACCAACCCCCAAGAGAAAATCCTTGGCTTGAAGCTATAGAACTTCAAGATAGTGCTTTACCTTTTCACGACTGGAATGAGCGAATAAATCAAGAATGTTATAATCCAAACTCAGTATCTAAAATAGTAGACGAAAAAAATGGGATTTTAGATATTGTAAATAATTATTCTTTGATGAGTTTCAATTTTGGTCCAACATTAATGTCTTGGTTAGAACAATTTGCCCCATATACATATGAGCGTATTATAAATGCAGATATAATAAGTGGACATAGATTTTCCGGCCATGGTAATGCTATTGGTCAGGTATATAATCATATAATTATGCCTTTAGCTAATCTTAATGATAAGATTACCCAAGTTGTATGGGGAATAAAAGACTTCCAATATAGATTCGGAAGGAAGCCTGAAGGTATGTGGTTAGCCGAAACAGCTGTCGATGATGAGACATTAAAAGTACTTGTAGATAATGGTATAAAATTCACTATTTTATCACCATACCAAGCTGATAGTATAAGAAAAATAGGTGAAGAACATTATCAAGATGTATCTTGGGGTAATATTGATCCGGCTAGACCTTATAGATATTTTATAAAATCAGATCCGGATAAATATATTGATTTATTCTTTTATGATGGAGCAATATCTCGTTCTGTAGCTTTTGATAATATATTAAAAGATGGGAATAAATTCACTTCTCGTCTTAAAGAAGGTATATCATATCATAGAGAAGAATCTAAACAACTTATTAATATAGCTACAGACGGAGAGAGCTATGGACATCATACTAAATTTGGAGATATGGCTTTAGCCTATGTACTTAGAGTAAAAGCAGAGGATGAAGGATTTACTTTAACAAATTATGCGGAATTTTTAGAGAAATCACAAGTAATCTATGAAGTAGAAATAAAACAAGGTTCTTCTTGGAGTTGTTTCCATGGAGTAGGCAGATGGAAAGAAGATTGTGGTTGTTCAACAGGAGGTCAACCAGGTTGGAATCAAAAATGGAGAAAACCACTTCGTGAGGCTTTAGACTATTTGAGAGATAAGCTTATTGATATATATGTAGAAGAGGGTAAAAAATATTTTCTTGATGTTTGGGATGCTCGAAATAAATATATAGATGTAATTCTGGATAGAACCGAAGATAACATAAAGAAATTTTTAGATAAGGTATTAATAAAAAATCTTAATGACGAACAACAAGTAAATGCATTAAAGCTACTTGAAATGCAAAGACAAGCTATGCTTATGTATACTAGTTGCGGATGGTTTTTCTCAGAATTATCCGGTATAGAAACTGTTCAGATCATGAAGTATGCAGCTCGTGCTATGCAGATAGCTGCTGATTTTCACGAAGAGGATTTTGAATTCGGATTTTTAAATATTCTTTCTCAAGCAAAAAGTAACATACCTCAGAATGGTAATGGAAAGGACATTTACGAAAAATTTGTAAAACCTTCTGTTGTTACTTTAAAGCAAATAGCTAGTTTATGGGCTATTAAATCACTTTATGAAGAATTTGAAGATCAAACTGAAATTTATTGTTATTCTATAAAAAGATTAGCTTATAAAAAGATTTCTAAAGGACTTACAAATCTTGTTTTTGGACGTCTAGAAGTAAAATCAAATATTACTCTTGAAAAATCTGATATTATTTTTGCTTTACTACAATATACTGGGGGAGATTTCCATTGTGCTATTAAGGAATTCTCAAATACTGCTGATTATCATAAGATCCAAAAACTTTTATCTAAATCTTTTATAGAGTATCCTATTACTGAAACTATTCGTCAGTTAGATGAAAATTTTGGAAAAGAATATTTTACTTTAAAAGATATCTTTATGGAAGAAAGACGAAAAACTCTTGGTAGTTTATTAAAGTCTCAATTAAACAAATTATCTTCTATGTATCAAGATATTTATGATCAAAGTAAAGCTTCCATTTACAACTTACAGTCTTTAGGTTTACCAATCCCTAATGAGTTCAAAATAGCTGCTCAATATAATTTAAGTCGAGAATTTAATTCTATTATCCAAGATTGTGGAAAATATATTGATGATGATTCTATTCAATTAGCCTCTGATATCAATGAGGAATCTAAGAAAATTGGTATAACTCTTGATAAAAAACTTGCCAGCGATATATTTTCTAACATTATTCAGCAAAAAATGTTTAAATTATCTAACAATATAGAAATCCAACGTGTAGAAGGTATTTTGAAATTATTTAGATTTGTTGATATTCTTGAGCTTAATCTTGATATTTCAGAGATTCAAAGTATTTACTTTAATAGAATTTATCATAAAATTGGTCATATTATTAAGGAATTATCTCAAAGTGAAACTGTTGATGAGGATAGAAAATTAATTTATTTACTTCTAGAGCTTGGTAAGAAGTTAAATATTGTTACTGAATTCTATAAAGAATTATTAATTAAGTATGATATACGTACAAGTCATAATTAAATTTGATTAAATATTCTTATTAATCAAAAGTTATATTATATAAAAAGTCATAGTTAAGAAAAAATTTTTTCAACTATGATTTTTTATTATTTTCTTATCGGGATCATTTTGCTTTTTATTTCAGGTAATAGATTATTTTTTACTAATCCAAAATTAAATAAAAAGGAGGAAGTAATCAATAAGCCGGGTTCTGTTTTAGATGATCATCTATCTAGAATTATTATTACTAATAATTTCAAGCGATTTTTAGAAGTTTAACCGGGTCAGTTTTAAAGACTACTTCTAATCTTGCACTCAGTCGGGGTTTACCTAAATGTATCTTTTGATACATTTATGTGAGCTCTTACCTCACAGTTGCACCTTTGCCTTCTTGTTTTAATTATTAAAATAAAAAGGCTGTTTACTTTTCTGTGGCACTTTCCTCATAATTTCTTATACTAGACGTTATCTAGCGACCTACCCTTAAGTGCCCGGACTTTCCTCTTTAATATTTAATCTATTAAAGCGATCATCCGACTACTTCTCCTTTTATTTATTTTATCATAAATATTTTTAAAATAATACCTAATATTATTCTTATCATAAAATATACAAAGTCTAAACTCCTAAAATTTGCATATTGTTTGTACCTATATCTTAAAAATTTGATTTTATTATAACATTTATATTTTTTACATATAAAGATAAATTTTATTTCTTTTTCAAATATGCTATTTTTTTACTTTATATAAAATCATTAAATAATATAAATATAAAACTTAAAAGCAACATTAAAAAAATTTAAGAATTTTTAAATTTCTCAGCATCCAAATATTTAATAACTTTTGCAGGGTTACCGACAACTATTGTATTATCAGGAACATCTTTTGTTACCACAGCGCCTGCCCCTACAACTGCATTTTCTCCAATAGTAACTCCAGGCAAGATAGTTACATTCACACCTATCCAAACATTCCTTTTTATATGCACAGGTTTGCAGGTAATAATATTTCTTTCATAAAGATCATGATTGTTTGTTGCTATTGTACAATTTAAAGAAATCATTGTATCATCATCAATTGTCAATCCGCCTGCTGACATGCATTGAAAACCATTCATTATTACAACATTTCTTCCTATTTTAACTTTATTTGCTAAAATCACATAAATTGGAGGATTTATTTTTGTACCTTCTCCTAATGTATGGTTAAAAAGTTCATCAATAAGTTCTTTACACTCAATGCTTGTAGGCATTGTCTGGCCAATTTTAAAACATAACTCAGAACTCCTTTTTACTTCTTCAATCCTGTCAGAAGTTTGATTTCTAATATCAATTCTTATTTCTTCCATAATAAATATCCTCTATTTTTGAAGATAACATAAATTTATAAAAATTTCACCACTCTTGTAAATACAAAATTTGAATAACTCATACAAAAATTTTGGGCTGTTTTATATCAATTATTAATTAGCAATTTAAACTAACTGTTTCAATTACAATCAATAAAATAGCTACTATTTTTAAAATACTTATGGAGTCGTGTAAAAATAATAAATATCCATATTATACTAATTAATAATAATCCAAAGCCACTTACAAATAACATAAATCATTTTAATTTCATAGTCTTTAGAGCAAATGAAAAATCCAATTGAGAGAAGTAAAACAAAAACACATTTAATAGTTTTAATAACGTTGTATAAGAGGTTTCTAAAATAATTGCAAGGTAAAAGAAATTATCATTAGATAAAAAGAATAATTTTATAGAATCCTTCTTTTTGGCTTTTGTGCGTTTCAATTATTTATTATGAAAAATACTTTTCTTTTTTTGTTATAAATGCAAAATATTAATTACTAAAATAAGAATAGTAACTTGTCAAAACTAAACGACTTTTATATTATTTTAAAACAATTATATACCCCATAATGAATGTAAAAATTATAATTATCGGAGGCAAAACTTTTTCAACGGTATCTCTATTTAATTTTGATAATATATAAGGTGCTATTAATGCTCCGATTGAAGTTCCTAAGATAAGCATAAATACTAATTTCCAACTAACATTACCAAGTCCTAAATGAATTAAAAATCCAACTATAGAAATTCCAACAAGTACAAAAACAGAAGTTCCAACAACAGAAAGTACATCACAGCCAAGAATAATTAATCCTGTGACAATAGGAGTTGTACCACTAATTCCTACTAATCCTGAGAAAAATCCACCCAAAACCCAGTAAAAAACTGCTTTAAAAAAGTCTGATTTTTTGTATATTTTCTTTTCTTGTTGTTTATCATTCATTTTTTTCTTTAAAAATACTACCAACATCTGTATACTTAAAATTAACAACAATATACCTGTTATTTTATTGTAATATGTTTCAGGAATATAATCCGAACATAATTAGCCTAATATAGTACCGATAATTGCGCTAATCATCATTATAGAACCAAGTTTAAAATTTACATTACCCGCTTTCCAATGTCCAATCATACCAACTGTTGTTGTTGGAATAATTGTTGCAAGTGATGTTGATGGAGCTATTGCCGGTGGCACATTAAACAATGCCGTCAATACTCCTACATAAAAGCCTCCAACACCTCCACCGAGTGCTATTATTATTAAGCCTATAAAAAATCCTATAATAGTTAGCCCTAATAATGACAGTTATATTTCCTCATTTTTAATATGGTAACATAAAATAAAAATATTATTAGATGTTATTCCATTTCTTGTCCAACTTGATTATTATAAAAGTCCATAACTTTTTCTATACTAGGATTTTAAATTTCCAAAGTCTATTTTTTCGAACTATCCATATTTGTTCTGGTTAAAAATATTCTTTAATTTTTATTCCTTTTATGCATTAATTACTTAATTATTTATTGAACCTCTATTCTCTTTAATAATTAATCATATCTAAATTATATTTTTATTATGACAAATTTTTCAGAAAGTTAAAGTCCTTATTTTTTCGAAATTGACAATTAAAGTTATCTCTAGAGAATAAATAATTACCTAGTCAAATTTTTCTTCTAAAAAATATGTAAATTAATGAGTAAATCACAAAGACACTTTCTTTTTGACTTCGTTTAACAGTTAATTTTATTTGTAAAGGTGGAATTTGAAACCAATTCTTACATTATTCTAAACAAAAATTTTTGATCTCAAAAAAATAAATAATCTATATAATTAAAATATACCTATTTTAAAATCTTTACAAATAATTATAACTTATGCTTTTAAATTTGAAGTTAAAGAATAAAAAACTATTCAAAAAGTAATCAGTTTGAACTTTATTGCTTCAGGCAAAAATATAAATAAACCTTGTGTATCAAGTATTCTATAACATAATAGATATGAATAGACTAGGTCGTTCTCAAAATGGTAGTTTTGAACTTGCTGAAACTCAATCAGGGACTAAAAAAGAGCCTGCAAAAAGGCTCTTAATTTAAATGGCGGGAACGACGAGGCTCGAACTCGCGACCTCTTGCGTGACAGGCAAGCGCTCTAACCAACTGAGCTACGCTCCCTTAAAGAATAATATAATTCTTATGTATTTAATTATAATATACTGATTTTTTTTTTGCAAGAGTTTTTTATTTTTTATTTTAACTCACTTCAATCAACTAATCGATATTTAATGTATGACATATTTCTTTATAAACTTCTTCTGGTTTTACTTGGCTACAACAAATATATCTATCCTCTTTTTTCGGACAATCTCTTTTAAAGCAGTAAACACAAGCACCTTCACCTTGAGGGAAGGCTTTATGTTTTTCTCCTATAGGTTTATATATATATGGTGGAGTTGCACAACATATAACAAAAACAGCTGGTTTTGAGGCCCCCCACGCCAAATGAGCACTTCCTGAATCAGGAGATATCACTAAATTTGCTCTTCTAAAAACTTCTAATAGTTGATTAATGTTTGTTTTACCTGAAATATCTATTACATTTTTATTTGTTGAACCATTTATTATTCTATCTATAAGCCCTTTATCTTGATTTGTTCCTGTAAAAATTACATTTGCAAAAGTAAGTCTATTTAAAAGCTCGCTCCAATAATTTTCATTCCAATGTTTATTTATCCAAGTTGTAGCAGGTGATAAAATAATAATAGGTTTGTTTTTTTCTATAGTTTTCAATAACTCATCAACTTTTGCTTTTGATTCTATTGTTGATTCCGGCAAAACACATTTTACTTCTTTGTATTTTATTCCTACATATTCTAACGTCCTTAAATGATCTAAAGGAGCTTGTTTATCTTCATTCCTATAATAATTTATAGGTATCAGTTCATTTGCAAAAATCCAACTGTACTCTCTAGCTGTTTCTTTCATTACTCGCCTTTTTGAACAACTAGCTGCCAACATTATTGCACTTTTTAATATTCCTTGTAAATCTATCGCTATATCATATTTTTGTTTAAATATTTCTAGCATTATCTTAATATACTCAAAGAAAACATCTATTTTTATTTTAGATAATTTAAATTTATTTCTTGGAACGATATATAATTTATCAATCAATGGATGATTTTTTACAACGTCTTGAAATTTATCCGCTACTACAAAACCTATAAAATTATCAGGATTTTCTTCTTTTATTGCTGATAAAACAGGCATTACATGAATAATATCTCCTAATGAACTTTGCTTTATTATCAAATATTTTTTACCAACTATATTCTCTTTTGTCATTTCTTAATTCCAACAAACACTAATTTTAACATCACTCTACGTTTTAGTTTACCATAAACTTAACTATTTAAGTAAGCTTTTAGCAAAGTTAAAAATTATATATTTTTATAATAGTCTTCATAATTTTTAAAAAGTAGACTAAGGAAGTAATAAATATATCCAAAAGTTATTTAATATCTAGAAGCCTTAAAGTCTTTTATAACCTTAATAATATCCATACATAATTTTAGATTCTCAATATAAATTCAACAGAATTACTAATCGTTAGTTATATCACCATTTATAAATTTAAAAAATCTATAATAATTGTTCAATTCTAAAGCTTGAATAATATATAAAGATAAAATAATAACTAATGGAATTAATAAAAAACTCTTCATGCAGAACCGCTTTCTTGTTAAAAAACTATTACTTTTATTTGTATTTAATAAATTTTGCAATTATATTATAGATACTAAGAATTAATTTGTAAAGTTACCCACTTTACTATTAAATCGACTATATATTTTTATTGTATTTTATCAAGCGGTGTATTATTTTCTATAACAAGTTGACATAGTATGTTGATAAATAAATACATAGTGCCTTTTAAATAAAGCCTAATTAACATAATTTTTTTTAGCATACTTACTTATTATTTTCATACATTTCTTGTTTTATATAATAGTATATCTTTTTAGTTTAGGTACAACTACTTCTAAATTCAGATTTCGATAACTTTAATAAAAATAGTTTTTTGTCATTCTATGTTTATATCTTATTTAAGAAATTAATCCAAAATTAAAATAATGATTGTCAAATTTTAAAAACTAAGTTAT